>NZ_JBIUXR010000021.1:0-148394 GCF_044744085.1 Streptomyces sp. NPDC087428
CTGGGAACGACGAGCAGACATCCACGAAGCCTTCCTCAAACTCGCCTGCTGCCTCATCACCCACCGACAGATCACCTCATTGTGTTAGCCGTTGTAAGGGCACAACACCCCGCCGGTCGGATGTCCCGGAAGAGACCAGGCAGTTCTATGACCTGCGACAATACGCGGTTGCAGAGCGTTGACCTGCGTGAATCCCCTTTCGGATGTCTCCCGCGTGTGCGCGCAGGTGCGGCCGAATGTCCCAGAAAAGTCCCAGGGGTTCCTGCGGCCCAAGACAGTTCTCCCGGCTGCATGCGGGCAACGGCGGAGCGGACGACCCGACACCCATCCCTCCGACATCCGGCGCATCCGCAAGGAGGTCTGGCCGACCACTCGGCGCGGGTCGCGCTGAACGCGATGCTCCTGGAAGGCCACAACCACGTGGAAGGCCGCTACTGATCCGAACTTCATCGCCAAGATGCGCCGAGTCCTGGCCCTGTACGACCCCGACGGCTGACGGCCGGGTCATACGCGTCGACGAATTCGGCCCGTCAATCTTCAGCCATGCAAGGGCATGGACCGGCGTCCGGTGGGCAAGCCCCGTCAGCTGCGGGCGACCTGCAACCGGTACGGCCCCGTGATGCACATGTTTGCCGCCCGCCACTGGCGAGATCTACTACAGGATCCGGCAGCGCAAACGCAGGCGAACGTTCCTCGGCCTGCTCAACGCTCCCGCTGACCAGCGGAGAAGCTGTACGTCGTCCTGGACAACTTCTCCCCCCCCACAAGCACGCCGAGGTCCGCAGCTGGGCCGCTGACAACACTCGAGCTGGTCTTCCTGCCGACCTACGGATCCTGGCTGAACTGGACCCGATCAGAGTTCGCGGCCAGGCGCTACTTCGTGCCCTCAATGGCACCGACCACCGCCCCGCGAGAGCAGAACGCCGCCATTGCCGCCTACATCCGCCGGCGCAACGCCCGGACCGAAGCCAAACGCAGATTCGCCCCCGACTCGCCAGTCCGCGAGTGGAGCGCATACCCGCGCCCAAGGCTGCATGACGAGCCACGAAGAGTGGTCCGGTCAGTTCTCGGTCAACGCCCGGCGGGAAATGCTGCGCGCCGGCCGAAGCCGACCATGACGAGCGCCATGAGCGTGAGAGCGATCATCCCGGCTGGAAGAACCGATGCGCCCACGCCATCGACGACCACGGCCCCCACGGCACCGCCCGCAAAGATCGCCAGGTTGAAGGATGTCGTCAGCACCGCGTTCGCCGCATCGGCGTTCTCGCCCGCGGCCTCCCCCATGGCCGTCTGCAACTGCGTCGCCGCGCCGCCGAACGCGAGGCCCCACAGGACGATCGCGAGCAGCGCGAGCACCGTGGACTGCTGCGCGGCGGCAAGAACCGCCGCGGCGACGACGAACAGAGTCACGCTCGCCAGGGTGAGCCTGCGAAGTGCGCGGTCGATGAATACACCGGTGATCCAGATACCTCCGAGCGCAGCGACGCCGAAGACGAGAAGTGTGATGTCGGGCCGGAGCGCGAGATGCATCTGCTGCAGGTAGGAAGCGATGTAGGTATAGAGCACGTTGTGCGCGAGCATCCAGACGAATACGACGCCGAGGATGGTCGCCACGCCGGGAATGCCCAGCACTCGGCTGAGGGGAGCGCGTGTCTGCGCCGACTGCCCCGGGGCGTCGGGCACGAGGGATTTCGCGAAGATTATGGCGACGATGCTGAGCAGCGACATCGCGGCGAAGGACCAGCGCCACCCGACCGCCGAGCCCAGCCAGGCGCCAAGGGGAGTTCCGACAGCCAGCGCGACGGGGGTACCGGTCATGGCGATGGCAAGGGCGCGCCCGGCATGCTCAGGTGCGGCGATACGCCGGGCGTATCCGGCGAGCATGCCCCACAGCAGGCCGGAGAATGCTCCCGCGACGAACCGGGCGCCAAGGGCGACGGTGAACGATGGCGCTGCCGCAGTGACGGTGTTCGCGACAAGGAACCCGATCAGGCCCGCGAGGAGAAGCGGCTTGCGTTGTGACCCGCGGGTCAGCGTGATGGCGGGTATCGCCGCGAGGACCGTTCCGATCGCGTAGGCGCTCACGAGCTGGCCGGCACCGCCTTCGGAGACGTCAAGTCCGGCAGCGAGCTGCGGGAGCAGTCCCGCAGGCAGTGTCTCGGTCATGATCACGATGAATCCGGCGCACGCCATCACCACCAGTGCGGGGACGGGGAACGAATGGTGCGCTCGTTCGTGGACCGGTGTGGGGTTCGTTGTGGTCATCGGGGCGGACTCCTCACCAGTTATGGATTGACTGATCCAATATTGACCGCGGTGTCGACGCGTGTCAAACTGGATCATTCAGTCCGCAATGGAGGAGGTTCACCGTGCCCACCGTCGGCCGTCCCCGCATCTTCGACATGGAGGCCGTCCTGGAGGCCGCGATGCTGCTGTTCTGGGAACAGGGCTACGAAGGGACATCGCTGGCCCAGCTCCGCGAGGCCACAGGGCTGTCCTCCGCGAGCCTCTACGGCGCCTTCGGTTCGAAGGAGGGACTCTTCGAGAAGGCCGTTGAGCACTACATCGCCGGACCGGGCAGCGTCACCGATGTCGTGGCCGACGAGGCGGAAAGTCCCCGTGAGGCCATCGCCCGGCTCCTCCACGGGTCGATCAACATGCAGACCGACGCATCCCATCCCCGCGGATGCCTCATCGCCCTCTCAGGGACGGTCCGGGCACCGGGAGCGGGCGAGGCCGGAGCGCGAAGGGTCGTAGCGGCGCGCCGCGCAGCGGACCGAGAACGCATCAGGGCGTGCATCGTACGCGGTATCGCCTCAGGAGAACTCGCCGAAGACACCGACGTGGACGGCGTCACGTCAATGATCCACGGCTTCTTGCTCGGTATTTCGACACAGGTCTGTGACGGCACATCAGCACGGACTTTGCACGCGGCGGCCGACGCCGTGCTCGCGAACTGGGACACACGGGGACGCTGACGCCCACGTGCACCACACGTCGGCATCGGTCCACGCGCAGCCCCCGGAACCGCACGACTTCAATCGACATGAATCGCGTGCACAGCCGGCGGGCACCTGGCCACCCTGACCTGCTGACTGCCGGGCAACCCGTCCATCACCCGGTCAACGATGCGAGCCGAGTCACTGGACGGAGGGTGTGGCCCCGGTCAATGGGGAGGGGGGGACCTCCTCGGACCCTTGCCTGCCCGTGCGGCCCGCGCAGGTAGCCGTGGGCGCCGGGGAGCCTGTCCAAGAGGTTCTGCTGATGGATCTTGATGGCCTCGAAGAGCGGCTCGGCCCGGCCGCGGACTCCGGGCGGTGGGCCAGGGTGCTGCGACAGTGGGGCCGGCCGTAGCCGGGCAGCAGGCCGAAGCGACCGGAGAAGTGGTCGGGGCCGCCCGTCGGGAGGGCGCGGGCGGCCGGGCCCACCAGCACACGGCCGGAGCCCGCAGGTCCGGACCGTGGCCCACGGGCAGACTGCGTCGCCGTCACTCACGGCATGCCGCTTTCGCCGTGGGACTCGTGGTACACCACGTTGTCCCCGTCCTCCACGTGGAGTGGGGGAACCCTCCCCTGGACCGCCCGCGGCCATGTACGGCTCAGTCACATGCCGGAACATCGGCATCCGACGCGACAACCGTGCTGTCCACGAACCGGAGCAGGAAGACGCTGCAACACACGGGGCGCACTCTGCCATCGTCATGATCCGCCGGACAGGCCCAGGCGTACGCGGAGCCTGGCGACCGGCCGCGCTACGCGGCGTGGGTCATGGCGTCGAACACGGCCTCGGGCAGAACGATCTCGGCGGCCCGGACATTCTCCTCCAGGTGCTCGACGGACGAGGTTCCCGGGATCGGCAGCAGCGCGGGCGAACGCTTCAACAGCCAGGCCAGGGCGAGTTGTGACGGACTCACGCCGTGCTGCCGGGCCGGCTCGGCGAGCGGGCCGTCGTCCCTCGACAGTTTTCCGGTTGCCAGCGGGAACCAAGGGATGAAACCGATGGCGTGGTGCGTCGCGTACTCCAGCAGCGGCTCAGCCGTGCGGTCGGCGAGGTTGAACAGGTTCTGCACCGAGACGATCGGGACCGTCCTCAAGGCTGCTTCGAGATCCTCGACAGAGACCTCGGAGAGCCCGATGTGCCGGATCTTCCCCTCCTGTTGAAGGAGTTGCAGTTCTCCGAGCTGTTCCTCAAGTGGGACCTTCGGGTCAATGCGATGCAGCTGGAAGAGGTCGATGTGGTCCATTCCCAAGTGGCGCAGGCTCATCTCGGCCTGCTGGCGCAGGTACTCGGGCCTGCCGACAGGGTGCCACCGGTCGGGGCCGGAGCGGGTCAGCCCGGCTTTGGTGGCAATGACCAGGTCGTCCGGATAGGGGTACAGGGCCTTCTTGACGAGTGGCTCGGCGACGGCGGGACCGTAGGAGTCCGCCGTGTCGATGAAGTTCACGCCGAGCTCGACAGCGCGGCGCAGGACTCGGACGGCTCGGTCCGGGTCTTTCGGGTCCCCCCAGACGCCGGGACCGGTCATCTGCATGGTGCCGAGGCCGAGACGGGTGATGGGAAGGTCGCCGCCGAGGCGAAAAGTGCCTGCCGCGGTGGCGGGCTGGTGGGTCGCATTCATCGTTGGTCTCACAAGTGGGTTGGCTGGAAACTGGGGTGTGAGTGCCGAAACCGGGGTCGTTCGCGGTGGGAACGCCGTTCGTTCCGGGGCGGGCTCAGCGGGCGTCCG
The DNA here is from genome assembly GCF_044744085.1 of Streptomyces sp. NPDC087428. Lineage (NCBI taxonomy): Bacteria > Bacillati > Actinomycetota > Actinomycetes > Kitasatosporales > Streptomycetaceae > Streptomyces > Streptomyces sp. NPDC087428. The sequence goes on from NZ_JBIUXR010000021.1 coordinate 4,727, forward strand.
TCGCGTCGTTCCACGGGCGCCAGCGGCCGTTGCCGTCGACCGTGCCGAGCTGCTGGTCGGCGAAGTGGACGCCGAAGCCGTAGACCCCGTCCTGGGAGAGGTACTCCACGAGCCGGCGCCGTGAGCGTTCGGCCTCTGCCCGGTCGTGGTCGAGGAGCACTTCCCAGTCGGGGTGGTGGACCTGGACGGGGGAGTGCATGGCGTCGCCGAACGCGACGATCCGGCGGCCGTCGCCCGCGTCGAGAACCCAGGCCGTGTGCCCGGTCGTGTGCCCGGGCAGCGCCCAGGCCCGGACGCCCTCGGCGATCTCGGTCCCGTCGGCCACGGGCCTGGTCCGTTCGCTCTGCCCGGCGAGCCGCGGCCCGGCGGCGGGATCCAGGCCCTCCAGTTCACCTTCCCCGACGACCCATCGGGCGTTCGGGAACAGGCTGTGCGGATGGTCGGCCGCATCGGGGCGTGCCCAGCCGGTGTGGTCGTCGTGCAGATGGGTGAAGGCGACTGTTTCCAGTGCGGCCGGGGCGACGCCGAGGCTCGCCAGCGAGGCGGGGAGATCCTTCACGTGCTCGAAGCCGTACTGGAAGTGTTCCGGGTCGTCGCCCGAGATCCGGCCGTGGCCCGCGTCGAGAAGCAGGTGGTGCCCAGCGCGTTCGACGAGCAGTGCGCCGCATCCCATGGCCAGGTGGCCGGCGTCCGTCATGTGAGGGCGGTACGGGATCCAGTCAGTCTCCTCGGAAGCGGGGTAGACCCGCGTCGGGATCATGGTGACACCGGCATCGGGCAGATAGGTCAGGGTGAGTTCCCCGATGGTCCGGGTCCATAGCGTCGGCATACGGCGCCCGGAGTCACCGGCGACGTCAGTGCCGTCAGTGCCGTCAGTGCCGTCGGGCCGGAGGACGTTGGCCGTGGTTGTCTGGTCGCTCATGGCTATGGTCGAGCCTTTCTTCGCGTCTTCGTACGGGTGCGGCGGAAGTGGATGGAGGATCGGAGAGGAAGGGGTCGGGCGGGATCCGTTCACGGAGCGATCACGCGGACCGGTTCTCCAGCGGCGTACGCGAGGACGTCGTCGAGGGCGTCGCCGTAGAAGGTCCGGTAGGTGCCGGCGGTGACGTAGCCCAGGTGCGGGGTGAGCACCGTCCGTGGTGCGGTGTGCCATGGCGAGCCGGCGGGGAGCGGTTCGGCGGGATGGACGTCGAGTGCGGCTCCGCCCAGGCTTCCTGAGTCGAGGGCGGCCAGCAGCGCCCGCTCGTCCACGAGGCCCGCCCGGGAGGTGTTGACCAGCAGCGCGTCCCGTCGCATGAGGGCCAGTTCGTCGCGGCCGATGAGTCCGGTGGTACGGGGGGAGAGCTGGACGTGGAGGGTGACTACGTCCGACGTGGCCAGCAGTTCCCCTTGGCCGACCGGAGTGACACCCAGTGCTTCGGCGTGCCCGGCGTCGAGGTTGTCGCTCCAGGCGACGACGTCCATGCCGAAGGCGAGTCCGACCCTGGCCACCCGGCCGCCGACGTTGCCCAGTCCGATGACTCCGAGACGGGCGCCGCACAGGTCGCGCCCGACGGTGCGCTGCCAGGCGCCCTCGCGCAGGCTGCGCTCCTCGGCGGGGATGGAACGGGTCAGGGCATGGATCAGCCCCCAGGTCAGCTCGGCGGTCGAGGGCAGCCCCGCCGCGCGGGTGGCCGAGACCACGATCCCCTGCCGGTGTGCCGCGGCCACGTCGACGGCCGCGTTGGCCGGACCCGTGGTGACCAGCAGGCGCAGGTTCGGCAGTGCGCTGAGGACCTCGGCCGGGAAGGCGGTGCGCTCGCGCATGGCGACGACGACGTCGAACGGCTTCAGCGCGGCACTCACCTCTTCGGGGCCGCCCAGGTGTTCGGTGAAGACGGTGAGTCGCGCGCCGTCGGGCAGGGCGCTCCAGTCGGCGTACCGGTGGGAGATCCCCTGATAGTCGTCCAGGATTGCCACGCGGCGGATTTCAGGCATGAGCAGGATCCTTCGAGCTCTTCGAGTGCGAGTCTGCGGGGTCCGCGGTCGCGGTGCGTACGCTCACCGACGGGTCGGTGAGCGGTTCGGAGGGGCTCGGACGGAGCAGTTCCAGGATCCAGATCCCGACACCGATCAGCGCGGTCACCGCGCCGAGCGCCGATATCCCCGTCCAGCCCACGAGTGGGTACAGCGCCGAGGCGAGCGCGGAGGCGACGGTGCTGCCTGCGAACGAGGAGACCATGAGGGCCGTCGTCACCCGGCTACGGGCATGCGGAACCCGGTGGTAGAGCACGCTCTGATGGCTGATCAGCAGGGCCTGCTGAGCAAGGTTGAGGAGCATGATGCCGACGACCAGCGAGATCAGGCCGCCTGCGCCGCCCGCTCCCGCGAAGGCCAGTACGCCCCAGCTGGCCGTCAGCAGGACCAGCCCACCGGTCGCCACTTGACGGCCGCGCCCGCGGTCCGCGAACCGGCCGGCCACCACCGCGGCGGCGGCCCCGACCACTCCGGCCAGGCCGAACAGGCCGATGCCGGCGGGGCCGTACCCGTAGGCCGGACCGGCCAGCAGGAACGACGACGCCGTCCACAGGATGGTGAAGGAGCCCATACCGACCGCGGCCAGACCCATGCGCCTGCGCAGCAGCGACTCGGTGCGCACCAGCGTCAGTACCGAGTGCAGGAGCTGGGGATATGGGGTGGTCTCGGACGGAGGCATGGGGCGCAGCGCCAGGCGCAGGATGACGGCCAGCACTACCATGAGCACGGCCGCGAAGACGAACACCAGCCGCCAGTCGCCGAACTCCGCGAGGAAGCCCGCAGCAGTACGGGCCAGCATGATCCCGACGAGCAGGCCGCTCATGACCGTGCCCACCACCGAGCCGCGCTCGTGGTCGGCAGCCAGCGAGGCCGCCATCGGCACCACGATCTGCGCCACGGCGGAGGTCACCCCGATCAGCGCGACAGCGGCGTACAGCAATCCCAGCGAGGGTGAGATCGCCGCGCCGAGCAGGGCGACGGCGCTCAGACCGAGCAACACGCTCACCAGACGCCGCCGTTCGAGTACGTCACCGAGGGGCACGAGCAGTGCCAGGGAGATCGCGTAGCCGATCTGCGAGGCAGTGACGACCAGACCACCGGCCCCCTCGGACACCCCCAACGCCCGGGAGATGACCGGCAGCAGAGGCTGCGCGTAGTAGATGTTCGCTACTGCCGCGCCACAGGTCACCGCCAGCAGCAGCACCATCGCGCGGCTCAGCGTGGGGCGGGCGGCGGAGTCGGTCTCGTATTCTGGATCGGTCATACCGAAATACTCAACCCGGCCCGACGCGTGGTCAAGTTATTATGGCTCAATCGATCCATAAGTGATGAGGGTCACTGTGGGCCACCGGGTTGTCCTGGGTCTGTCCACGCAGATGCGCGACGGAGTGGCCGCCGCGACTCTGCACGCGGCAGTCGACGACCTGCTCCTCAACCGGCGCTGCCCTCAGGTCTTGTCCGGCCGATCACGACTGACGGCCTGCATGACGAGCCGCGCTCGGGTCGGCCGCCGTAGATCCTCCTCGACCGGGCCGAGCAGGCCATCGTGGCCACCCTGGAGTCGACCGCGGACAGGGACACGCGCTGGTCACGGGCATCGATGGCCCAGCGCACCGGCCCGTCGAAGTCGACCATCGGCCGGATCCGGAAGAAGTCCGACCTCAAGCCCCACCTGGGGGACTCCTTCAAACTGTCCGCCGATCCGCAGTTCGTCGCCAAGGTCCACGACTCTTCACGCGGGGTCGGGACCGGTCTCGGCGGGCGGGTAGGAGGCCGTTGAGTATGGCGGTGCCGATCTGTCCGACGAGGTCGGTCCGGGTGTGGATGATGCCGGTGGCCCGGATGATCTGGTCACGTGCTGTGTTCAGCGTGATGGTGAATGCGGCGCGGTCGGGGTCGATGTCGGGCCGGTGCGGGACGGCGTCGCTCATCGCGGTGCGTAGTGCCTGGTAGGCGACCAGAAGTGCCCAGGTCTCCTGGGTGGCGGCTGCCGGGTGGCGGCCGTGCGGGACTCTGCCGCCCAGGACGGTCGATTTCAGCTCGCAGTAGCTGGTCTCGATCTCCCAGCGTTCTCGGTAGAGCCTGACCAGAGCGGTGATCAGGCCACGGGCGTAGGTGAGCTCGCCGGTCGCGTCGGTGCCGAAGGCGGCGTCCATGAGGGTTCGGGTCCCGCAGGCCGTCAGCGTGACCAGACGCAGCATCGGGTAACCGGCGGGCCCGTTCGGTCCGGTCTTCGCCCTGGGGAACACTGACAGGTTCGCGGGCGTGTCCGGCAGTGCGATCTGGGTGCCGTCGATCGTGACCACCAGCCTGCCCGCGAACCGTGTCATCTGTGTCGCGGTCGCCGCTGCGGGGCCTTTGGCCAGGTCGAACAGTGCTTTCAACGGTTTGGGTCCGACCCGTCGCATCGCAGCCGTGATCGATGAACCCGCCGGCACGGGCAGCGGCACGGGCAGCGAGGCAGTCAGCCGCGACCAGATCCCCGTCCAGCCCGTCCCGGTGAACAGCGCGCCGGCGAGCAGGAGATGGACCACCACCCGCGACGGCAGCCGCCGCACCCGCTGCTGTAGACCGCCTGCGGACGCGAGTGCCTCGTCGACGAGATCGAACGGAACAGCCTGGGTCAACTCGCCCAGGTGCCCCATGGCAAACACACCGGGAGCATGCGTGATGACAGAAATCAGACACTGCAGCCCTTGCAGAGGAACACGAGTCTTGGCGGACCCGAGAACCACTACGAGGGCTGCACCCGTATCACCAGCCGAAACGCCGAAAGTCGCACCGCCGAACGAACCCCTGACCGAACGGCATTGGCCCTAACCGTCGGCAGTCGGGGACGGGAAGTGCGGCAGCACGTACGAGGCCAGTTCCACCATGACGTGCTCGGCCGGGCGAGTGTCGAAGCGGAGGTTCGGTATCAACTGGTCGACGCCGTCGGCCTCGTAGGTCTTGAAGAGGTCCAGGAGCGGCTCCCGCCCCATCCGCCGCCCCTGGGGAAGGTGACGGGGCGCGGCATGTGGATTCCCGTCGAGGACGAGGTGGTCGGCCTGGGCGTAGGGCTTCGAAGCGGAGAGTCTGCTCATCGGGTACGCGCAGAAATCCGGGAGGACCGCCTCGATGCTGCGCGCACGGCCGGCCGGTGGATCCGGTGGTCGCCAGGTAGAAGCTGTCCGCGCCTGCGACGAACTCGGTCTCGGCGCGGGGGAGTCGGCGCGCGCGGGTCCCTGGCTCATCGCCGCGTACTCGCGTCGGCTCGCGTGGAGCGTTTCGTGTTCCTGGACCGCAGGGCTGAAGAGTGGTGGCGCGTATCGGCTGGTCATGTCGGCCCGGTCCTACCACCAGTAGGCCGGGTAGCGGACCGTCTTGCCGGTCCGTCCCGCGAGGATGCCGACGCCGACGATCACCAGGGTGGCGAGCAGGAGCAGGGGGAGGAACAGGGCCGCCGAGGGATCGGTCACCACGACGATGACTGCGGTGGCCGCGGCGGGGGAGTGCGAGGTGCGGGTGAGGGCCATGGCGCCGATGGCCAGACCGCCGGCGACGGCCGAGGCCCACACCGAGCTGCCCGCCACGGCGAGGGCCAGGAAGCCGACCAGGGTGGAGACCAGCTGACCGCCGATGACGTTGCGTGGCTGGGCCAGGGGCAGGGCGGGAGCGGCGAACACGAGGGCGGCGCTGGCGGCGAGCGGCGGGATGAGCACCGTCTGGTCCAGCAGTGTGCCGATCGCGGCCAGCAGCACCAGCGCGGCCACACCGCCCAGGGTGGCCACGGAGATGAAGCCGGGGGCCGGGCGGGCGGGCGCCTCGCCCGCGAGGGCGGCGGTCCGGCGTCGTGGCCCGGCGAGCTGGGGCAACTGGGTTTCGGACACGAAAGATCCCTTCACGCACAATAGCAGTACTAATGGGTGAAGATTATCCTGTCCATTAGCTTGGTGTGCTGCTTTCCACGAGGCAGGATGGACCTATGGGCGAGAGCGACATGCAGGGCCCGCGGTCGGCCGCGATCGAAGAGCTTCCGCTCACCGGCGAACCGCTGCCCCTCGATCTGGTGAACACCGTCTACATCAAGGGCGGTGTTCGCGGCAGGATGATCGACGCCCTCGCCGAACCGCCGGACCTCGACGTCTGGCTTGCCGCGCAGCGTGTCCGGTTCCCCGCGCCGGTCGCCGACGAAATGCTCCGAGCCGCCCCGGTGGATTCGTCTCTCTTCGAGGACTTCCTGGGCCTGCGGCGCTCCTTGCGGGCGCTCGCCGGTGTGCGTACGGCGAGTGGCACCGCGGAACCGGCCGATCTCGCCGTGCTCAACACCTGGGCCCGCCGGGCCGCCTCGTGGCAGGAACTGGTGCAGGAGGAGGGGCTCATCACGGTGATCGGCCGCCGGTCCGAGGACGATCCTCGGCGCGCGGCTCTGGCCCGGATCGCGGCCGAGGCGGTGGCCCTGTTCGCGGGCGCGGGCACCGGCGCGGAGCTGCTGAGAGCATGCCCCGCGCCGGGCTGTGTCCTCTACTTCGTCAAGAGCCATTCCCGCCGCGAGTGGTGCACGGTCGGGTGCGGAAACCGGGTGCGGGTGGCGCGGCACAGCCGACGCGGTCGTGATGCGGGACGGTGAGTGCGGTCGTGGGAAGCCCGAACGCCTTCTGCCGAACGTCGACATCGAGGGCGAACGGCTGCGTCACCGTCTTGCTGCGGGAGAGCCGAACGGGCTCGATCTTGACGAACCCTCGGCTCCCGCTCTGAGCGCGGGCGTGCACTGACACACCGGAACCCGAAGTCCTCGGCTCGGGCCAGCGGTTGGATCGGCTCGCCTGGGTCGTCGAGGTCGGTCCGAGGGCCGAGCCCGGGGTGCCGCGAGCAGTCTCGGCCGGCTGGAAGAAGCCGCGAGTGGCGCCGCCCCGGCTCGGCCGGCGGAGCCAGCGTGGCCAGGCCTGAGGCGCGGCTCGTTGCCCGGCCCCGAGGAGGGGGGCGGGTGACGAGCCGCGCCCGTGAGGGGCTCAGATGCGGTCGGGCGTGTTCCCGGAAGCAGCCTGGATCAGCCGGTACCCCTGCCCCTGGCGCTGGACGCGGCCGGCGGTGGGCGGCGGGAAGTGGCTACCGATCAGCAATGTCGACGTACCGGCAAGGGACTCAAGTGTTTCCGTGCGGGTCCTGACGGCACGCACGGGATCGATGTCGACGCAGCTGCAGAGGTCAGGATGCGACATCTGCACCGGGTGATGGATGCTGTCCCCGGTGATCAGCGCGCGTTCGTCCCCGCTGCTGAGTTCCACCGCGACCTGCCCGGGCGTGTGACCCGGGGCAGGCAGCAGCCGGAGGCCGGGTGCGATGTCCGTGCCACCGTCCGTGACGTCGATGAAGTCGAGCAGTCCGGCGTCGTGGACGGGGTGGACCGAGTCGCGGAACATCTGACGGCGGGCCTCCTCCATGTCGACGCCGGCCCAGTAGTCCCACTCGGTGCGAGTGGTGAGGTAGCGCGCGTTCGGGAAGGTGGGCACCCAGTCGTCCCCATCGGCCCGTGTGTTCCAGCCGACGTGATCCGCGTGGAGGTGGGTGAGGATGACGAGGTCCACGCTCTCCGGTGCGAAGCCCGCGGCCACGAGCCGGGACTCGTAGTCGCTGTCCAGGTTGTGCCACGCGGGATTGGCGCGCGGCTTTCCGTTTCCGATGCCGGTGTCGACGAGCACCTTCATGCCGTTCACCTCGACGGCGAAGCTGTGGCTCGCCAAGTGCAGGACGCCCTGTTCGTCGGCGAAGTCGGGGCGCAGCCAGGGTGTGCCGGTCACGAGGTCGGCAGTCGCTCCGGGCAGCAGCCAGGGACCGGTCTGCGGGGGCAGGGCCACCTCGTCGATGCGCCGGACGGTGTGGTCGCCGACTGTCCACGAGGGCGCGGCGGGGGAGGCCGTGGTGTTGGTGTCCGTTGAAGTGATCAAGGTTCTTTCCTCAGCTGTTGTGTACGGGGCGTGCGCAGGGGATGAGGGTGATGGCATCGCTGCCTGTTGACGCGGTGTCCGTCGTGGTCGGGCCGGGGGCCGCAGGGCCGGGCGATGTTCTCTGACCGGTGCGCAGGGGGGCGGACAGCGCCGTGATGGAGAGGACGGCCAGAGCCGCGACGCAGCAGGCGTAACTGACTGCCGCGGTGCGCAGGCCGAAGTCTGATGCGATGGCTCCCGCACCGATGGCCGGCAGGCTCATCGCGAGATAGCTGAGTACGTAGTAGGAAGCGAGGGTGCCACTTTTCTCGTGAGCGGTGACGGAGTCGACGACCGCGCGCAGCGCACCCTGGGACACGGCTCCGAAGGCGAATCCGGCCATGGCTGCTCCGGCGAACAGCAGGGTTTCGCTGCCGAGGAAGAGCGCGCCGAGGGAGAGCCCGGCCGCCGGTATCGCCGCACAGCTCCCCAGGAGGACCAGGGCGTCGGCTTGTCGCCGACGCGTGAGGTACACCGTCGGAGCGGCGACGGCTGTCAGGGTGAAGAAGACCATGCCGCCGGCAGCCTCGGGCGCGTCGGGGGAGATGAGCCTGGTGAACGCCGGGCCCAGTGAGGAGTAGAAGCCGCCGAGTGCCCAGACGGCGACGACTCCTGCGCCGTTGAGCAGGAATGCCGGCCGGGCGGTGGCCGGAAGGGTCAGGTGCGGCCGCATGGAGCGCAGGCCGCCCGGGTGGGGGAGGGCCGACTCGGGAGTCCTGGTGAGAGCGACTGCCTGGGCGGCGAATACGGCCGCCAACGCCGCGTACACCGTGGTTGTGGGGGCGGGTGCGAAATGCACCAGGAGGGTGGCGATCAGGACTCCGGCCGCCATGCCGGACACCGGCGAGATGCTGTTGGCCAGCGCGGAACGTCCCGGCCGGGCTGGGTTCTCCTGGTCGATGAGAGCCGCACCGGCTGCGCTGGTGGCCGCGCCGGTGGCGATGCCTTGCAGCAGTCGGGCGACGAGCAGGGCGGCCAGGCCGCCGGCCGTCGCGAAGAGGGCCATGGCGATGATCTGCAGTCCGAGCGCGCCTACGAGAACGGGGCGGCGCCCGAGGTGGTCGGAGAGCGTGCCGGTGGTCAGCAGCGCGGCCAGCAGTGCGAGGGCGTACGTGCTGAAGACCACGGTGATGTCCAGGGCGGACAGGTGCCACTGCTCCTGGTAGCGGGAGTACAGCGGGGTCGGCGCGCTGGACGCTGCGAGCAACGCGATCAGGATCGACGCGTGCAGGGCGAAAGATCGAGACCCTGGGGTGGAGACGCGGGGATGTGTGAGGCCCGCGGAGACGCTCTGCATGAGGGTCCTTCCCGAGCTAAAAGCAATCGGTTTGCTTTAAGTCACCGTAGGTCCTACCGTCATCTAAAGCAAACGATTCGCTTTTAGGTGGTCGGTGGTCGCGGGACTGTCCTCGACCCGGCTGCCGGATTGATCCGGAAGGACGCCATGACCAGCGAACTCACTCCCCAGGAGGCGGCCCGAGGGGCGCTGCGGGCGGGACTCCCCTTGGGGGACGACCGCCACGAAGGGGTGGCCGCGACCGCCAACCACATCCACTCCGTCATCGCCACGCTGCGCGAGCTCGACTTCGGCGACACGCCTCCCGCGTTCACCTACCGGGCCGGACAGGAGAACGTCGATGCAACCGTTTGAGATGTCCCTCACCGAAGCCGCCCAGGCGGTACGAGCGCGTCAGCTGTCCCCCGTCGAACTCACCGAATCCGTTCTGAACCGCATAGGGGTGGTCGAAGGAAGGCTCGGCGCCTACGTCGCCGTCACCGCCGAAGCGGCCAGGGAGGCGGCGGAAACGGCCGAACGGGAGGTCGCGAAAAGCGGGCCCCGGAGCCCGCTGCACGGAATCCCGATGGGTCTCAAGGACCTGATCGACGCCGAGGGGACACCCACCACGGCCAGCTCGAACGTACGGGCCGGACATGTGGCGGAGCGCGACAGTGCGGTGGCCGAGCGACTCGCGTCCGCCGGTGCGGTCCTTCTGGGCAAGACCCACACGCACGAGTTCGCCTACGGCCTGACGACGCCGCAGACGAACAACGCCTGGGACCACACCCGGGTGGCCGGAGGATCGAGCGGCGGCTCGGCGGTGGCCGTTGCCGGCGGCGGAGCGACGTTCGCCCTGGGAACGGATACCGGCGGTTCCATCCGGGTTCCCGCTGCCTTGAACGGAGTCGTGGGTCTCAAGCCGACCTACGGGCTGGTCCCACGCTCGGGCGTGACCTCCCTGTCCTGGTCCCTGGACCACGTGGGCCCCCTCACCCGCACCGTCCAGGACGCGGCACTGGTGCTGTCCGAGACGGCCGGCCCCGATCCCCGCGACCCGGCGGGGGTGCACAGTGCCCCGATGGGCGAGATCTCCCGCGGTGACCTGCGAGGCCTGAGGGTCGGCGTACCCCGCAACTACTACTTCGAACGGGTCGACCCTGAGGTCGAGGAGGCCGTACGCCGCGCGATCGGGCGGCTGGCGGAGCTCGGTGCACAGCTCGTCGACGTCGAGATCCCAATGGTGCGTTACATCCAGGCCGTGCAGTGGGGACTGATGGTCCCTGAGGCCACCGCCTACCACGAAGGGTCCCTGCGGGCAGTGCCCGACCTGTACACACCGGACGTCCGCATCCTGCTGGAGGCCGGTGAGCTCACCTCGGCGGCAGACTACCTCCGCGCTCAGAGAGCCCGCACGATGATGCGCGACGCGTGGACCTGCATGTTCGACGGAATCGATGTCCTTGCCGCGCCAACAGTGCCGATGACGGCCGCCAGGGCGGATCAGTACGCGGTCCACTGGGCCGACGGTACGGTCGAAGCCGTGTCCGACAGCTATGTCCGTCTCTGCGCCCCGGCCAACATCACCGGAGTGCCGGCTCTCACCCTGCCGGTGGGGCACGACAGCGCCGGCCTGCCGATCGGAATGCAGCTCATGGCGCGACCCTTCGGCGACGCCACGGTGCTCCGTGCAGGCCGCGCCTACGAGGAAGCCTCCGCCGGTGCGGGGCGGATCGCCCCGATCGCGGCCTGAAAGCAGGTGGACGTCCCGGCCTCTGCGGCGGGGACGTCCACCTGCAGTGCGCGGTCACCGCGCCGGGCGCGTCGTTCAGGGGCGGTGGCATCGCGATCCTGTACGCGATCCTGTAACGGCGACTGGACCGGCCGCTAGAAGCAACAGATTCGCATTAAGGTGGGTTGCATGAGCCCCAAGCCTATGGCCCGACCTGGCGGGCGCAGCGCACGCGTGCAGGAGTCCGTCCACGCGGCGGTGCGTGAACTTGTCGGCGAAGTCGGTCGTGACGCGTTGACCGTTCCGATGGTGGCGGCCCGAGCGGGTGTGACCCCTTCCACGGTCTACCGTCGCTGGGGCGATCTGCAGGAGCTCCTCTCCGACGTGGCGGTCGAGCGACTCCGCCCGGAAACGGATCCGGCTGATCTGGGGAGCCTGCGGGCCGACCTCGACGCCTGGGCGGAGCAGTTCCTCGACGAAATGGCCTCTCCACCCGGGCGCGCGTACATCAGGGACGCGCTGCTCGGCGACCCGGACGGCAGTAACGCCGGTCAGTGTTCGGCCTACGCAGCCGAACAGGTGGACGTCGTGCTGAAGCACGCGGCACTGCGGGGCGAGGCCGTGCCCGACACGGAGCGGATCATCGATCGTGTCGTCGCGCCGATCATGTATCGCATCCTCTTCCGCCCCGGCCCGCTGGACGCCGCGTACGCCCGCGCGCTCGTGACGAACGCCCTCGACCAGCCCTGAGCGGACGGGCTCCCCGGCGCACCCCGGCGGGAGGGCCGGTCAGGTTCTCACCGGATCCTGATCAGGTGAGAACCTGGCCAGCCAGTGGGCAACATGTGAACTTTCGTCCGACACGTCCAGGAACGAGCATGGTGAATGAGAGGCCGACCACCCTCCGGGCCCGGACTCGATCCCTTCTCACTCTGCGGAAAAGTGCCATGACAGCTCTGAACAAGCGCATCATCGTGACCGGCGGCCCGCGAGGCATCGCCGCCGCGGCAGTCGCGTCCTTCGTTCGAGCCGGGGCCCACGTGGCCACCCTGGGAATCAGCGAGGAGCCCGGCCGGACGCTCGCCGGGAAGCTCACCGCGGAGGGCCCGGGCACCGTGACATATTTCCCGGCCGACGTGTCCGACCGGACCGCCGTGTCCGAAGCCAGCCACCGAGGCAGCGATCAACCGGCTGCGCACGGGTTGCGTCGACCTGATGGAGCGCATCACCCAGGCCGGACTCTCGCATGAATGGAACTACGACCACGTCGCAGGAAAGCACCTGGACCTCGACAGACAGGAAGCGTGGGGGGCGTGCAACCCCAAAGCGCCCGTCTCCTTCCTCGTAGCGCCGGCGTACCTCGTCAACCGATGCTTCTACGGCCGTCAGCTCGTCTGCGCCGCCTGACACATCGGGGCCCACAGCTGTGGGCCCCGATGTGCATCCTCGCTTGCAGCCGTCACCATTCAGACGGAATCTGATGCTCGTCGTGGCCTGAGCCTCGGATTGGGCAGTGACGCCAGCGGTCTGGGCTCGACCATGAGCGGCGCGTTCGACCGAATCGGCGTGGCCCGTACGGCAAGGATCGGGCCAGGTGGTGCTCTCGCGGGGGTCGAGAAACAGAGCCCGTGCTCTCGGGGGAGGGCCCAGGGCCGCGACGAGCACCCGCACCCCGCTTAGCGACGGAAGAGGGCTACGCCAACAAGTCCGGGGCCAGTGAATGCGCGACAACCGGGTGGTGTATCGCCCGAGACGTGGGCCGGGTCGTATTTATAACTGATCTTGGGGGCGACGAGCCCACCAGCCGCCAACTCCGCCCGCCGCAGCCACCCGTGCCCCGGCGAGGGTGCCCCCTCCGACCTCGGTATCCACCCGCCCTCCGGCACTCGCCGTCCTCCTCGTAGGCCCCCTTCAACTGACAGGGCGCTCCTCGACAAGCCGTAAGCTAGGGACCGTTGGGCATATGGCTGGCTAGAGGAACCCCCGTGGCGCCGGTGGCCAGATCGATCCTGAAGTAGAGAAAAGGAATCCACGGTGTCCGACGAAGGACGGCTGATCGCCAGCCGGTACCGCATTCTCGACCGTATCGGTCGAGGCGGCATGGCCACCGTGTGGCGTGCCCACGACGATCTCCTCGCCCGCCAGGTCGCCGTCAAGAAGCTGCATCCCCAGCCGCATCTCGACGCCGACGAACTCGCCACCCTCTTCGAGCGCACCCGCCGCGAGGCCCGTAGCACCGCCAGGATCAGCCACCCCAATGTCGTTGTCGTGCACGATGTCGTGGACGACGAGGGCCTGCCGATCATCGTCATGGAGTACGTGCCTTCCACCACCCTCGATGACCTGATCAAGGCACACGGCCCTGTCCCGCCCGAAGAGACCGCCAGGATTGGCCGTGGCCTGATCGCCGCGTTGCTGGCGGCACATCGGGCAGGGATCCTGCACCGGGATGTGAAGCCGGCAAATGTACTGCTCGCCGAGGACGGCCGGGTGGTCCTCACCGACTTCGGCATCGCCCAGGCCGCCGAGACCTCGCCTCTCACCCGCACCGGCCAGTTGGTGGGGTCGGTCGACTTCATGGCCCCCGAGCGCCTGGTCGGCGCCAAGTCGGGTCCGGAGGCAGACCTGTGGGCGCTGGGTGCAACGCTCTTCCATGCGGTCGAGGGCCGCTCGCCATTCCTCCGGGACACCGTGGCGGAGACGATGTACGCCATTGCCATGGAGCCGGCTCCCGAGGTGCGAGGCGCCGGGCCGCTGACCCCGCTGATCCAGGGTCTGCTCGCCAGTAACCCGGCCGACCGAATATCGGCCGAGGACGCCGAGCACCTCTTGCGGACAGCGGTCGCCGACCCACGACGAATACGCCGAGTGGGCTCCTCCACCACTCCGCCCGCCGCCCCTGCGGCGGCCAATGATGCTGCGGCTGCGGCTGCGAAGCCGGCCCCGAGTCCGGAACCGAACTTAGGGCCGGAACCGGCCCCGAGTCCGGAACCGAACTTGGGGCACAGAACACGCGAGGCATCCCCTGCCGCCCCGGCAGCGGAACGCACGCAGTCGGCCACGACCAACCTGCGGGCGCTGCGGCCCGCTGGCCGAACGGGCCATTCGAAAAAGCTGGTCGTGCTTGCCGCAGTGGTCGCCACGGCGGTACTGATCACGATCGCGTTGCTGGTCAACACGGAGACGGAAAAGAACACCAGCAGCGGCACAGAGCCGGCCGGCCCGCTCCCAGTCGGCGGCACCACGACGTCGCAGTCCGCAGACACACCGACAGCCTCTTCCGCCTCCTCGCCGTCGAGCTCTACGAGTTCCAGCGTCACGTCGCCGACGGCGCGCACCCCATCGCAGGAGTCGACGCCCAAGGCCGGACAGGAGGATCCTGACACGGAACCCGGAGATGAGAGCCCGTCCACAAACAGTGGATCCGACTCAACGGTCGCCCCGGCCGGCCATGCCCTGGTGGTCCCCGCCACGAAGAAATGCCTGAGCAGCGGCGCCGGGACCGAAGGGATACAGCTGGTCCAGGCCACGTGCGACGACTCGGCGGCGCAGCAATGGCGCATCGGACCGGATAGGAGCATCCGGTCATCGGGGAAATGCATGACCGTGGCCGGAGGCGCGTCCGATGACCGGACCGAAATTCAACTGACCGGGTGCAGCGGCGACGCCAGTCAGAAATTCCACTTCTCCGGGGAAGAGTTGCTGGCTGATCAGTCACAGAAATGCGTCACCATTTTCGGGGGCACGAGCGGAACGGTGGTGGTCCTTTGGGAATGCAGTGGCTGGGACAACCAGACCTGGACGCGTCGATGAATGACGCCTAACTTGACTGAACCTTTTCCATCTTGATCAGCTGGCGAGTTCGAGGCGACGACGGCTCGGACGACGGCTGTGATGCGGGTGGTGCTACAGCGGAGCTTCCGCAGGAGCCGCCAGGACTTGAGGATCGCCATGGCGCGTTCACCGAGGCTGCGGATCTTCGTGTGGTCCCGGTTGTGACGTCGGCGCCAGCCGCGCAGGTGCTTGCCACGGATCGGGACACGGATCGCGGGGCCGGCGCCCTGATACGCCTTGTCGGCCCAGCACTTGATGTCGTCTGCGGCGAGGGAGGCGGGAATGCCGTGGGCCCGCGCCGCGGTCAGGCCGTGCGTGGCTCCCGGCAGTGCGTCCGAGCCCCAGATCAGGCGTCCGGCGGGATCGGTGATGACCTGCACGTTCATCCCGTGATGCTTCTTCTTCCCGGAGTAGTACGGCCGGTCTGCGGCGATGCGGTCGATCGGCAGCACGGTGCCGTCGAGGATCACGTACGCCTTCTTCCGGACGGACGTCATGGCCTGTTCCAGCGTGGGCGCGAGGGCGGCCAGGAGGTCGACCGCCTCGCGTATGTAGCGGTAGGCCGTGGCGATCCCGATTGCGGAAGC
The DNA here is from genome assembly GCF_044744085.1 of Streptomyces sp. NPDC087428. Classification (NCBI taxonomy): domain Bacteria; kingdom Bacillati; phylum Actinomycetota; class Actinomycetes; order Kitasatosporales; family Streptomycetaceae; genus Streptomyces; species Streptomyces sp. NPDC087428. The sequence continues at coordinate 20,138 of NZ_JBIUXR010000021.1, forward strand.
CCGCGGCGAGACGGGCGTAGGTGTCGCCGCAGCGCAGGTGGGCCAGGACGAGCAGGGCCTGGCGGCCGCAGGTCAGGCGACGCCAGCGCGAACCGATCCGAAGATTGGGCAGGCATCGCTGGTCTCTCTGTGAGGTACGGGAGGGATCTGGCCCGGGTGGGCGGAGAACCAGTTCTCCGCCCACCCGTTGCCTTGTCGTTTGAAGCAGGGGGGAAATCGCGGGACGGTTTCCAACCTGACGGGTGGGTGAACCGGCAGCCCCGGCGGCGGGCATGAAGAAAGCTCCTGGTAGACGGGTTCACGACCAAGATCACCAGTCCGCCAGGAGCTTCACGTGCTTGTCTACCCGTCCGGCATCGATCTGTCCAGCCGCGCACTGCGGCATCTCTCCGGTGTTCTCGCAGGTCACCGCCGCCGTTCCCATCTGCTACACCAAGGAGTTTCTCCTGGCCGGCTACATAGAAGACCGATGGCTCAAGAAGCGCCCCAGCCCGAAGACCGGTAGGCGCGAGCGCACGGCCATGTACGGCAAATGCACCCGCTACCGCGTCAAGGGCATCCCCGGCGTCAAGGACCCGCTCGTTCGACGCACTCCAGGACGCCAAGACCTGGCTCTCCCAGGCCCAGACCGACGCACGGCGCGGCGAGTTCGTCGATCCGCGCGACGGGGCCATCTCGCTCAAGGACTACATCGAGACGCACTGGTGGCCCACCCAGAGCGGAGACCCGTCCACCGTCGAGCGTATCGAGCAGCGTGTGCGTCGGCACGTCCTTCCGCATCTCGGTGCCCAGCCGCTGAATGGCATAGGCACGGAGACGCTGCGCAACTGGAAGAAGCGGCTGGAGAAGGACCTTGGTCCAACCTCGATCCGTCTTGCTGGGTGACGCTGTCCAGCGTCCTCCAGGCCGCCGTTGAGGATCGCCGCCTTGCACGTAACCCGTGCCGCTCCAGCACGGTCGGTCCGCCGGCTGCCGCACCCGGCAGGGTTGAGGCGTGGCCACCCGAACGCGTGCCGGCCGTACGTGCGGCGATGCCGGAACGGTATCGCGTCCTCGTCGAGATCGGAGCGGGCCTTGGCCTCCGACAAGGAGAGGCACTCGGGCTGAGCGCGGAGGACATCGCCTTCGCCAAGGAAGTCGTCCCTATCCGGCGCCAGGTCAAGATGGTGCGGACGAAGCTGTGCTTCGCGCTTCCCAGGGCCGCAAGGTCCGAGACGTGCCCTTGCCCAAGAGCGTGGCCCGGACCATCCAGCGGCACATGGAACTCTTCGCGCCAGTGCCGGTCACGCTGCCCTGGGATGACCCGAGTCCCCCTGAGACGCCTGTGGATGCCAAACACCGGCGGCCGGGGACCTACAGCCTCTTGGTGACGGGACGCGAGAGGAAGGCGATCAACCGGAACTTCTTCAACTCCTACGTCTGGAAGCCGGCCCTGGCCGGAGCGGGCGTGATCGCTCCGCTGCAAGAGAGCGACCGGAGTGGGTCCCGGGTATGGGAGCCGTCGCGGGAGCACGGCTTCCACGCCTTGCGCCACTTCTACGCCTCCGAGGAACTGGAGGCTGGCGAATCAGTCGTCTCCCTGGCACGCTGGCTGGGCCACTCCGACCCCGGGTTCACCCTGCGTGAGTACTCCCACTTCCTGCCCCGAGCCGGTGCACGGGGCACCGCCGCCATCGACGCGATCTTCGCGTAGCCGCGGCCGGTCGGCAGAGCCTGTGGAGCGTGGCTCGTAGCCCACTGCGGGCCCAAAGTCCCAGAGAAGTCCCAGAGATGCCGCCGCACCCCTCCCTGACCCGCTAAATGGCAGGTCAGGCGAGGTGCGGCGGCATCTTCGCATCAAATATCCCGGAAGATCTCGATCTGCGCACCCACCGAGTTCAACCGCTCCGCCAGTTCCTCGTAACCGCGGTTGATCACATACACGTTGCGCAGTACGGAGGTGCCCTCGGCGGCCATCATCGCGAGCAGCACCACCACGGCCGGCCGGAGCGCGGGCGGGCACATCATCTCGGCCGCGCGCCACCGGGTCGGGCCCTCGACGAGCACTCGGTGCGGGTCCAGGAGCTGGAGCCGGCCGCCGAGGCGGTTGAGGTCGGTGAGGTAGATGGCACGGTTGTCGTAGACCCAGTCGTGGATGAGGGTCTGGCCGTGGGCCGAGGCGGCGATGGCCGCGAAGAACGGCACGTTGTCGATGTTGAGGCCGGGGAACGGCATCGGGTGGATCTTGTCGATCGGTGCCTCCAGCTTCGAGGGCCTGACCGTCAGGTCGACCAGCCGGGTGCGTCCGTTGTCGGCCGCGTACTCCGGCGTACGGTCGCAGTCGACGCCCATCTCCTCCAGCACCGCGAGCTCGATCTCCAGGAACTCGATCGGCACCCGGCGGATCGTCAGCTGGGACTCGGTCACGACGGCGGCGGCGAGCAGGCTCATCGCCTCGACCGGGTCCTCGGAGGGGGAGTAGTCGACATCCACGTCGATGGTCGGCACACCGTGCACCGTCAGTGTCGTCGTGCCGACCCCGTCCACCCGTACGCCCAGCGCCTCCAGGAAGAAGCAGAGGTCCTGGACCATGTAGTTGGACGACGCGTTGCGGATGACGGTGGTGCCGTCGTGCCGGGCGGCGGCCAGCAGCGCGTTCTCGGTCACGGTGTCACCGCGCTCGGTCAGCACGATCGGGCGGCCGGGCGTGACGGCGTGGTCGACCTGGGCGTGGTAGATGCCCTCGGTGGCGGCGATCTCCAGGCCGAAGCGGCGCAGCGCGATCATGTGCGGCTCGATCGTCCGGGTGCCGAGGTCGCAGCCGCCCGCGTACGGCAGCTTGAACTGGTCCATCCGGTGCAGCAGCGGCCCCAGGAACATGATGATCGACCGGGTCCGGCGGGCGGCGTCCGCGTCGATGGCGTCCATGTCGAGCCGGGCGGGCGGGACGATCTCCAGATCGGTGCCGTCGTTGATCCACCGGGTGCGCACACCGATGGAGTTCAGCACCTCCAGGAGGCGGTACACCTCCTCGATGCGGGCCACCCGGCGCAGCACCGTGCGGCCCTTGTTGAGCAGCGAGGCGCAGAGCAGCGCCACGCAGGCGTTCTTGCTGGTCTTGACGTCGATGGCGCCGGACAGCCGGCGCCCGCCGACCACCCGCAGGTGCATGGGGCCGGCGTAGCCGAGCGACACGATCTCACTGTCGAGTGCTTCACCGATACGCGCAATCATCTCAAGGCTGATGTTTTGATTGCCGCGCTCGATGCGGTTCACGGCGCTCTGGCTGGTGGCGAGCGCCTCGGCGAGTTGGCTCTGTGTCCAGCCCCGGTGCTGACGGGCGTCACGGATGAGCTTGCCGATACGTACGAGGTAGTCATCTGACATACCGAAAGGCTATCTCAGATATGAGATGAGGCTGTTGGTGGGGTGTGGTGTTCGAGTGACGGGCGGGTGCCGGCCCGCAGCGCGGGGGCACGGCCGATCACGGGCACTGCCGCCCGGCTCCATGGTCCGTCCGGCGGGCGGGTTCGGCACGTGGAGCGCGTCCATCGGGTGCGTTCGCCGGTGCCGGGCCGCCGGTGCCGGGCAGCGGGATAAATGGGTCGACCCGGCGCGTGGGTGATCGTATGGTCCCCGGAATGAAGCTGCTCTCCGTCAATACCGGCCACCCCCGTCCCAACCCCTGGAAGGGGCTGAGCTCGACCGGTATCGACAAGCGGCCTGTCGACGGACCGGTCGCCGTCACGGCCCCCGGCCCCAAGGGCACCGGTGCGGTCGGCCTCGCCGGTGACCGGGTCTACGACGTGAAGCACCACGGCGGCTCCGACCAGGCCGTCTACGCCTACGCCCGCGAGGACCTCGACGGCTGGGCGGCCGAGCTGGGCCGGCCGCTGGCCAACGGGGTCTTCGGGGAGAACCTCACGACCCTCGGGCTGGACGTCAACGGCGCCCTGATCGGCGAGCGCTGGCGGATCGGGCCGGATGCGGTCCTGGAGGTGTCCTGCGCGCGGATCCCGTGCGGCACGTTTCAGGGCTGGCTGGGGCGCGACGGCTGGATCAAGCGGTTCACGCGGGCCGCGCTGCCCGGGGCGTACCTGCGCGTGATCGAGCCCGGCGACATCCGTGCGGATGACCCGGTCGAGGTCGTGCACCGGCCGGATCACGACGTGACCGTCGCGCTCGTCTTCCGGGCCATGACCCTGGAAGGTGACCTGCTGCCGCGGCTGCTGGCCGCCGACGCACTGCCGGAGGAGGGCAAGGAGCTGGTCCGCCGGCGGACCTCCGCGTAGGAGGAGTGGGGGACGGAAGTGGGTGGCGGGGGAGCCATGTGCGCACCCCTGCCACCCCGTCCCGTCCCTCAGTGCTCGTCCTGCCCCGCCGTCAGGTTCAGCCGATCTTGTCCGTGAATCCCATCGACAGGACCGTGTGGTGGGTGACCTTGCCCTTGCTCGGCCCTGACGTCCACGTGAAGGTGTACTCCAGGATCGCGCTCGTCCTCGGGTCGACGGTCACCCGGCCGAGGCTCCTGGCCTCCTGGAACTCAAGGGCCGTCCCGCCGCGCCCGGTGCTGTCCTTGACGGACCCGACGAGTTTGATGCCCTTCAGCCCGGCCATCGCCTTGAACACCCCTGCCCGCAGCTTCGGGCTCGCGGGGGCGTCGCCGAGCAGCGCGGTCGCCTGGTCGAAGGGGGCGATGTCCTGGGTCTTCGTCGGTGTCTGCAGCAGCTGGAGGAGTTGCGCCGGGTCGGTGGGCAGCTGGTCCAGGCCCTTCCAGTCGACGTTCTTCGGACCGAACTCCCAGCCGGACTGGCGACCCTTCTTGTAGGCCTTGCCGGCGTTCGTGACGTAGAAGTCCATGGACTGCGAGAGGTAGGTGTCCCCGATCGGCGTGTGCGTCTTCCAGTACTTCCCCGTGGTGACGGACCGGCTTGCGGCAACGGTGGACATGTCGTTCAGGAAGACGGCCGCGCCGGTCGCCCGCGTCCCGCCCCGCGGGCCCGTGGGCGCCGCCGCCCCGGCATCGGCGTTCGTGTACGTCACCGCGCCGGCCGCGACCGCGGCGGCGGCGAACATGCCGACGAGGACCCGGCGGCGCACGGACAGCCGCCGGGCCGGTGCCACGACAACGGCCCCCGTCCCGTGCCCGGCCTCCTGCGCCGCCGCCGTCCCGACCCGCGCCAGCGCGTCGGACACCGCCTGTGCCGACGGCTGTTCGACCTGCCCCGCGGCCATCAGTTCATCGGCGCCCGGGAAGTCCAGCAGCGTCCCTCGCTCGTCCATACCGCTCTCCTTCACGCCGTGCGTCCTCATGCCGGTCTGCTCCATGCCGTCGTCGTACGGACTTGTGCCGGTCTGCTCCGTGTTGTCGTGCGGACTTGTGCCGGTCCGCCCCGCTGTGTCGTACGGCCTCGTGCCGGTCCGCCCCGCTGTGTCGTACGGCCTCGTGCCGGCCCGTCCCGCGTCGTCGTACGGACTCATGCCAGGTCTCCCGTCACGCTCAGCTGCCGGCCCGCCGGGCGGGGCGGGGCGAGCCGGTCGCGCAGCCGGCCCCGGGCCCGGTGCAGCCGCGAGCGGGCCGTGCCCGCAGGGATGCCCACAGCGGTGGCCGCCTCCGCCGGGGTGAGCTGCTCCCAGCCGACGAGGAGCAGCAACTCACGTTCCTCTACGGGGAGTTCGGCCAGTGCCTGGCGCAGGGCGGGTGCCAGTGCGGCCGCGTCGAGCCGCTGGTCCACCGCCTGCCAGGGGTCGGTGACCTCCGGTCCCGGTACGACCTCGTGCCGCCCCGCCCGCCGCAGATGCTGAGACAGTACGTTGCGGGCCACGCCGAACAGCCAGCCCCTCGCCGAGCCGCGCGCGGGGTCGAACGTGCGCCGTGCGGCGAACGCCTGGAACCAGGTCTCGGCCAGCAGATCGTCGGCCGCGCCGGGCATCCGCCGGGCGAAATAGCCGTGCAGGGCGGTCGAGTACTTCTCCACCAGCGGGGTGAACGCCGCGGCGTCACCGGTCGCCGACCGCGTCAGCCGGGCGTCGTCGTCGCGTTCGTGCTCGGGGGCGCGGTCACCGCGCCCCTCGTGTTGCCGGACATCCGGTTTCACGGAGTCTCCGTCTCCGACCGCCGGGCGACGGTCTCACCCTGTACTTGTCATCGGGCGCCGGTTCCGTTCGCACGCGCCGCGGAGGCGCTCGCGCGTGGGTCGAGGGAGGCTATCCCCGGAGTCTGCGGGAGTCCGGACGTCGGGCGAGCGTGGTCCCTCGCGGCGGTCGGGAGAGGTCGCGGCCGACGGGCACGAGGTCGCGTCTCCGCAGCTCCTGCGTCACATCGGGGCGCGGTCACCTCAGGGCGCGAGGGCCGGCGACGCGGCCTCCCAGGCGAACCCGTCCGGGTCGGTGAAGGGGCCGGCGTCGCCGCCGATCACGATCCGGTGCGATCCGGTGCCGTCGGGGGAGACCCCGACGTCCTTGGCCAGGGCGCGGCGCCTGTACAGCGCCAGCCTGACGGGGCTCGGGCCGGCGGCGAACTCGACGTACATGCGGCTGAAGCTCTTCGCCACCGCCAGCCCCTGACCGACGTAGAACCGCTTGCTCGCGGCCATGTCCTCGACCCCCAGCAGGAGCACGATCGCGTCGATCTCCCGGGTGGCGGGGCCGGTGTCCTTCTTCGCCGAGGTCGCGACCTTCCAGATCGTGCCGTCGGGGGCCTGTACGACGCCGCCGTGGCCCCAGAACGACGTGGCGGCCGGTTTGAGCGACGTGGCGCCCGCTTCGAGGGCCGAGTCGATGAGGCTGTCGACGGTGGCGGGCTGGGAGACCGTGAGCGAGAGCGTGAAACCGCGGAAGCCGGCCGTGGGTGCCTCGGAGGCCCGCAGACGCAGCTGCGTGTCCAGTCCGAAGGCGGAGGTGTAGAAGCGCTGGGCGGCCGTGGGGTCGGCCACTTCGAGGGTGACGGATTCGATGGATGTCATGTCCGTCACGCTAGGTGTGGCTCCGGGGCGGGTGCTTCTCGATTCCTGACCGGTCGGGTCACCGTTTTCGCCACGCAGGGAGGCATCCCCGCCGCGGCGCCCGCCGCACGGCGCCGGTAGGCGCTGGGCGGCATCCCGACCAGCTCCGTGAAGCGGGTGCTGAAGGTGCCCAGCGACGAGCAGCCGACCGCGAAGCAGATCTCCGTGACGCTGAGGCCGTCACGGAGCAGCAGTGCCTTCGCGCGCTCGATACGACGCGTCATCAGGTACGCGTACGGCGACTCGCCGTACGCCAGCCGGAACTGACGGCTGAGGTGCCCTGCGGACATGTTCGCGCCGCGGGCGAGCGCCTCCACGTTCAGCGGCTGCGCGTACTCACGGTCGATCCGGTCGCGGACCCGGCGCAGCAGCGCCAGGTCACGCAGTCGCTGCTCTGCGGCGCGGGCCCGCGCCCACGAGGGATGGCACAAGGGAGGACTCCTTCGCATGGCGGTGGCTGCCGACGGCGTGCCGAGGGCGGGGCGGCTCAGCGGAGTTCCTGGATGCGGACCATGTTGCCCGCGGGATCGCGGAAGGCGCAGTCGCGGATCCCGTACGGCTGCTCGGTCGGCTCCTGGACGACCTCGGTGTCGCCGGCCTGCACCTTCTCGAAGGTTCCGTCGAGGTCCCGGGTCGCCAGCAGGATCCACCCGTAGGTGCCCTTGGCCATCATCTCGGTGATGGTGCGGCGCTCGTCCTCGGTGACCCCGGGGTCGGCGGCCGGGGGCGCCAGGAGGATGGACGTGTCGGGCTGCCCTGCCGGGCCGACCGTGATCCAGCGCATCCTGCCCTGCCCGACGTCACTGCGGACCTCGAAGCCGAGGGTGTCGCGGTAGAAGGCGAGGGACGCGTCCGGGTCGTCGTGCGGGAGGGCGCTCGTGTGAATGGTGATGTCCATGACGGTCAGGCTATGCGCGGTCCAGCGACCCTCGCTTCTCGAATCCTGACCGATCCGGCCGTCCGTCACACGCCTCCGTCACACGCGTCCGTCACACGCCTCCGTCACACGCGTCCGTCACACGCGTCCGTCACACGCGTCCGCCGCACCCTGCGGGCGCCGGCCCCAGGCGGAGATCATCGGGGCCGTCGCCAGATCGAGGTCTCCGGTGGCGACGTTCGACAGATGGCGGTCGATGTCCTCGTCGGTCGCGATCCCCGCGGCCACGAGCCGGCCACGGATCTGCCGGACGGTCGCGGCCTCGAGAACGGTGCAGGCCGGCGAGGTGATCGGGAAGCAGGCGTCCGCCCGCACGCCGAGCAGACCGGCCTCGCGCAGCCGCCGGGGCAGCGTCCGACCGTACGCGAGATCGGCACCGCGTCCCGCCATGAGCTCCCGGAACCCGGACCGCAGACGGTTCGCCAGCCGCTGCTCGGGGCCCGACTCGTCCGGGCACAGCAGGGGTTGCAGCCCCGGATCGGCGTCCTCCAGGAGCAGCACGCCTCCGGGGCGCAGCGCCTGGACCATGCGGCGCAGTGCCTCGGCGCGGTCGACGACGTGTACCAGGACCAGCCGGGCGTGCACCAGGTCGAAACCACCCGGCGGCGGAGGATCGGCCGCGACGTCGTGGCGCAGGACTTCGACGACGTCGGAGGCGGCGTCCCGGGCCCAGGACACGTCGATGTCGGTGCAGACGACCTGCCCGGTGGCGCCGACCCGTTCGGCGAGACCCGCGGGAACGGAGGGGCCGCCGGCTCCGACCTCCCAGCACCGCATGCCCTCGGTGATGTCGATGCGGTCGATGTGCCGGAATGTCACCGGGTCGAACAGTTCGGCCAGCGCGCCGAACCGGATGCCCGCCTCCGACTGCTGGTTGTCCAGCAGATACCCGTGGTCCTTGCCGTGCTCGGTCATGCGCTGCCCCACCGTCTCTCTCCGCCCGCGCCACTCCGCCGCCGGACCCGAACCGTCCGCCGGACCCGAACCGTCCGCCCGGCCCGGCCCGGCCCGGCCCGACCCGACCCGACCCGTCCGACCCGATCCATCCACCGGACCCGAAGTCCACCATGCCCGGTACCACCGGCCCGTACCGGGCATGACCGGAGGTGGTCAGACCTGCGTCGGGTCCTTCGCGTACGGCGACTCGGTCACGTACTCCGGCGAGTTGGCGTACGCGGCGGCGGCCGGTTCGGGCGCGGGGCCGCCCTCACTGAGGCCGAACCGTGCGTGGAACGTACGCAGGAAGCCGGGCGCGTACCAGGCCGACCGGCCGAGCAGCCGCATCGCGGCGGGCACCAGGATGCCGCGTACCGCGACGGCGTCGATGAGGATGGCGAGGCCGCTGCCCAGGCCGAACAGCTGCATGAAGCTGAGCTCGGCCGTCCCGAAGGCGAAGAAGCTCACCGCCAGCAGGCAGGCCGCCGCGCTGACGATGCGTCCCGTGTGCCCGAGGCCGTTGGTCACGGCGGACTCGTTGTCCTCGCCCAGGTCGTGGAGTTCCTTGATGCGGCTGGTGACGAAGACCTCGTAGTCCATGGAGAGGCCGAAGGCGATGCAGAACATCAGCACGGTCATGGACACCTCCATCGGCTGGGCGGTGAAGCCGAGCAGGGAGGAGAGGTGGCCGTCCTGGAAGATCCACGTCATGACGCCGAGGGTCGCTCCCAGGCTGATCACGTTGAGCACCAGTGCACGTACCGGCTGCACGATGCTGCCGGTGAACAGGAAGAGCAGAAGGAACGTGGTGAGGAGGACCAGGGTCACCGCGAGCGGGAGGCGGTTGCCGATCGCGCCCTTGGCGTCGACCAGTACGGCGTCGGTTCCGCCCACCAGGGGGTGTGATCCGGCGGGCGGGGCGACCGCCCGCACTTCGTCGACCAGGCTCTGCGACGCGTCCGACTTCGGCGGCAGGTCGCTCACCACGTTGATCCGCTGTGCGTCGGGGCGGCCGAGGGCGGCGTTCCCGGGGCCGGCGGCCGTGGAGCGTCCGTCGGTGTAGGTGCCCGCACTTGTCTCGACGCGGGCGACACCGTCGAGACCGGACAGTTCGAGCGCGTACGACGTCAGAGGGGCCTTGCTCACTGAGGTGTCGACGACGACGTGGAGGGCCGCGTCGTCGTTGCCGTTGAACTTCTTCTGCAGGACGGCCGAGACCTGGCGGCTCTCGGCGTCCGAGGACAGCACGCGTTCGTCCGGCGTGCCGAAGGTGATGCCGAGGAGCGGGCTCGCCGCGACCAGCAGGACCGCGAGCACGGGCAGCGCGGTGAGCGCGGGCCGCCGCATGACGGTGCCGGCCAGCCGCCCCCACATCGGCGCCCGGGTGCTGGAGCGCCCCGGCTTCGCCCACGGCATCCGCCCGCTGTTGACCCGGTGGCCCAGGACGACGAACAGAGCGGGCATCACGAACAGGGTGCTGAACGCCGCGATGGCGACGACCCCGACCCCGGCGTAGCCGAACGAGCGCAGGAAGTACTGCGGGAACACCAGGAGCGCGGCGAGCGCGGCCGCCACGGTCGCGGCGGAGAACGCGACCGTACGGCCCGCGGTGCTCACCGTCCGCCGGACCGCGTCGTCCACGCCCGCCCCGGTCGCGAGCTGTTCCCTGAACCGGCTGATCATCAACAGGGCGTAGTCGATGCCGAGGCCGAGCCCCAGCGCCGTGGTCAGGTTGATCGCGAAGACGGACACATCGGTGACGCTGCCGAGGACGAAGAGCTCCGCGAACGTGCCCGCGATGGCGATGATTCCGATCACCAGCGGCAGCAGGGCGGCGACCGCGCTGCCGAAGACGATCAGGAGCAGCACGAGGGTCAGCGGAACGGCGATGCCCTCGGCCAGGAGGAGGTCCTCGCCCGACTGCTTCCCCATCTCGCTGGTCACGGCGGCGGCGCCGCCCGCCCGGACCGTGAGCGTGTCCTTGTACGGCCCGGTGTAGGCGTCGATGACGCTCTTGGCGTTCTCGTCCCGCTCGGTGTCGTCCCCCTTCACGTGGGCGAGCACCATGGCCTCGCGGCCGTCCTCGGAGCGGAGGGAGGAGCTGCCCGTGTCCCAGAACGAGACGACGTTCTCTAGGTTCTTCTCCTTCTTGAGACCGGCCAGCAGGGCCCGGCCGCTCTGCTCCGAGGCCGGGGCGTCGACGCGGCCCTCGGAGGCGCGGACCAGCAGGACCAGGTTCGTCTCTCCGCCGAACTTCTCGTCGATGACCTTCCCGGCCCGGGTGGACTGGGAGGCCGGGTCGTCGTAGCCGCCCCCGAGCAACTTGCCGAACGCGCCGGAGCCCAGGCCGCCCATGAGGACGACAGCCACGGCGGCGACGACGAGTATCAGCCGGGGGCGACGAATCGCCAGTTCGGCTATGCGTTCAAACACGCACGATCTCCTTAGGTGTCCATACGGTGAAGTCGGCTCGAGGCGGCCGGAGTTGAGCAAGGGGGTACTGCCGGCGCACTGCTCCCGGGGTTCTTCGCCCCGTCCGAAGCGGGTGCGGTGTCGCACTCGTTGTCGCCGCGAGTGACGTTAGTGACGGGACAGAAGATTTGGCAGTGTGAGATTTTCTTCACGGCCGGTAAGTTCTTCTTGCCCGGCATGCGGCGACCGCCGTACCGTCACCGCATGCCTGCCGACGAACACGCAACGGCCCCGCCCACCCTGCGCCAGCGCCGCCGGGCCGCCGCGACCCAGGAGATCCTGGACGCGGCCGAGCGCCACATCACGGAGAACGGCCCCGCGGCCCTGTCCCTGCGCGCGATCGCCCGGGATCTGGGGATGACCGTGCAGGCGCTCTACCACTACTTCCCGAGCAGGGAAGCCCTCGTCACGGAGCTCATCGCCAAGGCGTACGGCGATCTGGCCGATGCCGTGCAGGCCGCCGTCGACACCGCGCCGGACGACCCGGCCCTGCCGCGCCTGGTGATCGCGGCCGAGGGCTACCGCCGATGGGCCGTCGCACACCCGGAGCGCTTCCAGCTTCTCTACGGAACGCCGCTGCGGGACTACGCGGCACCCGTCGACGGCCCGACCACCCGGGCGATGCGCCGGATGAGCGTGATCTTCGAGCGCGAGATGTTCGACGGGTTCACCGAGGCGCAGCTCGCCGCCGCCGGGAGTCCCGCGCTCTCACCCGAACTCCGGGCGTATCTGGAGCAGCTGCCGCATTACGGCCTGGGGCATCTGCCGCCCCCTGCCACCGCTCTCCTGATGAGCGCGTGGGGCCACCTGAACGGCCTTGTCATCCTTGAGGTGTTCGGGCACGTGGCCTTCCTCGGCGACCACCAGGCCGAGATCTTCCGCATCGCGATGCGGAACCTGCTGGACGATGTCCGCCGACAGATCCCCGTGACCAGCACGCGTCAGTAAGCTGGCCCGATGACGTCGGTCAAGAAGATCCAGGTCACCTTCGACTGCGCGGAACCCGAGCGCGTCGCCCGCTTCTGGTGCGAGGTGTTGGGGTACGTCGTACCGCCGCCGCCGGAGGGGTTTGCCACGTGGGACGATTTCGGCCGCTCGCTGCCGCCTGAGCGTCAGGGTGCGGGTTTCGTCTGCCACGACCCCGCAGGTGTCGGGCCCCGGCTGTACTTCCAGCGTGTTCCCGAAGGCAAGGTCGTCAAGAACCGGGTGCATCTCGACGTCCGGGTCGCCGTCGGGCTCGTGGGCGAAGAGCGCGTCGCCGCGCTGGAGGCCGAGTGCGCACGACTGGTCGCGTTCGGCGCGGTGCGCGTGCGACTCCTGCGTGCCGACGGCTTCGACGAGTCGTGCCTCGTGATGCAGGACGTCGAGGGCAACGAGTTCTGTCTCGACTGACGGGCCGCGGACACCGGACCGGTCCGGAGTCCGCGGGGCGGCCGCTTCCGGTCCCGGAGGGACGGGAAGGCGCTCGGCGGTCACCCGACAAAGGCGGTGCGGGGAATGTCGGGTGAGCGGGACCGGTGTCGCCGGACGATGGGGGCATGGATGACACGACCTCGGTATCCCGCTTCCTCCGCGACGGCTTCGTGAAGCTGGAGGGCGCCGTCGCGCCGCGCGTGGCCGCGGACTGCGCGCGGCTGCTGTGGCGGGAGACGGGCTGCGACCCGGACGATCCCTCGACCTGGACGCAGCCCGTGCACCGGGTGGCGGGCATGGCGCAGGGACCCTTCGCCGCCGCCCCCAACTCCCCGTCCCTGCAGCACGCGTACGACCTGCTCGTCGGCGCGGGACGCTGGGAGCCGCGTTACTCGCTGGGCACCTTCCCGCTGCGTTTCCCGCACGAGGAGGAGCCGCAGGACGCGGGCTGGCACATCGAGGGGAGCTACCTGCCCGAGGGCGAGAGCTGGTACTTCACGAATCTGCGCTCCCGGGGCCGGGCGCTGCTCATGCTGTTCCTGTTCAGCGAGGTCGGTGAGGAGGACGCCCCGACCCGGATCCGGGCCGGCTCACACCTCGACGTGCCGAAGGTGCTGGAGAAGTACGGGGAGGACGGAGCGAGCGGGCCGGCCCTCGCGCCCGACCTGGTGGCGGCGTCCGACCACCGCCCGCTCGCCCTCGCCACCGGGTCCCCGGGCGATGTCTACCTGTGCCACCCGTTCCTGGTGCACGCGGCGCAACCGCACCACGGGGCGCGGCCGCGCTTCATGGCCCAGCCGCCGCTGATGCCGGCCGCGCCGTACGAACTGGAGCGGGCCGACGGGGCGTACTCACCCGTGGAGATCGCGATCCGCCGGGGCCTGGGGCAGGACACCCCCGGTCCGGACGGGGACGGCACCGACGGCGCCGCCGCCGGGTGGTTCACACGCGGCGGCTGACCCCGCCGAGGCGAGGAACGGTTCCAGGAGGCCGAGCAGTTCCTCGGGGCGGTGCAGCGGGATGATGTGGCCGCAGTCCTCGACGAGGTGGCCGATGAGATCATCGGCGACCGGACGCAGCTGCTGTTCGAGGGCTCTGCCCACGGGGTGGGCGCCGATGGCCATGGTGGGCACGGTCAACCTGCCCGTACCGACGGCCTCCTGGATCTGCCCGGCGCTCTCTGGCAGCGCACGGTAGTAGGAGAAGGCACAGCGCAGAGCCTCGGTCCCGGTGTACGCACGGGTGAAGGCTTCCCGGACAGCTGGGTCCACCCCCTCTCCGAGCGAACCCGCGTCGAGGAACCAGTCGATGTACTGGGCTTCGTGCCCGGCGAGAACGGTTTCCGCGAGGCCGGGTACCGCGTGGAAACCGAACCACCACGGTGCTCCGTGGGCGAGGAATTCCTCGGCGCCCGGCAGCCTGCCCAGAAGCGACTCCATGACGACGAGCTGCCGGACGAGGCCGGGGCGGCGCATGGCGAGTAGGAAGGCCGGCGGGGTGCCGGCGTCGATGCCGACCACGGCCGCCGAACTCTCCCCGAGAGCGTCGAGGAGGGCTTCGGCGTCGCTCGCGAGCGTGCCGGCGTCGTAGCCGTCCACGGCGCGTGTGCTCGCGCCCGCTCCCCGCAGGTCCGGTGCGATCACCCGGTATCGCCCGGCGAGCCCGTCCAGGACGTGGGTCCACAGTCGCCAGGTGTGCGGGAAGCCGTGCAGCAGCAGCACGGCCGGGCCCTCGCCGGCGAGGGCCACGTTGAGGTCGACGCCGTTGGCCCTGACGCGGCGGAGTTCTACGCCGGACGGGCGGTGGCCGGACATGCGGTGCGGTGCGGCAGGCACGTGGATCTCCAGGCGGTTACGAATGGTGACAACAAAACGATAGGTAACTAAAGTGGGAGGGCCAAGACCGCACTTCTGCCTCAGGTGGTGAGCCCCAGGTGACCTCCCCGACGCCGCCTTCCCCTCACGGGGACCGTGGAGACCTGTTCGATCCGCAGTGTCCGACCCGCGGTCTGCTCGACCGGATCGGTACGAAGTGGACGTCCATGGCCATCAAGGTGCTGGCGGAGGCATCCCCGGGGGAGGTGCGCTTCGCGGAGCTGCAGCGCCGGATGACCGGCGTCTCGCAGAAGATGCTCTCGGTCACCCTTCGAGGGCTGACCCGTGACGGCCTGGTCGGCCGCCGGGTGGAGGCGACGGTGCCGCCGCGCGTGCACTACCGGCTCACCCCGCTCGGCCTGACGCTGGAACAACCGCTGGCCATGCTCCGTGCGTGGGCCGAGGAACACATGGCCGAGGTGGACCGCGCGAACCGGTGCGGCCAGGAGGAGACGGCCGAGTGCTGACGGCAACCGGAATCCGCGGCCGGGTTCGCTGAGAATCGCTCAACCTGCGAAAGGTCACCCTGGCTCCGACTTCTTCGCGGAGAACGCTCAAGCCGACACCGTGCTGTTCTCGGACGAGTTGGTGGTGGCCGGCGGGACCGCGAAGAAGACCAGTGCCGCAAGGACCGCCACGCTCGCTGCGAGTGCCAGAGTGCCTGGAAGAGACCAGGTCGCGAGTGGTCCGGCAACTGCTGACCCCAGGGCGAATCCGGTGATCTTCAGGCTGGCGCCGGTGGTGAAGATCTGGCCTCGCAGGTGATCCGGTGCCTCCCGGTGGCGGACCGCGAACAAGGCGGCCAGCCGGGGTCCCTCACCGATCCCCGCTATGAGTACGGCCACGACGAGTACGGCTGGCTGACCCCAGGCGGCCAGGGCCAGCGCGGTGGCCTGGACAAGGGCACTGGCCCAGATGATCGTGTCGGGGGCGACTGAACGCGGAAACCGGGCGAGCATGGCATTGGCCGCCAAGGCCGAGATCGCCACGCAGGAGAGCAGCAACGCGCCTCGGCCGGCGCCGCCCAGAACGCGTTCGCCGAGGAGCGGGACGCACGCCGTCAGCATTCCCTGGGCGATGCAGGAGACGGCCGAGGTGAGCGTGGCCCTGGCCAGGGAGGGTCTCGCGGCGATGACCCGGACTCCGGCGACAAGGTCGCCGGCCAATGAGGTCGCCCGCACGCCCCGAGCTCGACCGGGACGGGCGGGCAGCATCCACGCGGCGGGCAGCGCCAGGGCGATGAGCACCACCGAGACCACCACCGCCATCGGGGGGCAGCCGCCTCCCTGCTGCGACCGGTCTTCGCCGCCGAGCACACCGACGACGCCGCGGCCGCCCTCAACCGGCTCCTGACGGACCACGCCGAACCGCTCCGCCTGACCTCACACAGC
This sequence comes from Streptomyces sp. NPDC087428, assembly GCF_044744085.1. Classification (NCBI taxonomy): domain Bacteria; kingdom Bacillati; phylum Actinomycetota; class Actinomycetes; order Kitasatosporales; family Streptomycetaceae; genus Streptomyces; species Streptomyces sp. NPDC087428. Next base: position 36,144 of record NZ_JBIUXR010000021.1, read on the forward strand.
GGCAGCACCCCCTGGCACCCCCACCTCGACCGTCAGGACAACGCACCCTGGGACAAGTGGTTCATCGCCTCGTCCTGCATGGCCCTGACCGTTCTCCTCTGGGACCACCAACGCCCGCCCGGCAGAATCTGCGCATCCCCCGCCTGCCGGAACGCCTTCATCACCCAGGGCAGCGGTCCCGAACGCCGCTACTGCTCCCGCCGGTGCGCGACCCGCGAACGAGTCGCGGCCCATCGACGCGCCCGCTCCGCCGAGCAGCCGAACGAAGCCGAATAGGACGCCGAGGTCCAGCGCGACAGTGCTCAGCCTTTGACGGGGATCGCTCGGCCGTCATCGCGAGGATCAGGCGGTCAAGCGTTGGTGGAGTCGGCCCGGGGCGCGGTTCCGGTCTTTCGGCCGGCGCGTTTCCCCGAAGCCGCTTTCCGGACCGGGCATGCGACGCGGCACCGCACCCGGCTCTCCACAAGCCCCGAGGGCTTCGACGGGACCGCCGGAACGGCCGTACCGGAGCCACGTCCTCGAACCGAGCCGTCACGCAGTCCAGCAGCGGACGCCGATGCCGCTGACGTACGGCGTCCGCGTACGACAGCTCGACGTACGGCCCTGCGAGATCCATCCCAGTCGGTACGGCGACCAGCACCCCGGCGCCCCAGCGCGTTCAGTCCGTACGGCCATGTTCGCTGAGACGGAAGGCGCAACGACTGAGTTCGCTGAGTAAGCGCCTCGCTTGGATGGCAGCGGTCAAGCGTGCCCCGACATGACCCTTCCCCGGCGATGTACTAGAGTTATCTCGACATCGAGATATATGCCGAAGGCGCACAGCGGGCCGCCGCGCGGTAAGGGCTACCTAACTAAGCCTTACCTTAGCGGATGGTCGGGTGGCTGTAGGCAGCACCACGCGGCGCCCGCCGTAGTGAGGCGCGGCGCGGAGTTACGCGCACATTGATGAAGGAGACTGTCGTGTCGGCGAACAGCTTCGACGCCCGCAGCACGCTGCGCGTGGGCGACGAGTCGTACGAGATCTTCAAGCTGGACAAGGTCGAGGGCTCCGCGCGCCTCCCTTACAGCCTGAAGGTGCTGCTGGAGAACCTGCTCCGCACGGAGGACGGCGCGAACATCACCGCCGACCACATCCGGGCGCTCGGTGGCTGGGACTCCCAGGCTCAGCCCAGCCAGGAGATCCAGTTCACGCCGGCCCGCGTGATCATGCAGGACTTCACCGGTGTGCCGTGTGTCGTCGACCTCGCCACCATGCGTGAGGCCGTCAAGGAGCTCGGCGGCGACCCGGCGAAGATCAACCCGCTCGCCCCGGCCGAGCTGGTCATCGACCACTCCGTCATCGCCGACAAGTTCGGCACCAACGACGCGTTCGCGCAGAACGTCGAGCTGGAGTACGGCCGCAACAAGGAGCGCTACCAGTTCCTGCGCTGGGGCCAGACCGCCTTCGACGAGTTCAAGGTCGTCCCCCCGGGCACCGGCATCGTCCACCAGGTCAACATCGAGCACCTGGCCCGCACGGTCATGGTCCGGGGTGGCCAGGCGTACCCCGACACCCTCGTCGGCACCGACTCGCACACCACCATGGTCAACGGCCTCGGCGTGCTGGGCTGGGGCGTCGGTGGCATCGAGGCCGAGGCCGCGATGCTCGGGCAGCCGGTCTCCATGCTCATCCCGCGCGTCGTCGGCTTCAAGCTGACCGGCGAGCTCCCGGCCGGCACCACCGCCACCGACCTCGTGCTGACCATCACCGAGATGCTCCGCAAGCACGGTGTCGTCGGCAAGTTCGTCGAGTTCTACGGTGAGGGCGTCGCCGCCACCTCGCTCGCGAACCGCGCCACCATCGGCAACATGTCGCCGGAGTTCGGCTCCACCGCCGCGATCTTCCCGATCGACGACGAGACGCTGAAGTACCTGCGCCTGACCGGCCGCGACGCGCAGCAGGTCGCGCTCGTCGAGGCGTACGCCAAGGAGCAGGGCCTCTGGCTCGACCCGGCCGCCGAGCCGGACTTCTCCGAGAAGCTGGAGCTCGACCTCTCCACGGTCGTCCCCTCCATCGCCGGCCCGAAGCGCCCGCAGGACCGCATCGTCCTCGCGAACGCCAAGGCGCAGTTCGCCCAGGACGTGCGCAACTACGTCGCGGACGACGAGGAGGCGGGCAAGGAGTCCTTCCCGGCCTCCGACTCGCCGGCCGCCACCAATGGCGTCCCGTCGAACCCGGTCACCGTGACCGCCCCCGACGGCTCGACGTACGAGCTCGACCACGGCGCCGTCACCGTCGCCGCGATCACCTCCTGCACCAACACCTCGAACCCGTACGTCATGGTCGCCGCGGCGCTCGTGGCGAAGAAGGCCGTCGAGAAGGGCCTGACCCGCAAGCCGTGGGTCAAGACCACCCTCGCCCCGGGCTCGAAGGTCGTCACCGACTACTTCGACAAGGCGGGCCTGACCCCGTACCTCGACAAGGTCGGCTTCAACCTCGTCGGCTACGGCTGCACCACCTGCATCGGCAACTCCGGCCCGCTGCCGGAAGAGGTCTCCAAGGCGGTCAACGACCACGACCTGGCCGTCACCTCGGTGCTCTCCGGCAACCGTAACTTCGAGGGCCGGATCAACCCCGACGTCAAGATGAACTACCTGGCGTCCCCGCCGCTGGTCGTCGCGTACGCCATCGCCGGTTCGATGAAGGTCGACATCACCAAGGACGCGCTCGGCGTCGACCAGGACGGCAAGCCCGTCTTCCTCGCCGACATCTGGCCGTCCGAGGCCGAGGTCAACGACGTCGTCGCCAACTCCATCGGCGAGGACATGTTCAACAAGTCCTACCAGGACGTCTTCGCGGGCGACGCCCAGTGGCAGGCGCTCTCGATCCCCACCGGCAACACCTTCGAGTGGGACTCCGAGTCCACCTACGTGCGCAAGCCCCCGTACTTCGAGGGCATGACGATGGAGACGACCCCGGTCGAGGACATCACCGGCGGCCGCGTCCTGGCGAAGCTGGGCGACTCGGTCACCACCGACCACATCTCCCCGGCCGGTGCGATCAAGGCCGACACGCCGGCCGGCAAGTACCTCACGGAGCACGGCATCGACCGCCGTGACTTCAACTCCTACGGCTCGCGCCGTGGCAACCACGAGGTCATGATCCGCGGCACGTTCGCCAACATCCGCCTGCGCAACCAGATCGCGCCGGGCACCGAGGGCGGCTTCACCCGCGACTTCACCCAGAGCGACGCGCCGGTCTCGTTCATCTACGACGCCTCGCAGAACTACCAGGCCGCCGGCACCCCGCTCGTCATCCTGGCGGGCAAGGAGTACGGCTCCGGCTCGTCCCGCGACTGGGCCGCCAAGGGCACCGCGCTCCTGGGCGTCAAGGCCGTCATCGCCGAGTCCTACGAGCGCATCCACCGCTCGAACCTCATCGGCATGGGCGTCCTCCCGCTCCAGTTCCCGGAGGGCGCTACCGCCGAGTCCCTCGGCCTCACCGGCGAGGAGACCTTCTCCTTCACCGGCGTGACCGAGCTGAACAACGGCACCACCCCGCGCACCGTCAAGGTCACCACCGACACCGGTGTGGAGTTCGACGGCGTCGTCCGCATCGACACCCCCGGTGAGGCGGACTACTACCGCAACGGCGGCATCCTGCAGTACGTGCTCCGCAGCCTGATCCGCAAGTAGGGTCGGCGGGCAGTACGGCGAGAGGGCCGCATCCCCGGTGACGGGGATGCGGCCCTCTCTCATGTCCCGGCGCGCACGCTCCGGCTCTCAGCTGCCGGGCGGAACCCGTCCGGGTGGACGTGCCGAGTGGCTCAGAAGAGGAACTTGTAGCTGTTCCAGCCGCTCGTGCCGATCTTCACCTTGCCCGCGAACGGGGCGGCGGCGTTGCCGGTGCCCCGGTACAGGTAGAGCTCGCCCGCGGCGTTCCGGGCGAGGAGGTCGGTCCGGCCGTCCTCGGTGATGTCACCCGTGGAGACCAGCCGGTTGTACTGGTTCCAGCCGCTGCCGATCTTGGTGCGCTTGGCGAACGGCGCCTTCTGGTTGCCCGTGCCCTTGTACAGCCACAGGACACCGGACTTGTCGCGGGCGACGATGTCGTTCTTGCCGTCGCCGGTCAGGTCGCCGTTGCCGGCGATCTCGCTGTAGATGTCCCAGCCGTAGCCCACCTTGATGCGGCCCGTCACCTTGCCGGTGCCGTAGCCGAGGTAGACGTAGACGTCCCCCTTCTTGTCGCGGGCGAGGATGTCGCCCGCGGCGGCGCCCCCGATGTTGCCCGGGGAGACCAGCTTGTTGTAGATGTCCCAGCCGTAGCCGACCTGGACCGGCTTGTCGGCGTCGAACTTCAGGTAGCCGAAGTTCCCGTTGTTCTCACGGAACCAGATGCCGTCGCTGTCGCCGCTGCTCTTCGGCACGTTGGCGACCTGGAGCATGGCGTTGACGCCCGTCCAGCCCGATCCGTTGAGGCTGCGGGCGGTGAGACCGCCCTTGAGGTTCGACCGGTAGGCGTACGCGGTGCCCGCGGAGTTGACGCCGAACAGGGCGAAGTTGTTGGCTGCGGCGGCTGCCGCCTTCGCGGCCGCGGCGGACGGCTGCTGCGCCGCGCTGATCGACGGCTGCGGGGAGTCTGCGGCCACGGCGGAGGTGCCGGTGGCGACGAGGGCGGCGGTGAGCGCCGCGGCTGCCGCGCGAGCGGCTGTGCGCTTGTGGTTACGGCCAGCGGTTTCGGCCACGAAGTACTCCATGGATCGTGATCGGTCGTGGCCCGCCGCGAGTTGACGGCGGACCACGGATTCAGCCGAATCGTGTCACGATTTTGGGCACAAAACCTGCCCTTTTGATCAGAAGAACAGGCGGTAGGTGTTCCAGCCCGACGTTCCGATGATGGCCTTGGGCTTGTACGGGGCGGCGGCGTTGCCGGTGCCCTTGTACAGGTAGAGCTCGCCGGCGGCGTTCCGCGCGACCAGGTCCGCGATGCCGTCCAGGTCGATGTCACCGGGGGCGAACAGGGCGTTGTACTGGTTCCAGCCGCTGCCGATCCTGGTGCGCTTGGCGTACGGGTCGTGCTGGTTGCCGGTGCCCTTGTACAGCCACAGGACGCCGGACTTGTCGCGGGCGACGAGGTCGTTCCTGCCGTCGCCGGTCAGGTCGCCGTTGCCGGCGATCTCGCTGTAGACGTCCCAGCCGTAACCGACCTTGATGCGCTTGGTGACGGTGCCGTCGCCGTAGCCCAGGTAGAGGTACAGGTCGCCCTTGGCGTCGCGGCCGAGGAGGTCGCCGCCCTCCGCGCCGCCGAACTGGCCGGGGGACACCAGCTTGTTGTAGATGCCCCAGCCGTAGCCGACCTTCTTCGCCGCGGAGTTGTCGTTGGCGTAGTAGTGGATGTCGCCGTTGGTGCCGAGCTGCCAGCGGCCGTCCGCGACGTTGTCGGCGTTGTTGTCGACCCGGCCGACGAACTTGACGTTCTTCCAGCCGGTGTCGAGCTCGACACGCTTCTCGAGGCCGCCGTCGCCGGACGGGGTGTAGTAGTACGAGGTGCCGGCACTGTCCAGACCGGCGATGCCGAACATCGGCGCGTCGCCCGGCTCCGCGGCGAAGGCGGCGGTACCGGTGCCGACGAGGGCCGCGGATATCGCGGCGGCGGCGAGACGGGCGGCGGCCCGTCCGGGCCGACGGCCAGAGGTCTTGGCCACGTGTGTTCTCCATGGGTGGTGGGACGAGGCGTGACGCGCCGCGGGATACGGGGACACGCCACGGAATTTGAGGGTGATCCTTTCACGAGTCCCTCACGTGTCCAAGGGTTTGGCGAAATGATGCCACCGCGACATCTTCGCCCGAATATGCGGGTGTTGCGGCATCGGGCGAGGTCAGGACGGGGATACGGGGCAGGCCGCCGGCGGGCCGGGGAGCCCGGCCGTGGTGAGGCGGTGAATGCCGTGCAACTGGGTCATCACGTCCCGCAGCGAACGGCAGTCGCGCGGACCGGGCCCCGGCGCGGGACGCCGGACGCGGTGGCCGTCCTCCAGGGCCTCCGCCAGCAGGGACAGCGCCGACGTCACCCGCTCCACCTCGGCGGAAGAAGGGCGCGGCACCCCGTTCTCGACCCGCAACGCGCACGCCGTCGCCGCGTCCACGACGAGTTCGGCCGACACCGTCACCGCGGGCCAGTCCCGCCGGCGCCCGCCGAACGGCCCCGGCAGCTCGGCCGACGCGGTCTCCGCCGCCGCCCGCGCCTCGGCGAGCGCCCGGTACGTGGCGGCGCGCAGGGCCAGCCCCCGGGCATCGGCCCGGTGCGCGGCCCCGGCCGGGTCCGTCGCGTCCAGCACATGGCGCAGATAGCGTTCCGTGCAGCGCAGCGTGACGGCGAACCGGTGGCCGACCCGCACTCCGGGGTCGGCCGACAGCGGAAGGTGGCCCACGAGCAGCACGAGGGCACAGGCCAGGAACGTCTCCAGCAGCCGGGACGCGGCCGCCTCCGTGTCACCCGCGGTGTGCACGAACGACAGCACCAGCACGGTGATCACCGCGGTCTGGAACGCGAAGTGGCGGGTGGACAGCGGCAGCAGCGCCCCGGCCACGACGACCGCCGCCACGACGAGCGGCCGGCCGGAGCCGCCGGGCACCGCCGTGAGCGCGACGAAGGCGATGACCCCGGCCACGGTCCCGGCGAACCGGTTCACCACCCGGGAGAACAGCGGGCCCATGTCCGGTTTCACCAGGAACGCGGCGGTGGCCGGGAGCCAGTACCAGTGGTCCTCGTGCAGCAGCAGCGCGACGGCCGCGGTGACCGAGACGCAGAGCGCCACGCGCAGTCCGTACTCCCGCCCGGCCGGTGCGAACAGACCCGGGCGGAGCCCGGAGTACGCCCCGGCCCCGCGTCGGGTGTCCGGCGACGGCTCCGGGCGGGGAGCCGGTGTCCCGGCCGTCGTCCGGTCGAAGGTCACCGCGGCCGCCAGCACCGCGCGGTCGAAGGCCAGGCGGGCGACCGTGTCCGGCCGCGGGCTCGGCAGCGCTCCCGCGGGACCGCCGGTCCGCACCGCCGCGGCCAGCCGGCGGGGCCCGTCGGCCACCCCGTCCGGGATGGCCCGGCCCTCCCACAGCAGCGCGATGCCCGCCTCGCACAGCGCGACCGCCGCGCCGAAGCGGGCGGCGAGACGGTGGCTTTCTGCCCGGCCCGGCCACCGGCCGGGCCAGGGCAGCAGCCGCATCAGGCACAGCGCCTCCTCCGCCTGCTGCTGCGCGGCGACGAGCCCGCGGCGGGCGCCCCGGGTGCCCGGCCCGCCGAGCGCCTCCAGCGCGTCGGCGAGCGCGTCGAACACCGCTGCCACGGCCTCGCGTTCACCGCTCCACCGGGTCGCGTCCCGGGAACGCGGCGTACGGAGCGACAGGCGCAGCAGGACCAGCCAGCCGGCCCCGGACAGGAAGCAGAGGGCCTTCAGCCAGGCCGGTCCCGCCAGCGGCATCCCCATGCCGATGGTGGTGGTGACCAGCATCTGGAGGGCGGCCGCCGACCACCCGGCCCCCCTCGCACTCAGCGCCCCGGAGACCCAGCCGACCAGGAAGAGCACCGGAACCGCCGTCCACCGCCCCGTACCGTCCGCGACCAGGGCGCCGACGAGCAGCCCGAGCGCTCCGGCCGCGGCCGGCGGCCCGATGTGGACCAGGCCCTTGCGGCGCGTCCCTGGACGGTCGTTGACCCCGGCGAGCATCGCACCCAGGGCGGCGAGGACGCCGGGCCCCGGATGCCCCGCGGCGATCCCGGCCCCCAGCAGGGGCCCCGTACTCAGCGCGCCGCGCACCATCGCCGTGCGGGGCACGGGGGCCCGGCGCAGGCGCAGTACGTGGGTGAGCCAGGCGGGCGCGCGGCGGCCGGGCCGTACGTCAGGGGTACGGCGTCGGAGCCTCTCGCGGACAGTTCGGGACGGCGGAAGGTGCACCGCTGGGCCTCCTCGTTCACCGGCCGGACCACGGGGTCCGGGACGGGGGCGGAGCGGGCGACGGTGGCCGCGTACGACGAACGTATCCGGGCGATGTGGCGGGCGGGCTGCGGTGGTGTTTCGGACACGTGATCACCCGGGGCGGGGCCGTCCGGCACGGCCGGGCACGACCGAAACCCGCAGGTCGTCGCCGGACAGGTGCGCGCCGTCGGCGGGCGAGGCCCTACGCTCGAAGGCCTGATGACGATCCATGCCACCCCGACCGGCGCCAAGGCCGGAACCGAGTCCGTGCGCCGCCACAACCTCGGCCTCGTCCTGCGTGCCGTACTGGAGGAGGGCGAGGTGACCCGGGCCCGGGTGGCGGCCCGGGTCGGGCTGACCCGGGCCGCGGTGTCCTCGCTCGTCGAGGAGCTGCTGTCCCTGGACCAGCTGACCGAGTCCGGCAAGACGTTCAGCGGCAGTGCCGGCCGCCCCGGCACCGTGCTGAAGGTGTCGGACACCGGCCCGGCCGGGCTCGGCGTCGAGATCAACATCGACTACGTCTCGGTCTGCGCGGTCGGGCTCGCCGGCACCGACCGGGTCCGGGTCACCGAGCACATCGACAACCGGAACACCCCGCCGGCCGAGGTGCTCGCCCACGCGGCCCGGCTCACCAACCGGGTCATCACCTCGACCGGCGAACAGGGGCTGCGGGCCGTCGGCGTCGAGCTGGCACTGCCCGGACTGGTCTCCGGCGGCATGGTCCGCCAGGCGCCCAACCTGGGCTGGTACCGGGTCGCGGCCGAAGGCATCTTCGGCCAGGCGCTCAGCACGCTGCGCCCGGCGGGCCGGGCGCTGGCGGTCAGCTCGGACAACGAGGCCAATCTGGCGGCGCTGGCCGAGCTCTGGTTCGGCGGCGTCGGGGGCGGCTGCTTCCTCTACCTCACCGGCGAGATTGGTGTCGGCGGTGCGCTGGTGCTCCACGGCGAACTGCTGCGCGGCGCCCATGGCTTCGCCGGCGAGGTGGGGCATGTGGTGGTCGACCCGGAGGGCCCGCTGTGCGGGTGCGGGGCGCGCGGCTGCCTTGAGCAGTACGCCGGTCAGGCGGCGCTGCTGCGGGCCGCCGGGATCGATCCGGCGGCGGGCGTGCGCGGGCTCGGCGAGCTGGAGAGGCGGGCCCGCGCGGGGGACACGAGGACGCTGGAAGTGCTGCGGGCGGCGGGGGACCGGATGGGCCTGGTGCTGTCCGGGGCGGTCAACCTCTTCGACCTGGACACCGTCGTGCTGGGCGGCATCTACCGCGATCTGATGCCGTGGCTCGCGGACGCGGCGCAGGCCCAGCTCGCCGACCGGGTGGTGTCGGGGCGGTGGCAGGGCAACGGCAGCGGGCTGCGGGCCTCCTCGCTCTCCGGCGACGCGGCCAGGGGCGCGGCCGCCCGGGTGGTGCGCGGGGTCCTGACCGACCCGGCGGCGTACGCGCCGCGCTGACCCGCCCCGTGGCGTACGCAGAGCCGCCCCGCGCGCCGGACGGCGGACGGGGCAGCCCGGAGGCGCCCGGGACTATCCCCGGTGCGCCGCGATCAGCCCCTGGTACCAGCGGTAGCTGTCCTTCGGCGTGCGCTCCAGCGTGTCGTAGTCGACCCGGATGACGCCGAACCGCTTCGCGTACCCGAGCGCCCACTCGAAGTTGTCCAGCAGCGACCAGACGTAGTAGCCCCGGACGTCCACGCCCGCGTCCATCGCCGCACGCAGCGCCGTCAGATGGGTCCGCAGATACGCGACCCGGTCCGTGTCGTGCACCGAGCCGTCCGCGTCCACGGTGTCGAACTCCGCAGAGCCGTTCTCCGTGATGTGCACCGGCGGCAGCGCGTCCCCGTAGGTCTGCTTCAGCGCGGTCAGCAGATCGGTGAAGGACTCCGGCACGACCGGCCAGCCCATCGCCGTCTTCCGTACGCCCCGGTACTCGCCCTCGCTGTAGCGGTTGTCGGTGGCGACGCGCAGCGCCGGGTCGGCCTCGCGGTGCGGGGCGGCGGCGATCACGATGGGGCGGTAGTAGTTGATGCCCAGGAAGTCCATCGGCTGGGAGATCAGCTCCAGGTCGCCCTCGCGGCGGAAGTCCTGCGCGGTGATCAGCTCGCCCCAGGTCTCCTCCTCGGTCGCCGGGTAGCGGCCCGCGAGGATCGGCTCGGTCCACACCAGGTTGTGCTGGGTGTCCGCGCGGACGACGGCGGCCAGGTCCGCGTCCGACTCGGTGGCGGGGACGTTGCGGTCGAGGTTGAGCGTGATGCCCGCCTCGCGGACCCCGGCCGCCCGCAGCTCCTTCATCGCCAGGCCGTGCCCGACCAGCAGGTGGTGCGCGGCGGCCAGCGCGCCGCGCCCCTCCTTCGCGCCGGGCGCGTGCCGGCCCACCGAGTAGCCGAGGAACGCGCTGCACCACGGCTCGTTGAGCGTGATCCAGCGCGGCACCCGGTCGCCCAGGTGCTCCGCCATGATCCCGGCGTACTCCCCGAACCGCTCCGCGGTCTCGCGCACCCGCCAGCCGCCCCGGTCCTCCAGGGCCTGCGGCAGGTCCCAGTGGTAGAGGGTGGCGGCCGGTTCGATGCCCGCTTCGAGGAGCGAGTCGACGAGCCGGGAGTAGAAGTCCAGCCCCTTGGGGTTGACCGCGCCGCCGCCGGTCGGCTGGATGCGCGACCAGGCGATGGAGAAGCGGTACGAGTCCACGCCCAGCTCGCGCAGCAGCGCCACGTCCTCGGGGTAGCGGTGGTAGTGGTCGCAGGCGACGTCACCGGTGTCACCGCCGTCGGTCCTGCCCGGCGTGTGGCTGTAGGTGTCCCAGATGGACGGACCGCGGCCGTCCTCCCGCGCGGCACCCTCGATCTGGTACGAGGCCGTGGCCGCGCCGAAGACGAAGCCGGGCGGGAACACGGGGAAGTCACTCATGAAAAACGCAGTCCTCACTTGACCGAGCCGCCGGTGATCCCGGCGGCGATGTACTTCTGGGACAGGACGAGCAGGACGGCCGCCGGGATCGCCGACAGCACGGACGCCGCCATGACGGAGCCCCAGTCGCCGACATGGGCGCCGATGTACTGGTAGATGCCCAGCGTGATCGGCTTGACGTCGTCCGTGGTGTTCAGGGTCAGCGCGAACATGAAGTCGCTCCACGCGTACAGGAACGAGAACAGCCCCGCCGTGATGAGGGAGTTGCGGCTCATCGGCAGCACGACCCGCACGAAGGTACGCAGGCGCCCCGCACCGTCCACCTCGGCCGCCTCGATGACCTCGCGCGGGATGGCCACCATGAACGAGCGCATCAGCACGATCGCGAACGGGATGCCGAGCGAGGCGTCGGCCAGCATCAGCCCGGCGTAGGAGTTGACCAGGCCCATGTCCACGTACGCGCTGTACAGGGCGTTGGCGATGACGATGCCCGGCACCATCTGGGTGATCAGCGTGCCGAAGACGATCGTCCTGGTGCCGCGCAGCTTGAACTGGGCGAGGCCGTAGGCGGCGGGCGCCGAGACGGCCAGGCAGATGACCACCGCACCGAGCGCGACGGCCAGCGAGGTCAGCAGGTTGCGGCCCTGGTCGGAGATGGCCGAGCGGAAGCCCGACAGATCCAGGCTGTGCGGGAAGGGGCTGACCTCCAGCAGCCCGGACGACGGCTGGAGCGCGGTGTTCACCATCCAGTACAGCGGGAACAGCATCACGCCCAGCACCACGACGCCGAAGACCGTGGCGCCCCAGCGCCGCTTCGGCCGGCCGGTGAGATGCGTGGGGGCGGCGGGGGTACGCACAGTGCTCGCCATGCCGGTCACTTCCCCTCGTTGCGGTTGGCCCGCAGGTAGAACACCGCGAAGACGGCGGAGATCAGGATCAGGATGTTGCCGACCACGGCACCCGCTCCGAAGTCCAGCTGGACGAAGGAGTTCTGGTAGGTGAGGGTGCCCAGGGTCTGGGTGGAGTCGGCGGGACCGCCGTCGGTGAGCGCCAGGATCAGGTCGAGGATCTTCACCGTCGACATGAAGCCGAGCACCAGCACCACGGTGATGACGGGGCGGAGCATCGGCAGCGTGATCGAGCGGAAGGTCCGCCAGGCGGAGGCGCCGTCGAGCGAGGCGGCCTCGTACAGCTCCCTGGGGACCTCCTGGAGGCCGCCGTAGAGGATCACCATGTTGAACGGGATGCCGATCCAGATGTTCACCAGGACCACCGAGATCAGCGCCATGCTGGTGCTGGTCAGCCACGGGGTGTCGCCGCCGACGCCGATCGTGCCGAGGAACGAGTTGAGGACACCGGTGTCCTGGTCGAGGATGCGCCGCCAGACGACACCGGAGACGACCATCGGGACGAGCCACGGCAGCAGGATCAGCGACCGCAGGATCCCGTTGAGCGGGAAGCGGCGGCTGAAGAACACCGCGAGACCCAGACCGATGCAGAACTGCCCGATCAGCGAGCCGATGGTGAACAGGACGGTGTGCCAGAGGGCCTTGCCGAAGAGCTCGTCGTTGAAGACGTTGCTCCAGTTGGCCGTTCCGTTGAACGGGGACTTGCCCGTGAAGAACGTGGACGGCGAGTAGTCCTGGAAGCTCATCACGATGTTGCGGACGAGCGGGTAGCCGAAGAAGAGCGCCATGAAGATCACGGCGGGGGCGATGAAGCCCCACTGGGCCAGGCGCCTGCGGCGCCGGATGCGTGCCGGGTTCGGCGGCTTCCCGACCGCGGTGGCCGGGAGCGCCGGACCGGTGGCTGCGGAGGCGGTGGTGGTCGACATTGCGGTACCTCAGTTCCCGCTCGTGGCGCGCTGCTGGGCGCGCTTGAGGGCGGCCTCGCTCGACTCGCCGGTGAGGGCGGACTGGAAGGCGCTCTGGAGCGCGAGGGAGACGGACGACCAGCCCGCGCCGAGCTTCGCGGTACGCGAGCGGGCGGTGGCGACCTGGTCGGAGAGGGCGGCCAGCTCCGGGACCTTCTTGCGCCACACGGCGGCGGCCTTCTCGTTGGCCGGGACCATCCAGCTGTTGAGGGCGTAGGTGATCTGCTCCTGCTCGCCCGCCATACAGCCGATGATCTTCGCCGACATCTTCTCCCGGGCGCTGTCACCGGTGTTGGGCACGGTCAGGATCCCGCCGCCCAGCGGACCGACCGAGTCGTCCCCGGCCTTCGGGACCGGGATCTGGGCGATGCCCCAGTTCAGCCCCTTCTTGGAGTTGAGGGTCTCCACCTGCCAGGGGCCGTTGATCATCATGGCGGCGTTGCCGGCCATGAACTGGTCGTTCACATCGGCCTGGGTCCAGTTGACCGTCGACTTGGACAGCGAACGGTCCTTGAGCAGGCCCTTCCAGTAGTCCAGCGCCCCGGCCACCTGCGGGCTGTCGAGCTTCGTCTCGTCGCCGCCGTTGGACCACATGAACGGGGTGAACTGGAAGACGCCGTCCTCCGCACCGCCCGCGCTCAGCGCCAGTCCGTACCGCTTCCCCTGGGTGAGCTTCTTCGCCGTCGACCGCATCTCGGCCCAGGTGGTGGGCACGTCGAGACCGGCCCGGTCGAGGACGTCCTTGTTGTAGAACAGCGCCAGGGTGTTCACCGTGCGTGCCGCGCCGTAGTACGTCCCCTCGTACGAGCCGAAGTTGACGATTCCCCGGGGGATGTCGGTGGTGGTCAGCCCGAGGTCCTTCAGCGGGATCAGGCCGCCGGCCTCGGCGAACGTCGGCATCTCCGACGCGTCCAGCTGGAGGACGTCGGGCAGCGACTTCGAGGACGCCATCCGCAGGGCCTTCGTCATCACCTGCGCGGCCGGGACGCTCTGCTGCTCGATCTTCACCCCGAGCTGCTTGCTGCACCGGGCCAGCGTCTGGGCGTCCCAGCGGTGGTAGGACTCGTCGGTCGACGAGTTCATGACGGTGTACACGTCCGGGTCGCGCTGCTGCCCGCAGCCGGCCAGGGCGACGCCGCCGACCAGTGCGGAGACGACGGTGAGCGGAACGATGACCCGCCGGTGGTGACGACGGCGCCGTTGGCGCAGGCCGTCCGGGGAAGGTGCTGTCACGATGGTGCCCTTGCGTGAGAGGGGTGCCGGCCCGAGGGGACCACGGTGTCCCGACGGGATGAGTCCATCCGCCCGGGTACGGATCCGGCAGGCCCGCACCCGGGGAGTCGGGGCGCCCGGCGGTCCGCCGGGCGCCCCGGGGGCGTCAGCCGACGCCGAGCAGGTGCTCCATGGCGAGCTGGTCGAGCGCCTCGAACGCCATCGAGCGCTCGGCCGCGCCGTCCACGTCGAACTCCTCGTACGCGGAGCGGTCGGCGAGCAGGGCCTTGACGCCGTCGGCGGCGGTGGGCTGCGCCAGCTGGTCCAGCCGGGAGGCGGCCAGCGCCTCCTTGACGGCCGGGTCGGCGCGGAACGCCAGCGCGCGCTCCTTGAGGATCAGGTAGTTGCGCATGCAGTTCTTCGCGGATTCCCAGACCCCGTCGATGCCGTCGGTGCGCACCGGCTTGAAGTCGAAGTGCAGCGGGCCGGCGTAGTCCGAGCTCTCCAGCAGGTCGACGAGCCAGAAGGCCTGGCGCAGGTCGCCGGCGCCGAAGCGGAGGTCCTGGTCGTACTTGATGCCGGACTGGCCGTTGAGGTCGATGTGGAAGAGCTTGCCCGCCCACAGTGCCTGTGCGATGCCGTGGGCGAAGTTCAGCCCGGCCATCTGCTCGTGGCCGACCTCGGGGTTCACGCCGTACATCTCCGGGCGCTCCAGGCGCTCGATGAAGGCCAGGGCGTGGCCGACGGTCGGCAGCAGGATGTCGCCGCGCGGCTCGTTCGGCTTGGGCTCGATGGCGAACCGGAGGTCGTAGCCCTGCTCGGTGACGTACTCGCCGAGGAGGTCGAACGCCTCCTTCATCCGGTCCAGCGCGACCCGTACGTCCTTGGCCCCGCCGGACTCCGCACCCTCACGCCCGCCCCAGGCGACGTACGTCTCGGCGCCCAGCTCGACGGCGAGGTCGATGTTGCGGATGACCTTGCGCAGTGCGAACCGGCGCACGTCACGGTCGTTGGACGTGAACCCGCCGTCCTTGAACACCGGGTGCGTGAACAGGTTCGTCGTCGCCATCGGGACCTTGAGACCGGTGCGGTCCAGGGCGTCCTTGAAGCGCGTGACGATCGCGGCGCGCTCGGAGTCCGTCGAGCCGAACGGGATCAGGTCGTCGTCGTGGAACGTCACACCGTGCGCGCCGAGTTCCGCGAGTCGCTCGACGGACTCGACCGGGTCCAGGGCGGGACGGGTGGCGTCACCGAAGGGGTCGTTGCCGCGCCAGCCGACAGTCCAGAGTCCGAAGGTGAACCTGTCGGCGGGGGTGGGGGTGAAGCGGTTCGACATTCTGCTGCCTCTTGTCGACATGCCCGGACGGCTGCGCTGCCGTCCGACCGATTTGTTTGCTGGCAGTACTAATACGCCATCCTGACGTTTGTTTCTAGACCACCCCTGTGACGACAGCGTCACATAGAGGCAACCCGGGGGTGCAGTGTGGGGAGTTGCGCCCCGGCTGGGGTGGGCCGCAGTGCCGGTTCAGGCACTGTCGAAGCGCTTCGAAAAATATTTGTTTTGTGTACGATCAAAACCGGGACTCACAGGAACGAGGTACGACATGACGTCGCGACCAGCCAGGGAACCGGCCACCGCACCGGCAGCGGCCGTCATCGGTGTGGACAGTTCCACCCAGTCCACCAAGGCCGCCGTCGTCGACGCCGTGACCGGCCGGCTGCTCGCCGTCGGCCGCGCCCCGCACACCGTGACCGGCCAGGGAGGCGCCCGGGAGAGCGACCCGGAGGAGTGGTGGCAGGCCCTGCGCACCGCGGTCGCCGCGGCCCTCGCCGATTCGGGCCTGGACCCGGCCGAGGTGATCGGGATCGCCGTGGCGGGCCAGCAGCACGGCCTGGTCGTCCTGGACGCGGACGGCAGCCCGCTGCGCCCGGCACTCCTGTGGAACGACACCCGCTCCGCCCCGCAGGCCGCCGCCCTCACCGCGGCCCTGGGCCGGGAGACCTGGCTGGACCGCACGGGATCGGTACCGGTCGCCTCGATGACCGCCGCCAAGTGGCAGTGGCTGCGCGAGCACGAACCGGCCTCCGCCGCGGCGGCCTCCGCCGTCCGCCTCCCGCACGACTTCCTCACCGAACGGCTGAGCGGCGCCGCCGTCACCGACCCCGGCGACGCCTCCGGCACCTGCTGGTACAGCCCCGGCGCCCGGACACACGACTCCGGCACCACCCGGGGATACGACCCCGAGCTGCTCGCCCTCACCGGTATGCGCGCGGAGCTGCTGTCCACCGTCGCCGCCACCGGGGCCACCCGCGCCGGAGGCCTCACCGAGCAGGCCGCCCGAGCCCTGGGCCTGCCCGCCGGCATCCCCGTCGCCGCGGGCACCGGCGACAACATGGCCGCCGCGGTCGGCCTGGGCCTGGGCGCGGAAGGGCTCCTGGACCACCCGGTGGTCAGCCTCGGCACGTCCGGCACCGTCTTCGCGGCCACCCGCAACCGCCCGCACTCCGCCCTGCTCGCCGGGTTCGCCGGGGCCGACGGCACCCATCTCCCGCTGGGCTGCACCCTGAACTGCACGCTCGCCGTGGACAAGGTCGCCGCCCTGCTCGGCCTGGACCGCGAGGACGCCGCACCCGGCGGTGAGGCCGTGCTGCTGCCCTTCCTGGACGGCGAACGCACCCCGGACCTCCCCACCGCCTCCGGTCTGCTGCACGGGCTGCGGCACGACACGACCCGGCAGCAGATCCTCGGCGCCGCCTACGAGGGCGCGGTCGTCGCCGTTCTGCGCGCCCTGGACGAGCTGCCGCTCGACGTGCCCGACGCGCCGCTCCGGCTGATCGGCGGGGGCGCTCGCGGCACGATGTGGGTGGAGACCGTGCGCCGGCTGTCCGGCCGCCCCCTGGTCGTGCCCGAGGCGGCCGAGCTGGTCGCGCTCGGCGCCGCGGCCCTCGCCGCGGGCGCCGCGACCGGCCGGGACCCGGTGGCCCTGGCCACGGAGTGGGGCACCGGACGGGGCCGCGAACTGCCCGCCGTACCGAGGGACACGGCCACCTGGAACCGGGTGACCTCGGTCCTCGACCGCGCGGCGCCGGCCCTCCTTGCGGCGCACCCGTGACGGCTCCCTCCTGACGACTCACCCCAGAACACACCCCCGTACCGGCTAAGGAAGACCCCCCCATGAAGTTCACCGACGGCTTCTGGCAGATGCGAGACGGTGTGCACGCCTCGTACGCCACCGAGCTCCGCGACCTGCGGCTCGACGCCGACCGACTCACCGCCCACGCGGCCGTCAAGCGCGTGACGCGGCGCGGTGACACGCTCAACGCACCGCTGATCACGGTGGAGGCGTTCGCCCCCGCCGAAGGCGTCATCGGTGTCCGCGTCACCCATCTCGCGGGCAAGCGCCGCCCCGGCCCGGAGTTCGCCCTGCCCGGCGCCACCGAGGACACCACGGCCACCACCCGTGACGCCGGCCCGGCCGCCGAACTCACCAGCGGCCCGCTCACCCTGCGGCTGCCCACCGAGGGCGACTTCGGCCTGGAGTTCCTGGACGCGGACGGCCGCCTGCTGACCGCCGCCGGGCGCAAGGGCACCGCCTTCGCCACCATGGGCGACGGGGGCCATCACATGGTCGCCCAGCTCGCCCTCGGCGTCGGCGAGACGATCCACGGACTCGGCGAGCGGTTCACCCCGTACGTCAAGAACGGCCAGGTCGTCGACATGTGGCAGGCCGACGGCGGTACCAACAGCGAACAGGCCTACAAGAACGTCCCGTTCTACCTGTCCTCGCGCGGCTACGGCGTCTTCGTCAACCACCCCGGCAAGGTCTCCTTCGAGGTCGGCTCCGAGGCCGTCGGCCAAGTGCAGTTCAGCGTCGAGGACCAGATCCTGGAGTACTTCGTCGTCGCGGG
This sequence comes from Streptomyces sp. NPDC087428, assembly GCF_044744085.1. Taxonomy (NCBI): domain Bacteria; kingdom Bacillati; phylum Actinomycetota; class Actinomycetes; order Kitasatosporales; family Streptomycetaceae; genus Streptomyces; species Streptomyces sp. NPDC087428. The sequence goes on from NZ_JBIUXR010000021.1 coordinate 53,985, forward strand.
CCCCACGCCCAAGGACGTCCTCACCCGCTACACCGCGCTCACCGGCCGCCCGGCCCTGCCCCCGGCCTGGTCGTTCGGCCTCTGGCTGACCACCTCGTTCACCACCGACTACGACGAGGCGACCGTCACCTCCTTCGTGGACGGCATGTCCGAGCGCGGCATCCCGCTCTCGGTGTTCCACTTCGACTGCTTCTGGATGCGCGAGTACCAGTGGTGCGACTTCGAATGGGACCCGGACACCTTCCCCGACCCGGTCGGCATGCTCGCCCGGCTCAAGGAGAAGGGGCTGAGGATCTGCGTCTGGATCAACCCGTACATCGCGCAGAAGAGCGCCCTGTACGCGGAGGGCGCCGACAAGGGCTACTTCGTCCTCACCCCCGAGGGCGACATCTGGCAGTGGGACAAGTGGCAGGCCGGCATGGCACTGGTCGACTTCACCGACCCCGAGGCCACCGCCTGGTTCCAGGGCAAGCTGAAGACCCTCCTCGACCAGGGCGTCGACGGCTTCAAGACGGACTTCGGCGAGCGCATCCCCACCGACGTCGTCTGGCACGACGGCTCCGACCCGGAGCGGATGCACAACTACTACACGCACCTGTACAACAAGGCCGTCTTCGAACTGCTGGAGAAGGAGCGCGGCCAGGGCGAGGCGGTCCTGTTCGCCCGCTCCGCCACGGCGGGCGGCCAGCAGTTCCCCGTCCACTGGGGCGGCGACTGCTGGTCCTCGTTCGGCGCGATGGCCGAGTCCCTGCGCGGCGGCCTCTCCCTGAGCCTGTCCGGCTTCGGCTTCTGGAGCCACGACATCGGCGGCTTCGAGGGCACCCCGGACCCGGCGGTCTTCAAGCGCTGGCTCGCCTTCGGCCTGCTCTCCTCGCACAGCCGTCTGCACGGCTCCTCGTCCTACCGGGTGCCGTGGGAGTTCGGTGACGAGGCGGTCGCGGTCGCCAAGCAGTTCACCGAGCTGAAGCACCGGCTGATGCCGTACCTGTACGGCGCGGCCGTCGAGGCCCACCGCACCGGCGTCCCCACCATGCGGCCCCTGCTGCTGGAGTTCCCCGACGACCCGGCCACCCGCACGGTGGACCGCCAGTACCTGCTCGGCCCGGACCTCCTGGTCGCGCCGGTCTTCAGCGAGGACGGGCAGGTCGAGTACTACGTCCCCGAGGGCACCTGGACCCATTTCCTGACCGGCGAGACGGTTTCCGGGCCCGGTTGGCACCACGGCACCCACGGCTTCGACAGCCTCCCGCTCGTGGTCCGCCCCGGCGCGGTCCTGCCGCTCGGCGCGGACATCTCCCGCCCCGACGGCGACTGGACGCAGAACCTGGAGCTGCGCGTGTACGCCCCCGAAGGCCTGGGCGACTTCACCCGCACGGTGACGGTCCCCGACCTCACGGGCGCCCCCGCCGCCACGTACCACCTGGTCCGTGAGGGCGGCACGCTCCGCGTCACGGCGGACACGGACCGGCCGTACGAGGTCGTGGTCGTCGGCGACACGTCGCTGGGCGTCGTCAAGGGCTGAGGAAGCGGCCGCCCGCCGCGGGGCCCGTCCGGTGGACCGGAGCCGGACGGGCCCCGCGTCACGGTGCGGGGGGCGTGGTGAGGAAGGCGCCGGAGCCGACGCCGGTCAGTTCGCAGCTCGCGTTCCACAACCGCTCCGCGACGACGGTGTCGGTCAGGTGGTCCCACACCGGCTCGCACCGGGGCCTGCCGCGCAGGCCGAAGACGCGCGGCCCCCACAGCTGCCCGCCGCGCACAGCGGGGTCGAGCACCGCCCGGACCGCGGGCCACGCACCGGCGTCCTTGCCCTGGAGCAGGAGGGCGGCCGGTGCGCCACCGAGCCGGGCACCCGCCGTCCGTACGTGGACCGGCGGCCGCGACGGGGTGAGTGAGTCGAGCGCGCCGCCGGGATGAACCACCACGCTCGCCACCGCGCTACCGGCCGCGCGCAGCCGACGGTCGAGTTCGAGGCCGAAGTACATCTGTGCCAGCTTGGAGCGGCCGTAGGTGCGCCCCGGCCGGTAGTCCTCGCATGACTGCAGGTCGTCAAGGTCGAGCCGCTCGGTCTTCGCCGCGAAGCTGCCCATGGTCACGACCCGGGCCGCCGGAGAGGCCGCCAGCAGCGGCATCAGACGCTGGGTCAGCGCGAAGTGCCCCAGATGGTTGGTGCCGAACATGATCTCGTGTCCGGCCCCGGTCTCCTCGCGCGGCGGATCGTCGAGGGCGACGCCGGCGTTGTGGACCACGGCGTCGAGGCGTTCCACACCGAGTGACTCCACAGCCGGTCCGATCGACGCGAGGTCGGCGAGGTCCAGCCGGACGGCCCGCACCAGCGCGCCGGGCACCCGTGAGCGGATCGAGGCGCACGCGGCTTCGCCCTTCGAGGGGTTCCGCCCGGCGAGCACGACGGTCGCGCGGGTCGCGGACAACTGCTCCGCGATGAAATACCCGATACCCGCGTTGCCGCCGGTGACCAGGAAAACGCTGCCGTCGGCGCGGGGCGGCCGCCGGACGTCCCAGGGCGGGCGGGAGGACTTGGACGAGGTCATGGAGGTGCGGCTCCCCTACGGTGGAAGGCGGCCGCGGCTGTTCCGCGGACGCCCTCCGCACCAAGGTGTCAGCGGCCACCGACACCTGGCCGATGGATCACCGACAGCCGTTCAGCGGAGGCCGGGTGCCCGCTGTCCGAGTGATCCGACTGCCGTGGCCCGGTCGTAGGGCCGCGCTGGGGCCGGTTGGTCAAGGGGCCCTGTCCGGCCGTGGTCATCCCCGCCGCGGGACGCCTCGCGCCGCCAGGCACCGCCTGTCGCGTTCTGCGCCCTGCTGCTGGATGCCGTTCGCCGTGTTCCGGGGCAGTGGCGCTGAACTCCTGACCCCTCTCAGAGGTCGCTGTCGATTCCCGTGACGACCGGTGCTCCGAGTGGTGCGTCCTGCGCCGGGATTCCTGCCTCCCGCAGTGCCGTGGACACCAGCTCTGCCGCTTCGAGCTCCGCTCCGTACCGGTCCGTGGCCTCGACCTCCAGACGGATGGAGAAGGTGCCGTCGTCGTTGAGGGTCAGCAGATCGAGCCCCTCGCTTCTGCTCACGTCCGTGTGCCGCTTGGCCAGCACCCCCTTCAGTGTCGCGAGTGAGGTGTCCGGGACCTCGGTGACGAAGGTTCCGGGGACGGTGATGACGAAGGTGGTCACGACGGTTCCTGCTTCCGTTGCGGAAAGTGCGTCTTGTCCGGCTTCCCGTAATTCTCGGCTCCGAACCAGTCGCGGTTGCCGTCGGTCCTGCCTCTTGCCCGGTGGGGTGACCGCGCTCTACCTTACTCAAAAGTAAGTTTACTTTGAGGTAAGGAGTTTGACTTGGCCGCCTACCGGACTGTCATGGTCGGCACGGACGGCTCGGAGTCGTCGTTGGCCGCCGTCGAAGGGGCGGCCCGACTGGCCGCCGTATGCGGCGCCGAACTTGTCATCGCATGTGCGTACGTACCGATGCGCGGACCCGAACTCGCCCTGGCGCAGGACCAACTGGGTGCTGAGGCGTACCAGGTGGTGGGTTCGGCTCCCGCCGAGGACACCCTGCGTACCGCCAAGGGCCGGGCCCTGGCGCAGGGGGCGGTGAACGTGCGGTCCGTCGCGGTGCAGGACGAACCGGTCGCCGCGCTCGTGCGGATAGCCCGGGAGTGCTCGGCCGACCTCCTGGTCGTCGGGAACCGGGGGCTGCGCTCGCTCGCCGGGCGCATCCTGGGCTCCGTCCCGGCGGACGTCGCGAGGAAGGCCGGCCTCGACGTGCTCATCGTGCACACCACATGAGTGCCGCGGAACCGGCGGAGGAACAGGTTCCCCGGCCCCGAGCCGACGAACTGCGAGGGGCCGTCGAGGAGGTGCTTCTCGGAGGCGGCCGCGTCTGGACGAGGCGGGACATCGCCGAGCGGTCCGGGGTGGGGCCCGAGCGCACCGTGCGGATCTGGCGTGCGCTCGGGTTCCCGGCGGTGGGCGACGACGTACGCGCGTTCACCGACGCCGATGTGGACGCGCTGCGCGTGGGGGAGCGGCTCATCGCGGCCGGGCTCATCACGGAGGAGAGCGAGACCACGATGGCGCGCGCTCTGGGGCACCATCTGTCCCGGCTCGCCGAATGGCAGGCGCACACCCTCTGGGCCTGGATGAACCGTGAGCCGCGCCCCCCTTCAGAAGAGGGGGAGGCGGCCGGCCGCGCGGCGGCGCTGCTGCCGGAGCTGGAACTGCTGCAGCGGCACGTGTGGCGCCGGCATCTCGCGGCCTCTACCGCACGGGTGCTCGCCGAGGCCGGGGAGGCGGAGCCCGTGGAGCCGGGGCAGCAGCCGGACCGGGCGCAGGACGGGCCGGGAAGCGCGGTGGCAGCCGGGCAGATGCCGTCCGGTGAGGGGGCCGACGTCCGCGACCGGGCGGTCGGCTTCACCGACATGGTCGGCTACACGCGGATGACCCGTGGACTGGACAGCACCGAGCTCGTCCGGGTGCTCGACCGGTTCGAGAGGCTGACCGGCGACGTGGTCGCCGAAGGCCGGGGCAGGGTGGTGAAGACCATCGGGGACGAGGTGCTCTTCGTTTGCGAGTCGGCGTCCTCGGCCGCTGACATCGCGCTGGAACTCACTGCCGGCGCGGCGGCGGAGCCGGGGCTGCCCCAGCTGCGGACCGGCCTGGCGTACGGCGCCGTCCTCGGCCGTTTCGGTGACGTCTACGGGGCGGCCGTCAACATCGCGGCCCGGCTTACCGCGGTGGCCCGCCCCGATGCGGTGCTGGTCGACACGGCCTTCGCCGGCGAACTGGCGGGCATGGCCGCGTACGAGCTCAAGGCGCTCCGACCGGTGTCCGTGCGCGGTTACAGCAGGCTGCGTCCGGTGCTGCTGCGTCCGGTGCGGTCCGCCGGGCGGCCTCGCCCCGACCGGAGGCGTTCGTAGGCTCCCGCTCACGGATCACGTCGACGCGAACCCCGGCCGGCCGGGACGTGGCGCAACGTGTGCTCGTCGTCCCCCATGCGGCGAGGTGGAGAGCGTGCCGACGCCACGTTCACCGCACCCCACTGCCGGGACGGAGTCCGGGCCCACCCCGGATGCGTGACGAGGTCGTGTCTTCGTGGCCTCGGTCACCTTCTGACGGGTGAACTCCACGAGCTCCTCGCCGGCATCGCGCCCGATGCAGAGCGGGTGTCCGGCGGCCTGGCGTACGGCCGTCCGGCGCATCCTGGCCCTCGCCGAAGCACGAGCCGTGTGATCTCCGCTGACCGCCGTGGTCTGACGGCACGCCCTATTGCTCCACCCGCTTCAGACCGCGCACGGCCGGGATCGCCAGCAGCAGGACGCAGGCGACGATCGCCATGGACGCGGACACGAACAGCAGCGGTCCGGCCCCCACGACGAGCGCGAGCGGTCCGGCCGCCGCCTGCCCGACCGGCTTCATCACCAGCGAGCCGGCCGCGTCGTACGCGTGCACCCTGCCGAGGACGTCCTGCGGGATGTGGGTCTGCACACTCGTGTGGAACATGACGATCCAGAACGCCATGCCGATGCCGCTCACCCCGTAGCACCCGGCGATGAGCGGGGCGGGGAGGTCGAGGGCGACACCCAGTGGCATGAGTACCCAGAGGATCATCGAGAGGGCTCCGGCCCGCAGCGGATACCGCGGGCGGAGTCTGATCGCGACGAGCCCGCCCAGTACGCTTCCCGCCCCGAGGGACGACATGACCAGCCCGAAGGCAGACGCTCCGTAGTCGGTGACGAGCATGCTGTTGCCGAGGGTCGTGGTGGGGCCGGCTCCGGCCAGCTGCCAGAGCATGAAGACGACGATGACACTCCACAGCCAGGTCCTGGACCTGAACTCCCTCCATCCCTCCACCAGATCGGCCCGGAACGAGGGTTCACCGGCCCGCTCGGCCGGGCCCATCGGGACCGAGCGGAGCCGGAGCAGGCAAGCACCGCTGGCCGCGTAGGTCAGCGCGTCGAGGGCGACCACCGCGGCGGGCGAGGAGACCGCCAGCAGCAGGCCGGCCAGCGACGGTCCGATGACGACGGTGATGGACTCCGAGACGCGAAGGGTGGCGTTGGCCTTCTGCACGTCCCGGGCGATGAGAGGCGTGATGCTGGCGACTCCCGGCTGGAAGAGCGCACTGCCCGCCCCGATCAGCGCCAGCAGCACCAGGATCTGCCACAACCGCGGCGTGCCGAGCAGGAACAGAAGCGCGAGGAGTCCCTGCGAGCACAACCGGGCCGTGTCGGAAACGACCATCAGCCGCCGGGCACCCAGGCGGTCGGACATCACCCCGCCGAAGATGATCAGTGCCGCGAACGGAGCCACCAGCGCGGCGAGCGCGTAACCCACGCCACTCGTCCCGTACCCGGCCCGGATCACGGCCGCGGTGATCGCGACGGGAAGCATCGCGTCGCCCAGCAGGGAAGTCGTGCGGGCGGTGAAGAACCGCCGGAAGTCCGCCGTCCACAAGGCCGGATCGGAGCAGGTCTCCTCGACTTGCAGGTCTCGGGTCACGTCCGAGCGGGCCACCGCACACCATTCCTCGTACGCCGCTGATTCCGACAGGGGCGAGAATCTCACGCCTTGACCACCCTCGGTCAACGGGGTCTGCGGCGACAGCCCCCTTCGGTGGTTCGGAACGGGGCGGACAGGCGGTTCCCACCCACCGCGGGCAGCCGCATCCGGTCGCCCCCGGGCGCGCCCGACCGCCCCGCCACGGCCGGAATGCGATCGTGGAACAGCGGGTTCGCACCATCGACAATCACGTGAGCGGTAACGGCACAGAGAGCGGATGGCCTTCACATGGGCGAGTTGATCCTGATCCGGCACGGCGAGACCGAGTGGTCCCGCAACGGGCAGCACACGAGCCACACCGACCTGCCCCTGACCCCCCTCGGTGAACGCCAGGCCCGCGCCCTCGCCTCGCTGCTCGCGGACCGTGACATCGCCCTCACCATGGTCAGCCCTTCGGTGCGGGCCCGGCGCACCGCCGAACTCGCCGGGCTCGCCGCGCCCCGGATCACCCCCGAGCTGCGCGAGTGGGACTACGGCGGCTACGAGGGCATCACCACCCACGACATCCACCTCACCCGCCCCGGCTGGAACCTCTGGACGGACGGCGTCACCGCAGGCCCCGACGCACACCCCGGGGAGACCCCCGCGGAGGTGGGGGAGCGGGCCGACCGGGTGCTGGCGAAGGTCGGGGAAGCGGCCGAACGGGCCGGCGGCGGCGACATCGTGCTCGTCGCCCACTCCCACTTCCTGCGCGTCCTGACCGCACGCTACCTCGGCCTGACCCCGGCCGAGGGCACGCTGTTCCAGCTCGCCACCGGGGCGGTGTCCCGGCTCGGCCGGGAGCACGGCCAGCCGGTCATCACGGCGTGGAACGTGACCCTGCCGGAGAGCCTGTTGCCCACGGCCGGTCCGGACATCGCGGAAAGGGCCTGACGGCGACCGGCGGTCACCCGTAGGCGTGACCGCCGGAAATCGGGCCGGAGGCGTTTACAGCCCCGCACCGGAGCGCTAGCCTCCCCGAACAATGGGAGCGCTCCCAAGCGGTCGAGCGACAGAGCGACAGAGCGACGGACCGTCAGCACGACACCGCACGACCCGAACGTTGTTCCGCCAATCCCCCGGACGACAGCAGCGAAGGGACGTACCTCGTGATCCACCGATTACTGGCCTCCACCCGGCCCCGAGCCCTGCTCCTCACCCTCCTCGCCCTCCTCACGACCCTCCCCGCCCTCGGGCTGGTCGTCGTCACCTCCGGCGGCCGGGCCGAGGCCCACGGCACGCCGATGAAGCCCGCCAGCCGCACCTTCCTGTGCTGGCAGGACGCGCTCACCGACACGGGGGAGATCAAGCCGGTCAACCCCGCCTGCCGGGCCGCCGCGCAGCAGAGCGGGACCACGCCGTTCTACAACTGGTTCTCCGTGCTCCGCTCCGACGGCGCGGGCCGCACCCGCGGCTTCGTCCCGGACGGTGAGCTGTGCAGCGGCGGGAACCCCAACTTCACCGGCTTCAACACGCCCAGCGCCGACTGGCCGCTGACCCATCTGACCTCGGGCGCGACCGTCGACTTCGCGTACAACGCCTGGGCGGCGCACCCCGGTTCGTTCCACGTCTACATCACCAAGGACGGCTACGACCCGACGCAGCCGCTGACCTGGGACGACATGGAGGAGACGCCCTTCCTGGACGTCGATCACCCGCCGCTGAACGGGAGTCCGGGGACGGTGGAGGCCAACTACTCCTGGTCCGGGACGCTTCCGGCCGGCAAGGACGGACGCAACATCATTTACATGGTGTGGGAGCGCTCCGACAGCCAGGAGACGTTCTACTCCTGCTCGGACGTGGTCTTCGACGGGGGCAACGGTGAGGTGACCGGGGTCAAGGACCCGACGATCCCGACCGAACCGCCGCCCGGCCTGTGCGCCGCGACGCTCGCAACCACCGGCAGCTGGAGCGGCGGTTACCAGTCGCAGGTGACCGTCACCAACACCGGTGACGTCCCGATGCTCGGCTGGATGGTCGGCTGGACCCAGCCGGACGGGCAGCGCGTGGACAGCCTCTGGAGCGGTGCGATGACGGTCCAGGGCCAGGACGTGATGGTCCACAACGTGGACTGGAACGGATCGCTCGACCCGGGGGAGTCCACGACCTTCGGGTACGTCTCCGCCGGCGGTGACCCCGATCCCGCCACCGAACTCGCCTGCACGGTGGGGTGAGGACGCGGACGGCCGGCATCTCGTGGGGAGGTACCGGCCGTCCGTGCAGCGCTCCCTCGGCAGGGGCGGGTCAGTGGCGGTGCCCGGACGAAGGAGACGTGTCCTTAAGGCCTGTATGGGTTGTCCCGCGGCGTCACGGGGCTGGGCACGCACGCTCGCAGCGTTGCCGAAACGCCCTGGTGGCTCCGCTACAAGAGCGTTTCGGCGCCTTGTGATCGCACGCACCCAGCCCCGCGCCTCCTTCCGCGGGACAACCCAGTACAGGCCCTAGAACTCGTCCAGCCAGACCACGATCCCGGTGTGCCCCGTCAGTACCGCGGCGGCGCCGGCCCGGACGGCGGCCGCGCAGCGGGCATCGGTGAACGAGGCGGGGTCGTACGTCGAGGACATGCCGAGCCCCTCCCCGCGGAACGAGGCCCCCGACCAGTCGACCGCCGTCACGTTCTGGGTGGGTTCGGCGAGTTCCGCCCCCACGACCAGGAACTCCTGGGTGAGATGGCTCGGGCTGACCGTCGTCAGGGGATCGATGAGGTCGTTGCCCGCGCTGACGATGAGGTCCGGGTGCATCTCCATCGCCCGGGTGACGGCGGGCAGGAGGTCGGCGTCGCCGGACGCGGTCACGGTGCGCAGGTCGACGTCCGCGTCCTTCGCCCACTCCTTCACCGCCTTCGCCAGGGTCTTCGCCGGACGGTCGCCGCCCGCACTGAGCAGGACGACGCGGAAGCCGGGCGAGGGCCGGACCCCGGACCACGAACCCGGGCTCGGTGTGAGCGTCGACTCCGGTGCGGGGGACCTGCCCGGTTCGGTGAAGCCCGCACCCAGCGCGCCGACGGCGGAGGGGCTGGGGCGCCGCTGTGACCAGTCGTCACCCGAAGCGCATCCGGTGAGCAGGGCGGCGGCCACCACCAGGACGGCGGCAAGGGGCGGGCGGTGCAAGGCGATCGTCCTCCGGGAGGGAACGTGACGGCTGCCCGGCGAGGAGCGGGACGGGGCCGGTGCGGAGCGGTATTTCCCCCATCCTGCGTGTCCGTTCCACACGATCTCCACCGTTCCGACCCGCATCGAACATTTGTTTTCTCATGGTTTGCCGATCGGTCGGCCTCGGTTCATCCGCGACCAGCACGGTGCACGGGCAACCCCCAAGGAGACTCATGTCGCACCATGTCCGCCGCCTGCTGCTCGTTCTCGCCGCGGCGGCCTTCCTCTTCCTCGGCCTCGTCGGGCCCGCCGCCGCCCATGGCTTCACCTCCGTCGTGTACGCGCACGTCACCGCCGACGGTGACGGGCCGCTGCGGACCGAACTGAAGCTGGAGTACGACCTGCTCGTCGTCTCGGCCGCCGACGCCGGCTCCGACGACCCCCTCTTCCGCGCCGGAACCGACGCGTTCGAGAACGGGGACGCCCGCGCCCGCGCCGCGGCCCTCGACGCCCACCGCGAGACCGTCGTCGACTACGTCACCCGGCGCTTCTCGGTCGCCACGGGGGGCGCCGGCTGCGAGCCCGCCCCCGTCGGCGGATTCCGGATGGGCACAGAGGAGGACGTCCCCTACGCGCTGCTCGCGCTCGACTGGACCTGTGCCGGACACGGCACCGGCGACCACGAGATCCGCAGCACCCTCTTCCCCGACCCGGAGGGCTACGTCAAGGGAACCAAGACGATCGTCACCTACGACGTCGACGGCCTCACCGGCAGCGCCGCCCTCGACAGCGGGCACCCGTCCTTCCCGATCAGCCAGTCCTGGCCGGAGCGCTTCTGGGAGTTCTTCCGCCTCGGCGCCGAGCACCTGCTGACGGGCACCGACCACATCCTGTTCCTGCTCGCCCTCATCGCCGGATCCCGGCGGCCCCGCGAAATCGTCCTGGCCGCGACCGCGTTCACCCTCGCCCACTCGGTGACGTTCCTGCTGGCCGCCCTGGGGCTCGTCGACGTCCCCGCCGGGCTGGTGGAGCCCGTCATCGCGCTGTCCATCGCCGTGGTCGCGGGCTGGCACCTGTGGCGCCTGAGAGGGGACGGCGCCCGGGTCATGGAACTCCGGGCGCCGGGCGAGAGCCGGTTCGCCCTGGACCGGGCCGGGTGGACCCGGCTCGGCGTCGTGTTCTGCTTCGGCCTCGTGCACGGGCTCGGCTTCGCGGGCGCACTCGGCATCGAGGCCTCGTGGTCATGGACCCTGCTGTGGTCCCTGCTGGTGTTCAACATCGGCATCGAGGCCGTCCAACTCGGCTTCATCGCCGTGCTGTTCCCGCTCCTCCTGCTGCTCGGACGGCGCTCGCCGCGGGCCGCCCGGTGGGTCACCGGAGCGCTGTCGGCGGGAGTGGCCGCCATGGGCCTCGCCTGGTTCGTGCAGCGCGTGACCGGCTCGTAGAAACCCCAGGTCAGCGGTGATGTTCAGCCGCCGCCCGGATCACCTTCGCACGCCGTTCACCCGGTGCGGAGAACGTGGTGCCCTCCTTCGTGTGTGCACTTCATGCCCACCGTTTGAACACAAAAGAATCGATACTTCATGAGAACGAACGCTTCCCAGCGGGCCCGAGGGCCTGTGCGGCACCGGGTGGCCACCGGCGCCACCGCCGCCCTCCTCGGTCTGGCCGTGGCCTTCACGGGCGGACAGGCCGCACCCGCGGCCGCGGCCGAAACCTCCACGCTCTCCGGGATCGTCCTGGGCGTCGGCGCCAACGAGACCCAGCGCACCGTCAGCTGGTACTCCTCCGCCGACACCGCCCAGAAGGTCCAGCTCGCCCCCACCGCGAAGCTCACCGGCGGCGAGTTCCCCGCCGACGCAGCCGGCTTCGACGCCCTGGGCGCCAAGAACATCGCCGCCAGCGGCGGCTACAACCGCAGCGCCACGCTCACCGGCCTCAAGGAGAACACCGCTTACTCCTACCGCGTCGGGGCCGAGGGCAACTGGTCCAAGGCGTACTCCTTCACGACCCAGGACTTCGAGGGCGAGTACGACTTCCTTTTCCTCGGCGACCCGCAGATAGGCTCCTCCGGGGACCTGGCGCAGGACCAGGCCGGCTGGCAGGACACCCTCGACGTGGCCACCAAGGCCAACCCGAAGGCCGAGATCCTGGTCTCCGGCGGCGACCAGGTCGAGAGCGCCAACAACGAGTCCCAGTGGAACTCCTTCCTGGCGCCCGACCAGCTGCGCCAGTACCCGTGGGCCGCCACCATCGGCAACCACGACGTCGGCGGCAAGGCGTACGAGCAGCACTTCTCGACGCCGAACACGGACAACTCCGGTGCGCTGTACGCCAACGGCAACCCGGCGTCCGACACCTCGGGCGGCAACTACTGGTACATCTACAAGGATGTGCTGTTCATCGACCTCAACAGCAACAGCTACGCCACCTCCCAGGGCGGCGGGGGCGACGAGGCGCACACCAAGTACGTCACGGACGTCATCAACGAGCACGGCTCGGAAGCCAAGTGGAAGGTGCTCGTCTACCACCACTCGATCTACTCGCCGGCCTCGCACGCCAAGGACAAGGACAACAAGGCCCGCCGGGTCGACTTCCCGACGACCTTCTCCAAGCTGGGCGTCGACATGGTCCTCCAGGGCCACGACCACAGCTACTCCCGCAGCTACCTCATCAAGAACGGTGAGAAGGCCGACCCCGCAGAGCAGCCCGGCGCGGCCGACGTCTACCCCGGCCCCGGCGGTGTCCTCTACGTCACGGCCAACTCGGCCTCGGGCTCGAAGTACTACGACATCACCCCGCCCGACTCCAGCGGCACCAGCGGCGCGGGCAACGGCGCCGACCCGCTGAACCCGGACAGCTACTGGTACAACTCCGTCCAGAACCAGGAGCACGTCCGCAGCTACGTCAAGGTCCAGGTCCGGGACGAGAAGCTCGTCGTGGAGAACATCCGCAGCGGCAGCTGTGCCGCGCCCAACTCCCAGGTCTCCCAGGGTGACTGGTGCAAGAACACCACCGCCGCCCAGCCGGTCGGCTCGGTCGTCGACAAGGTGAGCGTCCACCCGTACAACGGTGACGGCCAGTCGCTCCAGGTGAACGTGCCGAAGCCGGCTCCGGGCGAGTTCGGCTGGACCATCGACGGCTACAACGGCCTGGTGGACCTCGGCACGGCCAAGGAGGAGAACGGCGACCACTTCACCGCCTCCGGCAAGATCAACCCGATCCTCGTGTCGGACACCCGCCGCTCGCTCTCCCCGTGGGCGGTATCGGCCGGCGTGAGCGCGTTCAAGGACGCCGACAAGACGTTCGAGGGCTCCTACCTCGGCTGGTCGCCGTACCTCCTCGACCAGGGCGCCGGGGCCAAGGCCGGTGCCTCTGTCCCCTCCGGCTACGGCGGCAAGGGTGACGGCCTGGCCCTCTCCCGCGGCCTCGGCTCCGCACCCCAGGGCCACGCCCGCGGCACGGCCAGGCTGGGCGCCGACCTCGATCTGAAGATCCCGGACTCCGTCCAGAAGGGCGGCTACCGCGCCACCCTCACCATCACCGCGCTGAGCAGCTGACCCTCCCCGCTCCACCGGCGTGGCAGGCTCCGGTACGCCGCAGCCTGCCACGCCGCCGTTCCGAGAGAGACCCCATGCACGCAGTGGCACCACCTCGCCGCACCGCCGCCGTCCGCACCGCCCTCCTCTTCCTCCTCGCGGCCCTGGCGTTCGCCACCACCACCGGCCCGGCGCGGGCGGCCGAGGGCGACGTCACGTGGACGGTCCGGACCGCCGCCAACGACTACGGGGAGGACCGGTCGAGCTTCGGCTACACCGTCAACCCCGGCGGTGAGACCGAGGATGCCCTCGTCGTGGCCAACCACGGCACCGACCCGTTGAACCTCGCCGTCTACGCCGCCGACGGCTTCACGACGGAGAAGGGCCAGCTCGACCTCCTCACCGAGGGGAAGAAGTCCCGCTCCATCGGCTCCTGGGTCCGGGCCGGCCGGAAGAACGTCCGGATCGCCCCGGGGAAGAGCGCCGAGATCCCCTTCACCGTCAAGGTCCCGGACAACGCGACCCCCGGCGACTACGTGGGCGGCATCCTGACGTCGCTCAAGCAGTCCGACGACGCGGAGGGCATCGCCGTCGACCGGCGCCTCGGCATCCGGATCAAGCTGCGCGTCAGCGGCGCCCTGCGGCCCGCACTCGCCGTCGAGGACGTGCACGTCGACTACCGGGGCTCCGCCGCCCCGTTCGCCCGGGGCGACGCCACGGTGACCTACCACCTCCACAACACCGGCAACGCGCTGCTCTCCGGCACCCAGAAGGTCACCCTCAACGGCCCCTTCGGGACGCTGAGCACCGAGGCCGGCACCGTCGCCGCGCCGCCCGAACTGCTGCCCGGCGAGCGCTGGAAGGTCACCGTCCCCGTCCACGACGTCACCCCGGCCCTCCGGCTCACGGCCACCGTCGCGGTCACCCCGCTCATCACCGACGCCGCCGGCTCCACCACCGCCCTCGACCCCGTCCGGGCCACCGCCCACGGCTGGGCGGTCCCCTGGACCCTCCTGCTGCTCCTGGTCCTCGTCCTGGGCGCGGCCGCGGCGGCTTTCGTGCTGCGGCGGCGGGCGCGCTCGCGCCGCGCACTGCGTGAGGAGGAGCGGGTGCGCCAGGCAGTGGAACAGGCCCTGCGGGACAGGGCCGGCCGTTAGACCGCCTCCGCGCGGCCCGGGGCACGACGGCCGGCCGCACAGACGGGAACGGGCCGCCCGGTGTGCGGGCGGCCCGTCCTCATGCGGTCGGCGGGTGACTCAGGAGATCAGCTCGATCTCCGCCAGCGTCGCCGCCGACGCGCTCACCAGCCGGTACTTCGCGTACGCCTTCGGCACCCGCACCGAGAACGCCCGCGTCTGCTTGTCCCAGGCGAAGGTCTGGCCGGACCGCTTGTCGAGGTCCTTCCAGGAGGTGCCGTCCGCCGAGCCTTGCAGGACCCAGCCCGTGGGGGCCTTCGCGGCCGTCGCCGAGGTCAGCGTGTACTGGACCGCCTTCGTGCCGGCGGGGGCCGGCAGCTCCACCGACTCGACCTGGGCGGAGGTCGCCGAGGTGTCGTCGAACAGGGCGCCCGAGCCCTTCAGCACGTCCTTCCTCGGTGACGGGACCTTGTCGTCCTTGGTGATGGAGACCGGGGCGGCGTCCTTGCCGGTGCCCCAGGCCGACGGCTTGGAGCCCATGTCGAAGTCCAGCACGCCGCCCTTGGCCAGCAGGTCGTGCGGCAGCGAGGTGGAGGTCCACTTCTTGCCGTTGACCTTCAGGCCCTGGACGTAGATGTTCTTCGCGCTGTTCTTCGGCGCCCTGACGACCAGGTCGCGGCCGTTCTCCAGGTGCACCGTGGTCTTGGTGAACAGCGGGGAGCCGATCGCGTACTCGCCGCTGCCCATGACCAGCGGGTAGAAGCCCAGCGAGGAGAAGAGGTACCAGGCCGACTGCTCGCCGTTGTCCTCGTCGCCGTGGTAGCCCTGGCCGATCTCGCTGCCCGTGTACAGGCGGCTCAGGACCTCGCGGACCTTCTCCTGCGTCTTGGAGGGCTGCGACGCCGCGTCGTACATGTACGCGACGTGGTGCGCCACCTGGTTGCTGTGGCCGTACTGGCCCATCCGTACGTCACGGGCCTCCGTCATCTCGTGGATGACGCCGCCGTAACTGCCGACGAACTCCGGGCCCGCCGTCTCGGGGGTGGAGAAGTACGTGTCCAGCTTCTTGGCCAGACCGTCCCGGCCGCCGTACAGGTTGGCGAGGCCCTTGCTGTCCTGCGGGGCGGTGAAGGCGTAGCCCCAGCCGTTGGTCTCGGTGTAGTCGTAGCCCCAGACCCGCGGGTCGTACTGGTCGGACGGCAGCCGCCAGTCACCCTTGGCGTTCTTGCCCTGGAAGAAGCCGGCCTTGTCGTCGAAGAGCTGGACGTAGCTGCGGGCCCGGTTCATGAAGTACTCGGACTCGTCCTTGTAGCGCTGCTTGTGCGTCTTCTCGTAGAGCGCCTGGCCCATCTGCGCGATGCCGTAGTCGTTGACGTAGCCCTCCAGCGACCAGGAGAGGCCCTCGTGCGTGTCGGTGTTCGCGTACCCGACGAACGGAGAGGTCTCCATGCCCTTGCGTCCGACGCCCGAGGTCGGCGGGACGACCGTGGCGTTCTTCAGGGCCGCGTCGTACGCCGCCTCGGCGTCGAACTTCACGCCCTTGACGTACGCGTCGGCGAACGCGACGTCCGACGAGGTGCCGGTCATCAGGTCCGAGTAGCCGGGCGAGGACCAGCGGGAGATCCAGCCGCCGTCCTTGTACTGCTGGACGAAGCCGTCCACCATCTCGCCGGCCTTCTTCGGTGTGAGGAAGGAGTACGCCGGCCACGTCGTCCGGTAGGTGTCCCAGAAGCCGTTGTTGACGTACACCTTGCCGTCGACGATCTTGGCGCCGGTGTGGGTCGGGGTGTCGGAGCCGACCTGCGGTGAGAACGGCGAGGCGTACTTGTCCTTGCCGCCGACCTTCTCCGAGCCCGAGTTCGGGTAGAGGTACAGCCGGTACATGCTGGAGTACAGCGTGGTCAGCTGGTCGGCGGTCGCGCCCTCGACCTCCACCTTGCCCAGCAGGTCGTCCCAGGCGTCCTGGGCCTTGTCCTCGACCCGGCCGAAGGAGCGCGAGGCGGGGATCTCCGCGGCCAGGTTCTGCTTCGCCTGGTCGATGCTGATCAGCGAGGTGGCCAGGCGCAGGTTGACGGTACGGTCCTTGCCCGCGTCGAAGCGGAGGTAGCCGGTCACGTCGTCGCCACCGCCGCCGGAGAGCTTCCCGCTGCCGGTGACGGGGGCGTCGAAGACGCCGTACACGAAGAGCCGGGTGGCACCGGTCGAGCCGCCGCTCTTCACGTCGGAGAAGCCCGTGAAGGAGCTGGTGCCCGGATCGAGGGTGAGCCCGCCGTCGTTGGAGACGTTGTCGAAGACCATGCTCGCGTCCTTGCCCGGATACGTGAACCGCATCCGCGCCGCGTGGTCGGTCGGCGTCACCTCGGCCTTGAGGCCGTTCTCGAACGTGACCCCGTAGTAGTGCGGCCGCGCCGTCTCGTTCTCGTGCCTGAACGGCAGTGCGCGTGCCGTGCGCGAGGCGTCCGGGGTGCCGGACGCGGCCGACGGCATCAGCTGGAAGGTCTGCCGGTCGCCCATCCAGGGGCTCGGCTCATGGCTGGCGCTGAAGGCCTGGAGGGTGGGCAGGTTGTCCTCGTTGTTGCCCTTCGCGTAGTCGTACAGCCAACTCGTCGATCCGGCGTTGGTCACCGGGGTCCAGAAGTTGAAACCGTTGGGTACGGCGGTGGCGGGGAAGTTGTTGCCCCGGGAGAAACTGCCGCTGGAGTTGGTGCCGCGGACGGTCGAGGCGTAGTCCGAGAGGTGCGCCCTGCGCTTCTCCGGTGCCTTCGGGGCGATCTTGACGTCGTCGATCCAGCCCTGGAACTTCGACGGACCCTTGGGGGAGTCGTACGCGACGAGGATCCGGTCGACGGTCTTGCCGGCCGCGACGGTGCCGATCCGCGCGTCGACCTTGTTCCACTGGTTGACGTACAGCCGCTTGGCGTCGGCCTGGCCCTGCGGGGTCAGCAGGCCGCCGTTGGAGTCGGTGGCGCGCAGCTCGCTCAGGTAGGTGCCGTCGGTGAACGCCAGGTCCACCGCGACGTGCGTGGCCGGGTACGACAGATCCGTCTCGCCCATCTGGGGGTAGACCAGGTAGGACAGCTCGGTGTCCCGGGTGACGGCCGTGTTGACGTCGAAGACCTTGTTGTACGAGTAGGCCCGGCCGTCCGCCTTGTGCGTACCCGCGTAGCGCAGCGCCTTCTTTCCGGTGAAGCCCGCGCCGGCCTTGGCGGTGGGGGAGCCGGAGGGGCCGCGGTCGATCTGGCTGCGCATGTCGTCGGGGGCCGGGGCCGAGGTGTCCCCGTCGGAGAACTGGACGTCGGCGAGCTGGGTCGCGTCACCGGCGCCGTTGTTCTTCGTGATGTCCAGGCGGAAGTGCTGGTAGGCCTTGTCCGTCGTGAAGTCGTACGACTTGGTCTGGAAGCGCTCGGAGAAGGTCTGGCCGGTCCTGGAGTCCAGGTCCGTCCAGCTCTTGCCGTCCTCGGAGCCCTGCAGCGTCCAGTCCTTCGGGTCCCGCTCGTCGTGGTCGTCGGCCGAGGTCAGCGCGTAGGTGACGACCTTGACCGGCTCGGAGAGATCGAACTCGGCCCAGGCGGTGGGCTTGAAGGACAGCCATTTCGTACCGGATTCACCGTCGACGAGGTTTTCCTTCACCTCCCCGCCGCCGGTGTTCTCGTCGCTCGCGCGGACCTCTGTGACCTTGTCGGTCACATTGCCCGGTATTCCGGCGGAGAAGCCGCCATCGATACCGGATGTCCGCTTCTTTCCGTCAGAGCCTTCTTCGACGGTATTGCGCCAGTCGGGCTGTTTCTCGTCCGCCTCGAAGGATGAACTGAATGTCCGGTCGCCCGAAGGCTTATGACCCTTTTCTCCTGACCCGGCCGACTGTGCGGCGGCCGCGGTGGGGGCTGTCACGACCAGGACCAGTGAAGCCGCGATCAGGGCGGCCGTACTGTTTTGTCTCTTGCGAGAACCGTGTCGGGGCTGCATGCCGAGCCATTCCTCCCGAGGAAGTGCGCTTGGACAACGTTGTCAGAAGCGTGCGCAAGAACCAGTAGGAAGTGAAGTGGCTGGTGGTGTCAAGGGTGTTGGGTGGAAGCCCGCAGTCGAATCGACCGTATTGCGAAAATCGTTACATCCGGAGGAGGCCGTGCGGTGCCGAGGTATCCGCGAGGTCTCAACTCGGGAAAGACTGCCGCTCAAACCTGCATTCGATCTTGCTCAGTTGGCTGCAAGTGGACTATACCTGTCGGCGTCTGCACAGCATTTTTTCAACTGTGCGAACAGGGGGGACAACGGGGGCAGGGCAACTCGACGCGCCACAGGTGCGTCGGCTGGCCGGTCCCCCTACACCCCCCACTGCAATGGCTAGCCTGAAATCTGCACCACCCAAGCGCAACTGACCGCGGTGGCGGGGCCCTTCGCCTGAGGCGAATATCGATGGGCGACCGGTACAACACCGCCTGAGTCCTGTAGAAGGCGAGGACTTGAGCATGGGATCCACCTCCGCCCACAAGAATGAGGGCCTTGGCCGTCGCGACGTGATCAAGCGGTCTGCCGCACTCGGTCTGATCACCGTCCCGACGATGAGCTTCCTGTCGGCGTGTGCGAGTAGCGACAGCAGCAGCGATGACACGGTCAAGAAGGGCAAGACCAGCGCGAAGAACCCGCTGGGCGTCAATGACACGGCCGGTCTCGACGTGGTCATCTTCAACGGCGGCTTCGGCGAGCAGTACGCGATCGACGCCGAGAAGCAGTACACCAAGGCCTTCCCCAAGGCCAAGGTCAAGCACACCGCCACGCAGAAGATCCAGTCGCAGCTCCAGCCGCGATTCAACGGTGGCACCCCGCCGGACCTGATCGACAACTCGGGCGCCGAGCAGATGGACATGGGTGTCCTCGTCGGCAAGAAGCAGCTGCTCGACCTGACGCCGCTGATGGACGCCCCGTCCTTCGACGACCCCGGCAAGAAGGTCCGCGACACCCTGCGGCCCGGCGTGCTGGAGATGGGTCAGTTCGACGGCGACCCGGTCTGGATCATGTACTACGCGTACACGGTGTACGGCGTCTGGTACTCGCAGACCGCGCTCGACGGTCTGGACGCCCAGTACCCCGAGAACTGGGACGACATGCTCGCCCTGTGCGAGAAGGCGAAGAAGAAGGGCATCGCCGGCTGGACCTACGCCGGTAAGTACCCCTACTACCTTCCCTTCTCGCTCTACCCGTTCATCGCCAAGATCGGTGGCCGGGAGGTTCTCGACAAGATCGACAACCTGGAGCCGAACGCCTGGAAGGACCCGGCCGTCAAGTCGGCGTTCGAGGCGTACTACGAGCTGCAGCAGAAGGGATACATCCTCAAGGGCACCGCCGGCCTGACCCACATCCAGTCGCAGACCGAGTGGACCAAGGGCAAGGCCCTCTTCATCCCGAACGGTTCGTGGGTGGAGAACGAGGCTGCGCCGACCACGCCCAAGGACTTCAAGATGATGGTCGGGGCGCCGACCGGCCTGGACTCGTCCGACAAGCTGCCCTTCGGCACCATCTGGGCGTCCGGTGGTGAGCCCTTCATCATCCCCGCCAAGGCGAAGAACCCCGAGGGCGGCATGGAGCAGCTGCGCATCATGCTCTCCGAGGAGTCCTCGAAGAACTTCACCAAGCAGGTCAAGTCGCTGAGCGCCTACAACGGCGGCACCGACGGACTGACCCTGTCCACGGCCATGCAGTCCGGCGTCGACGTGCTGAAGAAGGCCGGCGACAACGTGGTGAACCCGCGTCTGCAGGACTGGTACGTGAAGCTCCAGAAGGAGCAGATCGGTGCCGGTCTCGGCGAGATGATGGCCGGGCGCCTGACGCCCGCCGAGGCCATCAAGAAGATCCAGGACTACGCGGACGCCGCGGCCAAGGATCAGTCCATCAAGCACTACAAGCACCAGTGAGTAACCGTCACCAGCGGCGGCACCCGCGGAAAGATCGGGGTCGGTAAACGATGCAGCACGGCAAGTACCGCTTCATTGTGGGGTTCTTGGTAGTCCCACTGGTGTTGTACGCGGTCTTCGTCATCTGGCCGTTCATCCAGGCCATCTACTATTCGTTCACGGACTGGACCGGTCTGAGTCCCGACTTCAAGATGGTCGGCTTCGACAACTACACCAGGATGCTGAAGGACGAGATCTTCTGGAAGTCCTTGCAGCACAGCCTGCTGCTTGTGCTGCTGCTGCCGCTGGTGACGCTGGGCCTCGCGCTCTTCTTCGCCTTCATGCTCAATGTCGGAGGCCGGCGGCGCAAGAACGCCGCGGTCTCCGGCGTGCGGGGTTCGGGTTTCTACAAGATCGCCTACTTCTTCCCGCAGGTGCTTTCGATCGTCATCGTCGCCCTGCTGTTCCAGTTCGCGTTCAACCCACGCAGTGGAATGCTGAATGCGGCGCTCAAGGGAGTCGGGCTCGGCTCCATTCAGCCGGACTGGCTGGGCGATCCGAGCCTGGCGCTCATCTGCGTCATGTCGGTGCTGATCTGGTCGACCGTCGGATTCTTCGTCGTCCTCTTCTCCGCCGGAATGGCCTCCATCCCGAAGGACTTCTACGAGGCGGCGCTCCTGGACGGGGCGAGCCGCGTCACGACGTTCTTCAGGATCACCCTGCCGCTGCTCTGGGACACCGTGCAGTCGGGCTGGGTCTACATGGGCATCCTGGCGCTCGGGGTCGAGGCGTTCACGGCCGTACAGGTCATGACCGTGGGCCCCGGCGGCCCCGACTACTCGACCACCGTCCTGCCGCTGTACGTCTACCAGACGGCCTTCCGCGACGGACAGGCCGGCTACGCGACGACGATCGGTGTCGGACTGCTCATCATCACCATGGCGTTCGCCGCCATCGTGATGCGACTGGGCCGGCGCGAGCGGCTGGAGTTCTGATGCCGTGCTCCCCGGGGCGCGGCGCCCGGATCCCCAGCAGGCAGGACAGCCCGGCCCCCGCGGCCGGCTCGACAGTAGTACGAGGTGAGCACACGTGAAGGCCACAGACACCCCTCCCGCGGATGCGGTGAAGGAACCGGCCCCCGTGTCCAAGGAGCCCGTGGAGGGCGCCAAGGGGAAGAGCGTCAAGGAGAAGGGCAGCGAGGGCAAGGTCCTCAACGTCTTCTCGCACGGCGTGCTGGTCATCTGGGCGATCCTGGTGGTCATGCCGCTGCTCTGGGCGATCATGGCCTCGTTCAAGACAGATGACTCGATCCTGTCGACGCCGTGGGCGCTGCCGGACAAGCTTCACTTCGAGAACTGGTCGCGTGCCTGGAGTCAGGCACATATGAGCGACTACTTCCTGAACACCATCCTGGTGGTGGGCGGCTCGCTCATCGGCACCCTGCTGCTCGGCTCGATGGCGGCGTACGTGCTGGCGCGGTTCGACTTCCCCGGGAACCGCTTCGTGTACTACCTGTTCATCGGCGGGATGAGCTTCCCGATCATCCTGGCGCTGGTCCCGCTGTTCTTCGTGATGAACAACATGGGCCTGCTGAACACGCGGCACGGACTGATCATGGTCTACATCGCGTACTCGCTGCCGTTCACCGTCTTCTTCCTCACCTCGTTCTTCCGCTCGTTGCCGAGTTCGGTGGCGGAGGCGGCGATGCTCGACGGGGCCTCGCACACCCGGACGTTCTTCCAGGTGATGTTGCCGATGGCGAAGCCCGGCCTGATCAGCGTCGGTATCTTCAACTTCCTCGGGCAGTGGAACCAGTACCTGCTGCCCACGGTGCTGAACACCGATCCGAAGTACCGGGTGCTCTCCCAGGGGCTGGTCGAACTGGCCAACGGGCAGGGCTACAAGGGCGACTGGTCCGGTCTCTTCGCCGGCCTGGTGATGGCGATGCTGCCGGTCCTGGCGGCCTACATCATCTTCCAGCGCCAGGTGGTGGCAGGCCTCACCGCGGGAGCGGTGAAGTAACTCCTCGAACGCTCGCACCGAACGACCGAACCGCCCGTCGGCACCCTCGCCGGCGGGCGGTTCGTCTGTTTAAGGGGGAGTTCACAGGGGTCGACGTGCGAGGGTCCGGTGCTCATCCGAGGCTTCGACTGCTCAAGGTCTTGACGGGGAGTACCCCAAAACGCTCAGCTTAGAGTTCACATGTTGGAGAAAATGGCAGGAGTGAGAGAGTCGATGGAGACTCCGGGGTCGCAGACATCTCTGCATCGCGCCAACCTTGAGCGGGTCGTGCGCGCCGTACGTATGGCGGGGTCACTCACCCAGGCGGAGATCGCCAGGAGCACGGGCCTCTCCGCGGCCACCGTCTCCAATATCGTTCGCGAACTGAAAGAGGGCGGCACCGTCGAGGTGACCCCCACCTCCGCGGGCGGGCGCCGCGCGCGCAGCGTCTCGCTCAGTGGGGACGCTGGCATCGTCATCGGCGTCGATTTCGGGCACACGCACCTTCGGGTGGCGGTCGGCAACCTGGCCCACCAGGTGCTCGCCGAGGAGTCGGAGCCGCTGGACGTGGACGCCTCGTCGGCCGAGGGCTTCGGGCGGGCGGAACAACTGGTCAACCGGCTGATCGAGACGACCGGGATCAGCCCCGGCAAGGTGATCGGGGTCGGCCTCGGTGTTCCCGGCCCGATCGACGTCGAGTCCGGCACGCTGGGCTCCACGTCGATCCTGCCGGGCTGGACGGGCATCAACCCCAGGGAAGAGCTGGCCGGACGCCTCGGGGTGCCGGTCTACGTCGACAACGACGCCAACCTCGGGGCGCTGGGGGAGCTGGTCTGGGGGAGCGGCCGGGGGGTCAGGGACCTCGCCTACATCAAGGTCGCGAGCGGTGTGGGCGCCGGTCTGGTGATCGACGGGCACATCTACCGGGGCCCAGGTGGCACGGCCGGCGAGATCGGCCACATCACCCTCGACGAATCGGGCCCGGTCTGCCGCTGCGGCAACCGGGGATGCCTGGAGACGTTCACGGCCGCGCGGTACGTGCTGCCGCTCCTCCGGCCCAGCCACGGCCCCGATCTCACCATGGAGCGGGTGGTCCAGCTGGCCCGTGAGGGCGATCCGGGCTGCCGCCGGGTGATCGGCGACGTCGGGCGGCACATCGGCAGCGGGGTGGCCAACCTCTGCAATCTGCTCAACCCCAGCCGGGTGGTGCTCGGCGGTTCGCTCGCGGAGGCGGGCGAGCTGGTCCTCGGGCCGATCCGCGACTCGGTCGCGCGCTACTCCATCCCCAGCGCCGCACGGCAGCTGTCGGTGCTCCCCGGGGCCCTGGGCGGCCGGGCGGAGGTGCTGGGCGCGCTCGCGCTCGTCCTGAGCGAGATGGGCGATTCGACCCTTTTGGAGAGCACCCTCCCCGCTGCGACTCCTGCCTTCACTTAGATAATGAATGACACCGTTGCCATCTTGTTAAGGATTTACTCCTTGACGCCTACGTGGCGGCCGAGTTGACTCACTCCCACCTCGGCCGCGACGCTGCGGCCTCGTCAGGGAGGCTTCTCCACATGAACGCAATGATGCGTCGCGCCGTCATCGGTACCGCTGCGGTCTCGATGGCCCTTTCCGTCGCCGCTTGTGGCAAGGCCGGCGACGACAAGAAGGACTCGGCGGACTCGGGCAGCAAGACCAAGATCGGTCTGCTTCTCCCGGAGAACAAGACCGCTCGCTACGAGACGCTGGACAAGCCGCTGTTCATCGAAGCGGTCAAGAAGGACTGTGCGGACTGCGAGGTCGTCTACAACAACGCGGCCGGTGACGTCGGTCAGCAGAAGCAGCAGTTCGAGCAGCAGATCGCGGACGGCATCAAGGTCATCGCGATCTCCTCGGTCGACTCCGAGAAGTCCGCCTCGTGGATCGCCAACGCGCACAAGAAGGGCGTCAAGGTCGTCGCGTACGACCGCGCCATAGTCGGTGCCGACGCCTACGTCAGCCACGACAACGAGAAGATCGGCAAGCTCCAGGGCCAGGCCATCCTCGACGCCCTCGGCTCCAAGGCGGCCGACTCCAACCTCGTCATGATCAACGGTGACGAGAAGGACCCGAACGCCGGCCTGTTCAAGAAGGGTGCTCACGCGTCCCTCGACGGCAAGATCAAGGTTGCCTACGAGGCGTCCGGCGAGTGGGACCCGAAGATCGCCGGCGAGAAGATGACCGCCGCCATCTCCTCGGTCGGCAAGGGCAAGATCAACGCGGTCTACTCCGCCAACGACGGCATGGCGGGCGGCATCATCACGTCCCTGGGCAACGCCGGCATCAAGGACATCCCGGTGGGTGGCCAGGACGCCGAGCTCCCCGGTATCCAGCGGCTCATCGCGGGTACGCAGACCTTCACGATCTACAAGTCGCCGAAGCAGCTCGCCCCGACGGCTGCCCAGTTCGCTGTCAACCTGCTCCAGGGCAAGGACATCGGCGCCTCGGGCAAGACGGACGGCGTTCCGTCCACGCTGCTCGAGCCGACCGTGGTGAAGAAGGACAACATCGAGTCCACCGTGGTCAAGGACGGCATCTACCAGGCCTCCGCGATCTGCGTCAAGGACATCGCCGCCAAGTGCACCGCGCTGGGCATCAAGTAGTACCTCCTCGTGCCAGGGCCGGCAGGCCCTGGCACGTACGGGTCTGATCCGCGCCGCACGGCGGAGTCCGCCCGCCCCATGACTGTCCGGCAGCCGGCCGGCCCATACCCCGCTGCCGGCCGGGTGCCGGACGCTCTTCCCCCAGTACTTCCAGTACGTCGACGCTGCCCCTCGTGGCGCGGCGTCTCCGCCGGTCAGGCGGTACATCCCCGCCGGTCAGGCGGCGAAGGAGATGGTTCACGTGTCACAGACGCCCGTGCTGGCGTTGCGTGGGGTCTTCAAGCGATTCGGAGCGGTCCAGGTCCTCTCCGGTGTCGATCTCGAAGTCCACGCCGGAGAAGTGGTCGCCCTCGTCGGCGACAACGGTGCAGGAAAGTCCACGCTGGTCAAGACGATCGCCGGCGTGCACCCCATCGATGAGGGCGTCATCGAGTGGGAGGGCGCGAAAGTGGACATCAACCGTCCGCACGACGCCCAGAACCTCGGCGTCGCCACCGTCTACCAGGACCTCGCGCTCTGCGACAACCTGGACGTCGTCGCCAACCTCTTCCTCGGTCGCGAGATCAAGAAGGGTGGCGTCCTCGACGAGGTCGCCATGGAGAAGCGGGCACAGGACCTCCTGTCCACGCTCTCCATCCGTATCCCCAGCGTCCGTATCCCGGTTGCCGCGCTCTCCGGCGGCCAGCGCCAGGTCGTGGCCATCGCCCGTGCCCTGGTCGGCAACCCCAAGATCGTGATCCTGGACGAGCCCACCGCGGCCCTCGGCGTCGAGCAGACCGCACAGGTCCTCGACCTGGTGGAGCGGCTGCGCGAGCAGAACCTGGGCGTCATCCTCATCAGCCACAACATGGCCGATGTGAAGGCGGTCGCCGACAAGGTCGCCGTGCTGCGACTCGGCCACAACAACGGCATCTTCCCTGTGGCGACGACCAGCCACGAAGAGATAATCGCCGCGATCACGGGCGCCACGGACAACGCCGTGACCCGCCGCAAGTCCCGCAGCGCGGAGGCATCCAAGTGAGCGACATCAACGAGACTTCGGCAAAGGTCCCGGCCCAGGCGGAGGCCACCGAGGCTCCCGAAGCGGCGGCCGACGCGGTCAGGGTCGTCGACCCCCGCCTGCTCATCCGTGAGCAGGGCTTCAAGGGCTACTGGACCGAGTTCAAGCGCAAGGTGCGCTCGGGCGAGATCGGCTCGCTGCCCGTCGTGGTGGGCCTGATCATCATCGGGATCGTCTTCCAGATCGAGACCGGCAACTTCCTCACCTCGTACAACCTCGACCAGATCACGCTGTACGCGGCGGGCCCCGGCATCATGGCCGTGGGCATCGTCTTCGTCCTGCTGCTCGGCGAGATCGACCTCGCGGTCGGTTCCGTCGCGGGTCTCGCGGGTGCCGTCTGGGCCGTGGTCGGCACGGACATGCCCGATTCCCTCGCCATCGTGGTCGGCATCCTGTCCGGCACGCTCGTCGGCGCCTTCCACGGCATCGTCTTCGCCAAGATCGGCGTGCCCGCGTTCGTCGTGACGCTGGCAGGCTTCCTGGGCTGGGCCGGTCTGCAGACCTGGGTGATGGGCGACAAGTCCACCATCACCACCCCGCTCGGCAGCTTCGTCCGCGAACTGACCAGCTACTACTTCGCCGATGTCGCCGCCGCCTACGGTCTCGCCGTGTTCGTGATCGTTGCCTTCTACCTCGCGCAGCTGCGCGACTCGAGCCGCCGCAAGGCCGCAGCGCTGCCACACCGCCCGCAGAGCGAGATCATCCTGCGCACCGCGCTGCTCGCCGTCCTGTGCCTCCTCGCCGCGTACGCGTTCAACCAGGAGCAGGGCCTCCCGCTCTCCCTGGTGATCTTCCTCGCGATCCTGGTCATCACCGACTTCGTTCTGCGCCGCACCACCTACGGCCGTCAGATCTTCGCGGTCGGCGGTGGCATCGAGGCAGCGCGTCGTGCCGGTATCAACGTGTCCTGGATCCGCATCTCGGTGTTCATGATCTCCGGCACGCTCGGTGCGGTCGGTGGTCTCTTCCTGGCCTCCGCGACCGGTGGCGCCGACCGTTCGCTCGGTGGCGGCAACCAGCTCATGATGTGCATCGCCGCAGCCGTCATCGGTGGTACGTCCCTGTTCGGCGGACGCGGCAAGGTCTGGTCCGCGCTGCTGGGCATCCTGGTCATTCAGTCGATCGTCCAGGGCCTCAACCAGATGAACCTCTCGTCGAACGCGATCCAGTACATGATCACCGGTGGAGTACTCCTCATCGCCGTGATCATCGACTCGGTCTCGCGCAAGACCCAGAAGACCGCCGGCCGCGCCTGACTCACCGGGCCCGGCGGGGCCCGGTGGCACCAGCGAGGCCGGTCAGTGCCCGGCGCCCTCCACGGGGGCGCCGGGCACTGCCGCGTTCCGGCGCAATCGCGGGGGTACGGGGGGTGGTGTCCCGGCCGGTGCGGGAACCAGGGTGCACCTGACGGGTGACATTAGTGTGCGGCGCACAGTATCGTGCGGGGCGTGGGCACCGATGAACTGATCCTCAGCCAGGCCCAGGAGCTGCGTCGCGGCACGGTCGTCCTGGCCTGCCTGACGCTCCTGGAAGAGCCGCAGTACGGCTACGCGCTCCTGGAAACGCTCGGCGACGCCGGGATCGCGGTGGACGGCAACACCCTCTACCCGCTGCTGCGCCGCCTGGAGAAGCAGGGGCTGCTCGGCAGCGAGTGGAACACCGACCGGTCCAGGCCGCGGAAGTTCTATCGGATCAGCCCCGAGGGAGTCCGGGTCCGCACCGGGCTGCTGCGCGAATGGCAGGCGCTGGGCGCCTCGATATCACGTCTGACCAAGGGGGAGCGTTGAGTATGTTGCATACGTCCGGCACCGGTGCGCTGACCGACCGCTACGTGGCGGAGGTCGTCCGGCGCATCCCGGCCGGCCGGCGCGGCGACGTGGCCGACGAGCTGCGCGCCACGATCGCCGACACCGTCGAGGCCCGGGGCCCGGAAGACCCGGAGGCCGCCGAACGCGAGGTACTCACCGAGATGGGCGACCCGGTCCGGCTCGCCGCCCGGTACGCGGACCGGCCGCTCGCACTGATCGGGGCCGGCCTCTACCCGACGTACATACGGCTCCTCGCGGTCCTGCTGCTCACCGTGCTGCCGGTCGTCGTCGCCGTGAGCGCGGTGCTCGACGTCCTGGACGGCAAGGGGGCCGGAGCGGTGATCGGCGGGGCCGTCGGGACGGTGGTCTCCCTCGGCGCCCAGATGATCGCCTGGCTCACCGTGGTGTTCGCCCTGGCCGAGTGGTCCGGCAAGTCGTCCGGCAAGTCGTCCGGCGCACCCGGCAGGGCCTGGACGCCCGACGAGCTGCCCAGGCTCCGCGCGACGAAGGAGCGCGACGCGACGGTGTACGCCGGGCTGTCGTGGCACTCGCTGCTGGTGGCCCTGATCGTCTGGCAGCACACCGCGCAGCCGTACCGGACCGACTCCGGCACACACATCGACGTGCTCGACCCGGGCCTGTGGTCGGGCTGGATCTGGCCGGTCCTCGCCGGTCTCGCCGGCCTCGTGGTGCTCGACGTGATCCGGGCGGTGCGGGCTCCGACGCGCTCGCTCGCGCTCTGGAACATCGCCGCCCAGGCGGTGTTCACCCTGCCGATGGCCTGGATCCTGTACCGGCGGGAGTTCTTCAACCCGGCCTTCCTGTCCGACGTCAACGGCGGCTGGCAGACCCCGGACGCCTTCTACACCGTGGTGGTCCTGCTGGTCCTGGCGGGGGGCGCGCGCGAGGTGGTGCGGCGGTTCCGCGAGGCGAGGGCCTGAATCCTGGACGTCGGTCCGGTCACGGGGCCGGCCGGAAGCGCGCGGAACGCACCGGCGGATCCGGGCGGGTCCCGAACGGTTCCGGCCGGTAACGGTGGGACAGCACACGCCCGCCCGATGTCCGTGGCGGCGAACGGAACATTAGACTCATCGGATCGGCATGCTCGACCAGCTCAATCGCAAGGAGGCACGGTGACACAGCCGCGCGAAGCGCGTCATGCACGGGCGGTGGTGGGCAACGGATGGGATCTGCTGACCCGCATCGGCGGACCGCGTGACCTGGACCGGCTCACCCCCGAGCAGCTGGAGCAGCTCGCCGAAGAGATCCGGACCTTCCTCGTCGACGCCGTCTCCAAGACCGGCGGACACCTCGGACCCAACCTGGGCGTGGTCGAACTGACCATCGCCCTGCACCGGGTCTTCGACTCGCCGAAGGACAAGGTCCTCTTCGACACCGGCCATCAGAGCTACGTTCACAAGCTCCTCACCGGCCGCCAGGACTTCACGAAGCTCAAGAGCAAGGGCGGCCTCTCCGGCTACCCCTCGCGTGCCGAGTCCGAGCACGACGTCATCGAGAACTCGCACGCCTCCACGGTGCTCGGCTGGGCCGACGGCCTCGCCAAGGCCAACGAGGTGCTGGGCCGCCCCGACCACGTCGTCGCGGTCATCGGTGACGGAGCACTCACCGGCGGCATGGCCTGGGAGGCGCTGAACAACATCGCCGCCGCCAAGGACCGCCCCCTCGTCATCGTCGTCAACGACAACGAGCGCTCCTACGCGCCGACGATCGGCGGCCTCGCCAACCACCTCGCCACGCTCCGCACCACCGACGGCTACGAACGCTTCCTGGCCCGCGGCAAGGACCTCCTGGAGCGCACCCCCGTCGTGGGGAAGCCGCTGTACGAGACGCTGCACGGCGCGAAGAAGGGCCTCAAGGACTTCATCGCCCCGCAGGGCATGTTCGAGGACCTCGGCCTGAAGTACGTCGGCCCCATCGACGGACACGACCTGGAGGCACTGGAGTCCGCACTCCAGCGCGCCAAGCGCTTCGGCGGGCCGGTCATCGTGCACTGCATCACCGAGAAGGGCCGCGGCTACACCCCGGCCCTGCTGGACGAGGCGGACCGCTTCCACGCCGTCGGCAAGATCCACCCCGACACGGGCCTGCCCGTCGCCACCTCCGGTCTCGACTGGACGTCCGTCTTCGGCGAGGAGATGGTCAAGCTCGGCCGGGAGCGCGAGGACATCGTCGCGATCACCGCGGCCATGCTCCAGCCGGTCGGCCTGACCAAGTTCGAGAAGGCCTTCCCGGACCGGATCTACGACGTCGGTATCGCCGAGCAGCACGCCGCTGTCTCCGCGGCGGGCCTCGCCACCGGCGGGCTGCACCCCGTCTTCGCGGTGTACGCCACCTTCCTCAACCGCGCCTTCGACCAGGTCCTGATGGACGTCGCCCTGCACAAGTGCGGGGTGACCTTCGTCCTGGACCGGGCCGGGGTCACCGGTACGGACGGCGCTTCGCACAACGGCATGTGGGACATGTCGATCCTGCAGTGCGTGCCGACGCTCCGGATCGCCGCCCCGCGCGACGCCGACCAGGTCCGCGCCCAGCTGCGCGAGGCCGTCGCGGTCGACGACGCCCCGACGGTCGTCCGCTTCTCCAAGGGCGCGGTCGGCCCGTCGGTCAAGGCCGTCGGCACGGCCGGCGGCATGGACGTGCTCCGTGAGCCGGGCACGTCCGTGCCCGACGTCCTGCTCGTCTCCATCGGGGCGCTCGCCCCGATGTGCCTGGAGATCGCGGATCTGCTCGACGCCCAGGGCATCTCGACCACGGTCGTCGACCCGCGCTGGGTCAAGCCCGTGGACGAGGCGATGGCCCCGCTCGCCGCGCGGCACCGCGTCGTCGTCACCGTCGAGGACAACAGCAGGGCCGGCGGTGTCGGCTCCGCCGTCGCCCAGGCGCTGCGCGACGCCGACGTCGACGTACCGCTGCGCGACTTCGGCATCCCGCCGGTCTTCCTCGACCACGCCTCCCGCAAGGAGGTCATGGCCGAGATCGGGCTGACCGCACCGGACATCGCCCGGCAGGTCACCGGCCTGGTCGCCAAGCTCGACGGCCGCTACGAGACGGAAGCGGAGAGCCGCTCCGTGGTGGAGCCCGTCCGGGACTGATCCGTCACGCCGCACCACGACTGGGCCGGTCGCCCACCCTGTACGGGTGGTCCGACCGGCCCATTCGCGTGAAGTCCCGCCCTGCGGAGCGTGTCGCGGACGGCCCGGTCCGAATCATGGCGTGCACGACGAGTGCGTGGAGGTACGCCGGTGAGCACGCAGCAGGACCTGCCGCCCAGTCGGGACGGGCTGTTCCGCACCAAGACGATCGAACAGTCCATCCGCGACACCGAGGAGCCGGAGCACGCCCTCAAGAAGTCGCTCTCCGCCCTGGACCTCACGGTCTTCGGGGTGGGCGTCGTCATCGGCACCGGGATCTTCGTCCTCACCGGCAAGGTGGCCAAGGAGACCGCGGGACCCGCCACCGCCATCGCCTTCGTCGTCGCGGGCGTCGTCTGCGCGCTGGCCGCGCTCTGCTACGCGGAATTCGCCTCCACCGTCCCGGTGGCCGGCTCCGCGTACACCTTCTCGTACGCCTCGCTGGGCGAACTGGTGGCCTGGATCATCGGCTGGGACTTGGTGCTGGAGTTCGCGCTGGGCACGGCGGTGGTGGCGGTCGGCTGGTCCGGCTACGTCCGCTCACTGCTGGACAACATCGGCTGGTCCCTGCCGGACGCGCTCTCCGGAACCGATGCGGCGAAAGGTTTCGGCTTCGACATCCTCGCCTTCGTCCTGGTCCTGGTGCTCACCGTCGTCCTGGTGCTCGGCATGAAGCTCTCCGCCCGGGTCACGACGGTGGTGGTGGCCATCAAGGTGGCCGTCGTGCTGATCGTGATCATCGCGGGTCTCTTCTTCATCGACAGCGCGAACTACTCGCCCTTCATCCTGCAGGCCCAGCCGCAGTCCGCCGGATCGGGCCTGCAGGCCCCGCTCGTCCAGCTGATCTTCGGGTACGCCCCCACCAACTTCGGCGTCATGGGCATCTTCACCGCCGCCTCCGTCGTCTTCTTCGCGTTCATCGGCTTCGACGTGGTGGCCACGGCCGCCGAGGAGACCAAGCTCCCGCAGCGCGACATGCCGCGCGGCATCATGGCCTCGCTCCTCATCTGCACCACGCTCTACGTCGCCGTATCGATCGTGGTCACCGGAATGGAGCACTACACCGAGCTCTCGGTGGACGCCCCGCTCGCCGACGCCTTCAAGGCCGTCGGGCACCCCGTCTACGCCGGGATCATCAGCTTCGGCGCCGCCGTCGGCCTCACCGTGGTCTGCATGATCCTGCTGCTCGGCCAGACCCGGGTGTTCTTCGCGATGAGCCGGGACGGCCTGCTCCCGCGGTTCTTCTCGAAGACGCACCCGCGCTTCCACACCCCGTACCGTCCGACCATCCTGCTCGGCGTGATCATCGCGATCGTCGCCGGATTCACCAGCATCGACGAACTCGCGACGCTGGTGAACATCGGCACGCTCTTCGCCTTCGTGGTCGTCGCCCTGGGCATCATCGTCCTGCGCCGCACCCGCCCCGAACTGCACCGCGCCTTCCGCACCCCGTGGGTCCCGGTCATCCCGGTCGTCTCGGTGGCCGCGTCGGTCTGGCTGATGCTCAACCTGCCGGCCGAGACCTGGCTGCGGTTCGGCGTCTGGATGGCCATCGGCGTGGTCATCTACTTCTGCTACGGCCGCAAGCACAGCCGGGTGCACCACACCACCGGCTGAGACCGCCCGCGCACCGGCATCCCCGCCGCCCGGTCAGCCGCCGGTCGCGGGTGACTTCTTGGCGGACTCGGGGATGGCGGCGTCCTCGCGGAGCGCCTTCCAGAGCGTCCTGGCCTGCGGCTGGGCCGCCACCACGCGGTTGGGGTCGGTCTTGTCGTACGCCACCGGCAGCATGATGGTCTCCATCGAGCCCGGGTCCACGCCGTTCACCGAACGGGCGAATTCCGTCAGCGACTTGAGCGAGGCGAGGCCCTCGTCGGTCGTGAGGGACTTGGTCGCCGAGTTGGCGATCCGGTAGGCGTTGGCCGGACTGCCCAGCAGGTTGCGGGACTTGACCTCGCTGAGCAGGGCCAGCAGGAACTGCTGCTGGAGCCCGATGCGCCCGAGGTCGCTGCCGTCGCCGATGCCGTGGCGGGTGCGTACGTAGGAGAGGGACTCCGTGCCATTGAGCTTGTGCGGCCCGGCGGTGAGGTCGAGTCCGGAGGCCCGGTCGTGGATATCCTGGGGGACGTCGACGGTGACGCCGCCGATGGCATCGACGAGGTCCTTGAACCCGGCGAAGTTGATCTCCAGGTAGTGGTCGATGCGGACCCCGGACATCTTCTCCACGGTCTTGACCACGCAGGCCGGACCGACCTGGGAGTAGACGGAGTTGAACATCACGCGGTTCGCGGAGTCCACGGAGGACCCGTCGGCCCCGGCGCACTCGGGCCGGGTCACCAGGGTGTCACGGGGTATGGACACGGCGACGGCCCTGCTGCGGCCCTCGGGGATGTGCACCACCATCGCGGTGTCGGAGCGCGCCCCGCTGACGCCGCCCCCGCCGCCCAGGGCCTTGTTCTCCGCCCCGGCGCGGGAGTCGGAGCCGAGGACGAGCAGGTTCTGCCCGCTGGTGGGGAGTTTCTCGGGGCGGTCGTCACCGAGCGCCTTGTTGATGTCGACGCCCTTGATGTTCCCGTCGAGCCGGCTGTAGAGCCAGTACGCCGTCCCGCCCGCCGCGATGAGGACGACCAGGACCGACAGCAGGACCACCCGCCGTATTCGGCTCCCGCGCGTCCGCCCGCGCTCGCGCCGGCGGGGGTTCTCCTTGGAGCTGCGGTGGTCGGGGGCTACGGCGTCCTGGCTCATCCTGAGGAGTCCTCGCAACTCATGGCCCGGTCGGGGCGTGGGCGATGGGGTGGGACTCGGGTGGGGGGCGGAGCCGGTCCACGTGTTCCTGGGACTGAGCACTATAGACAGCCGGGCCGGTGCGCGTACGGGTCCCGCGGCCGGATCGTGACAGTTCGGATACGCACCGGATTCGGGAGCGGCCGCGAATCGTACGCTGGTGAGCCCCGGAATACCCCTCCGTACAGGGGCTTAGGATGTAACGGATTCGAAAAATTGCGCGAGTTGTCGAATGTCAGTTCTGGAAAGGTAATCGCAGACTCATGCTCGGACAGGATGCCCGCGCGACCTCGAAGGTTGCCCCTGAGGCCCAAGCGCTACGCGGCATCTGGCTCACCCGGGGCAAGGACGGCAGGCTCACCGCGTACGTCGCCGGCGACGGCGGCCTGCGCCGCTGGTCGGAGACGCGTCCGGGCGGTCCGGAATGGGACGCCCCGGATGTGGTGCCGCTGCCGGAGCTGACCCATCTGTCCGTGGCTCAGAACACCGAGGGCTACGTCCACTTCGCCGGCCGCCGCGAACGGCCGGCGGCGGAGGGCGGCGTCACCGTCGACATCGTGCACGCGATCCAGTACCAGACGGGGCGCCCCGTCTCGGCCTGGAACTCGCTGGGCAACCCGCACAAGGAAGCTGATGTGGGTGCCAGGTTCGGCGCGCCCGTCGTCGTGGTGAACGCCTCCGGCGAGGTGCACGTCGCCGCCCGCAACGGGCGCGGCGGCATGATGGTGCGCCGTGAGCGGGCCGACGGCAAGTGGCGCCGCTGGGAGGACCTGCGCTGCACGCGCATCAAGGAGGTCCCCGCGGTGATCGCGCTCAGCTCCGGACGCATCGAGATCCTCGCGGCGACGAACAAGGACGTGCTGCACTGGGAGCAGGAGAAGCCCGGTGGCGGCTGGGGCGAGGTCCGGCGCTCGCAGTTCGCGGTGCGCCCCGGGTCCCTGGCCGTGCTGGAGACGTCCCCCAGCCGCGCCACATACCACTGGACCGACCCGGAGGGCGCCGTCGTCGCCTACCGGGCGGGTGGCGACGGGCCGGTGTCTCTCGGCGGCGCCGCGGGCGACGGCGCGCACGCCTCGCTCCGTACGGACCTCGACGGCCTCGACTGCACGGTGCTGGCGCACCGCGGGGCCGACGGCACGGCGGTCGTCGGCGCGGGGGTGACCGAGAACGAGGCCGACGGGCTGTGGTGGTCCGACACCAGGATGCCCTGCCTGAGCCCCCCGGCCCTGACGCACGACACCCTCGGGCGCGTGGTGATGGCCGTCGTCGGCGAGGACGGGGCGCCGCGCGTGGCGCGCCAGACGGACGCGCCGGGGCTGAGCTTCGACCCGTGGCACGTGCTCTGACGCCCCGGCACGGGTGACCGGGGACCGTCCGGCTCGGGTCCCCGTGAACCCCGTGACACGGCGACGGCCCGGCACACCGAGGGTGTGCCGGGCCGTCGACCGTCCGCTTACGCCGGAACGCTCGCCACGCCCCGCGCCAGGAACTTCTTCCCGTTGACCCGCTCGGAGACGCCCTCGCGGTCCAGGTACGGCGTGATGCCGCCCAGGTGGAACGGCCAGCCCGCGCCGGTGATCAGGCAGAGGTCGATGTCCTGGGCCTCGGCGACGACGCCCTCGTCCAGCATCAGGCCGATCTCCTGCGCCACCGCGTCCAGGACGCGGTCGCGGACCTGCTCCTCGGACAGGACGGAGTCGCCCTGCTTCAGGAGGGCGGCGACCTCCGGGTCCAGCTCCGGCTTCCCGGAGTCGTAGACGTAGAAGCCGCGCTTGCCGGCCTTCACGACCGCCGCGAGGTTCCCGGACACCGTGAAGCGCTCCGGGAAGGCGCGGTTCAGGGTCTCGGAGACGTGCAGCCCGATCGCCGGGCCGACCAGCTCCAGGAGCACCAGCGGGGACATCGGCAGGCCGAGCGGCTCGATGGCCTTCTCCGCGACCTCGACCGGGGTGCCCTCGTCGATGACGTTCTGGATCTCGCCCATGAAGCGGGTGAGGATGCGGTTGACGACGAACGCCGGGGCGTCCTTCACCAGGACCGCGGTCTTCTTCAGCTTCCGGGCGACCCCGAACGCCGTGGCCAGCGAGGCGTCGTCGGTCTGCTCGCCGCGGACGATCTCCAGCAGCGGCAGGATCGCGACCGGGTTGAAGAAGTGGAAACCGACGACCCGCTCGGGGTTCTTCAGCTTGGACGCCATCTCGGTGACCGAGAGGGAGGAGGTGTTGGTGGCGAGGATCGCGTGCGCCGGGGCGACCGCCTCGACCTCCGCGAACACCTGCTGCTTGACGCCGATCTCCTCGAAGACGGCCTCGATGATGAAGTCGGCGTCGGAGAAGCCCTCCGCCTTGTCCAGCACACCGGAGACCAGGGCCTTCAGGCGGTTGGCCTTGTCCTGGTTGATGCGGCCCTTGCCGAGCAGCTTCTCGATCTCGGCGTGGACGTAGCCCACACCCTTGTCGACGCGTGCCTGGTCGATGTCGGTCAGCACGACCGGCACCTCCAGACGGCGCAGGAACAGCAGGGCGAGCTGCGAGGCCATCAGGCCCGCGCCCACCACGCCGACCTTGGTGACCGGACGGGCCAGGGCCTTGTCCGGGGCACCGGCCGGGCGCTTGGCGCGCTTCTGGACCAGGTTGAACGCGTAGATGCCGGAGCGCAGCTCGCCGCCCATGATCAGGTCCGCGAGGGCCCGGTCCTCGGCGTCGAAGCCGGCGCCCAGGTCACCGTCCTTGGCCGCGGCGATGATGTCGAGCGCGCGGTACGCGGCCGGGGCGGCGCCGTGCACCTTGGAGTCGGCGACGGCCCTGCCCCGGGCGACGGCCTGGTCCCAGGCATCCCCGCGGTCGACCTCGGGACGCTCCACCGCGACCGTGCCGTTCAGCACGTCCGCGGTCCAGATCAGCGACTGCTCCAGGAAGTCCGCGCCCTCGAAGAGCGCGTCGGCGATGCCGAGCTCGAAGACCTGCTTGCCCTTGAGCTGGCGGTTCTGGTTCAGCGAGTTCTCGATGATCACCGAGACCGCGCGGTCGGCGCCGATCAGGTTGGGGAGCAGCGCGCAGCCGCCCCAGCCGGGGACCAGACCGAGGAAGACCTCGGGCAGCGAGAACGCCGGCAGCGCCTTGGAGACGGTGCGGTACGAGCAGTGCAGACCGACCTCGACACCGCCGCCCATGGCCGCGCCGTTGTAGTACGCGAACGTGGGGACCGCGAGGCCGGAGAGCCGGCGGAAGACATCGTGGCCGCCCTTGCCGATGGCCAGCGCGTCCTTGTGCTCCTTGAGCAGCTCGACGCCCTTGAGGTCGGCGCCGACCGCGAAGATGAACGGCTTGCCGGTGATGCCGACGCCGGTGACCGCGCCCTCGGCGGCCTCCTTCTCGACCTGGTCGATCGCGGCGTTCAGGTTCGCCAGCGACTGGGGTCCGAAGGTGGTCGGCTTGGTGTGGTCCAGGCCGTTGTCCAGGGTGATGAGGGCGAAGTTGCCCGCACCCCCCGGGAGGTCGAGGTGGCGTACGTGCGCCTGGGTGACGACCTCGCCGGGGAACAGCTCGGCCGCGCCCTTCAGAAGCTCGGTGGTGGAACTCACTTGCTGCCTCCGGCTGCGTCGAAGTGCGGGTTCTCCCAGACGACTGTGGCGCCCATGCCGAAGCCGACGCACATGGTGGTCAGGCCGTAGCGGACCTCGGGCTGCTCCTCGAACTGGCGGGCCAGCTGAGTCATCAGCCGGACGCCGGAGGAGGCCAGCGGGTGGCCGTAGGCGATGGCGCCGCCGTACTGGTTGACGCGGGCGTCGTCGTCGGCGATGCCGTAGTGCTCCAGGAAGGCGAGCACCTGTACGGCGAACGCCTCGTTGATCTCGAAGAGACCGATGTCCGAGATGGACAGGCCCGCCTTGGCGAGGGCCTTCTCCGTCGCCGGGATCGGGCCGTAGCCCATGACCTCCGGCTCGACGCCCGCGAAGGCGTAGGAGACGAGGCGCATCCTGACCGGGAGGCCCAGCTCGCGGGCGACGTCCTCGGCGGCGAGCAGCGAGGCGGTGGCGCCGTCGTTGAGCCCCGCGGCGTTGCCGGCCGTCACGCGGCCGTGGGCGCGGAACGGGGTCTTCAGACCGGCCAGGGACTCCATCGTGGTGCCCGGACGCATCGGCTCGTCGGCGGTGACCAGGCCCCAGCCCGTCTCACCGGCCGCCGGGTCGGTGCGGCGCACGGAGACCGGCACCAGGTCCTGCTGGATGCTGCCGTTGGCGTACGCCTTGGCGGCCTTCTCCTGCGAGCGCACCGCGTACGCGTCGGCGCGCTGCTTGGTGATCGTGGGGTACCGGTCGTGCAGGTTCTCCGCGGTCATGCCCATGAACAGGGCGGACTCGTCGACCAGCTTCTCCGAGACGAAGCGCGGGTTCGGGTCCACGCCCTCGCCCATCGGGTGTCGGCCCATGTGCTCGACGCCACCTGCGACGACGACGTCGTACGCGCCGAAGGCGATGGAGCCGGCCGTCGAGGTGACGGCGGTCAGGGCGCCCGCACACATGCGGTCGATGGAGTAGCCGGGGACGGACTGCGGCAGACCGGCCAGGATTCCGGCGGTGCGGCCGAGCGTGAGGCCCTGGTCGCCGATCTGGGTGGTCGCGGCGATGGCGACCTCGTCGATCTTGGCGGGGTCCAGGTCCGGGTTGCGGCGCAGCAGCTCCCGGATGGCCTTCACGACGAGATCGTCGGCGCGGGTCTCGTGGTAGATGCCCTTCGGGCCCGCTTTGCCGAACGGGGTGCGGACGCCGTCGACGAAGACGACGTCCCGGATGGTACGAGGCACGGTGGCTCTCCTCCAGGGTGCGGGATGGCACTGCTGCGGGGCACGCCCGGAAGCGCGCCGCCACCCCTCATGCTACTTGCGGGTAACCAGACTGCCCAGCCCTTGCGGCGGGAGCGGCGAAGGTCACATACGCGAAATGGCCCGGACGGCCGCGAAATCGGCCCGTCCGAGCCATGGAACACAGAGTGAGCGCAGAAAAGGCCGCGCAACCTGGCGTGAATACGCCCCTGTCCAATGCCTTTTCAGGCCTCCGGAGTCAGTGCGTCGACCAGTAGAGGGGTCACCTGTTCGATCTGCCAGTGCCGTGCGCCGTATCCGGAGAGGGCGTTCTCGATCGCGTCGGGCGTCGGGTCCTTCGGCGGTTCCCAGCACACCCGGCGCACGGTGTCCGGCGTGATCAGGTTCTCCTGGGGCATGTGCAGCCGCTCCGCGAGCTCGGACACCGCGGCGCGGGCGGCCGAGAGACGCGCTGCCGCGACCGGGTCCTTGTCCGCCCAGGCACGCGGCGGCGGCGGGCCCGTGAGCGGCTGACCGGGCTGCGGAAGCTCCGTGTCGGGCAGTTCCTTCGCCCGCTCGACGGCGGCCTGCCACTGCTCCAGCTGCCGCCGGCCCATGCGGTGGCCGAAGCCGGGCAGCGCGGTCAGCGCCTGGAGAGTGGCCGGCACCGCAAGCGCGGCCTCGACGATCGCGGCGTCGCCGAGCACCTTGCCGGGCGAGATGTCGCGGCGCCGGGCGACCTGGTCGCGGGTGTTCCACAGCTCCCGTACGACCGCCATCTGGCGGCGGCGGCGGACCTTGTGCATCCCGGAGGTACGGCGCCACGGGTCCTGGCGCGGGGGAGCGGGCGGCGCCGCGGCGATGGCGGCGAACTCCTCCCGCGCCCACTCCAGCTTGCCCTGCCGGTCGAGCTCCTCCTCCAGGGCGTTGCGCAGATCGATCAGCAGCTCGACGTCGAGAGCCGCGTAGCGCAGCCAGGGATCGGGCAGCGGCCGGGTGGACCAGTCGACCGCGGAGTGCCCCTTCTCCAGTGAGTAGCCGAGCACGCTCTCGACCATCGCGCCGAGTCCGACCCGCGGGAAGCCCGCGAGACGGCCGGCCAGCTCGGTGTCGAAGAGCCCGGTCGGGGTCATCCCTATCTCGCGCAGACAGGGCAGGTCCTGGGTCGCGGCGTGCAGGATCCACTCCGCTCCGTGCAGTGCCTCGCCCAGCCCGGACAGGTCGGGACAGCCGACCGGGTCGATCAGCGCACTGCCCGCGCCCTCGCGGCGCAGCTGCACCAGATAGGCGCGCTGCCCGTAGCGGTAGCCGGAGGCGCGCTCGGCGTCGACGGCCACCGGGCCGGAGCCCGCGGCGAAGGCCGCGATCACCCGGGCCAGGGCATCGTCGGAGGCCACCACCGGTGGAATGCCCTCGCGAGGTTCGAGCAAGGGGATCGGCGCCGGGGCGACGTCGTCCGGGGGAGCGCCCCCGGTGGTTCGCAGTGAAGTGTCTGCTGCGGTCTCTTGGGCGTCGGTCACGTGTCAAGGGTATCTGTGTATGCACGGCGCCCGTCGACGGAACGTTCCGTCGACGGGCGCCGATGCACGTAAACCAGCCGGATCCGCATTTCTGCACACCGGCGGGGGTGTGGAATCAGTGGATGATGCCCGTTCGCAGGGCCACGGCGACCATTCCTGCGCGGTCTCCGGTGCCGAGCTTGCGGGCGATTCGGGCGAGGTGGCTCTTGACGGTCAGGGCGGAGAGCCCCATGGAGACGCCGATGGCCTTGTTGGACTGCCCTTCGGCGACGAGCCGGAGAACCTCCACCTCGCGGCCGGACAGTTCGCGGTAGCCGCCCGGGTGGCTCGGGGTGCCGGGAGGACGGCGGTGCATACGGGCGGCATTGGCGCCGATGGGAGCGACGCCGGGACGGGTGGGGTGGCCGATGTTGGTACGGGTGCCGGTGACGACATAGCCCTTGACGCCGCCCGCGAGGGCGTTGCGCACAGCGCCGATGTCATCGGCGGCGGAGAGGGCGAGGCCGTTCGGCCAGCCGGCGGCTCGGGTTTCGGACAGCAGGGTCAGCCCGGAACCGTCGGGCAGGTGGACGTCGGCTACGCAGATGTCGCGCGGGTTGCCGACGCGGGGGCGGGCCTCCGCGATGGACGACGCCTCGATGACGTCACGTACTCCGAGTGCCCACAGATGGCGGGTGACGGTGGAACGGACGCGCGGGTCGGCCACGACGACCATGGCCGTCGGCTTGTTCGGGCGGTAGGCGACCAGGCTTGCGGGCTGCTCGAGGAGAACGGACACCAGGCCTCCTGGGGAGTGGCGGGACGGGCCGGCTCGGGGATGAAGCCGGGGCGAACCGTGCTTGAAGGGTCACTGACCTCTTCGGCACCGGACGCCCGCTCCTTTAGAGAAAGATCACGATTTGGTGAGTAACAATTCGGGCAAATAGGACATGCGCTCGATTGTACGAAAAGAGAGCCGGTGTCTGTGCGAGGTTTATGACGCCGTGTCACGGAATGTGGAGGAGGGGCCCCGGCCCCTACGGAACCTGCGGCCCGCGCCGCTGCGGCAGCGTCACCACCGCCGCGTCGGCCGCGCCCGAGGGCGGCAGCCCGGCGATCTGGCACAGCAGGTCTCCCCATGCCATCAGGTGCGCCGCCGTGTCCGGCACCCCGCCGCGCCCCTCGCGGGGCGTCCAGGACGCCCGGATCTCGATCTGGGTCGCCGGACGCCGCGCCCCCAGCGCACCGAAGTAGTGCGAACCGGCCCGGGTGACCGTGCCGCCCGCCTCCCCGTAACTGAGACCGCGCGCCTCCAGCGCCCCGGTCAGCCACGACCAGCACACCTCGGGCAGCAGCGGGTCGGAGGCCATCTCCGGCTCCAGTTCGGCGCGGACGAGGGTCACCAGCCGGAACGCGCCCTGCCAGGCCTCGTGCCCGGCCGGGTCGTGGAGCAGGACGAGCCTGCCGTCGGCGAGATCGTCCTCGCCGTCGACGACGGCCGCCTCCAGCGCGTACGCGTGCGGAGCCAGGCGCTTCGGCGGCCGCGTCGGCTCCACCTCCAGTTCGGGGCGGAGCCGCGCCGAGCGCAGCGCGTCCACCGCCGAACGGAACGCGGGCGGGACGGAACCACCCTCCGCACTGTCAGTGCTGTCAGTGCTGTCGGATTGATCGGAGAAGTGTCCCTGAGCCGGAGCCATGCGGGGAAGAGTAGGCGGAACCGGAGCCTCGTGCAGGGAGGGACACCCGTTGGGGCCGGGCTCCTTCCGCGTGCGTGCGAAGATTCTGTGCGTGAGCGCTATTGACCGCCCCTCGGGCCACCAGACGAAGACCTCCGCCACCCACGACTCGGTGTTCCTGAAGGCGTGCCGGCGCGAGCCCGTGCCGCACACGCCGGTCTGGTTCATGCGCCAGGCGGGGCGCTCGCTGCCCGAGTACCTGAAGGTGCGCGAAGGCATCCCGATGCTCGAGTCCTGCACGATGCCGGAGCTCGTCGCCGAGATCACGATGCAGCCCGTGCGCCGCCACAAGGTCGACGCCGCGGTCTACTTCAGCGACATCGTCGTCCCCCTCAAGGCGATCGGCATCGACCTCGACATCAAGCCCGGCGTCGGACCGGTGATCGCCGAGCCGATCCGCACCCGCGCCGACCTGGCCCGGCTGCGCGACCTCACCCCCGAGGACGTCCAGTACGTCACCGAGGCCATCGGCCTGCTCACCGCCGAGCTGGGGTCCACCCCGCTGATCGGCTTCGCGGGCGCCCCGTTCACGCTCGCCAGCTACCTCGTGGAGGGCGGCCCGTCCCGCAACCACGAGCACACCAAGGCCCTGATGTACGGCGACCCGCAGCTCTGGGCCGATCTGCTCGACCGCCTCGCCGAGATCACCGGCGCCTTCCTCAAGGTCCAGATCGAGGCCGGTGCCTCCGCCGTGCAGCTCTTCGACTCCTGGGTGGGCGCGCTGGCCCCCGCCGACTACCGCCGCTCGGTGCTGCCCGCCTCCGTGAAGGTCTTCGACGCCGTCGCGTCGTACGGAGTGCCGCGCATCCACTTCGGTGTCGGCACCGGCGAACTCCTCGG
The DNA here is from genome assembly GCF_044744085.1 of Streptomyces sp. NPDC087428. Lineage (NCBI taxonomy): Bacteria > Bacillati > Actinomycetota > Actinomycetes > Kitasatosporales > Streptomycetaceae > Streptomyces > Streptomyces sp. NPDC087428. Next base: position 96,501 of record NZ_JBIUXR010000021.1, read on the forward strand.
CCTCATGGGCGAGGCCGGCGCGGACGTCGTCGGCGTCGACTGGCGGGTCCCGATGGACGAGGCCGCGCGCCGCGTCGGCCCCGGCAAGGCGCTCCAGGGCAACCTGGACCCCGCCGTCCTGTTCGCCCCGACCGAGGTGGTGGAGGCCAAGACCCAGGAGGTGCTGGACGCGGCCGCCGGTCTCGAGGGCCACATCTTCAACCTGGGCCACGGCGTGATGCCGGCGATGGCCCCGGACGCGCTGACGCGCCTCGTCGAGTACGTGCACACGAGCACCGCCCGCTGACCGGCCGGGGGGACGGGCGCCGCTCAGGCGGTGCCCGCCTTCCGCAGCGCCGTCACCGTCTTGCGGGCCGCCACCAGCACCGGGTCCCAGACCGGTGAGAACGGCGGGGCGTAGCCGAGGTCCAGGGCCGTCATCTGCTCGACCGTCATCCCGGCGGTGAGCGCCACCGCCGCGACGTCCACCCGCTTCGCCGCCCCGTCCCGGCCGACGATCTGCACACCCAGCAGCCGCCCCGTGCGGTACTCCGCGAGCATCTTCACCGTCATCGGCTGCGCCCCCGGGTAGTAGCCCGCCCGGCCCGTCGACTCGATCGTCGCCGTGACGAACCGCAGCCCCACCGCGCGGGCGTCCTTCTCACGGAGCCCGGTGCGGGCGATCTCCAGATCGCACACCTTGCTCACCGCCGTGCCCACCACCCCGGGGAACGTCCCGTAGCCGCCGCCGACGTTGGACCCGATGATCTGGCCGTGCTTGTTGGCATGGGTGCCCAGCGCGATGTGCCGGGTGCGGTGCGCCACCAGGTCGAGCACCTCGACGCAGTCGCCGCCCGCCCAGATGTTGTCGTGGCCGACGACCCGCATCGACAGATCGGTGAGCAGCCCGCCGTGCGGACCGACCGGCAGGCCGACGGCGCGGGCCAGTGCCGTCTCCGGCTCGACGCCGATGCCGAGCACCACCACATCCGCCGGGTACGAGCCCTCGCCGGTCTCCACGGCACTCACCCGGCCGTCCGGCCCGGTCCGGATCGCGGTGACCGCGGCCCGGTTCACCGTGGTGATGCCGAGACCGTCCATCGCGTCGTGGACCAGGCGCCCCATGTCGGGGTCGAGCGTCGCCATCGGCTGCTCGCCGCGGTTGAGCACGGTCACCTCGAAGCCGCGCTTCAGCATCGCCTCCGCCATCTCGACACCGATGTACCCGGCGCCGACGACGACCGCGCGCCGGCCCGCCGCCCGGTCCAGCGAGTCCAGCAGCGCCTGTCCGTCGTCCAGGGTCTGCACCCCGTGCACCCCGGCCGCGTCCATGCCGGGCAGCGCCGGACGCACCGGCCTGGCCCCCGTCGCGATCACCAGCTTGTCGAAACCGGTCCAGGACGTCTCGCCGGAGTCCCGGTCCAGGGTGTGCACCCGCTGCCCCGCGACATCGATCTCCGTCACCTCGGTGCGCATCCGCAGATCGATGTCCCTGGCCCGGTGCTCCTCGGGGCCGCGCGCGATCAGGTCGTCGCGCCGCTCGACGTCACCGCCGACCCAGTACGGGATGCCGCAGGCGGAGTACGAGGTGAAGTGGCCCCGCTCGAAGGCGGTGATGCTCAGCTCGCCGGGACCCTTGAGCCGCCGCGCCTGTGACGCGGCGGACATGCCCGCCGCGTCACCACCGATGACCACCAGTCGTTCCGCCGTCATGCCAGTCCCTTCGATACCCCGTCCGAAGGCCCACGCTACGGCGCCACGGCCCCCAGTGGCGCCGTGGCGCCCCCGGAACGGCTCAGCCGCCGTCCGGCCCCGCCTTCCCGCCCCGGCGCCGCAGCAGCCGCCACAGGACCAGCACGACGGCGGCCACGGCCAGGAACGGGGCCGTGGCCCCCACCGCCATCGCGAGCCACCGCACCATCGTCACGAACGCGTGCCAGCCGCCGCCCACGGCGTCCAGGAACCCCGGACCGCCCTCGTCGTCCGCGGCGTCGTCGTCAGCCGGCTCCGAGAGGTCGAGCGTGATCGTGGCCAGCGTGGTGCGGTCCTTCAGCGAGGCCTGCTGGGCCAGCAGCGACTCCAGCTCCGACTGACGGTTGCTCAGTTCGCCCTCCAGCGTCACCACATCGCTCAGCGCGTCGGCCCGGTCCATCAGCTTGCGCACCCGCGCCACACTCGTGCGCTGGGTGGCGATCCGGCTCTCCACGTCGACGACCTGATCGGTGACGTCCTTGGCGGCCGACGTCCGGGAGAGCAGCTTGCCCGTCCCCGAGAGGTCCCCCAGCACCCGGTCGTACTCGCCCTGCGGAACGCGCAGCACCAGGTGCGAGGAGTCGTGCGTGTCGTCGACCCGCTCGGTCTTCTCGTCGGCGACCAGCCCGCCCGCCGCCTCCGCGGTCGCACGCGCGGCGGCCGCCGCCTTCGGCGCGCTCTTCACCTCGACGGAGAGCGAGGCGGTACGGATGACATGAGCGGTGGTCAACGGGTTCGGCTTCTTCGCGGCCGCCGAACCGCCCGCCCCCTGCTTCGCGTCCCCGGCGGCGGCGTCCGCCTTGTCCTGCCGCGCCGGGGCGGCCGCCCCCTTGTCGGAGCTCGCTCCGGAGTCGTCGGCCGCGCCGCAGCCGCTCAACGCCAGCACGGCGGTGAGCAGTCCGGCGGCGAGAGCGGTCTGCGTGCGGCGGGCTGCCGGACGGCCCGGACGTCTCCCGGTACGCGTGGATGGTGCTGCCTGCATAACTGTCCCCCCAGGACGGGTGATTGCTGGTGCCGGTTCGACGTACGGGGGTCCGGTCCGGGTTGCGTGATACCGGTTTCGAAGCGGTCACGGTCAGGACTCGGATGAGGTTTGAGAGAGTGGGGGCATGCAGCGTTCAGCAAACCGCGCGGACAGGGCCACCGGACACGTCGTCGTCATCGGCGGCGGCATCGCCGGACTCGCGGCCGCCCACCGCCTTCTCGGCACCGGGCTGCGGGTCACCCTCCTGGAGGCGACCGACCGGCTCGGCGGCAAACTCAGGACCGGCGAGGTCGCCGGCGTCCAGGTCGACCTCGGCGCCGAATCGATGCTGGCCCGCCGCCCGGAGGGGGTCGGCCTGGCACGGGCCGTCGGCCTCGGGGACCGGCTCCAGCCGCCCGCCACGGCCACCGCCTCCCTGTGGACGCGCGACGCACTGCGCCCCATGCCCAAGGGCCATGTGATGGGCGTACCGGGCGACCCGGCGGCGCTCGGTGAGGTGCTCTCGCCCGAGGGACTCGCCCGGATCGCCCAGGAGCGCGACCTCACCCCGACCGCGGTCGGCGACGACGTCGCGGTCGGCGCGTACGTGGCCGACCGGCTCGGCCGCGAGGTCGTCGACCGGCTGGTGGAGCCGCTGCTCGGCGGGGTGTACGCGGGCGACGCCTACCGGATCTCGATGCGCGCCGCCGTACCGCAGCTCTTCGAGCTCGCCCGGCGGGGCGGCTCACTCCTCGACGGCGTGACCCGCATCCAGGAACAGGCCGCCGCCCGGCAGCAGACCGGGCCGGTCTTCCAGGGCATCGAGGGCGGCATCGGCACCCTCCCGGACGCGGTCGCCGGCGCCGTGCGCGCCGGAGGCGGCGAGATCCTCACCGAGACCCCGGTGCTTGGGCTGACCCGCACCGCCTCCGGCTGGGACGTGCGCACCGACACCCGGGTGATCGCCGCGGACGGCATCGTCCTCGCCGCCCCCGCCTGGTCCGCCTCCACCCTGCTCGCCGCCGAGTCCCCGGCCGCGTCCGCCGAGCTCGCGGGCGTCGAGTACGCCTCGATGGCCCTGATCACCATGGCGTTCCGGCGCTCCGACGTGACCGCCGCCGGAACGCTCGACGGACGCTCCGGCTTCCTGGTGCCCCCGGTCGACGGCCGCACCGTCAAGGCCGCCACCTTCTCCAGCCAGAAGTGGCAGTGGGTCGCCGACGCGGCCCCTGACCTGTTCCTCCTGCGGACCTCGGTCGGCCGGTACGGCGAGGAGGACCACCTGCACCGCGAGGACGCGGAACTCGTCGACGTCTCGCTGCGCGATCTCGCGGCGGCGACGGGACTGGCCGCCGAGCCCGTCGCCACCGAGGTCACCCGGTGGATCGGCGGACTGCCCCAGTACCCCGTCGGCCACCTCGGCCGGGTCGCCCGGATCCGCGAGGAGGTCGCCAAGCTGCCCGCGCTGCGGGTCTGCGGCGCGGTCTACGACGGGGTCGGCATCCCCGCCTGCATCGCGAGCGCCCACCGGGCCGCGGACGAGATCGTCCGCGACGTCGCCGGGGAGAGCGGCGCGGGCACGGGCGACAGCGGCGCGGACACGGAGAAGATCGCGGAGGAGATCATCGCCACCCCCACCCTGGTTCAGGGCACGGGGAGCGAGGCGGGACAATAGCCGTATGAGCGCTCCTGAGACTGTGACATCAAGCAAGGGCCCCAACGCCGGCAAGAAGGCGAAGGACCTCAACGACGTCGTCCGCTACACGCTGTGGTCCGTCTTCAAGCTTCGCGACGTGCTGCCCGCCGACACGGACCGTGTCCTGTACTCCGACGAGGTCCAGGAGCTGTTCGACCAGCTCGCGGTCAAGGACGTCACCGTCCGCGGCACGTACGACGTCTCCGGGCTGCGCGCCGACGCCGACGTCATGATCTGGTGGCACGCCGAGACGGCGGAGGCCCTCCAGGAGGCGTACAACCTCTTCCGCCGCACCCGGCTGGGCAGGGGCCTGGATCCGGTCTGGTCGAACATGGCGCTGCACCGCCCCGCCGAGTTCAACAAGTCGCACGTCCCGGCGTTCCTCGCCGACGAGACGCCGCGCGACTTCATCAGCGTGTACCCCTTCGTGCGCTCCTACGACTGGTACCTGCTGCCCGACGAGGACCGTCGCCGGATGCTCGCCGACCACGGCAAGATGGCCCGCGGCTTCCCCGACGTGCGCGCCAACACCGTCGCCTCCTTCTCCCTCGGCGACTACGAGTGGGTGCTGGCCTTCGAGGCCGACGAACTGCACCGCATCGTCGACCTGATGCGTCACCTGCGGGCCTCCGAGGCGCGGATGCACGTCCGCGAGGAGGTTCCCTTCTTCACCGGCCGGCGCAAGTCGGTCGCAGACCTGGTGGCCGGGCTCGCGTAGCGAGCGGGTTCCGACCACCCCAACCCGGAAGATCAGACGGCGGGCCCGCGGCACTGTGTGCCGGCCGCCGTTCCAGCGACACCGGGTTCGGCTCCTGGTGCGGCGCGCAGCCTGCGCGCCGCACCGTTGTCGTTCCAGGGCCTGTATGGGGTTGTCCCGCGGCCCCACGCCCCGCCGACGTGATTGCGCCCGACGGCCTCCCGGGCACCGCTCACGAGCTGCTGCCGCAGCTCGACCCGGACGATCCGCAGCTCGACCCGCCGCCGCAGCTCGACCCGGACGATCCGCAGCTCGATCCGGAGCCGCAGCTCGACCCGGACGATCCGCAGCTGGACCCGGACCCGGTACCGCAGCTGGATCCCGAACCGCATCCGCTGCCGCCGCTCCCGCCGTGGTGCCCGGACGAGCTGCCGCACCCGCCACCGCCCGGGGCCGTACCGGCACACCACACCGCCGCCATGAGCACCGCGTCGGAGGAGCCCGAGGAGTGGTGCGACGACGTGGACGACACGGCCGGCCTCGTCCGGGACGCCGTGAACAGATGCCTCCGCAGCTCGGGATCCGGCAGGGCCCGCGGCCCGAAGACCGCCACCAGATGGGCCGGATCGGTCCGCGACGTGTTGGCGGTGCGGTATTCCGCGGCGGCTCTGCGGCCCGCCTTGGTGACCCGGGACCGGGCGCCGGCCACGCAGACGAAACCGATGACGGCCCCGGCGAGAAGCGCCGGGAACACCTTCGGGAAGAACGGGAAGGCCGACGCGGTGCCGTAGTCGTCCGCCATGAACTGATGAATGGTCAGGGCGAGGGCGGCCGGGAATCCCAGCAGGCAGAGCAGCCCCTGCGCCAGGCCCCAGCGGACTCGGGTCCGGTTCGCCCCGGGCGCCGCCAGCAGACCGCGTGACGCCAGCCCGTCGCCGATCTCCTGCACCGCCGCATGGCGCATCGCCGCCGCCCGCAGGGTGGACAGCGCACCGTTCGGGGCCGCGGCCTGCTCCTGGATCACGGCCCGCTCCACCGGGTCGTGGGCGTCCGGCCGTTGGACCGCGACGATGCCGGGCCCGCCGATGACCAGCCGGCCGTCCGCCTGCATCGCGGCGAGCGCGGTGTCCACGACCCGGCCCGGCCCGCCGTTCAGGAAGGCCACCTCGAAGAGGTCGTGGACGGGGCCGCCCGGCCCGCGCCCCGCACGGCGGGCTGCCGTGATCAGCAGCGTCGAGGAGACCGCGACGGCGATGGTCAGTACCAGGGCCAGGGTGTTCATCCCGGTCACCTTCCCGCGAGTACGGATCGAGCGGCACGCACCAGCCGGGTGGTGCGGCGCGGTGGGCGCGGGGCGGCCCGGTCCTGCCACCAGTGGGTCAGCCGGCGGCGGGCCGCGCCGTCCTCGGGGCGGCCCGCGACGAGCAGCTGCTCGGCGAAGTCCAGCGCGTCGCGCCGGTAACCGGCGGACATCGGGCGGGCCCTGGCGTACGCGAGGAACGCTCCCCGGTAGGCCTGCCCCAGGATCTCCGGGAGCTCGGGTGCGACCTTGGCGACGACATCGGCGCGCTTGGCGGCCAGCGCCCGGCTCTGGATGCCGAGCCGGCGGTGGTCGAAGCCCTCCGGGACGGGGGTGCCGGCGACCAGGGCCGAGAGCAGCGAGGTCTGCGCCATCGCGACCCGGTCCCGGACGGCGTCCGGGCCGACGGATCCGCTCACCGGGGGACGCGGACCGGCGGGCCGCGCCGAGTCCCCCCGTGCACGCCCGCCGCCCCGGCCCGCGTCGAGCGTGGCGCGGATCGCGTCCAGCTCGCCCGCCAGCTCGGCGGCCGGCGGGAAGTCGTCGTCGCGCTCCAGCAGGACCCCGGGCGGGCTGACCCGGGAGCGCAGCTCGGCCAGGACGGCGAGGACCGGTTCGGTGACCGGGTGGGCGTGCGTGTCGTGCCAGACGCCCTCCTTCTCGACGCCGCCCGCCACATGCACGTACGCGATGGCCTCCACCGGCAGTTCGTCGAGCGCCCTGGCCGGGTCCTCGCCCCGGTTGACGTGGTTGGTGTGCAGGTTGGCCACGTCGATGAGCAGCCGGACCCCGGTGCGCTCGACCAGCTCGGCCAGGAACTGCCCCTCGGTCAGCTCCTCGTCCGGCCAGGAGATCAGTGCCGCGATGTTCTCCAGGGCCAGCGGCACCGGAAGCGAGTCCTGCGCGATCCGCACGTTCTCGCACAGCACGTCCAGCGCGGCCCAGGTGCGCGGCACGGGCAGCAGGTGCCCCGCCTCCAGCACGGGCGACGCGGTGCGCGGCCCTCCCGCCCGTACGAACGCGATGTGCTCGGTCACCAGCGGCGTGCCCAGCAGCGCGGCCCGCGCCGCGAGGCCGGCGAGCCGGCCGGGGTCGGGGCGGTCGGCCCCGCCGAGCCCTAGCGAGACGCCGTGCGGCACCACGGTGACGCCACGCTCCCTCAGCCGTGTCAGGGAGGCGGGCAGGTGGTCGTCGCAGAGGTTCTCCGCGACCGCCTCCACCCAGTCGATCCCCGGCAGTGCCTCCACCGCGTCGGCGATCTCCGGCCGCCATCCGATACCGATACCCAGCTCCATAGAGTCCCCCTCGTCCACTCCGTGCAGGGGTCATGGCCCCGGCACACGGCGGTGAATCCGAAGAGGGGGACGTTCAGAGGTCGATTTGAGGTTCCCTGCGCCTGCCGCACGCCGTCCCGGCTCGCGGCAGGCGCAGGGCCGGTTCACCGGGCGCCGTGCGAGGCGGTGCGGTCAGTGCACAAGGCCGTGTCCACGACACCCTCGACACGCTTCATGGCGGTCGGATCGGTCGGCTGGACGGTCACCGCGACATGGGCGGCGCGGCCGTCGGCGGTGACCCCGCCCCGGGTCTCGTATCCAGGGAAGCTGCCGCCGTGACCCCAGTAGGCCCCGCCGCACGACAGCGGCATCCGCACGAGCCCCAGCCCGTAGCGGGCGCCGGAACCGAAGTACTCGGCGGGGACGGTGGTGCGCATCTGGGCGAGCTGGGCCGCCGGGAGGAGGCGGCCGGTCAGGAGCGCGGTGAAGAAACGGTTGAGGTCGGAGTTGGTGGAGACCATCTGACCTGCCGCCCAGGCCCAGGAGGAGTCCATCTCCGTGACGTCGACCAGGGGCGCGGCTGCCGAGTCCCGGTCGTAGCCCTTCGGATGGGGTTCCCGGACGGTCGTCTCACCGCGGGCGGGGAAGTAGGTGTGGCGCAGCCCGATGCGGGTGATGACGCGCCGGTCCAGCTCCTCGGCGAGGGGCCGGCCGGTGACCTTCTGGACGATCAGGCCGGCCAGCACGTAGTTCGTGTTGCTGTACTCCCACTTCGTCCCGGGCGCGAAGTGCGCCTCGTGCCGGAGCGCGATGTCGACGAGCTCGCGGGGTTCGAAGTCCCGTGGCTGGAGGTCGTAGTCGGTGTAGTTGGGAAGTCCGCTGGTGTGCTGGAGGAGCTGACGGACGGTGATGCGGCGTCCGTCGATGCCCTCCCCGCGCACCAGGCCCGGCAGATAGGTGTCGACCGGGGCGTCGAGACGGATCCTCCCCTCACCGACCAGTTGCAGCACGACCACGGAGGTGAACACTTTGGTGTTGCTGCCGATCCGTACCTGCCCGTCGTCGGGGACCTTCGAGCCGGTGGCCAGGTCGCCGACCCCCGCTGTGTAGGTACGGGTGCGGCCCTCGCGGCCCTTGACGCTCGCCAGCGCGGCGGGCATGCCGTCCGCGCGCACCAGCGCGTCCAGCCCCTGCTGGACGGTGACCGGCCCGGCGGCGGAGGCCGCGGGCGGCACCAGGAAACCCATCGCCATGACGCCCACGGTCAGCGCGGCGGCGGCCGGCACGGCTCTGCTCCGACCGCCCCGCGGCCGTCCGGAGGAACGAGACCTTTTCCATGCCTGCGTACGCACGAGCCAACTCCTACGGAAACTCGGGGAAACCGGCACGGTGTGCCGGGCCCAGCATTTCCGGTCGAGGCCGCACGCCGCGATCCTGCTGGCCGCCCGTTCCGGCGGGGGCTACCCCCCGGTGCCGCTCAGCGGACGGGGCACGGAGCGGGGCGGAACACGCCCTACGGCTGTCGCAGGGGTGGAAGGGAACCGACGCGGTGGGCGCCCTCGGCCACCACGGTCTTCCCGGGGGCGATCTCGGTGAATCCGGCGTCCTCCACCACCGGCAGTCCGCTGACCGTGAGTTCCCGCCAGCGGTCAGCCCCCGGGGTGGCGACGGAGAGCGGGAAACCCGCCTCGCGCCATGCCGTGCGCTCCGGCTCCGACAGCTCCCACCAGGCGAGCTGTGCCCCGTGCCCGACCTGTGCCATCTCCTTGCCCGCGGACATGTCGAGCTCGGGGTTCAGCCAGAGGACCGGCCCGGTGGCGTCGGGCGCGGCAGGTGGCTCGGGGTCGTCCAGCTCCGTCCCCGAGACCTGGAGCTTGGCCAGCTCCTTGGGCCAGCCGTCCAGCGGCACCGGCGGGAAGACCCGCACCTCTGCGCTCTCGCCCGTGACCGTGATCCCGGGCAGTGCGCAGGCCTTGCGCCACTCCGCGCCGCGCGCCCGCCGCACCACCTTGCGGATCCGGGCGTCCTGCCAGTCCCGCATCGCCTGCGCCCACTCGCCCTCGCCGAGCGACCGCTCGTCGGAGAGGATCACCAGCACCGCGCGGGCGGCCGTGCGCAGCGCGTCGGTGCGGGCCGGGGGAGCCGCCTTCTCGATATGGACCACCAGCGGGAGTACGTACTGCTGCGCTTCGTCCCGGTTCGTCCGCTCGGGACGGAAGGGGCTGTCCGCGGGCAGGCCGGCGGTGTCGGACGGGGACGCGGGGGTGTCGTTGCTGCTCACCCGTCCAGTCTGCCAGCCGCCCGGAAACCGGCTCTTGGCGGAATGAATCCCTCCGGGTGAGGATGCACCGCATGAAGAGCGATCTATTCTCCAGCGAGCACATGGCGGAGCAGGCAACCGCCCCCGGAATGACCCTGCAGAACACCAAATCGATCAAGTACGCGGTGAGCGGCGAGATGCACGCGCGCCAGGGATCGATGATCGCCTTCCGGGGCGATCTCCAGTTCGAGCGCAAGGGGCAGGGGCTCGGCGGACTGCTCAAGCGTGCTGTCACCGGCGAGGGCCTGCCGCTGATGGCGGTGCGCGGGCAGGGCGAGGCGTGGTTCGCGCACGAGGCGGCCAACTGCTTCATCGTGGAGATGGAGCAGGGTGATGTCCTCACCATCAACGGCCGCAACGTCCTGTGCTTCGACGCCACGCTCGCCTACGAGATCAAGACCGTGAAGGGCGCCGGGATGACCGGCGGCGGCCTCTTCAACAGCGTCTTCACCGGATACGGGAAGCTCGGCCTGATGTGCGAGGGGAACCCCATCGTGATCCCCGTCACGCCGCAGCAGCCGGTATGCGTCGACACGGACGCGGTCGTCGGCTGGAGCGCCCACCTCACCACGTCGCTGCACCGCTCGCAGAGCGTCGGCTCGATGCTGCGCGGCGGTTCGGGCGAGGCCGTCCAACTGCGGCTGGACGGCGAGGGCTTCGTGATCGTACGTCCCAGCGAGGTCAAGCCCGAGAAGGCGTCCGCCAACTGAGTACGGACATCCTGCGGCTGCGGGGAGTGGGCCGGCGGTACGGCCCCGCCGGCCCCTGGGTGCTGCGCGGGGTCGACCTGGTCCGGATCGAGGGGGCCAACAGTCGGCGCTGCACCCGGCCGGCGCCGCACCGTCACGCTCGCCCGCACGCTCACGTCCGTACGCGGCTGAGTAGGCTCCTGCCATGGACCGGAGCGTGCGTGACGATGTGAACGAGAGCGTGGACCAGTCGGACTCCGGGCCCCCGTTCGCGGAGTGCGTGCTGTGCCGGAAGCCGACCGAGTACCCCGAGTCGGTCAGGGGGAGCACGCTCTGCCCGGTCTGTGAATGGCAGGAGGCCCAGCGCTCGGCCTGCTCGGGCTGACGCGGCGGGCCAGAGCGGTGCTCAGCCGCGCACCAGGTCGGACACCTTCACGAAGCGGTAGCCGCGCTTCCGCAGCTCCGGCACCACCTGGCTGACCGCCTGACCGGTGACCGGTGCCGCGCTGCGGGTGCAGTGCATGACGACCAGCGAACCGGGCTTCACCCCGTCGAGCGTCTGCTGCGCCACCGCGTCCGCGTCCGTCGCGAAGGCGTCGCCGCTGACCACGTCCCACTGCACCGCCGTCACCTTCTCCGCCGCGAGCGCGCGCAGCGAGACATCGTCGTAGCAGCCGCCGGGGAAGCGGAAGTACGGCACCACGTTGCGGGCGCCGGTCTTCCGGATCGCGCCGAAGGCCCGCTCCACCTCGCCGCCGATCGCTTCCTTCCCCAGCGTCGGCAGCCCGTAGCAGGGCGACGTGAAGGCGTAGTGGCTGTACGAGTGGTTGGCGATCTCGAAGAGCGGGTCCGTGCCGATGGAGCGGGCCTGCGAGGGGTACTCCTCGGCCCAGCGGCCGGTCATGAAGACCGTCGCGGGCACCTTCAGCCAGCGCAGCAGGGCGATCAGCTCCGGGTTGTCGAAGTGCTCGCCCTCGGCCGCGCGCGGCCCCTCGTCGGCCGTCATGTCGGCGTCGAAGGTGAGCGCGACGACCTTGCCGGGGCTCTTCGGGCCTCGGGTGAGGACACGGGCCAGGCCGTCGGGGCCCGGGGCCGTGCGGGGCGGCCCGCTCGCGGCGGGGGACGCGCTCGACGCGGTTCCGGAGGGAGTCGCGGAGGCGGTCGCGGGTCTGTCGCCGGGGGAGCCCCCGGGGCTTCCGGTGCCACCCGTGCCCCCGGAGCCTCCGCAGGCGGCGAGGGCGCCTCCGAGCACCATGCCCAGAACGGTCAGGGTCGTCATTTTCCGTGCAGAAGTTGTCATTATCGGAAAATAACTGATCAACCGTCACCGATTGCGCCGCGGCGCTCCTGCGTCGTGCGGCGGCCCCCGGACGGCGGGTGGATGCGGCCACCCGCCGTCCGGTTCAGCGGTTCAGTGCCACGGCCCCGTCACCGCGAACGTCGTCCCGGGCGTGTAGCAGTTCATGAACATCGTCCGCCGGTCCGGGGCGAACGTGACCCCGGCGAACTCGCCCCACTCCGGCTTCTCGGGCGTTCCGATGTTCTGCCGGCCGCGTGCCATCGCGTACACCTCACCCCGCCGGGTCAGGCCGAACACGTGCTGGGCGCCGCCCCCGTCCTCGCACACCATCAGACCGCCGTCGGAGGCCAGACAGATGTTGTCCGGGGACTCGCCGGGCAGCTGGATGTCCGTGCCGGGCCCGAAGACGATGACCAGCGTCAGCCGGCGCCGCCGCGGCTCGTACCGCCAGACCTGGCCGAAGTGGTCGGCCGCAGAGCCCTCGGCGCTGTGCGCGAAGCTGGACACGAAGTAGACGCACGAACCGCCCCAGTAACAGCCCTCCAGCTTCTGTCCGTGGGTGATCCCCCGCGGCCCGAAGTCCTGGAACCGGATGGGGGTCCCGGTTGCCTGCGGATCCGGTACGGGGACCCACTCGATGCCCTCGAAGCTCGTCCCGGTCTCCTGGACCGCGGAGAGGTCGGGGACGCCCGGCACCCGCATGGCCTCCAGCTGTCCGCCGGCCCGGAGCGAGCCCGTGCCGCCGAGCGGCTTCTTCGGCAGGAAGCGGTAGAAGAGCCCGAACGGCTTGTCGAACGCGTCCTCGGTCTCGTACACGATGCCGTTGTGCGGGTCGATCGCGATCGCCTCGTGCTGGAAGCGGCCCATCGCGGTCAGCGGCACGGCTCCGGTGCGGCGCGGGTCGGCGCCGTCCACCTCGAAGATGTAGCCGTGGTCCTTGGTGTAGCCGTTGGTGCCGGCCCTGTCCTCGGTCTCCTCGCAGGTCAGCCAGGTGTCCCAAGGGGTGCGCCCGCCCGCGCAGTTCACCGCGGTACCGGCGATGGCGACGCGTTCGCCGAGTACGCGGTTGTCGCCGTCCAGCTCCAGGGCCGTGCAGCCGCCCTTGCCCATCGGGTCGTAGGTGAGGCCCTCGACGGTCGGGACGGCGAGCGCCGCGTCGACGCGGTTCTCGTGGTTGCGCACCAGCCGGACGTGTCCGCGGCGGCCGGCGAACGCGGCCATGCCGTCGCAGTGGCTGGGGACCGGGCCCTCGCCGGAGCGGAGCGGGTCTCCCTCGCGGGACAGCACCCGGTAGCGGAAACCCTTCGGCAGATCGAGCAGTCCGTCGGGGTCGGGCACCAGCGGGCCGTAGCCGCCGTGCCCGTGGGCGGCGGCGGTACCCGCGAAGAGTTCGGTGAACACCCCGGCGAAGGCGACCGAGGCGACGGCGGCGCCGGTGCCTGCCAGGACCTGACGTCGTGTCGCGGGCTGTTGTGCTGCTGCGGATGACATGAGGCAACTTCCTGTGGGGGACAGGAGCAGTGACCCGCACGTGTGTACCACGCGTAACACCGCGCGGAAACCATGCGGGCCACCGGCCTCATCTGTGTCTCATACGTGCCCCGGGCCGTGCGCGGCCCGGCGGGCGACTCAGGCGAGCGACGCGGTGAGCGTGATCGTCGTGCCCGTCAGAGCCTGGCTGACCGGGCAGTTCGCCTTCGCGTCCTCGGCCGCCTTGACGAAGCCCGCCTCGTCGAGACCGGGCACCTCGCCCTCGACGGTGAGGTGGATACCGGTGATACCGGTACCCGGCTGGAAGGTGACCTCGGCCTGGGTGTTCAGCCGGGTCGGCGGGGTGCCGGCCGTGGCCAGCCCGTTGGAGAGCGCCATCGAGAAGCAACTGGAGTGGGCCGCGGCGATGAGCTCCTCCGGGCTGGTCTTGCCGTTCGCCTTCTCCGCGCGGGAGGGCCAGGAGACCGGGTACTCCCCGATCCCCGAGGAATCGAGGGTGACGACGCCCTTGCCCTCGATCAGGTTGCCTTCCCAGACCGTGTGCGCCTGACGCGTGGTAGCCATGCTGGATCCCTTCAAACGGAATGCGCGGTTGTACGGGAGTGGCGGGGCACTCCGTCGTGCCCGGCCGGTGTCACGCCCCCGAACCTACTGCCCCACCAGTTCCTTTGCGTCGCGCGCCAGTGCCGTCAGCCGCGAGATTGCCCGGAAGTACTTCTTCCGGTACCCGCCGTTCAGCATCTCCTCACTGAACAGCCGGTCGAACGGCATCCCGGAGGCGAGGACCGGGACCTCCCGGTCGTACAGCCGGTCCGCGAGCACCACGAGCCGCAGCGCGGTCGACTGGTCGGGCACCGGCTGCACCTCGGTGAGGCACACGGCCCGCAGACCGTCCGTCAGCGCGCCGTACCGGCTGGGATGGACTCGGGCCAGATGGTCGAGCAGCGCGGGGAAGTCGTCGAGACTGGCGCCCTCGGTCGCGTACGCGGCCCGGGTGACCTGCTCCTCGGAGAACGGCGGCGGGGCGTCGGGCAGACCGCGGTGCCGGTAGTCCTCGCCGTCGATGCGCAGCGGGCGGAAGTGCGCGGACAGCCCCTGGATCTCCCGCAGGAAGTCGGCCGAGGCGAACCGGCCCTCGCCGAGCTTGCCCGGCAGCGTGTTGGAGGTCGCGGCGAGCGCCACCCCCGCCTCGACCAGCCGGCTCAGCAGCGAGGAGACCAGCACCGTGTCGCCCGGGTCGTCGAGCTCGAACTCGTCGATGCACAGCAGCCGGTGCCCGCTCAGCGTCCGCACGGTCTGCTGGAAGCCGAGCGCGCCCACCAGGTTGGTCAGCTCGACGAAGGTGCCGAAGGCCTTCAGGGAAGGCGCGGCGGGCGTGGCGTGCCAGAGCGAGGCGAGCAGGTGGGTCTTGCCGACCCCGTAGCCACCGTCGAGGTAGACGCCGCGCGGCGCGCGGGGCGGCTCGGCCTTCTTGCCGAACCACGTGCGCTTCCGCTCCCCGCTGGCGTGCGCCCCGCCGAGCCCGGCGGCGAAGTCACCGAGGACCTTGACGGCCTCGGTCTGGCTCGGCTGGTTCGGGTCGGGGACGTACGTATCGAAGCGCACCGAGTCGAAGCGCGGCGGTGGCACCATCTCGGCGACCAGCCGGTCGGCGGGGACGCGCGGTTCGAGGGCGCACAGGGACAGCGGGGCCGTTTCGGCTATGGGGCCGGGCCCCGGCACGGCAGTGAAGGACGACACAACTCCCCAGCTTAGGCCGTGCCAGACTGCGGAACATGCGACGCCTGTTCCCTGTGACCGACCTGACAGCGGCCGACGACCGAGGTGAGTGGAGCCTCGACGCTCTCGCCGACGCCTACGCCTACCCCGACACGGACGGCTCCTGGCTGCGCGCCAACATGGTGTCGACGCTCGACGGGGCCGCCCAGCACGACGGCCGCTCGCAGCCGATCTCCTGCGCGAGCGACATGCGGATCTTCGGCACGCTGCGGGGGCTCGCGGACGTGGTGATCGCGGGCGCGCAGACGGTACGGCTGGAGGGTTACCGGCCCGCCCGCGCCCGGGAGGCCTTCGCGGCCCGGCGGGCGGCGGCCGGCCAGGGGCCCGCCCCGGCGGTCGCCGTGGTGAGTGGCAGCCTGGACCTGGACTTCTCGCTGCCGCTCTTCGTCTCGCCGCTGGTCCCGACGCTGGTGCTGACCGGCGCGGGCGCGCCCCCGGACCGGATCGCGGCGGCCCGCGCGGCGGGTGCGGAGGTGGTGATCGCGGGGGAGGGGTCCCGGGTGGACCCCGCCAGGGCCGTAAGGGAGCTGGCCGACCGGGGGCTCAAGCGGCTGCTGACGGAGGGCGGGCCCCGGCTGCTCGGTCAGTTCGTCGCGGCGGGCATGCTGGACGAGATGTGTCTGACGCTGGCGCCGATGCTGACGGCCGGGGACGCCCAGCGGATCGCGGGCGGTCCGTCGGTGGCGGTGCCGGAACGATTCGCCCTGGCGGCGGTGCTGGAGGAGGCCGGGTTTCTCTTCTCTCGATACCGTCGGATCTGACAATCAGCGGAATATACCGTTCCGGTTAGCGTTCGGTGGGCAGAATGGAACGCGGACCCCGTGCGAGCACGGGGAAGGATGGTTTCAGCAGTGGCCGGCGACGGTCAGTGAAGCAGAAGGGCGCCTGTGGTGTTCACCAGCGTTTTGATGATCGAGAAGCCCCTCACTTCCGAGGACGTCGAGTTCGTCACCACCCTGCACGGGGAGGAGCAGATCTCCTTCGTCGTGCTGATGCAGCCACGTGGCGACCAGGCGGATGTGCTGTTGCGGGCCATCGACGACCTGGCGATGGGCGAACTGAAGGAAGCGGCCCGGGAGAGCGAGGAACCGGAGGGCAAGAACGCCAGGGCCTCCGCCGAACTCGCGCTCGAAGTGTCCCTGGAGGCCCTGCGGCAGTCGGGCTCCGAGGCCGTCGGGCAGGTGATCGAGAGCCACCCCCTGGACAAGCTCACCTCCGTGGTCCAGGACTCGGAAGCGGACGAGGTCATCGTGCTGACCGCGCCGCACTACGTCGAGGAGTTCTTCCACCGCGACTGGGCGTCCCGGGCCCGGCACAAGGTCGGCGTACCGGTGCTCAAGCTCTTCGCGCACAGCGAATAGGCTGGGAGGCCCCACCCGTACCGACCCTGGGAGACACACGCATGGCACCCGGTATTCCTGCCGCCATGGAACGGCCGCACTTCATCGGCATCGGCGGCGCCGGAATGTCGGGCATCGCGAAGATCCTCACCAGGCGCGGCGCGAAGGTCGCGGGCAGCGACTCCAAGGAGTCCGCCACCGCGGAGGCCCTGCGCACGCTGGGGGCGACCGTCCACATCGGGCACGCCGCCGGGCATCTGGCGGACGACGCCACCTGTGTGGTCGTCTCCAGCGCCATCCGCGCCGACAACCCGGAGCTGGTGCGCGCCGGTGATCTCTCGATCCCCGTCGTGCACCGCTCCGACGCGCTCGCCTCGCTGATGGAGGGGCTGCGGGCCATCGCCGTCGCGGGCACCCACGGCAAGACGACCACCACGTCGATGCTGGCCGTCGCCCTGACCGAGCTGGGCCTCGACCCCTCGTACGCGATCGGCGGCGACCTGGCGGGACCCGGCACCAACGCCGCACACGGCGAGGGCGCGATCTTCGTCGCCGAGGCGGACGAGAGCGACCGCAGCTTCCAGAAGTACGACCCCGAGGTCGCGATCGTCCTCAACGTCGAGCTGGACCACCACGCGAACTACGCCTCGATGGACGAGATCTACGACTCCTTCGAGACCTTCGTCGGCAAGGTCGTCCCCGACGGCACCCTGGTCGTCTCCGCCGACCAGTCCGGCGCCGTCGAGCTGACCCGCCGGGTGCGCGACCTGTCCGCGCTCAAGGTCGTCACCTACGGCGAGGCCGCGGACGCCGACGTACGCGTCCACAAGATCACCCAGCGCGGCCTGACCAGCGAGGTCACGGTCGTCCTCAACGGGAAGTACCTCACCTTCACCGTCTCCGTCCCCGGCCGCCACTACGCGCTCAACGCGGTGGCCGCCCTCGCCGCAGGCGTCGCCCTCGGCATCCCGGCGCACAACCTGGCCTCGGCCCTCGGCAAGTACACCGGGGTCAAGCGCCGCCTCCAGCTCAAGGGCGAGGCGGCCGGCGTCCAGGTCATCGACAGCTACGCGCACCACCCCACCGAGATGACCGCCGACCTCGAAGCGATGCGCGGCGCCGCCTCCGACGCCCGCCTCCTGGTCGTCTTCCAGCCCCACCTCTTCTCCCGCACCCAGGAGCTCGGCACCGAGATGGGCCAGGCCCTCGCGCTGGCCGACGCCTCCGTGGTGCTGGACATCTACCCGGCCCGCGAGGACCCGATCCCCGGCATCACCAGCACCCTGATCATCGACGCCGCACGGGCCGCCGGCGCCGATGTCACCGCCGTCCACGACAAGGCTGCGGTCCCCGAGGTCATCGCGGGAATGGCGAAGCCCGGCGATCTCGTTCTCACCATGGGGGCGGGCGATGTCACGGACCTCGGCCCGCACATCCTGGACCACCTGTCGAGCTGAGGGAGCCACCGTGCCGTACGACATCGACAAGCCGGACGAGGAGTGGCGGGCGGAGCTGTCCCCCGCCGAGTACGCGGTGCTGCGCCAGGCCGGCACCGAGCCCGCCTTCGTCGGCGAGTACACCGACACCAAAACGACGGGCGTCTACTCCTGCCGCGCCTGTGACGCGGAGCTGTTCCGCTCCGACACCAAATTCGAGTCGCACTGCGGCTGGCCGTCCTTCTACGACCCGAAGGACACCGACGCGGTCGAACTCGTCCAGGACCGCGCCCACGGCATGGTCCGCACCGAGGTCCGCTGCGCCCGCTGTGGCTCGCACCTGGGCCATGTCTTCGAGGGCGAGGGCTACCCGACCCCCACGGACCAGCGGTACTGCATCAACTCGATCTCACTGCGGCTGACCCCCGACGCCTGACGCCGGGGCACCGCCACGAGGAGGACCGACGCGCCGCGTCAGTCCTCCTCCGGCGTCTCGGGCTTCAGCAGCGGGTGCACCACACCGGGGAAGACCCGGGCCCGCACGACCTCCTCGGCCGAACCGCCCTGGATCACCGTCTCCGCCACGCCCCAGGGCCGCCCCGGCAGCTCGACGAGCAGCGTGTACGAGGCCGGGCAGCCGGTGCACTCGTACCGGTCGACCCAGGTCTCCACCTCGGTGGCGCTTCCCGGGTACCGCGCCACGTGCCGGTGCCGGGCGTGGCACCGCTCGCACGTCTCGCCGGGCTCGCACGTGCCGCCGCACGGGCACGGCAGGTCGAGGGACTCGGCGGGACGCCAGCGCTGGACGAGGACGGCCTCACGCGTGGCGCCCATGTCCTTCATCGCCTTGAGATTGCGGGCGGCCACGTTGTACGACTCACCGGTCGCGGCCATCCGGTCCCGGATCACGTCCTTGCGCCCGCGGTTCGTCGTCATCTTGTTCCTCCTGGGGGTTCACGCAGCCCGCCAGGAGGCCCACGAGATCGGTAAGCACCAAGGTACCCGGCGGCGCGCACGCCCCGCGACACACGCGGGCGCGGAACGGGCCGGACCGGGGCGGGCGGGTGCCGGTTCAGCCGCGCCGGACGCGGCCCGCGAGCCGCCTGCCCAGCCGGCCCAGGGTGCCCTGGCTCCGGCGGTTCCAGTCCCGGAAGGCCTCCGCCCGGCCGCTGCTGCCGGAGCGCCCGACAGCCTCCTCGACGGCCGCCACCCCCTCGGCGGACAGGGCGCGCACCGCGGGGCGCAGCACCTCCTCCAGCAGGGCGGCGGTGGTCCGGCTCCACTCCGCCCCCGCGTGCGGATGGGCCGTCCACACGGCGAAGCAGCCGGCCGCGTAGCCGGGGTCGGCCGCCAGCCTGGCCCCCACGTCGGGGCCGTGCGCGGCCCGGTCGTACGCGGCGATGAGATCCGCGTCGCCGCTGTGCGCGAGGGCGTACAGCTCGGCCTCCGGCCCGTCCGGGGCGAGCAGCCGCCCGGCCAGGGCGCCGAACGCGTGGCCGAGCACCCCCGGCTCCACCGGCTCCGCACCCGGCCGCAGCGCGCGGACCCGCTCCGCCCAGTCCGGCTCCGCGGAGCCGGACCGCAGCTCGCGGGCGAACTCCAGAAGGAGCAGGGCCGCGCGCGCCCGGCCCCCGATCTCCTGCGGGAAGCCGCGCAGCAGGTCGTGGGCGAGCTCGGGCGCCTCCTCGTCGTCGGCGGGGGCGTTCAGCGCCGCGGCGACCAGGTGCGACCAGGTGCCGGCCGTCCGGTGCGCGTCCGATGTCGCGGCTTCCAGGAGCAGCCGGGCCTCGCCCACCGTGGGAGCGCTCTCCTCCCACACCAGGCCCACCGCGGTCCGCAGCACCAGCGGCTCCGCGAACGGCGACATCCCGGCGGCCCGCAGCACCCGCTGGACCGCGCCCATCCGGTCGGCGCCGCAGCCCGCCTTGGCCTCGGGTGCCTCCGCGCACATCCGCAGGTGCGGCAGCAGCTGCGTACCGGTGAACGGCAGCGCCACCCGGCCGAGCAGCCGTTCCGCCCCGGCGGGGTCTTCCGGCGCGATCCGGTCCAGCGCGCCGAGCAGTGCCGTACGGACGTCGAACTGCTCGTCCATCAGCTCCAGCAGCGCGGGCGCCCAGCCCGGTGCGTCCTGCGGGTCCACGAGGAGGGCGGGTGCCAGCCGCCGTACGACGCCTGGCAGCAGCTCCGCGCAGTCCATGCCGAGCAGCCGCGCCACCCGCAGCAACTGCACGGTCCGGGCCACGTCCAGCCCGGCCCCCGAGCCGCTCAGCTCGGTCAGGATCTCCGGGCCCAGCACCGCGGCGACGGCCGCGCCCTCCGGACCGCTGAAGGCCGTGCGGCCGGGCAGCTCCACGGAGCCGTTCCCGCCGCGTACCGCCTCTGTCACCAGCATCGCGGCCAGCGGGGCGGTGGTCGCCGCGGGGGAGCGGCCGTCCAGTGCGGCGAACAGCCGCCCCGCGGCGTCGAACTCGGCCCCGGTGCGGTCGTCGACCCCCGCCGCGGTCAGTGCGTCGACCAGCTGCCGGGTGCGCTTCGCGTCCAGTGCGTAGGGCCGCTCGGCGGCCCAGCCGGCGGCGGCGGCCCGCTCGTTCGGCCCCAGCGCGATGCCCGCGCACAGGGCGGTCACGGCCACCGGCCCGGCGGCGAACGGCTCCCCGGGCAGCTCGGCCGCCTCCCGGAACAGCTCCGGCGTACGGCTCCGCCAGATCCGGGCCGCGGTCTCCGCCCAGGCGTCGTCCACGGCCCCTCCCGGGCGCGGACCGGTACAGGTGTGCACCCGGAATCCGGGGCCCGGCAGCTCGTGCCCGTCCTGCGGCAGCACCCCGACGACCTGCTGCGGGGCGTTTCGCGGGTGGCGGGCGTACGTGGTGAAGGTCAGCCGCTCCGCGCTCTCCTGCGGCAGTACGGCCGCGGCCAGCGCGAGCCACCGGGCCACATCCGCGCTCTGCCGCTCGACGAGCACGACCTTCAGCGGCTCGGCCGTCTCGCTCAGCCGGCGCAGATCGGCCAGGACGCCCGCGAGCCAGGGGCCGCGGGAGACCGCGAAGTCGTTGAGCCCCTCACGTTCACTTGTGCGGCTCGTGGCGACGGAGAGCGTGGTGACCGGATCGACCGCCGGCACCCGGTCCGGTGTCGCGGCGGCCCAGCGGGACGACCGGCAGGCGGTGATGGGGAGCATTCCGCCCGGCAGCCGGGTGCCGGCGGGGAGGTGGACCGCGTGGGCGTGGAACCGCAGCGAGGACAGCTGCGCGGTGCGGACCGGCACGGTGCGGGCCAGCAGATGGCTGCCGTCGGACAGCACGCTGAAGCTCAGTGATTCGGGGAGTGCGCGCAGCGCGTTGTCCGTGACCTGCCGAGGGGTGCCGGCCGGCGGCTCGTACGCCAGGAGCGGACCGGCCTCGGTCAGCGCCGACGCGGGTATCGCCGCGTCAACCGCGCTGAACCGGGCGGGTATCTCCGCGTCCTCGCCGCTCTCCGGTCCGTCCCCGGCCGTTGCGGAGGTGTAGTGCAACTGCGCGAGGCTCATGCGTTGGCTCTCTTCGTCCCTGCCATGAATGTCCCCTGCCACCCGCACCCGCCGTCCCGTGGTGGCAGCGCCGACCCGGCAGAGCGGCGACCCCGGCGGGGAGAGTTCCGCAGTCGCTGGGGCGACGCTATCAAGGACCCGCGTGCCCTTGCGGCGGGAAGCCCGAGCGCGGGCGGTGAGGGGGCGTCACCGCTCCGCCCGATGGTCCCGAAGCGCCCGTGCGATCAGGTCGTGGATCAGGAACTCTCCGGGCGCACGGTTCTCCTTGAGGCGGTCGAGGCCGCCCGGGGTGAACGAGTCGTAGGCGGAGTGCTCGGACCGTGGCCGACGTCGACCGCCGGGCGCGACCTGATATCGCCCTTGTGGCCGACGGCGCACCCTCGCCAGAGTGTGGGAATGATCCTTCCCTTCACCCACGACGGTGAGACCGGCAGCGTGACCGTGAGCGTTGAGCAGGTCGATGATCCGCTGACGATCGGTAAGCACCCTGCCTCACAAGGATTTCCGTGCTGCACCTCCACCGTGTCCTATCCGGGCAGGGGATACCGGGCCATGTTCGGCTGGGTCCAGTTCGTCCGGTCCACGGACAACACCACGGGCGGCGCAGGCTTCGACATGGACCCGTTCATCCTCTTCGAGGACGCACCTTCCCCGTATGCCTTCTTCGGCCACAGGCCGACCCTGTTCGATGCCCCGTCACGGGCCGAACGCCGGCCCCTGGCCTGGCTCGCGCACAGCTTTCTGGCGCACACACCCCTGGACCGCGAACAGCGCTGCGTGCTGCCGCTGGCCGGCTTCTCCTGGGGCTTCGGCATCGATGACGCGGGCGACATCACCGTCCGCCCGGCGGCGGCGCTGACCGCCGCCGACTGGGACGAGCACCTGCCGTACCTCGGCGACAGCCATCCCGCCTGGGAGTTCGGCAAGTGGCGGGCGGGCGCTCAGTCCTGAACCGCGTACGTGACGAAGTTCGTTCAAGTGGCCCGGGAGAGAGGGAGTGGGGGCACCCCTTCGACCGTGAAGTCCCCTGCCGCCCCGCCGACAGGGGCACCATCCAGTCACTTTTTGACGCGTGCATGGCAAGTTGTGGGTTTCTGTGGGACCTTCCATGGCGTGCCCGGAGCCGTGTCGCCCCCCTCACCACGGACGCGGACGGGCCTGCACCCCACACCCCCACAAGTGCGTGGCAAGAAGGAGTGACATGAGGCTCACACCGAAACTCTTGTGCGTCACCGCCGTGGCCTTCGCGGTCACCGCGGGCGCGTCCGCCGCGGCCAGCGCGGGCCCCGCGGCCTCGCAGCGGGTCGACGGCAGCATCGCGGCCGCGGGCAGCACCTGTACCTGGACCGACGCGACCGCCAGCGCGGACCCGCCCGCCGGTCTGACCATCGATCACGCCACCATCAACAGCAGCCTGAGCTGCACCGGCGGCACGAGCGCCACCCTCAACAACGACCCGGCCGTCACCTTCGACGACGCGGCGGGCACCGCGACGTCCGACCTCATCGACATCACGGTGAAGCAGTCCATCGTCACCTGCAGCTACAAGGCGACGAACGTCGGGTGGACCCGTGACGGCGCCACCCGCGCCTACCAGAACCAGGCGTTCACCGCGTCGAAGAGCTCCGGCAGCTTCCTCTGCCCCGGCTCGTTCTCCGCCGAACCCGGCTCCGCCTCGCTGAGCTTCCACTGACCCAGGCACCGCGCCGACCTCGCGCCGCCGCCGACGGAGACTCGTCGGCGGCGGCGTCCGCGTGCGGGGTCACCTCACACCCAGCCCCGCTCCCGTGCCTTCACCCCGGCCTGGAACCGCGTTCCCGCGTCCAGCCTGCGCATCAACGCCGCCACCCGGCGCGTCGCCGTACGCACACTCACCTC
This sequence comes from Streptomyces sp. NPDC087428, assembly GCF_044744085.1. Lineage (NCBI taxonomy): Bacteria > Bacillati > Actinomycetota > Actinomycetes > Kitasatosporales > Streptomycetaceae > Streptomyces > Streptomyces sp. NPDC087428. The sequence goes on from NZ_JBIUXR010000021.1 coordinate 119,922, forward strand.
CAACTGCCGCGCTATGGCCTGGTCCTTGTACCCGGCGTGCAGCAGCCGGACCAGCACCAGTTCCTCCTCGCTGGGGCCCTCCGCCGCACCCAGTTCCTCGGAGAGCAGCGGCTCGGCCCGTTCCCAGTACGCCTCGAACAATTCCACCAGCCCGTCCAGCAGGCCCGACGGATGCACCAGCACGATGGATTCCTTGCTGCCCCCCGTCAGCGGCACCACCGCGACCCTCCGGTCCACGATCCGCGCCTTGAAAGGGAGCTGCGGCAACAGCCGTGACTGCTCCCCGAGCGCCGCCAGCTTCAAGATCGCCTCCAGTCGTCCCGGCGGTTCGATCGACTCCAGGCAGTACACCCCCCGGACGTCCACCCCGCGCTCCAGCCAGTCCCGGGTCGTCGCCGTCTCCTGTTCGTGGAAGTGCGGCTGCCCCACCGCCTCCAGGTAGGGCGGCTTGTCCAGCGTCCACAGATGCGTGGTGACGGACCGGCTCAGCTCCTCGACCTTCTGCGCCATCAGCTCACGCCCCGTCAGCACCTCCACCAGGGAGCCCGGGTCCGACCGTAATTGCCCGGCCCGGTGCAGGCGGTGCAGATCGGCGAACTCCGTCTCCACCCCCGCGAACACCGTCTCCACCTCCGAGCGCCGCCGGTGCAGCAACGCCGACAACGCGGACCGCGGACTCACCGCCTCCCACTGGCCCCGCCCCACCCGCCGCACCAGCCCCAGAGTGGCGAGACGCTTCAGCGCCTGTCCCGTACGGGCCACCCCGGCCCCCGCGCTCTCCGCGAGATCACGCACCGCACTCTGCGGTCCCGACAACACGGCCCGGTACACGCCCTCGTCGAACGCGCTCACACCCACTGCTTCCAGCACAACAAGCCTCCTCTGCCCTACCTGTGGGGCCGTGCCGGACCGGAGCGCGGGCAGATCGAGTCGCCGGCCGGCCGTCCCCTGACAGGTGGCGTGTTTGGTCACCACGCCAAAGACGCCAACAGATTATCTGGACAGCAAGTGATCGCACAGCGTTCACTTCTGCCGAACCGTCTGTCAATCACCGCACGTGAGAGGCGGTTCGCGTCCCCCGGCCCTCCGCCCATGCCACAGGCGAGCACTCCCGCTCGTCTACCCGGCATGCCCGAATCCCGTGAGGAACCCCGTGACATCTCAGCCGCGAAGAGCGTCCCGCACCCGACGCGCAGCCATCGGCGCTCTGCTCACCACCAGCATCGCCGCCCTCAGCCTGCCTCTCGCCACCCCCGCCACCGCCACCGGCCAGGAATCCCCCCTCGCCGCCGGCACCTACCTGATCACCCTGGCCGACCAGCCGCTCGCCACCTACGACGGCACCGTCGACGACATTCCCGCCACCAGGCCCACCCAGAGCCGGAAGCTCGACGTCACCACCGCCAACGCCAAGCGCTACCGCACCCATCTGGTCGACGAGCAGACCCGGGTGGCCAAGAAGGTGGGCGCCACGGTCCGCCAGCACTACGCCGTCACCACCAACACCTTCAGCGCCCGGCTCAGCGCCCGCCAGCTCGTCCGGCTGGCCGCGACCGGGGGCGTCACCAGCATCGCCCCCGACAAGTTCCACCACGCCACCGACGACAAGAACTCCACCGACTTCCTCGGCCTCTCGGGCCGGAAGGGTCTGTGGGCCGGCCTCGGCGGCACCGCCGAGGCCGGCAAGGGCATCGTCATCGGTGACATCGACACCGGTGTCTGGCCCGAGAGCGCCTCCTTCAAGGCCCCCGCGCTCAAGTCCGGCAAGCCCACCGGCAAACACGGCGGGAAGCCCGGCAAGAACGACCGCTACCTGCCCTACCTCGACGGCACCACCACCGTCATGAACAAGGCCGACGGCTCCACCTTCAAGGGCACCTGCCAGACCGGTGACAGCTTCACCGCCGCCGCCTGCAACCAGAAGATCATCAGCGCCCGCTACTTCGGCGAGGGCTGGCTCCGCGCCGTCCCCGAATCCAACCGCGGCGGCTACATCTCCCCCCGCGACAGCGAGGGCCACGGCACCCACACCGCGTCCACCGCGGCCGGTAACGCCGGTGTCCGCGCCACCGCCGACGGCAGGGACCTCGGCACCGTCTCCGGTGTCGCCCCGGCCGCCACCATCGCCGTCTACAAGGCCCTCTGGCAGAGCAAGGACGGCACCCAGGACGGCGGCCTGACCAGCGACCTCGTCGCCGCCATCGACCAGGCCGTCGCCGACGGCGTGGACGTCATCAACTACTCCGTCGGCGGGATGTGGGAGAGCGAGTACGACGACCCGATCCAGACGGCGTTCCGCAACGCCACCGCCGCGGGCGTGTTCGTCTCCACCGCCGGGGGCAACGCCGGTCCCGTGGCCTCCAGCCTCGACAACACCGCTCCCTGGACCACCACCGTCGCCGCCGGAACCATCGCCTCCCACACCGGCACGGTCACCCTCGGCAACGGCAAGAGCTACATCGGTGTCAGCACCAGCGTGCAGAACACCGTCGGCTCCGCGCCCCTCGTCCTCGGTGCCGCCGCCAAGACCGCCGGCGCCGACGCACTCGACGCCGCCCTCTGCATCAAGGGCACCCTCGATCCCGCGCGCACCGCGGGAAAGATGGTCGTCTGCAACCGGGGCACCAGCGCCCGCATCGACAAGTCCGCAGAGGTCAAGCGGGCCGGCGGCATCGGCATGGTCCTGGTCAACCTCGGTGACGAGAGCACCGACGGCGACCTGCACTCCATACCGACCGTCCACCTGACCGGCCCCGACGCCACCGCCGTACGCGCCTACGCCGCCACGGACAACGCGACCGCCACCCTCGCCAACGGCGGCAAGAGCGCCGCGTACCCGCAGGTCACCGGCTTCTCCTCGCGCGGTCCCTCCCTCGACGGCAAGGGTGACCTCCTCAAGCCCGACATCACCGCGCCCGGCGCCACCATCCTCGCCGCCGTGGCTCCGCCCGGTAACGCGGGCCGCGACTTCGACTACTACTCCGGCACCTCCATGGCCGCCCCGCACATCGCCGGTCTCGCCGCGCTCTACCTCGCCGAGCACCCCACCTGGTCGCCGATGAGCATCAAGTCGGCCATGATGACGACCGCTTCGCCCACGAAGAAGGCCGACGGCAAGAACAGCGACGACGTCTTCGCCCAGGGCGCCGGTGAGGTCGAGGCCCGAGCCATGCTCCGGCCCGGACTCGTCTACGACTCCAGCGAACCGGACTGGCTGGCCTACCTCGAAGGCGTCGGTGTCGACACCGGGACCGGAACCAAGGCCATCGACCCCAGCGACCTCAACTACCCCTCCATCGCGATCGGTGACCTCTTCGGCACCCAGACCGTCACCCGCACCGTCACCGCCGCGTCGGCCGGCACCTACCGGGCCAAGGTCGACCTCCCCGGCGTCAAGGCCACCGTCTCTCCGTCCGTCCTGCACTTCAGCCACCCCGGACAGAAGCGCACCTTCACCGTCAAGCTCGACGTGACCACCGCGCGCGCGGGAGCCCTCGCCACCGGTTCCCTCACCTGGACCTCCGGCCGCACCACCGTCCGCAGCCCGATCGCCGTCACCCCGCAGAGCGTCCGCGCGCCCGCCGAGATCAAGGGCACCGGCGCCAAGGGATCGGCCACCTACTCCGTCACCCCGGCCGCCGGCACCCTCACGGCCACCGCCTACGGCCCGGTCTCCTCGCCCCTGACCAAGGGCTCCTTGACCGGAACCGCCGAGATCTACTACCAGGCGACCATCCCGGCCGGCACCAAGGCCTCCCAGATCTCGGTCCACTTCGACCTGGACGCGGGCAACATCGGCGGCCTCGTCTGGGGACCGATGGTCGACGGAGTCCTCCAGGGCCTCCAGTTCGGCGACGTCGACAGTGAGGGAACAGGCACCATCAGTCTGGCGCAGCCGACGGCCGGGACCATCTTCGTGGCCGTGGTCGCCCTCGACGAGACCGGCACCGGCGAGAGCGTCACTCCGTACACCTACCAGGTGAACAACATCGCCGAGAAGAGCCCGGCCACGGGCAAGGTCACCGTCACACCCGACCACGCCCGAGTCACCCCCGGCACCCCGACCGACCTGACGGCCGCCTGGTCCGGCGCCCCGGCGGACACCCGGTCCACCACCTGGATCGAGTACTCCAACGGTGCGGGCACCTTCCTGACCCTCAACTGACCCGGACCCCCGGAAGCGGTGCCCCGGCGCCGCCACCGCGGTTCCCGTAAGAACACGGGTGCCCGGCCCCTCAGGGGGCCGGGCACCCGGTTCGCGCGCTCAGCCCTGGACCGCGTACGTGACGAAGTCCGTCCAGGAGGCGGGGGAGAGGGCGAGTTGGGGGCCCTCTTCGACCTTGGAGTCCCGGATGTGGACGGTGGTGGGGCAGGTGGCGACCTCTACGCAGTCGTCCCCGGAACCACTGCTGTAGCTGGACTTGTGCCAGGACAGGGCGACTTCGACGCAGCTGTCGCCGTCGCCACCGCTGTAGCTGCTCTTGAACCAGGACAGTTCCGTCGTGTTCATGGTGCTCCTCGCATCCGCCGCAACAGGCTCACGGAGTCCTTCAGTGAGAGAGCCTGCGAACGCATCCTGGCATATCGCATTTGGAGCATGCTGACGACTTTGGACTCCGAGATGAACTGGCCGCTCTCCTGCCCTTCGCAGTAGCCGAACCATCGGTTCTCAGGTGTCTCCAGAAGCCGCATCGGCCCGTGCAGCCCCGCATGCCTCTCGCGCACCAGGGGCATGATCTGAATCTCGATGTTCCGGAGCGAGGACAGTTCCAGCAGGTGCTCGATCAGTCCGGCGGCCACGGCGTCGCCGCCCGTCCTGCGCAGCAGCAGGTGTTCCTCCAGGATGAAGCTGTAGGCGGTGTTGGGCTGCTGCCGCAGCAGTTCCTGCCGCTCCAGCCGGGCGGCGAGCTGCGCCTCGATCTGGTCATCGCCCAGCGGCGGAAGCTGCTCGACGAACAGCGTCCGCGCGTAGGCCTCCGTCTGCAACAGACCGGGCACCAACCGGCATTCGTACGTGTTCAGGGCGATCGCGTCCTGCTCCAGCCGCGCCCACTGGCGGAACCAGCTCGCAAGCCCCGGCCGCCGCGACAGATGCTTGGCCGCCGCCCTCAGCACCCCCATCGCGTCGAGCACGACCTCGGCCCGCTCCACGAACGTCGGCGGCGGGAAGCGGCGGCCCTGCTCGATCGAGGCGACCATCGGCAGTGAGTAGCTCACCAGCGGGGCGAACTCCTCCTGGGTGAGGCCCGCCCGTTTGCGCAGGACCTTGAGCACCTCCCCGAACGCCTTGAGACTGTCCGACGACTCGGGCTCACCGCAGGCCCCCGCCAGTCCACCCGTACCGCTCGTACCGCCCGTGCCCTCGGCCATGTGCGGCCACCTTCCGTGCGCTCGTCCCCGGTCCGCAACTCGCCCATGGTCACGCATCGTCACGCACACTGTCCACTCTCCGTACCCGTACGCTGACTTACCGTACGGGTTCTGTGGCTGGTACCGCGGGGCCCGGCCGCGCACGCTGACCCGCATGGAAGCATCCGTCACCCCCCACCGGCCGCGCACCGAGAGGCTGTTCGTGCAGCGGTTCAGCTCCACCCTCCGAGGGGCGCGGCTCGCCCGCAGGCTCGCTGTTCATCAGCTGAACGTCTGGGGCATCCCGTACCGCTCTGACGTGTCCGACACCGCCGCGCTGCTGGTGGCCGAGCTGGCGGCCAACGCCGCGACGCACGGCCGCGTACCGGGAAGGGACTTCGAACTGCTGCTGGGTCTGACCGCCGCAGCCCCGGAGGCGCTCGGCAGGCTCCGGATCGAGGTCAGCGACACCCGGGGCGAGCGTCGGCCGCCGGGCCCCGGGGAGGTCGTGAAACCGCCGCCGGGGTCCGGCGGCGGGTACGGACTGGTGCTCGTCGAGGCGCTGGCGGACCGGTGGGTGGTGCTGGAGCGCGTACCGGGGAAGACGGTCGCGGTGGAGCTGGACCTGTTGTACTGAACGGGGCCGCCGCCCCTGCCCGGTTACTCGAAGCGGGAGGTGTCGCCCGCCCCCCGGCGTACGATCTCCAGCTCGCCGCTGGAGAAGTCGAGGACGGTGGTCGGCTCCGTGCCGCAGTCGCCGGAGTCGACCACGATGTCCACCTCGTGGTCGAGGCGTTCCTTGATCTCCCAGCCCTGGGTCATCGGCTCCTCCTCGTCGGGCAGGAGCAGGGTGCTGGAGAGCAGCGGCTCGCCGAGTTCCTCCAGGAGGGCCTGGACGACGGCGTGGTCGGGGATGCGGACGCCGACGGTCTTCTTCTTCGAGTGCAGCAACTGGCGCGGCACCTCCTTCGTCGCCGGAAGGATGAAGGTGTACTGACCGGGCGTCGCCGCCTTGATCGCGCGGAACACGTCGTTGTCGATGTGCACGAACTGCCCGAGCTGGGCGAAGTCCTGGCACATGAGCGTGAAGTGGTGGCGGTCGTCGAGGTTGCGGATCGAGCGGATGCGGGAGATGCCGTCACGGCTGCCGAGCTGACACCCCAGTGCGTAACAGGAGTCCGTCGGATACGCGACGAGCGCGCCCGAGCGGATGCTTTCGGCCACGCCGGAGATGGTGCGCGGCTGGGGGTTTTCGGGGTGTACATCGAAATACTTCGCCATTCGGCGAGTCTAAGGCCGCAACGGTGGCCCGGCCCGGGAAGCGGGTTGCCCCGCCCTCGGAGGAGCAGTGGGACCTGTACGGGGGGCGAGGCCAAGTGATGTGTATCGTGCATCAGTAGTGGGTCGTACACATGGAGTGCAGCATGCATACAATCCGTGATATATCTGTACAGAGAGGTGGTCTTCCCGGCAGGGAAGCAGACCCCGGACCCGCAGTCGAAGGAAGCCTCGCGTGGACATGCCCGTGGACCGGATCGAGTTCGAGACCATGCTGCTCGGCCGCCATATGAATCTGCTCGCCTCCAGGGGAGGCGGCCGGCTCGACCGGAGCGCCTACATTCTCCTCAGCCGCATCCAGGTCGAGGGCCCGATGTCCATCGGCGACCTCCGGGACGCCTTCGGTCTGGACGCCTCCACGCTGAACCGGCAGACCGCCGCCATGCTGCGGGCCGGTGTCGTCGAGCGCATTCCCGACCCGGAGGGCGGCATCGCCCGGAAGTTCGTCATCACGGACGAGGGCGCGCAGCGCCTGGACCGGGACCGGTCGGAGAACCTGGAGGGCCTCGGCGCGCTGCTGGCCGACTGGACCCCCGAGGAGGCGAAGCAGCTCGCGGACAACCTCGCCCGGCTCAACCGCGACATCGAACGCCTCGACGGGCGGCCCTGGCCGCGGGACGCGTCTTAGAGCATGCCGCACGGGGTTGCCCTTCACCCCGTGCGGTCCGGATCCGGGTGGTTCCCGGTCGGTCTGCGACTCCGGTGAAAAGCAGCCGAATCACCTCTAATTATGTGATTGCATCGCGGCGCGGTCCCCCTCTAGCGTGAGAGGTGCGCGGACGGCACCGCTCTCGCCGGCCGCCCCACGGGGACGGACCTCACGGGGATGCTCCCGGGACTGGTGTCACGTCATACGCCTGCGCGTGAACGGCCGCCGGTACGGCATGGATGCGTCAGTTCCGTCCGCCGTCGGGCACGCCCCGCGCGCACGGCATCACGACCAACGGAGGACACCACACCATGCGCATGCGCACCTTCTTGACGTCGGCGGCTCTGACCATCGCGTTACTCGGCGGCTCCGTCGTCCCGGCGACCGCCGCGCCGGCCGCCGCGAAAGGCCCCGGCGTCTTCGTCACCAACGGCGATCGCGTGCACATCTCCAGCACCCCGCCGCGCACGGCGTCCGCCCACGCCTGGTGGACCCACATCAGTGGCCCCGGCACCAAGGCCAAGGTCACCATCTGGCTTCAGATGAAGTCCGGCAAGAAGTGGCACTCGGTCGCCAGGAACGCGAAGAACCTCAAGTCCGGCAACGGCGGCAGCGCCCGTCGGGTCGTCGCCCGCAAGAAGTGCGCGAACCGGAACAAGCGCCAGTGGCGTACCAAGATCGACGTCGACCTCATCGGTGTGCCCGACTCGCCGGAGAAGGTGTACACGAAGCCGGTCACGGTCAAGTGCGGCGTCTGATTCCCTGGTTCCCCGTTCCATCCGCTTGATCCAGGAGTACGACCATGAGTGATACCGGTCCGGGCGACACCCTCGTCGTGGGACTTCACGGGGTACTGGACCGGCATCCCTGGCTCGACCGGGTGAGCGCCGAGTTCGACCTCGAAGAGGACGTCTTCAGCCTCGCCGTGAAGCGGGCGTCCGCCTACGCCTGGAGCTCCACCGCTCTCACGGACAGGCCCGTCGACAACCTCTGGGACCACAACGACGCCGACGGCGACTGGACGCAGGACGGGCGGATCCGTCAGCTGGCCTGGTTGCAGTCGTCGCTGCCCCGGCCCGTGAACGCTCCGGGGAAGCGGCAGCGGGCCCGCCGTCTGCCGGTACTGCCCGTCATCACGGTCCTCTCGGACGCGCTGCGCCGCGTCGGCACCGTCCGCCTCACCGGCACGCACGCCCTCGTGCCGCTGCACCGCGCCGGGAATGCCCGCGTCGAACTCGCCGAGGTGGCCGACTGGTTCGCCCTCGCCGACCCGGCCGGTGCGGATTCGCTGACGGTCACCGTCTCCGCCCTCCCATCGGCGAAGCTGGGCGCGCGGGCCGCCGAGATCCGTGACGCGGCGCTTGAACGCACCTACGGGCACATGGCGGTTGAGCCCCTCAAGCCCGCCGGGGCGATGACCGCGGGGCTGGCGCTTCCCCTCGCCGGAGTGGTGCAGGCCGAGGGCCTGCGCCGGGTGCTCGCCTTCCGCTGCGACGTGCGCGAGTGGTCGACGGACGTGGCCGCGTGGACGACGGAGGTGTTCACGGACTCGATCCGGGCGGTGACGGGGCTCTCGGGTCCGATCCTCATCACGGTCTCCTCGGACGCCTGACATCCGCGGGCACTGACGGACGGCTGGTCAGTGGATGGGGGAGTGCCCGGCGCCGGGTGCTCAGTGCGGATGGCCGTCATGGGTCCGGGACGGCGGCCGGAAGAGCAGCAGATACACCGTGGCGACCATCGCGACCGCCTGGGCCACCACGGTGGCCCGTTTCTCGCCGAACCAGACCGGCTCGTACATGTTCGGGAACGGACCCCAGGCGCCGATGTCCACGTACCGGTAGATCAGCAGGAGCGCGACCCCGCCGGTCGCGACCGACCAGGCGAACAGGTCGGACGGCCACCGACGCCAGACCAGGACGAGGAGCGCGGCCAGCGCGGCCATGCCCGCCTCGATCCGGAACAGCGTGCCCTGGCTGATGTCGGCGCTGACGGCGTCGTACTGCTCGGCCAGGTGCGCGTGCAGATAGGCGTCCACGGCGAGACCCGCCGCGGCGAGCACCCGGGCCGCGCCGCGCAGGAAACGGCCGGCACCGTCCCCGTGCGCGGGGCCGGGGTCGGGGTCCGGGCCGGCAGGCGTGGCGGGAACTTCTGAGGACATTGCGGCTCCATTCGCGCCGGTGGGCCGGGGACGGCGCCCGGGGCTCACTTGACGGTGAGGGTCCCCGTCATGAAGGGGTGGATCGTGCAGTCGTACGGGTAGCCGCCCGCCTTCGACGGAGCGGTGAACGTGGCCGACTTGCCCGGCGCGATGTCGCCGGTGTCGAAGGCCTTGCCCTTCGTCGCCGTCATGGTGTGCGTGGTCGTGTCGTTGTTGGTCACGGTGATCTTCGCGCCAGGGGCGACGGTCAGGTCGGCGGGCCGGAACGTGAAGTCCTTGATGCTCACCTTCACCTGGCCGGCGGGCGGCCGGGAGGAAGCGGGCGAAGAGGACGGGGACGAGGACGGCGACGAGAGCGAGGGCGGTGTGGCGGGGGCCGACGAGCTGCCGCCGCCCCCGCCACCACTGTCCGAGCAGCCCGCGAGGGCCGTCAGACAGACGGAGAAGGCGGCGGCGGCCACGGCGGACCGCGTCCGGCCGGTACGGAACGAGAACGGCATGGCGTCTCCGGGGGGCGTGGGCCGGACCGGCCGGGATCAGTAACCGTTGCCGGTGCTGCTCGACGGCGTCGCTGTCGGCTTGGCCGTCGGTGTGGCCGTGGGTGTGGCCGTCGGCTTGGTGGTGACCTGCTTGCCCTTGGCGTTGATGACGTACCACTTGGCGCCGAAGGCGTCGACGCCCTGGCCCTTGATGTCGCCGGCCTTCTGGTCCTCGTCGAAGAGGTACAGCGGGTGACCGTTGTAGGTCACCTGCTTCTTGCCGTCGCTGCGGGTCGTCGTCTTCAGCAGCTTGGTGTCGACCCCGCTGCCGGCGGTCGGCGCCTTCGTGTCGAGCAGCGGCGGCCATGCCTTGGCGCAGGCGCCGGTGCACACGGACTTGTTCTTGGTGTCCTTGTCGAACACGTAGAGCGTCATCTTCTTGGCGTTCACCAGGATCTTGCCGTACGCGCCCTTCCTGAGGGAGACCGTCGGGGCGGGGGACTTCGACGGGCTGGGGGACGTGGAAGCGGCGGCCACGTCGACCTGGCGGCCGCTGTTCTGGCTGCCCGTGTCCGTACCGCTGGAGCCGCTGCCGGATCCGCTGTCGGAACATCCGGCGGCCGCGGCGGCCAGCAGGGTTGCGGAGGCCAGCGCGGCGGCCGTCCTGGTGTGGCGTTTCATCGGGGCTCCTCAGGTTCATCCGGCCGCCCGCACAGGCGGCACGCGGCCGCACGAGCGGGGCCGTCGGCCTCAGTGGACAGCAGGCCCCGGCGACCGGCCATCCGGACAGGGCTGTTCAGGTGCGAGGGCGGCGGCCGGTCCCACGGGCCTCACCCGATCGGCGGACGGTGCGCGCCCCGCGCCGCAGCCCTCCGGGACGGTGGGGCACAGTCGTTGGGGACGGTAAGTGCCTTGCTGCAAAGGCGTCTTGAGGATGCAACAGTTTCGCCCACCGCTGCCGGGCACGGGCCCGCGATCATAGGATCGGGGTGGTCTTCGGGGAGACGGGGTGGCTGATCATGGCGTGCGGCGGGCCGATGCGCAGATACGGAGTGCTGGTGCTGGCTCCACTCGTGCTGGTGGCGTGCTCCAGCGGCGGCGGGAGTCCGGGCGGGGAGGGGAAGCGTGCCCGCGCGACCGGCAGCGCCACCGCGGACCCCGGCTCGGGGCGGACGGAGACCGGCAGCGCCGACGTGGACCCGGCCAGGCTGCCGGTGTCCCGCGGTCAGGCACTCGACTTCATCGGCCGGGTCCTCGCGGACCCCGACAGCTTCGGACCGGACGTGGTCAGGCGCAGCCCGTACGAGAGCGACCCGGCCACCTGGCCCGTGCTCGGCACCGACTGCGTCTGGCAGCAGAAGAAGCCGGCGCACCACGTCCTCGCCACCCGCAGCCGCGCCTTCGAGGTGCCCGCGGCCGGCGGCAAGGGGCCCGTACGGCTCTCCGCCGTCATCACCGTGCACCGCAGCCGCGAGGACGCGCGGTGGGAGATGGCGGAATCGGTGGAGGAGACGATGCGCTGCCCCACGCAGCAACTGGGGAAGGGCGAACTGATCGGGTCACTCGTCTCGTCCTCGCTGGCCCGGGGGGAGAACAACCAGGACAACTCCGAGGACACACTGCTCGAGATCGGGCAGTACCAGAGCTCCACGCTCGGCGGCCCCTTCCCGTACGTCTGGCAGCAGGCACAGACCCTCCAGTTCACCGTGGCGGTGACCGGCAAGGGGGCGAAGGGGCGGACCGAGAAGGAACTCGACGCGCTGACGTCCGAGGCCCAGGCCGCCATGCTCCTGCGGCTCCAGGCCGCCGTCCAGAAGAAGAAGCAGAAGTGAGAGAGCGGAGAGCGTGATGGAACAGCTGCGTCCCGCGGACCCCGCGACGATCGGCGGACACCGGCTGCTCGGGCGGCTCGGCGCCGGCGGCATGGGCGTCGTCTACCTCGGCCGCACGGACGGCGGAGCCCTGGCCGCGATCAAGGTGATCCTGCCGGAGTTCGCCGGGGACGAGGGCTTCAGAGCCCGGTTCCGCCGCGAGGTGGAGGCCGCGCGCCGGGTGGCGACCCCCTGGGCGGTCGCCGTCACCGGTGCCGGGACGGAGGGCGAACGCCCCTGGCTGGCCACGGCGTTCGTGCCGGGGCCCGCCCTGTCCGAGGCCGTCGCCCGGTGCGGGCCGCTGCCCGCCCGCAGCGTCCGGGTGCTCGGCCGGCTGCTCTCCCGCGCGCTGACCGCCGTACACGCGGCGGGACTTGTCCACCGGGACGTCAAGCCGGGAAACGTCCTGCTCACGGTCGACGGGCCGCGCCTGATCGACTTCGGTATCGCACGGGCCGCCGACGCCACGGCCCTCACCGCCGCCGGCCTCGTCGTGGGGACCCCGGGCTTCCTCTCGCCCGAGCAGGCCACCGGGGACGGCACGGCGGCCGGGCCCGCGAGCGACATCTTCTCCCTCGGCTGCCTCCTCGCGTACGCCGCGACCGGACGGCCGCCGTTCGGCAGCGGAGCCGTCGAGGCACTGCTCTACCGGACCGTGCACGACGAACCCGACCTCGAAGGGGTCGACGACCCCGAACTCCGCCCACTGCTGGCCGCCCTGCTGGCCAAGGAGCCGGCGGGGCGGCCCACCGCCGCCGAACTCGACGCACGGATCGCAGAGGACGCGCCGAACGGCTCCATCGACTGGCTGCCGGACGATGTCGTGACGCTCATCGCCGACCGGTCCGCCGCCATGCTCGACCTGCCCGACATCGAACCCACCGTCGCCGAGCCCCGGTCCCCGTCGCCAGGAACCCTTCCCGGCCGGCGAGGACTGCTGCTCGCGGGCGCCGGTGTCCTGGTCGCGGCAGGCGGCGGATTCGCCGTACGGGAGTGGCTGCGCGACGACGCGGGCTCCGGCGCGGACAGCTCCGGCGAACGGGCCTGGATCATCGGCGTCCAGGCGGACCTGTCCGGCCCGCGGAGCACCGTCGGACGGGCGCAGGAACGCGGGGTGCGGCTGGCCGTCAAACAGTTCAACTCCCGCGCCGACAAGCCCTTCACCCTCACCGTCAAGGCCATCGACGACCGCGGCGACACCACCCGCGCGGTCCGGGCCGCCGCACAGTTCACCCGCGACCGCGATGTGCTCGCCGTGGTGGGCCCCACCGACGACCGCACCACCGACGCCGTCCTCACCGCCTACGACGAGGCGATGCTGCCGGTCCTCACCGTCTCCTCGCTCCAGCTCACCTATACGGCCCGGAACAGGAAGTCCTTCTTCCAGGCGGCCCCGTCCGACGGCGCGCTGTGCGCGCCCGTCATCAACCGGCTGGTGCTCCGGCCGGACGTCGAACGGCTCGGGGTGCTGCTCGACCGGGCGGGCGGTCAGTCCGCCTACCAGGTCGGCTACCTCACCAACATGCAGACGAGCGTGATCACCACCGGCACCACCTACCCGCGCGTGATCCCCGCCGGGACCAAGGACCTGGCGCCGGTCATCGAGGACATGCTCCGGCACGCCAGTGACGCCTTCTTCTACGCGGGCGACGCGGCCGGGGCCGCCCGCACCGCACGCGCCCTCGACGGGACCACCTTCGAAGGACCCCGCATGGCCATGCACACGGCCATGGAGGCGCGCTTCCTCAAGGACGCCGGACAGGCCGCCGAACACTGGGAGTTCACCGCGCCCTACACCGACGCCTCCGCCCCGGGCGCCAAGGAGTTCGCCGCCGCCCACCGCTCGATGTACGGCTCCGCCCCCGCGCGCTGGGCCGCGGAGGCGTACGACGCGGCCGGTCTCGTGACCGCCGCCGTCACCGCCCTCGCCGGACGCGGCGCCAAACCGGTGCGGCCGACCCGGACCGCGCTCGTCGCGAAGATCGCCGCCTCCTCGTACAAGGGCGTCTCCCGGACGTACGCCTTCAACGACGACCACCGGCTCAAGGGCGCGGACGCCTACCTCTACGGAGTGCGGGACGGGCGCTTCGTCCACCTGGGCGCCGCGCCGAAGTCCGAGACCTGACCGCCGTGCGTCCCCTCACCTGCGACGATCCGCGCACCATCGGTGAGTACCGCACCCTGGTCCGGCTCGGTGCGGGCGGCATGGGCGTGGTCTACCTGGCCCGTTCTGCGGGCGGGGCGCTCGCCGCCGTGAAGGTGATCCGCGCCGAGCACGCCGCCGACCCCGGATTCCGTGCCCGCTTCCGGCGCGAGGCCGAGGCCGCGGCCCGGATCACCGGCCCGTGGGTGGTCCCGGTCACGGGGGCAGACACCGAGGCCCGCGAGCCCTGGCTGGCCACCGCGTTCGTGCCGGGCCCCTCGCTGGGCGAGGCCGTCGAGGCGCGGGGCCCGCTGCCGGAGGCCACGGTCCGGGGCCTCGGCGCCCGCCTCGCCGGGGCCCTCGTCGCGGTGCACGAGGCGGGCCTCCTGCACCGCGACGTCAAGCCCGGCAACGTCCTCCTCGCGCTCGACGGCCCCCGCCTCATCGACTTCGGCATCGCCCGCCACGAGGGCGCCACCGCGCTCACCGCGACCGACGCGGTGATCGGCACGCCCGGCTACCTGGCGCCCGAACAGGCCTCCGCGGGGCCGGTCGGACCGGCCTGCGACGTGTTCTCGCTGGGGTGCGTCCTCGTGTACGCGGCGACCGGACAGCGGCCGTTCGGCAACGGCGCGGCGGCCGGGGTGCTCTTCCGCACCGTCCATGGTGAACCGGACCTGGCGGGCCTGCCGTCCGCGCTGCTGCCCCTGGTCACGGCATGCCTGGCCAAGGACCCGGCGGACCGGCCGACGGCGGCGGAGGCCGAGCGGCGGCTCACGGACCACGGCACCGGCTGGGAGGTGCCGGGCCTCTCCGCCACGATCGCCGAACGCTCCGCAGCCGCCCTCGCCCTGCCCGACCCGGAACCCCCGACCGTCGTCCCGGACCCCGCCCCGGCCCGCCCGACCCGCCGGCGCGTCCTCACCGCCGGAGCCGCCGGCGCGGTCCTGCTCACCGGCGGAGGCACCGCCTGGCTGGCCGGCCGGCGCGGCGGCAGCGGTACCGGACCGGCGCCCCGCACGCTCCCCACGTACACGATCGGTCTGCACGCGGACACCACGGGACCGGGCAAGGCCGTCGGCCTCGCCCATGCGCGAGGTGTCCGGCTCGCCGTCGACGACCACAACTCCCGTACCGACAAAGCCTTCCACCTCGCCCTGCGCACCGAGAACGACGCGGGGGACGCCCGCCGCGCCCTCGCCGTCGCGGACCGCCTGACCGCCGACCCCGCGGTCCTCGCCGTCATCGGACCCACCGCCGGCATCGTCACGGAGGCGGTGGTCAGCCGCTACGAGAAGGCGCGCCTCGCCCAGGTCGTCGTCGCCGCCGGGTCCACGACCGCCGACTCGTCGGCCGCCACGTCCCTCTGTGTACTGCGCCCGTTCGACCACTCGCTGTCCATCGGACTGGTCGACTACCTCGTGAACGCCCGGCCCACCGCGAAAGCGCTGATCATCGACGACCGGGCCGATCCGCGGGGCAGCTGGACGGTCACCAACGCCCTCCGGGACGTCGGGATCGGCCGCACCGCCCTCACCACGCACACCGTCGCGTCGGACAGCGACAGTTTCGCCCCGGCCGCACGGGCCGCGGTCACCGCCGGGGCCGGAGCGATCATCTACGCGGGCACGTCCCCCGCCCGGGGCGCCCGCTGCGCCGCCGACCTCGCGGCCGCCGGATTCACCGGAAGCGCCCTGGCCACCGGCCCCGTCCTGGCACCCGGCTTCCTCCGGGACGCGGGCCCGGCCGCCGAGGGCTGGGTCTTCTCCGAGGCGTACACCGACCCCTCGGCCCTGCCCGCAGCCCAGGCCTTCACCGCCGCGTACCGCAAACGGTTCGGCGCGCCCCCCGCCACCTGGGCCGCCGAGGCCTACGACGCGGTGGGCCTGATCGCGCGGGCCGCCGGTGCCACCAGCGCCACCGACGCCCTGCGCGGCGGGATCGCCCAGCGCGTCTTCCGCACCGACCACCGGGGCATCACCAGACGCCTGTCCTTCGACGACTACCGGGTGCTGCGGCAGAAGGACGGGATCTTCCTCTACCGGATCGACGACGGACGGGCCCGCTTCCTCGGCGTCAGCCGATCGGTACGGTGACCCGGGGCACGCCGCCCTCAGCGGGTCTCGCGGGTCTCCCGCCGCACTCGTTGGGCGGACTGGCGGGCCACGCCGCGGATCCGCTTCGTCCGCCCGCTGCCGGCGAGCAGTTCCAGGAGCGGCCGGTCGCGGGCTGCCCCGGCCACCCGCAGTTGCAGCCAGTCCGACCACGCGGCGATCTCCTGGGCACCCGGGGAGCCGGCGGGCGGTTCCCCGGCCGTCAGCGTGTCGAGCACCGCGAGCTCGTGCTCCCGTTTCCGGGCGAAGTCCCGCACCTCCGGGTCCAGGGCGTCCACCCACCGGCCCCGCTCAACGGCCGGCACCTTCTCCAGCATCATGACCGCGACGGCCGAGGCCAGCGGAAGGTCGGACTCCGCCGCCACGGCCGCCAGCAGCCGTTCCCCGGCGTCCTCGGCCTCGGCCGCGCGGCGGTAGAGCTCCCACCGGGCATGGCCGTCCTGCCACCAGTCCTCGTCCGCGGGGAGGTCCTGCCCGGCCACCGTCCGCGCCAGGGCGGTCACGGCGTCGCGGAGAGCCGGTCCGTGCTCAGCAGCCATTGTTCTTCTTGTGCCGTTCCATGGAGACCCGGATGTTGTTCCGGATCGTGCTGATGTTCCGGTCGACGATCTGCTGCTGCGCCCTGGTCAGTTCGGGGTCGCCCTTCAGCGGCTTGCCATTCTGCCCGATCCGCGTCTCCAGCTTTCCGGGTCCCTTCACGTGGGCGTGTGCCGGTGCGTGGTCGTTGGAGTAGATCTGGATGGTCACGCCGCCCTCGTTGACGATGGTCCCCACGCCCGGGAAGTCGACGTTGTGGACCAGGAGGGGTGAGGTCCCGGCGACGACGTAGTAGGTGTGGATGCCGGCGACCGTCAGGTCGTGGGTCGTGCGCATGTGCACGAAGTGCGAGACGGACAGGACGGGCAGCACCCGGCCGGAGACCGACCGCAGCGCGTCGCCGGGCCTGAGGGCCCCCGCGTCGACCCATTGGCGCTGAGCGGGCAGCCAGAAGGGGTGGGCGTCGGTCGCCGTGATCACGGCGGGCTCGCCGCCCGTGTCCCGCACCCGTATCCGGGTGAAGTGCTTGTCGTCGTACGTCGTGATGGCCGCCGTGACCCGGCGTGAGCCCGTGGTGCCGGTCGCCGGGTCCGTCGCCCGGACCAGGTCGCCGGCCCGCAGCGACTCGATCGGAGCCTGCCGCCCGTCGGCGAGGAGGACCGGAGTGCCGGGCAGGAAGCTGTGCGTCGGGCAGGTTTCCCTGGGGTCCGGCTCTTCTTCCTTCGGTTCCTTCTTCGGCGGGTCCTTCTTCTCGCCGTCGAGCTTCTTTCCGGCGTCGGCGACCTTCTTCTCGGCCTCCTTCACCTTCTTGCGGTTCTTGATGAGCCCCTTCAGGGCGTCGTAGAGGTCGCCGCCGTGCTTCTTGAGGCTCTTGATGAGCTTGTAGGCCTTTTTCCACTTCCAGGGCGCCCCGTACTTCGCCCCGAGTTTCCCGACCGCGCCACCGATCAGGCTCAGCAGGACGTTGATGAGGGTTTCCGTGCAGGCGCCCATGTCGCCCTGGGTGATGCAGTCCAGCGCGTCGGTGATGCCCAGCTCGTCGGCGAGGATCTTCGCGAGTTCCTTCGCGGCCTCAAGTGCCTTGTCCCCGTTGGACTTCTCGTCCTTCTTCGCGTCATCGAGGGCCTTGACGGCCTCGTCGTACTCGGTCTGCGCCGGAGACTTCGGCGAACCGTCCGCGTTCTCGTCCGACGCCGGATCACCGTTGCCCGGCCGGTTCGAACCGTCCTGTGCCTCGGCGTTGCCGTCACCGCCGCAGTTCCCGCCGCCACCGATCCGGCAGACCTGGACGCCGATCTTCTCCGTCAGATCAGCCCCGATCCCCGTCGCGACCAACGCACCGACGACCGCCGCGACCACCAGGACGAGCCCCAGGTACTCGATCGCACCCTGACCCGCGCTGCTCCTCCGGAGCCCGGCGAGGCGTACGCGGGTCCGGGGGATCGAGCGCCTCAGGCGCCGGCGTAAGCGTCGGGCGGTGACCATGGGTGACATGAGCCCGACGCTATGCGCGGGGTCGCGGCCCTGTCATGGGTCCACGGGCCCAATCCGGCCCACCGCGCCGCAGCCCGTACGCGGGCGGTGTGTCCGCCGGATGGCGCAAGCCGCGCCCGGCGGGGGAACCGGATTCCGGCCGTCCGGCGCGTGGCCGGCGGCCCGCACGCGGGCGGGCGTGAAGCGGAGCTGCGGCCGCGCTTAAGAAAACCTCGATGGACCTGGGGCGCGCGGTACGGCAGATTTCTCCGTGACGGCGGAGGATGGTGCGCGGCAGCCGGTCGAAGCGCGCTGCCACGCCGTCCCCTCATTCTTCCCCGGGCCGCAGGCTTCCTCAGGCATGCCCCCGGCCCGGGGAGATCAACGCCGTACCAGGTACAGGGAGCCGCAGCCGTGAAGGCACTCGTGAAGCAGAAGGCCGAGCCGGGACTCTGGCTGATGGACGTTCCCGAGCCGGAGACCGGCCCCTCGGACGTACTCATCAAGGTGCTCCGTACCGGCATCTGCGGTACCGACCTGCACATCCGCAACTACGACGGCTGGGCGCAGCAGGCGGTCACGACGCCGCTCGTCCTGGGCCACGAGTTCGTCGGCGAGGTCGCCGCGATCGGGTCCGACGTCGTGGACATCGCCGTCGGTGACCTGGTCAGCGGCGAGGGCCACCTGGTGTGCGGCAAGTGCCGCAACTGCCTGGCCGGCCGCCGCCACCTCTGCCGCTCCACGGTGGGGCTCGGCGTCGGCCGCGACGGGGCGTTCGCGGAGTACGTGGCGCTGCCCGCGTCCAACGTGTGGGTCCACCGGGTCCCCGTCGACCTGGACATCGCCGCGATCTTCGACCCGTTCGGCAACGCCGTGCACACCGCGCTGTCGTTCCCGCTCGTCGGTGAGGACGTCCTGATCACCGGCGCCGGCCCGATCGGCATCATGGCCGCGGCCGTCGCGAAGCACGCCGGTGCCCGCAACGTCGTCATCACCGACGTGAGCGAGGCCCGGCTCGAACTGGCCCGCAAGGTCGGTGTCAGCCTGGCTCTCGACGTCGGTGAGCAGACCATCGCCGACGGGCAGCGGGAGCTCGGACTGCGCGAGGGCTTCGATATCGGCCTGGAGATGTCCGGCCGCCCCGAGGCGATGCGCGACATGATCGCGAACATGACGCACGGCGGCCGCATCGCGATGCTCGGACTGCCGTCCGAGGACTTCGCCGTCGACTGGTCCCGGATCGTCACCTCCATGATCACGGTCAAGGGCATCTACGGCCGGGAGATGTACGAGACCTGGTACGCCATGTCCGTCCTGCTGGAGGGCGGCCTCGACCTCGCCCCCGTGATCACCGGCCGCTACGGCTACCGCGACTTCGAGGCGGCCTTCGACGACGCGGCGAGCGGACTCGGCGGCAAGGTCATCCTCGACTGGACCGTCTGACCTCCTGCCGCCCCCGTCCGGCCGCCCTCCGTACCCAGCTGGGAGACACCTTCATGTTCGACTCCGTACGCGACGACATGCGCACCACCCTCGAAGAGATCGAGGCCGCCGGGCTGCACAAGCCCGAGCGCGTGATCGGCACCCCGCAGTCCGCGACCGTCGCCGTCACCGCGGGAGGCCGCCCCGGTGAGGTGCTCAACTTCTGCGCCAACAACTACCTGGGCCTCGCCGACCACCCCGAGGTGATCGCCGCCGCGCACGAGGCGCTGGACCGCTGGGGCTACGGCATGGCCTCGGTCCGCTTCATCTGCGGCACCCAGGAGGTCCACAAGGAGCTGGAGCAGCGGCTCTCCTCCTTCCTGGGCCAGGAGGACACGATCCTCTACTCCTCCTGCTTCGACGCCAACGGCGGTGTCTTCGAGACCGTCCTCGGCCCGGAGGACGCCGTCATCTCCGACGCTCTCAACCACGCCTCGATCATCGACGGCATCCGGCTGTGCAAGGCCAAGCGCTTCCGCTACGCCAACCGCGACATGGCCGACCTGGAGAAGCAGCTCAAGGAGGCGTCCGGGGCCCGGCGCCGCCTCGTCGTCACCGACGGCGTCTTCTCCATGGACGGGTACGTCGCACCGCTGCGCGAGATCTGCGACCTGGCCGAGCGCTACGACGCCATGGTCATGGTCGACGACTCGCACGCCGTCGGCTTCGTCGGCCCCGGCGGGCGCGGCACGCCCGAGCTGCACGGCGTGATGGACCGCGTCGACATCATCACGGGCACGCTCGGCAAGGCGCTCGGCGGCGCCTCCGGCGGCTACGTGGCGGCCCGCGCCGAGATCGTCGCGCTGCTGCGCCAGCGCTCGCGCCCGTACCTCTTCTCCAACTCGCTCGCCCCGGTCATCGCGGCGGCCTCCCTGAAGGTCATCGACCTGCTGGAGTCCGCCGGCGACCTGCGCGAGCAGCTCAACGCCAACACCGCGCTCTTCCGTACCCGGATGACCGAGGAAGGCTTCGACGTCCTGCCCGGCGACCACGCCATCGCCCCCGTGATGATCGGGGACGCGGCGAAGGCAGGCCGGATGGCGGAGCTTCTCCTGGAGCGCGGTGTGTACGTGATCGGGTTCTCGTACCCGGTCGTCCCGCAGGGCGCGGCCCGTATCCGCGTCCAGCTGTCCGCCGCGCACTCCACGGCCGACGTGAACCGCGCGGTCGACGCGTTCGTCGACGCGCGGGCAGCCCTGGGGGAGTAGGCCCCCGTCGCGGAGGGCGTCCCGGACTCCCTCCGCGACCTGGGACAATAGGGCACATGATCGATGCACGGCGGCTGCGCACTCTGCGTGCGGTGGCGGACCACCGCACGGTGACCGCCGCGGCCGCCGCGCTGTACCTGACCCCCTCCGCGGTCTCCCAGCAACTGGCCGCGCTGGAGCAGGAGACCGGGCACCGGCTGGTCGAGCGCAACGCGCGAGGGGCCAGGCTCACGGCCGCCGGGGAGATCCTGCTGACCCACACCAACGCGGTGCTGGCCCAGCTGGAGCGGGCGGAGGCGGAGCTCGCCGCCTACGGCGCGGGTGACGCCGGGACGGTCACGGTCGCCGCGTTCGCCACCGGCATCGGCCTGGTCCTCGCCCCCGCGATCACCGCCCTCGGCGTGTCCGCACCCGGCATCCGGGTCCGGGTCCAGGACGCGGAGGGCGACGCGAGCGTCCCGATGGTGCTGGACCGCCAGGTCGATGTGGCCGTCGCCGTCGAGTACCGGGGCGCCCCGGGCGAGGACGACCGCAGGCTGACCAGGGTGCCGCTGTACTCGGAGCCGTTCGACGCGGTGCTCCCGGTGCGGCACCGGCTCGCGGACCAGGAGCAGGTGGCGGTCGCCGATCTGGCGAAGGACACCTGGATCGGCCCCTACCCGGGCAACCCGTGCCATGACGTGGTGGTCCTGGCCTGCCAGTACGCGGGCTTCGAGCCCAGCCTCGAACACTCCTCCGACGACTTCCACGCGGTGGTCGCACTGGCCGGCGCGGATGCCGGGGTCGCCCTGGTCCCGAGGTCCGCGCTGCGCGGAATGGACCTGACCGACGTGGTGGTCCGCCCGGTGCACGGCAGCGCCCCGACCCGCCGGGTGTTCGCGGCGGTACGCCGGGGAGCGGAGGCGCATCCGCTGATCGCGCCGGTGCTGGACGCGCTGGCGGGGGCGGCGGGAGGCGTGGGTCTCGGACGCGGGACGGGCTGAGGCGCCTGCCGCGGAGCCCCCGGACCCGATGCGTATCTCCGTATTCTCCGTATTCTCCGAAATCTCCGTAATCTCGGGAATCGCCGCCCCGGCCCGGCCGATCAGCCAGACTTGCCCCTGTTCCTCCCGGTGACGAAAAGGACAGCAGGCATGGCGAACAGCGCGCTCCTGGTGATGGACGTCCAGCGGGACATCGTGGACATCACCGAAGCCGGCCCCGGATACCTGTCGCGCCTGAGCGGAGCGATCGAGGGTGCCCGCGCGGCGGCCATCCCCGTGATCTACGTGGCCATCGCGCTGCCCCCGGACGATCCGGAGGTCAGCCCGCGCAACAGGGTGATCACGGACGCCGTGCGGGCCGGCTGGTTCACCGAGGGCGAGCCCGGCACCGCGATCCATCCCGACGTCGCGCCCCGGCCGGGCGAGGCCCTGGTCACCAAGCGGCGGGGGAGCGCGTTCTCCGGCAGCGACTTCGACCTGGTGCTCAGGGCGCGCGGCATCGACAGCCTCGTGGTCACCGGCATCGCCACCAGCGGTGTGGTGCTCTCCACCCTGTGCCAGGCCGTCGACCTGGACCTCGGCCTCACCGTCCTGGTGGACGCCTGCCTCGACACCGACCCCGAGCTGCACCGGGTCCTCACCGGGAAGCTGTTCCCGCGGTGGGGAGACGTCATCACCGTCGAGGACTGGCTCAAGGCCATCGCCCCTCAGTAGCCGGCGGCCGGGCCGGTCCCGCGCCCGGCCGCCCCTCAGCCCACTCCGGCGCCGCGCCGGCCCGCGCCGCCCCGCGTCCCCGGGAACAGCGTGCCCGCCGCCGCGGCCGCCGTCACGGTCAGCGCCAGCACCGCGTACTGGACCGGCGGAAGGTAGGGCAGCGAGCCCGCGGCGGTCAGCGCGAACGCCAGCAGCGGGACCGCCGCGACCAGGGTGCCGAGGGCCAGGCCGGCCACCGTCACCAGACCCGTCTCCAGGACCCGCATCCGCAGCAGTTGGCCGCGTCCCGCGCCGACCAGCCGCAGCAGGCGGAACTCGGGGCGGCGGCCGACCGTGATCAGGGCCAGCGTGCTGACCACCGCCAGCAGCGCGAAGCCGCCGATCACGCCCACGCCGATGACGATCAGGGCATTGTCCTGGTCCGAGGACGAGGGACTGATCCGGATGTCGTCCGCCGTCGCGGCCCGGACCCGCAGCCCCTCGTACGGGGCGAGCGCACGCCGTACGGCCGACGCGGCGTCCCCGTCCGCCGAGCGGACCAGGATCTGCCGGTCACGCGGCGCCGAGACATGCGCGGCCAGCGTCTCGCGCGGCAGCATGAACTCGCCCAGGCCCAGCGACCGTTCGTAGACCGCCACCACCCGGAGCCGCACCTGCGCACCGTCCCCGAGGCGCAGCCGTACCGTGTCGCCGACGCCCGCGCCGAGGTCGTCGGCCCGGTCCCCGCCGACCGCGACCGTGTCCCGGCCGGTGAGATCCGCCGCGTCGCCCGCCGTCACCCGGGGGTCGAGCGTGCCGGACAGCTGGTCCGCCGTGACGCCCAGCACCGGGTAGCGGTCCAGTTGCGGATCGCCGGCCTCGCGGTGGGCCAGCACGACGGCCGACCGCAGCACGCCCGTCGCGGCGGACACCCCGTGTACCCCGCGCACGGCCTCGGCCGCGTCCGACGGGATGCCTGCGGCGGGACCGGTCACCACCAGGTCCGCCCGCAGGGCGGCCGCGGCCTGGCGGTCGGCGGCCCGCTCCAGCGTCGTGCCCGCCGTCAGCTGCACGCAGACGAACGCGACGACCAGCACGATCGGCGTGAGCGCCGCACCCAGCCGCCGGTTGTGCGCGGCGGCGGACCGGGCGGCCAGGAATCCGGAGACCCCGCCCGCCCGCCGGGCCGGCGCGCCGAGCACCCGCATCGAGATCCGCGCGATCCACGGACCGAGCAGCGCCACCGCGATGATCAGCGAGGTCGCCGCCCCCGACGCGGCGAGCGCCGCCGCCTGGCCGCCCTGGGTGGTCGCCGCACCGGCCGAACCGAGCCCCGCGACCACCAGCAGCACCCCGGCGACCGTGCGCAGCCGACCCGGCTCGTCCGGCTCCGGCGCCCGCGCCGCGCTCAGGGCGGCGGCGGGCCGCAGCCGGGTGAGGGAGCGGGCCGCGAGCAGCGCCACCGGCCGGGCCGCGAGCGTGATGACCAGCGCGCCCGCCGCGCCCGCCGCGAGCGGCAGCCACACCGGGACCGGCAGCGGCAGCGGATCCGTCGTCAGCAGCGACCGCATCAGCAGCCCCAGCGGCACGGACCCGACCGCGCCCAGCACCGCGGCGGCGCCCGCCACCCGGCCCGCCTCACGGCCGATCGCCGACCGGAGCTGCCGGGGAGTCGCCCCGACCGCCCGCAGCAGCGCCAGTTCGCCGGAGCGCTGGTGGACGGCCTGGGAGAGCGTGGTGGCGATCACCAGCAGGGCGATCATGACGACCGTCCCGGCGATCGACGCCAGCATCGCCAGCAGATCCGTGCGCGCGCCGAGCCCGTCGAGCTGCTCGGCCTCGCCCCGCTCCGCGCCGGTCAGCACCCGCGCCCCGCGCTCACCTCCGCCGTGACCGGCGACCGCCCCGGCCAGTGCCGCCCGCAGCGCGTCGCCGGGGACACCCCGCTCGGCCACGACACCGATCGCGTCCACCGTGCCGGGGTGCCCCGCCAGTTCGGTGAGCCGTGCCTCGGTGAAGAACACGGCGGGCGCCCCGCCGCGGTGACCGGTGCCGGCCACCCCGCTGACGGTGTACCGCCGGGCCGCCCCGTCGACCTGGAGCGTCACCCGGCCACCGGGCCCACCGCTCGCGGCCGCCAGCACGGAGTCCACGACCACCTCGGACGCGGACCTCGGCGCGCGTCCCCTGGTCAGCTCGTACGGGGTGAGCGCCGCGGCCGGCCAGGACCGTCCGACGGCCGAGGTGCCGTGGCCGGCCACCACCGGGACCGAGTCGTCCACGACCGCCCGCGCCACTCCCTCGGCCGCCGCCACCTTCGCCACCACCGAACGGTCCAGCCGCACCCGCTCCGGCAGTTGGGCGCCGACCGTCTGCGGCTCGCTGCCCCACGGCTTCGCCGTGTACGTGATCCGCTGATCGGCCACCACCACCGCGGCGGCCCCCGCGTACCGCTCCACCGGCGGCCGTGCCAGCAACAGCGAGCCGATGACCAGGGCGAACGCCCCGAGCAGCGCCGCTGCTGCCGCCGTCGCCGCGAACACCGCGGTCCAGGACCGCCGGTGGGTCCGCAGCGAACGCCGGGCCAGGAACGCGGAGGCCCGCCGCACTCCGGCCCGTACGTCCGTGCCGTCACGCGAGCCGTCATCCGTGCGCGGCTTCCCGCCGCGCGTCGTCGTGTCACTCATCGCAGCCGGCCGCCGTCCATGGTCAGCATCGTGTCGGCCCAGCTCGCCGCCACCGGATCATGGGTGACCATCACGACCGTGCGGCCGTCGATCCGCACCGCGTCCCGCAACAGCCCGAGGACCAGCTCCGCCGACTCCGGGTCGAGGGAAGCGGTCGGCTCGTCGGCGAAGACCACATCGGGATCGGTCACCAACGCCCGCGCCACCGCGACCCGTTGCTGCTCGCCGCCCGACAGCGTCGCCGGTCCGCCACCGCCCCGGCCGGACAGCCCGACCCGGTCCAGCAGCCGCCGCCCGCGGTCCAGGACCCGGGCGGACCCGGGGTCGGCACCGGCCAGCACCAGCGGCAGCACGACGTTCTCCTCGATGCTGAGCGAGGGCACCAGGTTCAGGGCGTGCGACTGGAAGACGAAGCCGATCCGGTCCCGGCGCAGCCGGGTCAGCGCGGCCTCGGAGAGCCCGCCGAGATCGGTCCCGGCGATCCGTACCGTCCCCGACGACGGACGGTCCAGACCGGCCGCGCACTGGAGGAACGTGCTCTTGCCCGAGCCGGAGGGGCCGACCACGGCGGTGAAACTCCCCGCCGGGACCGTGCAGCTCACCGTGTCCAGGGCGACCGCCTCCCGGCCGCTGCCGCGCCGCCCGTGGCGCCGGCTCACCGACTCCAGCTCCAGCGCCGCCGTGCGCACCGCCGTGTTGGTTTCCACCCTGGTTCCCTCGCTTCTTCCGTACTTCCTGACCTGCCTGAACGCTATGAGCGGGGGTGCGCGGGGACCAGGGTGCGGGCTCCCGGGCCCGGGGTGTAGCCCGGTCCACCACGGACCGGGGGGAACACGCCACTCCGGTGGCGGCTCGGCCCCCGTAACGTGGTGCGTCATGAGTACCGCTCCCACCCCGCTGATGGCCGCCGTCCGGAGTTCGTGGCACGCCTCCCGCTACCTCCTCATCGGCATCCCGGTGGCGCTGCTGGCCTATGTCGGCACCTTCCTGGTGGTGGCGGCCCTGCTGTTCGCCGTCGTGATCATCGGGCTGCCCGCCCTGCCCGAGGCGGCCAAGGTGCTGCACCGGTTCGCGGAGTCCGAGCGGCGCAGGGCGGCGGCGTACCTCGGCCTCCCGTTCCGCCCGACGCCGTACCTGCCGCTGGACCGGGGCGAACTGTCCGAGCGGGTCAGGCGGGTGCTCACCGATCCCACGAACCGGCGCGAGGCCGTCTGGCTGCCGGCCCAGGCCCTCATCGGCAACGTCCTCGGCTACCTCACGATGGTGCTGTGGCCGGTCGGGATGCTCGTGGACGGGGTCATGCTCCCCGTCGTGCACCTGCTGGACCGGCGGAGCGCGGACGAGTACGGCACGCCCCCGCCCGTGCGCCGCGGCTGGGTGCTGCGCTGGCACCCCGTACTCGCCGAGCTCTCCGCGAGCTGGACCAGGTCCCTGCTCACCGCCTCGCCGTCCGCCGAGCTCACCGAGCGCATCGAGCAGCTGACGGAGAGCCGGGCCGGCGCGGTCGAGGCGCACGGCGCCGAACTCCGGCGCATCGAACGGGATCTGCACGACGGCGCCCAGGCCAGGATCGTCGCCCTGTCGATGCGGGTCGGGCTGGCCCGACAGCTCCTGGACCGGGACCCGGCCGCCGCCCGCCTGCGGCTGGAGGAGGCCCAGGACGGCGCGGAGGCGGCGCTCGCCGAACTCCGGCACGTCGTGCGCGGCATCCATCCGCCGGTGCTGACGGACCGTGGGCTGGACGGTGCCGTGCGGGCGCTGGCCGCCGGGGCGGGCGTCCCCGTCACGGTGGAACTCGACGGCGTCCAGGACGGGCGGCGGCTCCCCGCGGCGATCGAGGCCGCCGCGTACTTTGTGGTCGCGGAGGCGCTCACCAATATCAGCAAGCACAGCGGCGCCACGGCCGCGAGCGTCCGGATCGGCAGGGCCCCCGGCGTACTCCTCGTGTCCATCGGCGACGATGGGCGCGGCGGCGCCGACGAGGGCGCCGGCAGCGGGCTGGTCGGGATCAGGCGGCGGATCGCCGCCCTGGACGGCACCACCCGCATCAGCAGCCCCATCGGAGGGCCGACCGACATCGAAGTGGAGCTGCCGTGCGGATCGTGATCGCCGAGGACAACGCCCTCCTGCGGGAGGGCCTGATCCTGCTGCTCACCAGCTCGGGCCACGAGGTGGTGGCCGACGTCGCGGCCGGGCCCGAGGTGCTGCCCGCCCTGCTGGAGCACCGCCCGGACGCCGCCGTGCTCGACGTACGGCTGCCGCCCACGTTCCGCGACGAGGGACTGCGCGCCGCCGTCGCCGCCCGGAAACACCTCCCCGAACTGCCGATCCTGGTCCTCTCCCAGTACGTCGAGGAGACGTACGCCGCCGAGCTGCTCGCCCAGGGGGCGCAGGGCATCGGCTATCTGCTCAAGGACCGGGTGGGCCGGGTCGACCAGTTCCTCCAGGCCCTGGACCGGGTGGCGGACGGCGGCACCGCGCTCGACCCGGAGGTGGTGAGCCAGCTGCTGACCCGCAAGGCGTCCGCGAAGCCGCTGCTGAGCCTCACCCCCCGCGAGCGCGAGGTCCTGGAACTGATGGCCCAGGGAAAGGCGAACGGCACCATCGCCGCCGAACTCGTCGTCACCGAACGGGCGGTGAGCAAGCACATCGGCTCGATCTTCGCCAAGCTCGGCCTCGAACCGGACGACGGCACGGTCCACCGCCGGGTCCTCGCCGTGCTGGCGTACCTGGAGGGCAACGGACCACGCTGAGCCACCCGGGGTCAGGCGGGCTGGAGCAGGTCCCAGCGGTTGCCGTACAGGTCCTCGAAGACGGCGACCGAACCGTAGACCTCGTGCCGGGGCTCCTCCAGGAACCGCACCCCGGCCGCCGTCATGCGTGCGTGGTCGGCCGCGAAGTCCTCCGTATGAAGGAAGAAGCCGACCCGGCCACCGGTCTGCGCCCCGACGCTCGCACCCTGCTCCTCGTCCTTGGCACGGGCCAGCAGCAGCCCCGTACCGTGAGCGCCGCGCGGCCGGACGACGACCCAGCGGGAGCCGTCGCCCCGGTCGGTGTCCTCGACCAGCTCGAAGCCGAGGGCGTCGGTGTAGAAGGCGCGGGCCTCGTCGTAGTCGCGGACGACCAGGGTGACCAGAGCGATGTGCGGCATGGGGTTCCTCGGTGCTCGGGGCGGGCGGGGAGGGGTACGGCCCGGAGGCCGCCGGGCCCGTAAGGGGCTGCAGAGCATTAACACGTCGTCTTGATCTTGTTGTGGGGCTCGCCGGTTTGGGCGAGGACCCGGGCTTGGAGGGCTGCAAGGGCGAC
>NZ_JBIUXR010000022.1:0-114923 GCF_044744085.1 Streptomyces sp. NPDC087428
TCCCCGGACACACCCGACACCACAGGGATCGACGCGGCGCCGAACGACAGCCCGGCCACCACCGCCCCGAACTCCGCCAACATCGGCTCCATCAACGGCGAATGGAACGCATGAGACACCCGCAGCACACTCGTCCTACGGCCCTGACCGGCGAACTTCCCCGCCAGATCAGCAACCGCACCCTCCACACCCGACACCACCACAGAACGCGGACCATTGACCGCCGCGATCCCCACCTCACCACTCAACAGCGGAAGCACCTCGGCCTCCGTCGCCTCCACCGCCACCATCGACCCACCAGCGGGAAGCGCCTGCATCAACCGACCACGCGCAACAACGAGTTCAGCCGCGTCACCCAGCGACAACGCACCGGAGACGTGCGCGGCCGCAATCTCACCGACCGAATGACCCACCAGGAAGTCCGGACGCACACCCCACGACTCCACCAGGCGGAACAACGCCGTCTCCACCGCGAACAACCCGGCCTGGGCGAACATCGTCCCGTTCAACAGGCCAACGTCCTCACCCCACACCACCTCACGCAACGAACGCCCCAGCCGAGCATCCAGCTCCACCAGCACCGCATCAAAGACCTCCGCGAACACCGGGAACGCCTCATACAACTCCCGGCCCATCCCCAGCCGCTGCGCACCCTGACCCGTGAACAGGAACGCCGTAGCACCCGCCGGCCGCACCGACCCGCTCACGACCGAAGCCGACACCTCGCCCTCAACAAGAGCCGTCAGACCCCGTACCAGCTCCTCACGGTCCGACGCCGCCACCACCGCACGATGCTCCAGCACCGCACGCGACACCACCGACGAAAAACCCACATCCACCAGCGATGAAGCAGACCCCGCGACCTTGGACAGCAGCTTCGCCGCCTGTCCCGACAGCCCCGCCTCACTCCGCGCCGACAACACCACCGGCACCACCGGCACCTCGACCGAGGAAACCACCGCATGAGCCTCCACCACCGGAGCCTGCTCGACGATCACGTGTGCGTTCGTCCCACTCAGACCGAACGACGACACACCCACCCGACGCGGACGGTCCCGCTCCGGCCACACCCGCGACTCCGTCAACAACTCCACCGCGCCGGCGTCCCAGTCCACGTGCGGTGAACGCGTCTGCGAGTGGAGGGACTTCGGCAACACGCCGTGCCGGATCGCCTGTACCGCCTTGATCACACCGCCCACACCGGCGGCTGCCTGGGTGTGGCCCAGGTTCGACTTCAACGAGCCCAGCCAGAGCGGATCGCCCTCCGGGCGCCCCTTCCCGTACGTCGCGAGGAGCGCCTGCGCCTCGATCGGGTCGCCCAGCCGGGTGCCCGTGCCGTGCGCCTCCACCAGGTCCACGTCCGTGGTCGTGAGGCCGGCGTTCTCCAGTGCCGCGCGGATCACCCGTTGCTGGGAGGGGCCGTTGGGGGTGGTCATCCCGCTCGACGCGCCATCCTGGTTGATGGCGCTGCCCCGGATCACCGCGAGTACGGGGTGCCCGTTGCGCTGGGCATCGGAGAGGCGCTCGACCATGAGGACGCCGACGCCCTCCGAGCAGCCCGTGCCGTCCGCGTCGGCGGCGAAGGACTTGCAGCGGCCGTCCTTCGCCATGCCCCGCTGGTGACTGAAGTAGAGGAACATGTCGGGCGTCGTCATCACCGTCACGCCGCCGACCAGCGCCATCGAGCAGTCGCCCCGGCGCAGTGCCTGTCCTGCCCAGTGGAGGGCGACGAGCGAGGACGAGCACGCGGTGTCGATGGTGACGGCGGGGCCTTCGAGGCCGAGAGTGAAGGCGATACGGCCGGTGACGAGGCTGCCGTCGCTCGTGCCGGGGCCGTAGTCGTGGTACATGACTCCGGCGAAGACGCCGGTCCGGCTGCCCTTCAGGGAGAGGGGATCGATCCCCGCACTCTCCACCGCCTCCCAGGACGCCTCCAGCAGCAACCGCTGCTGCGGATCCATCCCCAACGCCTCACGCGGAGAGATCCCGAACACCCCGGCATCGAAATCAGCCGCGTCATACAGGAAACCCCCCTCACGCGTCACCGTACGATTCGGCTTCCCCGGCTCCGGATCGTAAAGCCCCTCCACATCCCACCCACGATCCACCGGAAACCCCGACACACCGTCCCGGCCCTCCACCACCAAATCCCACAAATCGTCCGGAGAACCCACCCCACCCGGATAACGGCACGCCATCCCGACAATCGCGATCGGCTCGGAGGCGTCGTCGGTGAGGCGGTCGTTGGCCGAGCGGAGGCGTTCGTTCTCGACCATGGTCGCGCGGAGGGCGGCCACCAGCTGCTCTACAGATGTTTCCATGATGTCCTCAGCCCTCGCTCGGGTTCCGGGTCGGGTCGGCGGACGCGAGCGCGGCGCGCACCAGGTCGTCGACGTCCATGGTCCTGATCGCTTCGCCGGCCTGTGCGGGTGCCGGTGCGGGTGTCGTGGGTCGGGGGGCGAGCTTCAGCAGCGCGTCCAGCAGGCCGGCCTGCCGGAGCGCGTCGACCGGGATGTCCGCGAGGGTCTGCCGGATGGCGGCGTCTGCCTCCGCGGTGCCCGGTCCGCCCGGTGCGGGTGCGGTTGCGGGCGTGGTTCCGGCGGACGCGTCCGGCGCGTTCTCCTCGATGCCCGGGGGGAGTTCGTCGAGGAGGAAGTCGGCCAGCACCATCGGGCTGGGGTAGTCGAACATGAGTGTGGCCGGGAGTCGGAGGCCGGTGGCCTTCTGGAGCCGGTTGCGGAGATCGATCGCGGCGAGCGAGTCGAGGCCGAGCTCGGTGAAGCCCTTGGAGACGTCGATGGTGGCCGGGACGCTGTGGCTGACTCCGGCGACCTGCTCGCGCACGACGTCCAGCACGGTGCGCTTGCGTTCGGCCGTCTTCATGCCCGACAGCCGCTGCTCCAGGGTCTGTTCGGTGGCGGGGGCGGCGGCCGCCGCGGTGACGGCGGGGGCGCGAACCTCCTTGCGGGCGGCGGGCCGTTCCGGCGCGCCGAGCACGTCCTTCAGCAGGTACGGCGGTTCGGCCGTGGCGTGCTGGTCGCGCTCCACCCGGATCGGTACGAGCACCGGCCGGTCGAGTTCCAGGGCCTCGTCGAGCAGGGCGAGGCCCTCGGCGGTCGGCAGGGCGGGCATGCCCATGGTGCGCATGCGCCGCAGGTCGGCGTGGGTGACTCCGCCTCCGAGGCCGGTCTTGGTCTCCCAGAGGCCGAACGCCAGTGCCGTGGCCGGCAGTCCGGCGGCGCGGCGGTGGGCGGAGAGGGCGTCCAGGAAGCGGTTGGCGGCGGCGTAGTTGCCCTGGCCGACGCCGACGACCAGTCCGGCGCAGGAGGAGAAGAGGATGAACGCCTTCAGGTCGAGTCCGCGTGTCGCCTCGTGCAGGTTCCAGGCCGCGTCCACCTTGGGGCGCATCACCGTGTCGACCTGTGCGGGGGTGAGGGCGGCGAGCAGTGCGTTGTCCATGACGGCGGCCGCGTGGACCACAGCCGTCAGCGGGTGTGCGGCCGGGATCGCGGTCAGCAGTGCGTCGACGGCCGTACGGTCGGACGCGTCGCAGGCCGCGAGGGTGACGGTGGCGCCGAGTCCGGTCAGTGCGTCGCGGAGCGCGGTGGCGCCGGGTGCGTCCTGGCCGCGCCGTCCGGCGAGCAGGAGGTGGCGTACGCCGTGCTGTTCGACCAGGTGGCGGGCGACGACGGCGCCGAGGCCGCTGGTTCCTCCGGTGATCAGTACGGTCCCCTCGGCGTCCCAGGGCAGGGGCGTGGTGGGTGCTGCCGCTGCCATCCGGGCCAGTCGGGGCACCCGTACCTCCGCGCCGCGCAGGATCGCCTCGGGTTCGCCGGACGCGGCCACGGCGGGCAGCGACTCGCGGGCCGTGTCCGTGCCGTCGGAGTCGACGAGGACGAACCGGCCGGGGTACTCCTCCTGGGCGGAGCGCAGCAGGCCCCATACCGGTGCCTGGACGAGGTCCACGGCGGCGGCGTCGCTCTCCTCCACGGGGAGGGCGTTGCGGGTGACCACCATGAGGCGGGAGTGCGCGTACCGCTCGTCCGCGAGCCAGGACTGCAACGCGGCGAGCAGGTGTCCGGTCACGGAGCGGACGGCCGTCGGGATGTCTTCGTGGTCCGGGGCCGGTGGTACGGGCAGGACGACGACGTCGGGTACCGGGGCGCCGCCGGTGAGGGCGGCGCCGAGGGCGGCGAGGTCCGGGTAGCCGGTGCCGGGTCCGGCAGGAGAGGTGGCCTCTGGGCCGGTGCCGAGCACCGCCCAGCGGTCCGTGGCCGCGGTGACGGCGGCGCCGAGCGGCAGTTGCTGGGTGACCAGGTGGAACACGGCCTCGTGCTCACCGCCGCCCGCGGCGGCCGCCGCGTTGACCTTGGCGGCGGTGACGGGGCGGACCACGAGGGAGTCGATGGTGGCGACCGGGGTGCCCGCGGGGTCGGTGAGTTCGAGGCGTACCGCGTCCGAGCCCTGTGACCGGTGGGATGCGACGGCGGTGATGCGGACCCGCAGCCGGGAGGAGCCGGCGGCGTGCAGGGTGACACCGGACCAGGCGAACGGCAGCTGGGTGCCGCCGACGTCCTGGGGGCGTCGGCCGTCCATGAAGTCGGTCGCGCTGAGTGCCGCGTCGAGGATGGACGGGTGGAGGCGGAAGTCCTTCCCGACGTCGAGGGAGTCCTCCGGCAGGGACACCTCCGCGAAGGTCTCCGCGCCCCTGGACCAGATGCCGCGCAGGCCCCGGAACATGGGGCCGTAACCGTAGCCCTGGCCGGTGAGGTAGTCGTACACACCGGAGATGTCGACCTCGGTCGCACCCGTGGGCGGCCAGTCGGCCGGGGCGGGGGCGAACGCGTCGGCGGGCGGTGCCTGTCCGGTTCCGGGGGCGAGCACACCGCTGGCGTGCTTGCTCCAGGGTGCGCCGGCCGGGGCGTCGTCGGCGCGGGAGTAGACGCCGAGTGAGCAGCGCCCGCCGGCGTCGGGTGCGTCCACGACGACCTGGACGGCGAGTCCGCCGTGGGGCGGGAGCGGCATGAGGGCCTCGATGGTGAGTTCCTCCACCACCTCGCAGCCGACTTCCTCTCCGGCCCGGATGGCGAGTTCGATGTAGCCGGTGCCGGGCAGCAGCACGGTCCCGAGGACGTCGTGGTCGGCGAGCCAGGGGTGGGTGCGGACGGAGAGGCGCCCGGTGAGCACGACGCCGCCGGCCTCCGGGGAGGCGACCACGGCGCTGAGCAGGGGGTGCGCGGCGGCGGTCTGGCCGAGGCCGGTCACGTCGCCGCCGACGGGGGCGGGTGCGTCGAGCCAGTACGTGGTCCGGTCGAAGGCGTACGTGGGCAGCTCGACGGTGCGGCCGCCGCGGCCTTCGAGGACGTCGGCCCAGCGGACGGCGGGTCCGGTGACGTGCAGTCGGGCGAGGGCGGTGAGCAGGGTGGCGACCTCGGGCCGGCCCTTGCGCAGGACGGGCACGGTGAGGGTGTCGGGGGTGTGGTGTGCGGTGGCCTCGGTGAGTGCGGTGAGCACCGCGTCGGGGCCGAGTTCCACGAAGCGGGTGACGCCCTGGCCGGAGAGGTGGGCGACGCCGTCGGCGAACCGGACGGCGTCGCGCACGTGGCGGACCCAGTACGCGGGCGAGGTCAGCTGCTCGGCGGTCGCCTCGGTTCCGGTCACGTGGGACACGACGCGCATCTGGGGAGCGGTGTACGTGAGTGTCTCGGCGACCTGTCGGAACGCGTCGAGCATGGGCTCCATGAGGGGCGAGTGGAAGGCGTGCGACACGCTCAGCCGCTTGGTGCGGCGCCCCGACGCGGCGAAGTGCTCCGCGACGGCGAGCGTCGCTTCCCGCGCCCCGGAGATCACCACGGCCGACGGGCCGTTCACGGCGGCCAGTCCCACCTCGTCGCCGAGCAGTACAAGCACCTCGTCCTCCGACGCGGCCACCGCCACCATCACCCCGCCGGCCGGCAGGGCCTGCATCAACCGGCCGCGTGCGACGACGAGTTCGGCCGCGTCCGGCAGGGACAGCACGCCTGCGACGTGCGCGGCCGTGATCTCACCGATCGAGTGCCCGGCCACCACGTCGGCCCGCGCGCCCCAGGACTCCACCAGGCGGAACAGGGCGGTCTCGACGGCGAACAGCCCGGCCTGGGCGAACATCGTCCCGTTGAGCAGGTCGGCGTCCTCGCCCCACATCACCTCGCGCAGCGAACGCCCCAGCCGGGCGTCCAGCTCCCCCACCACCGTGTCGAGGGCCTCGGCGAACACCGGGAAGGCGCCGTACAGTTCGCGGCCCATCCCCAGTCGCTGCGCCCCCTGGCCCGTGAACAGGAAGGCCGTCAGGCCCTCCGTCGTGGAACCGGCCGGCGTGACCACGTCCGCGTTCTCCCGGCCCGCCGCCAGATCGGACAGCGCACGCAGCGCCGCGGCGCGGTCCGCGGACATCACGACCGCACGGTGGTCCAGCACGCCACGCGTCGTGGCCAGCGAATGACCGACGTCCACCAGCAGTTCGTCGGGGTGTGCCTCCATATGGGCGAGGAGTCGCCCGGCCTGTGCGGTGAGCGCGGTGGCGCTCCGCGCGGACAGCGGAAGCGGTACGACGGGCAGCGGTACGGCGGACGGCGGAAGCAGTTCGGCGGGAAGCGACACGAGGGGCTGCGGTTCGGCGGGGGCGGCGCTGTCCCGGGGCGCTTCCTCGATGATGACGTGGGCGTTGGTGCCGCTGAGTCCGAAGGAGGAGACCCCGGCCCGCCGGGGCCGGTCCCCCGCCGCCCAGGTGACCGGCTCGGTCAGCAGGCGTACGCCGCCGGCCTCCCAGTCCACCTGCGGTGACGGCTCGTCGACGTGCAGGGTCCGGGGCAGCAGGCCGTTGCGCAGGGCCATCACCATCTTGATGACTCCGCTGACGCCGGCGGCGGCCTGGGCGTGCCCGATGTTGGACTTGACCGAGCC
Organism: Streptomyces sp. NPDC087428; assembly: GCF_044744085.1. Taxonomy (NCBI): domain Bacteria; kingdom Bacillati; phylum Actinomycetota; class Actinomycetes; order Kitasatosporales; family Streptomycetaceae; genus Streptomyces; species Streptomyces sp. NPDC087428. The sequence goes on from NZ_JBIUXR010000022.1 coordinate 6,943, forward strand.
GAGCCACAGCGGGCGCTCGGCGGGGCGGTCCTGGCCGTACGTGGCGAGGAGGGCCTGTGCCTCGATCGGGTCGCCCAGCCGGGTGCCGGTGCCGTGCCCTTCCACCGCGTCCACCTCGGCGGGGTCGAGTCCGGCGGCCGCGAGGGCCTTGCGGATGACGCGCTGCTGGGAGGGGCCGTTGGGGGCGGTCAGGCCGTTGGAGGCGCCGTCCTGGTTGATGGCGCTGCCCCGGACGACCGCGAGGACGGGGTGTCCGTTGCGGCGGGCGTCGGAGAGGCGCTCGACCAGGAGGAGGCCGACGCCCTCGGCCCAGCTCGTGCCGTCGGCGGCACCCGCGAACGCCTTGGAGCGTCCGTCGGAGGCGAGACCGCGCTGCCGGCTGAAGTCGACGAAGATCTCCGGGGTCGGCATGACGGTGACACCGCCCGCCAGGGCGAGGTCGATCTCGCCGGTGCGCAGTGCCTGGCAGGCCATGTGGAGGCTGACCAGGGAGGAGGAGCAGGCCGTGTCGACGGTGACGGCGGGGCCTTCGAGGCCCAGCGCGTAGGCGACGCGGCCGGAGGCGATGCTGCCCGCGCTGCCGTTGCCGAGGTAGCCGGCCAGGTCGTCGGGGACGTCGGTGACCCGGCTGCCGTACTCGTGGTACATCACACCGGCGTACACACCGGTCTGGCTGCCGCGCAGCGTCTCCGGGTCGATTCCGGCGCGCTCGAAGGTCTCCCACGCGGACTGGAGCAGCAGGCGCTGCTGCGGGTCCATCGCGAGGGCCTCGCGCGGCATGATGCCGAAGAACCCGGGGTCGAACTCGGCCGCGTCGTAGAGGAATCCGCCCTCGCGGACGTAGGTGCGGCCGGGGAGTCCGGGCTCGGGGTCGTAGAGGGCGTCGGCGTCCCAGCCGCGGTCGGCGGGGAAGTCGCCGATGGCGTCGACGCCGTCCGCGACGAGGTCCCACAGGTCCTCGGGCGAGCGGACGCCTCCCGGGAAGCGGCAGCTGATGGCCACCACCGCGATCGGGTCGTCGTCGACGGCCGCGAGGGGGGCCGCGGTGGGCGCGGCGGTGGTCGTGCCGGTGAGCAGGGTGTCGAGATGTCCGGCCACGGCACGGGAGTTGGGGTAGTCGAAGACCAGTGTCGCGGGCAGCCGCAGTCCGGTGGAGCCGACCAGCAGGTTGCGCAGTTCCACGGCGGCGAGGGAGTCGAATCCCTGGTCGCGGAAGGCGGTGTCGGGTCCGACCGCCTCGGGGGTCGGCTGGCCGAGGACGGCGGCGACCTGGGTGCGGACGGTGTCGAGCAGGACGCGGGCCCGCTCGTCGGGGGTCGTACCGGACAGCCGGCGTTCCAGTGCGGAGCCGGTGGCGGCCGCCCGGACGGTGCGGCGCGCGGGGGTACGGACCCGGCCGCGGAGCAGTGCGGGCAGTTCGTCACCGCGGGCGGCGAGCGCCACCGGGTCGATGGTGAGGGGGACGACGACGGTGTCCCCGGCGACGACGGCGGCGTCGAGGAGTGCGAGGCCCCGGTCGGCGGGGAGGGCGGGCAGGCCGAGGCGCCGCATCCGGTCCAGGTCGGCTTCCGTGAGGTCGCCGCCGAGGCCGGTGCTGACCTCCCACATGCCGAACGCGATCGAGGTCGCGGGCAGTCCGGCCGCCGCGCGGTGGGTGGCGAGCGCGTCGAGGAAGACGTTGGCCGCCGCGTAGTCGGCCTGGCCCGCGGCGAGGACGAGGCCGCCCGCGGAGGAGAACATGACGAACGCGGTGAGGTCGGTGTCCCTGGTCAGTTCGTGCAGGTTCCAGGCGCCGTCGGCCTTGGGGCGAAGGACGGCGTCGAACCGCTCGTGCGTGAGGCTGCCGACCAGTCCGCCGTCGGCGACCGCCGCCGCGTGCACGACGGCGCGCAGCGGCCGTTCGGCGTCGATCCCGGCGAGCAGTGCGGCCAGTGCGTCGCGGTCGGCCACATCGCAGGCGGCGATCACGACGTGGGCGCCGAGGCCGGTGAGTTCGGCGGCGAGTGCCCGCGCACCGGGTGCGTCCGTGCCGCGCCGGCCGGCCAGCAGGAGGTGGCGCACGCCGTGTTCGGTGACGAGGTGACGGGCGACGAGTGCGCCGAGGCCGCTGGTCCCCCCGGTGATCAGCACCGTGCCCGCGGTGTCCCACGGGGCGGGCCGGGCGGGCTCGGGTGCGGTGGCCCGGCCGAGCCGAGGCACCCACAACTCGTGCTCGCGCAGGGCGGATTCGGGTTCGGCGGACGTGACGGCGGCGGAGAGCTCGGCGTCGGTCGGCCGGGACGCGCCGTCCACGTCGAGCAGGTGGAACCTGCCCGGGTTCTCGGCCTGTGCGGCACGCACCAGACCCCATACGGGGGCCTGCGCCGGGTCCACGTCCTCGCCGGGCCGTACGGGCACGGCGCGCCGGGTGACCACGACGAGGGGGCGGTCGGCGGCCTCGGGGTCCGTGAGCCGCTCGCGTATCGCGTCGAGCACGTGGTGGGTGAGGTCGCGCACGGCGTCGGGGACGTGCCGGCCCTCGGGGGACGCCGGGCAGTGCAGAACGGTGTACGCGGGGGCGGCGTCGGCCGCCGCGGTGACCGGTTCCGTCCGCTGCCAGCCGATCCGGTGGAGGGAGGCGGACGGTGCGCCGGAGGCCGCCGCGATCTGCTCCGGCGAGACCGGCCGGGAGACGAGCGACTCCACGGTGGCGACCGGTGCGCCGCTCTCGTCGGCGACCATGATGGCGGAGACCTCGTCGCCGCGGAGCCGCTGGATGTGGACGCGCAGCGCGGGGGTTCCGGCGGCGTGCAGGGTGACGCCGTTCCACGAGAAGGGCAGCAGGGTGGCCGCGTCGGCGGCCGGGTCCGTCAGCAGATCGGCGTGCATGGCCGCGTCGAGAAGTGCGGGGTGCAGTCCGAAGGCGGCCGCTTCCGCGCGGGCGGGACCGTCGAGGGCGACCTCGGCGAACACGTCGTCGCCGCGCCGCCAGGCCGCGCGCAGCCCCTGGAAGGCGGGGCCGTAGGCGTATCCGCGCTCGCGCAGCCGCTCGTAGGCGGACTCGACGTCGACGGGGGTGGCGCCGGCCGGCGGCCACTGGACCAGGTCGAAGGCGGGGGCGGGTGCTTCGCGGGTCAGGGTGCCGTGGGCGTGCCTGGTCCACGGGGCGTCGGGCTCGGTGGAGCCGCGTGAGTGGATGCTGACCGAGCAGGCGCCGGATGCGTCCGGTGCGCCGACGACGACGCGCAGGGCGACGCCTCCCCTGGCGGGCAGGGTCAGGGGTGCTTCGAGGAGGAGTTCCTCGATCCGGCCGCAGCCGACGTGGTCGCCCGCCCGGACCGCGAGTTCGACGAATCCGGTGCCCGGCAGCAGCACGCTGCCCAGCACGCCGTGGTCCGCGAGCCAGGGCTGGGTGGCGGTGGCGAGCCGTCCGGTGAGGACGACCCCGCCGTCGTCGGGCGTCGCCACGGCGGCGCTCAGCAGGGGGTGGGTGACCGCTTCGAGGCCGACCGCGTCCAGGTCGCCGGGGGCGGTGGCCAGGTCGAGCCAGTAGCGCTCGTGCTGGAAGGCGTAGGTGGGCAGGTCCGGGCCCTGTCCGATGCCGCGGAGGCCGAAGAGGGTGTCCCAGTCGACGGTGACGCCGCGGGTGTGGGCACGGCCGACGGCGGCCAGGAGTTCGCGGGCCTCGGGCCGGTTGCGGCGGAGCGACGGGACGAACGCCGCCCCGTCCGGGTCCTGGACGCAGTTCTGGCCCATGCCGCTGAGTACGGCGTCGGGGCCGATCTCGAGGTACGAGGTGACGCCGCGGTCCTCCAGGAACCGGACGGCGTCCGCGAACCGCACCGCTTCCCGCACATGCCGTACCCAGTACTCCGCCGAACCCCAGTCCTCGGCCAGATCTCCGGACACGCCCGACACGACGGGGATCGACGCGGCGCCGAACGACAGTCCGGCCACCACCGCCCCGAACTCCGCCAGCATCGGCTCCATCAACGGCGAGTGGAAGGCGTGAGAGACGCGCAGCACACTCGTCCGGCGCCCCTGGTCCTCGAACGTGGCGACCAGCGCGCGAACCGCGTCCTCCGTACCCGAAACGACCACGGAGGCGGGCCCGTTGACGGCTGCGATCCCCACCTCGGCGTTCAGCAGCCCAAGCACCTCGGCCTCCGTCGCCTCCACCGCCACCATCGACCCACCGGCGGGAAGCGCCTGCATCAACCGGCCACGCGCCACGACGAGTTCAGCCGCGTCACCCAGCGACAACGCACCGGAGACGTGTGCGGCCGCGATCTCACCGACCGAGTGGCCGACCAGGAAGTCCGGACGTATGCCCCAGGACCCCGCCAGGCGGAAGAGTGCGGTCTCGACGGCGAACAGGCCGGCCTGGGCGAACATCGTCCCGTTCAACAGGCCAACGTCCTCACCCCACACCACCTCACGCAACGAACGCCCCAGCCGGGCATCCAGCTCCACCAGCACCGCGTCGAACGCCTCCGAGAACACCGGGAACGCCTCATACAGCTCCCGGCCCATCCCCAGCCGCTGCGCACCCTGACCCGTGAACAGGAACGCGACCTTGCCCTCGCTGACCGTGTCCCGTACCGGTCCCGCGCCGGAGGCCAACGCCTCCAGTGCGGCGGTGAGTTCCGTGCGGTCGGCGCCGAGGGCGACGGCTCTGTGGTCCAGGGCGGCGCGGGTCGTCGCGAGGGCGTGGCCCGTCGCGGCGAGTGCGTCGTCGGGGACGGTCGCGAGGTGGCTGAGCAGGCGCGTCGCCTGGGCGCTCAGCGCCTCCGGGGTCCTCGCCGAGACCGGCCAGGCGACCGGGGCGGACGTGGAGCCGGACGGTTCGGGCGCGTCCTGCGGAGCGGTGGCGGGCGGCTCCTCGATGATCACGTGGGCGTTGGTGCCACTGATACCGAACGACGACACCCCGGCGCGGCGCGGGCGGCCGTGGGCGGGCCAGGCGGTGGGGCCGGTCAGCAGGGCGACGGCGCCGGAGTCCCAGTCCACCTGCGGTGAGGGCTCGTCCGCGTGCAGGGTCGCGGGCAGGGTGCCGTGGCGCATCGCCTGCACCATCTTGATGATGCCCGCCACCCCGGCAGCCGCCTGGGTGTGGCCCATGTTGGACTTGATGGAGCCGAGCAGCAGCGGGCTGCCGTCCGCGGGGCGTTCCTGGCCGTAGGTCTCCAGCAGCGCCTGGGCCTCGATCGGGTCGCCCAGGACGGTGCCGGTGCCGTGGCCCTCGACGGCGTCGACGTCGGCGGGGGTGAGGCCGGCGACGTCCAACGCGCGTCGGATGACCCGCTGTTGGGCCGGTCCGTTGGGTGCGGTGAGGCCGTTGGAGGCGCCGTCGGAGTTGACGGCGGAGCCCCGGACGATGCCGAGCACACGGTGGCCGTTGCGTTCGGCGTCGGAGAGCCGCTCCAGCAGGAGCATGCCGACGCCCTCGCCCCAGCCGGTGCCGTCCGCACCGCTGCCGAACGACTTGCACCGGCCGTCGGCGGCCAGGCCGCGCTGCCGGCTCATGTCGACGAAGGTGTCGGGGGTGGACATGACGGTGACGCCGCCCGCGAGGGCGAGGGCGCAGTCGCCCCGGCGCAGGGCCTGGGCCGCCCAGTGCAGGGCGACCAGGGAGGAGGAGCAGGCGGTGTCGACGGTGACGGCGGGGCCTTCGATGCCGAGGGTGTAGGCGACCCGGCCGGACACCACACTGGCGAGGCTGCCGTTGCCGTGGTAGCCGGCCACGTGCTCGGGAAGCGGGCCGAGGCGCAGCCCCCAGTCGTGGTACATCACACCGGCGAAGACACCGGTGTCGCTGCCGCGCAGGGCGTGCGGGTCGATGCCGGCGCGCTCCACGGTCTCCCAGGCGATCTCCAGCAGGAGTCGCTGCTGGGGGTCCATGGCCTGGGCCTCGCGGGGGCTGATCCCGAAGAACGCGGCGTCGAAGTCGGCCGCCTCGTGGAGGAATCCGCCCTGGTCGGTGAGGCTCTTGCCCGGTGTGCCGGGCTCGGTGTCGTGGATGTCGGTGGCCCAGCCGCGGTCGGTGGGGAACGCCGAGACGACGTCGCGTCCTTCCTCGACGAGCTGCCACAGCTCCTCGGGCGAGGTCACGCCGCCGGGGTAGCGGCAGGCCATGGAGACGATGGCGATGGGGTCGTCGTCGGAGGCGGAGGCGGAGGTGGCCGGGGCGTGCCGGCCGGTCCGCTGCTCCGCGTCGCCGCCGAGCCGGGAGGCCAGGTGGTCGGCGAGGGCGGCGGGCGAGGGGTAGTCGAAGACGAGGGTGGCCGTGAGGGGCAGTCCGGTGGCGGAGCCGAGCCGGTTGCGGAGTTCGACGGCCGCGAGGGAGTCGAAGCCCATCTCGTTGAACGCCCGTGTGGTGACGACGCGTTCGGGTCCGTCGTGGCCGAGGACGGCGGCCACCTGGGCGCGGACCAGGTCGAGGAGGGCCTCGCCGCGCTCCGAGCGGGTCAGGCCGCTCAGGCTGCGCGCGAGGGACTGCTCGACGCTGATCCCGCCGCCGCCCACGGCACGGCGCGGCGGACGGACCAGGGCCCGCAGGAGGGCGGGGGCCTCGTCGGCGCGGGCGTTGAGCGTGCGCAGGTTCAGCCGTACGGGTACGACGGCCGGGTGCGCCTCCGTGCTGATCGCGCGGTCCAGGAGGGCGAGGTTCTCCGCGACGGACAGGGGCTGGAGGCCGAGGCGTTCGATGCGCCGCAGGGCGGCCTCGTCGAGGGTGCCGCCCATGCCGCCGGTGCCGGTCCACAGCCCCCACGCCAGCGAGGTCGCGGGGAGGCCGAGGGCGGCGCGGTGGGTGGCCAGGGCGTCGAGGAAGACGTTGGCGGCGGCGTAGTTGCCCTGCCCCGCACCGTCCAGGAGGGTGGCGGTGGAGGAGAACAGCACGAACGCGGAGAGGTCGCTGTCGCGGGTGAGTTCGTGGAGGTTCCAGGCGCCGTCGGCCTTGGGCCGCAGGACGGTGTCCAGGCGGGTGTCGTCGAGGGAGTCGACCAGTGCGTCGTCGAGCACCCCGGCCGCGTGCACGACCGCGCTCAGCGGCAGCCGGTCCGGTACGGCGGCCAGGGCGTCGGCCAGCGCGTCGCGGTCGGCGGCGTCGCAGGCGGTGATCGTGACCTCGGCACCGAGGGCGGTCAGCTCGGAGCGCAGCTCCTCGGCGCCGGGGGCGGCCGCGCCCCGGCGGCCGGTGAGCAGCAGTCCGCGTACGCCGTGTGCGGTGACCAGGTGGCGGGCGAGCGTGGCGCCGACGCCGCCGGTCCCGCCGGTGATCAGGACGGTGCCTTCGGTGCGCCAGGGGGCGGTGTCGGGGTTCGGTGCCTGGGTGGTGCGGGTCAGCCGGGGGACGTGCAGCCGGCCGTCGCGCAGGGCGATCTCGGGTTCGTCGGTGTCCGCGGTGAGGCGGAGCAGTTCGTCGGTGCCGAGTGAGCCGTCGCTGTCGAGCAGGAGGAAGCGGCCGGGGTGTTCTGCCTGGGCCGAGCGCACCAGGCCCCAGACGGGTGCCTGGGCGAGTGCGGCCTGTTCGCCGGGGGTGGCGGCGACCGCGCCCCGGGTGAGCACGGTCAGCCGTGCGGTGGCCGAGTGTTCGTCGGCGAGCCAGTCCCGCACGGCGGTGAGCGTGGTGCCGAGGACGGTGCGGACGTCGGCGGCGACGTCGGGCCCGGTCGGGGCGGGGCAGTGGTGGACGGGGCCGGGGGCCGGGGCCGACGCGGTGGGGGCGGGGTCGGGCAGGGGGGTCCACCGGACGTGGTGGAGCGCGTCGGGGTGCGCCGTGGCGGCCAGTCCGCCGGCCGTGAGGGGGCGGACGAGGAAGGAGTCGACGGAGGCGACCGGGGCCCCGGTGGCGTCGGCCAGTTCGAGGGCGACCTCGTCGGTGCCGGTGGCGGTGACGCGTACCCGCAGGGTGGTCGCGCCGGACGCGTGGAGGGTGACGCCGGTCCAGGCGAAGGGCAGCAGGATGCGGCCGTCCTGGCTGTCGGTGCCGTCCTGCGTGGCGAAGTCGGTGGCGTGCAGGACGGCGTCGAGCAGTGCGGGGTGGAGTCCGTAGGCGGAGGCCGGGTCGCCGGCTGTCTCCGGCAGCCGTACCTCGGCGAACACCTCGCCCCCGGCGGCCTTCCAGACGGCTCGCAGGCCGTGGAAGGCGGGGCCGTATCCGTAGCCCTGCGTGGCCAGGTCTCCGTAGAGGCCGGTGATGTCGAGGGGCTCGGCGCCGGGTGGCGGCCAGGTGCCGGAGGCGAAGTCCGCGGTCCCCGGTCCGGCCGGGCCGCGGGGGGCCAGGCGGCCGGTGGCGTGCCGGGTCCACGGGGCGTCGGCGGGGGCGTCCTCGTCGCGTGAGTAGAACGCGACGGGGCGGCGGCCGGTGGCGTCCGGGGCGTCGACGACGATCTGGAGGGCGACGCCGCCGGTGCCGGGCAGGATCAGCGGGGCCGCCATGACCAGTTCGTCGAGGCGTTCGCAGCCGGTCTGCTCGCCGGCCCGGACCGCGAGGTCGACGAACGCGGTGCCGGGCAGCAGGACATGGCCGTCGATCACGTGGTCGGCGAGCCAGGGGTGCGAGCGCAGCGAGACCCGTCCGGTGAGGACGGCGCCCCCGGTGTCCGCGAGGCCGACCACCGCGCCCAGCAGGGGGTGGCCGGCGGCCATCTGGCCGAGCGCCGTCGCGTCCTGGGCGGCGTCGGGGGCGCTGAGCCAGAACCGTTCGCGCTGGAAGGCGTACGTGGGCAGCTCGACGCGGTGGGCGCCGGCGCCGGCGAAGAAGGCGTGCCAGTCGACGGGGGTGCCACGGGTGTGGGCGACGGCCAGGGCGCTCAGCAGCTGGTACGGCTCGTCGTGCCCGCGCCGCAGGAGCGGGGCGAACACCGCGGCCGGGTCGGCGCTCTCGCGGCCCATGGCGCAGAGCACCGGGTCGGGTCCGAGTTCGAGGAAGGTGGCGACGCCCCGGTCCGTGAGGGAGGCGACGGTGTCGTGGAAGCGTACGGGGGCGCAGATGTGCCGTACCCAGTACTCGGGGTCGGTGAGTTCCGCGGCGGTGGCGAGCCGGCCGGTGAGGGCGGAGACGACGGGGAGCTTCGGTGCGGCGTAGCTGAGGATCCGGGCGATCTGCCGGAAGTCGTCGAGCATGGGTGCCATCAGCGGTGAGTGGAACGCATGGCTGACCCGGAGCCGCTTGGTGCGGTGGCCGGCGGCCTCCAGCCGGGCGGCGACGTCGGTGACCGTCGCCTCGTCCCCGGACAGGACGACGGAGCGGGGGCCGTTGACGGCGGCGATGCTCACCGTGTCGCGGCAGTGCGCGAGGAGCGGCTCCACCGTCTCCTCTGCGGCCTCCACGGCGATCATGGCGCCGCCCTCGGGCAGTGCCTGCATCAGCCGGCCGCGCGCCGCGACGAGGGTGGCGGCGTCGTCGAGGGTGAGCACACCGGCGACGTGGGCGGCGGTCAGCTCGCCGATGGAGTGCCCGGCCACGTAGTCGGGACGGACGCCCCAGGACTCCAGGAGCCTGAACAGGGCGACCTCGACGGCGAAGAGGGCCGCCTGCGCGTACTCGGTGCGGTCCAGGAGGGCCGCTTCCGGGGTGTCCTCGTCGGCGAACAGGACGTCCCACAGGGAGCGGTCGAGCTGGAGGTCGAGGTAGCCGATGGCGTTGTCCAGGGCCTTGGCGTAGGCCGGGTGGGCGTCGTAGAGCAGGCGTCCCATGGCGAGGCGCTGGCTGCCCTGGCCGGTGAAGAGGAACGCGGTGCCGCCGCCGGTGACGGAGGTGTGGACGCCGGGGGCGCTCCGGCCGTCGGCCAGGGCGCGCAGCCCGTCGAGGAGGCCCGCGCGGTCACCGGCGAGCACCACGGCCCGGTGGGACAGCGCGGCACGGGTCGTCGCCAGGGAGTGGGCGAGGTCGAGGGGGCGGGCGTCGGGGGTGTTCTCGACGTGTGCCAGCAGGCGTCGGGCCTGGTCGCGCAGGGCGGCCCCGGTGCGGGCGGAGAGCGTCGCGGGCAGGGGGCGTCCGTCGTCGGTGGCGGTGCCGTCGCCCTCGGCGGCGGCGCTCCGCGCGGTCCCGGCCGGCGGCTCCTCGATGACGATGTGGGCGTTGGTGCCGCTGACGCCGAAGGAGGAGACGGCGGCCCTGCGGGGGCGGTCGCCGGGCGCCCACGGCACGGGTTCCGTCAGCAGCCGGACCTCCCCCGCCGACCAGTCGACGTTGGGCGAGGGGGCGTCCACGTGCAGGGTCGCGGGCAGCACACCATGACGCATCGCCATGATCATCTTGATCAGGCCGGCCGAGCCCGCGGCCGCCTGGGTGTGTCCGATGTTGGACTTCACCGAGCCGAGCCAGGCCGGCCCCGCGGTGCGTTCCTGCCCGTAGGTGGCGATCAGTGCCTGGGCCTCGATGGGGTCGCCGAGGGTGGTGCCGGTGCCGTGCGCCTCGACGGCGTCGACGTCACCCGCGGTGAGTCCGGCGTCCGCGAGTGCCTGGCGGATCACCTGGCGCTGGGCGCGGCCGCTGGGCGCGGTCAGGCCGTTGGACGCGCCGTCCTGGTTGATGGCCGTACCGCGCAGGACGGCGAGGACCGGGTGGTTGTTGGCGCGTGCGTCGGAGAGGCGTTCCAGGACGAACACACCGGCGCCCTCGGCGAACGCCGTGCCGTCCGCGGCGGCGGCGAACGCCTTGACCGTGCCGTCGGCGGCGAGTCCGCGCTGCCGGCTGAACGCGGTGAACACACCGGGGCTGCCCATGACGGCGACGCCGCCCGCCAGCGCGAGGGTGCACTCGCCGCGCCGCAGCGACTGGACGGCGAGGTGGAGGCCGACCAGCGAGCCCGAGCAGGCGGTGTCGACGGTCAGCGCGGGTCCTTCCAGGCCGAGCGTGTAGGCGACCCGGCCGGAGACCACGCTGGGGGCGTTGCCGCTGAGCAGGTATCCGTCCAGGCCGTCCGGCGCCTCGTGCAGGCGCATCGCGTACTCCTGCGGCTCGGCGGCGACGAAGACGCCGGTCCGGCTGGAGCGCAGGGTCCGCGCGTCGATCCCGGCCCGCTCCACGGCCTCCCACACGGTCTCCAGCACGAGGCGCTGCTGCGGGTCCATCGCGAGGGCTTCACGGGGGCTGACGGAGAAGAAGTCCGCGTCGAACTCAGCGGCGCCGGACAGGAATCCGCCGTGCCGGGCGTAGGTGGTGCCGGGGGTCGTGGGGTCGTCGTCGAAGAGCCGGTCGAGGTCCCAGCCGCGGTCGGTGGGGAAGTCGTCGCGGATGTGGGTGCCGTCGGCGACGAGCTGCCACAGGTCCTCGGGGGACGACACGTCACCGGGGTAGCGGCAGCCGATGCCGACGACGGCGATCGGGTCGTCGGTGGCGATGCCGGGTGCGACGACCGGGTCGGGCAGGTCGGGCAGGCCCAGGGCCTCGGTGCGCAGATGTGCGGCGAGCGCGGCCGGTGAGGGGTGGTCGAAGGCGACGGTAGGGGGCAGTGCGAGACCGGTGGCCGCGGCGAGCCGGGCGTGCAGCGCCACCAGCGCCACGGAGTCGAGCCCCAGCTCGCGGAAGGCGCGGACCGGGTCCACGGTCTGCGCGGCGTCCGGCCGGGTCTGCCGCAGTACGGCCTCGGTGCTCTCCCGCACCAGGTCGAGCAGCACCCGGGTCTGCTCCGAGGTGGGGAGGGATTCCAGCTCACGCACGAGTGCGGACTGCTGCACCGTGCCCCCGTCCGGCACACCGTCGGTGCCAGAGACGAAGTTTTCCGACTCAGTCATCTGCACTCCACACAATTGTCGCCCGTCGCCGGACGGAATTCACCAGGGAACCGCACCACTTGCGGGTCACGCTATGGAAGGCGAAAGGCCGCACGCAGCCCCTAGAGCCCCCCTAAGACCTGAGATCTCGCCCGTTATTCGCCGCGGGAGAGTGAACGGTGTCCGGCCGGTGCGATGTCCGCGTCTTCGCGGTCCCGGAAGTCACCGGATTCCATCGCGGTCCGGTCGAACGACTTCTGTACGTAGGAGAGGTCGGCGATCAGTCCCGCCGAGGTGACCTCCCGGCCGCGGGCCCGGCCGACGAGCCCGGCCAGCGGCAGCCGCCCGATGCCGGCCCACCGCAGCCGGCCGTCGCCGTCGATGTAGCTGCGGGCCCGGCCGTGATTGTCCGGGTGCAGGCAGTACGGGATGTCCAGGGCGCCCTGCCGGAAGGCGAGGACGAGTGCGTGGCCGATGTCCGGGGCCAGTTCGAGTACCCCCTCGATCAGGGCTCTGGCCTCCAGGTATGTCTGCGAGTCGGCCTCCGCGGGGGCCGGGCCGCCGGGCGGCGCCGCCCTGGCGGTGCGGGCCGCGGACTCCAGTGCGGCGACGTTCTCCGCGACGGTCGGGATCCGGCGGGACTCCGCCACCGTCTTCACGATGAGCCGCTCCGAGCCGGAGTCGACGGCGAGGCGGGTCGCCTGGTCGAGCAGCAGATAGGCGCCCTCGTCCGTGGTCGGGTACACGCCCATGTAGGCGTAGATGACCACGTGCCAGTTGGGCGTCGGGAGCAATTCGGCGCAGAGCCGCCGCAGAGCCGCGACCGCTTCCCGGTCCTGCCCCGGGTGGGTCTGCTGGGCATAGCTGAGCGACACACTGCGTATTCCGTGCGCGCAGAAGAAAAGCGCTTCGAGCACGCTGATCGCCACCAGCTGGCTGGGTGGGCACAATTGCCCGAGCATGCAGCCGCCGAACGTCTCCAGATGCGGTTCCACGCCCGATTCCCGCAGTTGTGCGAAATCCTCGGTGCAGCGGACCCAGTTCCGTACGGACTCGTCCAGCGGAGTCCGTCCGTAGGGAAGGCAGTAGGAGACGGGGCCGCCCTCCGTGGCGTTGATCAGGGTCCGGCGCAGCGCGGCGAAGATGTCCTCGGGGACGGCCGATCCGTGCCGGACCTGGACGGGGAACGCCTCGTCCCTGATGCCCGCGAGAACCTGACCGGTCACGGCCGGGTCGTAGCTGACGATGGGGTAGCCGTTGAGGTCGGCCCCGGCCCGCAACGCGCTTTCCACGGAGGCCAGTTCGCCGACCCTGGTGTAGCTGTCGAGGGTGATGGTGCCGACGGTCGCGGCGTCGGCGGCGCGGGTCGCGGCCAGTCCGGCACGCATGGTGGCGGGGTCACTGAACCCCATCCGGGGCTGCACCACCAGGTCGCCGGCGCGGCTCCTGGCCCGGACGAAGGCTCCGAAGTCCACCGGGCGCGCCCCCTCTGACGTCCGCCGGAGCGGGCGCGCGCCCGGTCTCACGCCACGACCTCGGTGCGTTCCAGGGCGCGGGGGGTGGTGGTCAGGGCGCCGACGAACCGGCTGAAGTCCCTGGTGGTGGTGGAGGCGTCGTCGAAGACGGCGTCGAAACCGGCGGAGATCAGCTCGCCGATCGCCGCGTCGCTCTGCTGCCCGGCGACGCCGAGCTTGCCGCCGATGACCACGGGGGTCGAGGCCAGTTCACCGCGGGTGCGCAGGGCGTCGATGACGCGCAGGCCGTCCTGGTGGCCGTGCCCGTTGACGCTGCTGATCACCACCAGGTCGGGGGCGGTCTCCCGGCAGGCGTCGACGAGGACCTGGTCCGGGACGCACGGCCCCAGGTTGATCACCCGGTATCCCAGCTCCTCGATGAGCAGCTGGAGGAAGACGAGGTTCCAGGTGTGGGAGTCGGAGGCCACGGTGGTGACGATCACGGTGCCGCGCCGGCCGCCCGCCGCGCTCACGGCGTCGGTGGCGCCGTGCGTGAGGGCGCTCATGCGGTCTCTCCCGCCCGGGTGGCCGCGGACGGTTCGTCCACGGTCGCGTAGGAGCGGCTGTGCTCGATGCGGGAGACGGACAGCACCGTGTCGCCCCGTACGACCACCTCGGTGGGGGCCGGGCGGCCCAGGAACATCAGCAGGCTGGCGGTCGGCCCGTACGCCCCGGCGTTGGGGATCGTCACCAGGTCGCCGGGGGCGAGCGCGGGCAGGTCGATCTCGCGGCCGAGGATGTCGCCGGGCGTGCACAGCGGGCCCACCAGGCTGGCGGATTCGACGCACTCCCCGGATTCGGTCCCGACGGCCACGGGCAGCAGCCGGCCCAGGCCCGACATGCCGCCGAAGGTGTTGATGCCCGCGTCGAGGATGACGAACTTGCGGCCGCGGCTGACCTTGACGTTGCTGACCGAGGCGACCAGCGTGCCGCTCGCGCCGACGAGGTAGCGGCCGGACTCGCAGGCGATCTCGGGGCCCTCGGTCCGCCAGCGCGGGAAGTGGGTGTCCAGCGCGGCCGCGAGTTCGCCGCGCAGCTTGGGGTACGTCCCCCGGCTGCCGGGCACGGCGTACGGCACGGTGAAGCCGCCGCCGATGTCGAGGAAGCGCAGGGGGAGGTCCAGCTCCTGCTGGAGGCGGGCGGCCAGTTCGATGGTGTGGCGGAACTCGCCGACGAGGCTCTCCTCGTCCTTGGCGTTGCTCAGCGGGAAGAAGTGCATCCCGGTGATACGGACGCCCGCGACGGTCCGCAGTTCGGGGACGACGTCGGCCAGGGTCTCGCTGTCGAAGCCGAACTGCGAGGGGGTGCCGGTCATCCGGATGCTGCTGGTGGCGCTGGCGGTGGCGCTGTTGACGCGCAGCAGGCAGTCGGCGGTCACCCCGTTCGCCAGGGCGGCGTCCGCGACGTGGCGGACGTCGGAGACCGAGTCGGTGGAGAAGACGCGGACGCCCAGGCGGATCGCCTCGTCCAGTTCCCCCGCGGTCTTGCCGGGGCCGGTGTAGAGGCAGTCCTCGCCGCGGAAGCCGGCGGCGAGGGCGGACTCCAGCTCGCCGGTGGAGCTGATCTCGGGCCGGCAGTGGCGGCCCTCGCCCTCGCGCAGGGCCCGGACCAGCCCCGGGTGGGGGTTGGCCTTGAGGGCGTAGAAGAGGGTGAACTCCTCGGGCAGCGCGTCGGACAGCTGCTGCCGGGCCGCCTCGATCTCGTCGAGGTCGTACACGTACAGCGGTGTGCCGAAGCGTTCGGCCAGTGCCTGGTAGCGGCTCATCGCCCTTCCCCGTCGATCATCTCGGTCAGCAGCTGCCGGGCGTTCTTCCCGTGCAGGCTCAGCGGCAGTTCGTCCAGGACCCGGCACAGGGCGGGCACCTTGGCCGGCTCCAGTCGTTCGGCGAGTTCCTTCAGAACGGTGTGCGGCGGCAGTTCCGTCTCGGCGAAGACGACCAGGTCCCGGGTCTCTGTGGGCGGCAGCGCCGTGGCGGTCCGCACGCCGGGGATGTCCATGGCGGCGGCCTCGATCTCCACCGTGCTCATCCGGATGCCCTTGCGCTTGAACATGTCGTCGCGGCGGCCCTCGAAGTAGAGGTAGCCGTCCTCGTCGAGCCGGCCGTAGTCGCCGGTGTGCAGCCGCAGCGCCCCAGTGCCGGGGTCGCGGCGGAAGGTGCGCGCCGAGAGTTCGGGGCGGCGCCAGTAGCCGGGCATGACGTGCGGGCCGACGGCGACGATCTCGCCGGTCTCGCCGGCCGGGAGGGGCCGGCCCTCCGCGTCGAGGATGAGGACGGTGGTGCCGGGCAGGGGCAGGCCCACCGACTGGGGGCGTTCGTGTTCCTGGTCCGGCGGCATGATGGAGACGCGCTTGCACTCGGTCTGGCCGAACTGGCGGACCACCCGCACGCCGGGGAACGCCTCGCGCAGGGCGGTGACCGCGTGGGCGGGCAGGGCGGCGCCGGTGTTGGTGAACATCCTTACCGGGGGCGGGTCCTGGGTGTCGCGCCGGGCGAGGGTGCCGATCATCGTGGCCAGCGAGGGGACGATGGGCACCACGGTCGCGCCGGTCTCCCGCATCCGCCGCAGCAGGACGAGGTCGGACTCGCCGCCGTCCAGGACCAGTCGGGAGCGTCCCAGGCAGGCGAGCAGCACCTTGTACAGGCCGTAGTCCCAGGAGATCGGGAAGCGGCAGAAGACGACGTCGTCCGGCCGGTATCCCAGCACTTCCTGGATGGCGCGGGAGGCGAAGGTGACCTGCGCGTGCGGGCACACGACCGCCTTGGGCGCGGCGGTGGAGCCGGAGGTGTAGACGAGGAACGCGGTCTCGTCGACGCCGATGTCGAGGGGCGGCGGCGCCGGGCGGCCGGCGGCCTCCTCGACGTGGGGCCAGATCGCCGCGAGGTCGTGCACGGGGAGGCCGGCGGCCCGGCCGAGCACCTCGGTGGTGGGGCCGTCGCCGATGATCAGGGTGGGTTCGGCGTCCTCGATGACGGACCGGAGGTGGTACTCCTTCATCGCGGGGTTGAGCGGCACCAGGATCACTCCGAGGCGCGAGGCCCCGTAGACCATCGCCACCAGTTCCCGCCGGCTGGGCAGCTGGACCAGCAGCCGGTCACCGCGGGCCGCGCCCTGCTCGGTGAGCCAGGCGGCGAAGCCGTGGCTGAGTTCGGCCATCCGCCGGTACGTCACCTCGCCGGCGGAGTCGTGCAGACACCGTCCGTCGGGGGTGTCGGCGGTCGCGTCGTCGAGGAGGGAATGGACCGTCCCGCCGTTCCCGTGCGCCGTCGGCGCGTAAGTGGTGTTCGGATTCTCCACGGTTCCAACGTCGCTTTCGGGTGTGGGTGGCGAGCGGGCCGGCGTCGTCGCGCGACGGGGGCCGGGCTCTTCGGAGGTGTGGGGAGCCGGTGCGGCCGGGGCACGGAACCTGAGGGGGTGGGTTCCGTGCCCCGGCTTCCGGGGGCTGCGCCCCGTACCTAGTCGGCGACGCTCAGCGCCGCGACCGGGCAGACGTTGACGGACTCCAGGACTTCCTCGCGGAGTTTCTCGTCCGGCGTCTCGATCAGCAGGACGACCTTGCCGTCCTCCTCGTCCTGGTCGAAGACCGCGGGCGAGGTGATCACACAGGAACCGGCGGCGACACAGCGTTCTTTGTCGACGATCACACGCATGGGGAAACTCCTTTACCAGGTCACCGGCAGCTCGTGGACGCCGTCGATGAGGGCGTTGGCCTTGAAGGGCAGTTCGTCCAGGGCCGCGTCGAGACGCAGTCCGGGGATGCGCCGCAGCAGGGTCGTGAAGACGACCTCCAGCTGCATGCGGACGAGCATCTGGCCCGCGCACTGGTGGCGTCCGAAGCCGAACGCGACGTTGTGGCGTGCCTCGCGGCGGCTCAGGTCCAGGGTGTTGGGGTCCTTGAAGACGGCCGGGTCGTGGTTGGAGGCGGAGAGCGAGCAGATGACGCCCTCGCCCTTGCGGATCAGCTGGCCGCCGATCACGGCGTCGTCCAGTGCGACCCGGACGGTGCCGTGGTCGGAGATGCTGGAGTAGCGCGACAGCTCGTCGACGGCCTGGCCGGAGAGCTCGGGGTGCTCGCGGAGCCAGTCGGCCTGCTCGGGGTGCTGGAGGAGGACGAGGGCGCCGATGGAGATGCCGTTGACGGTGCTCTCGTGGCCGGCCGCGATCATGGCCCGTACCAGGGCGCTGATGTCGGACGGTTCCAGCTCGTTCTTCTCCCCGTTGCGCTGGAGCAGGCTGCTGATCAGGTCGTCGCCGGGGTTCTTCGTCCGCTCGGCGATGAGCTCGTAGAGGAGCACCTCGACCTCGGCGTTGGCCGAGGCGTGCTCCTCGGCGCTGCCCTGGGTGACGAGGAGGGTGACCCAGCGGTGGAACAGGTCGCGCGACTCGTGCGGGACACCGGTCAGCTCGCACATGGCGACGGACGGCACGGGCATCGACAGCATGGACACCAGGTCCACCGGGCCGCCCTGGGCCAGCATCGCGTCGATGCACTCGTCGACGATCTCCTGGGTGCGCGGCCGCATCGCCTCGACGCGCTTCACGCTGAGTTCCGGCATCAGCATCATGCGGTGCGCGGTGTGCTCCGGCGGGTCCATGTGCAGCAGGGCGGGCTTGACCTTGCCCAGCAGTTCCATGGGGAAGTGGAACTGGAGCGGGTAGCCGGGGTCCGCCATGTTGGCGCTGAACCGCGGGTCGACCAGCATCTGCCGGACGTCCTCGTAACGGGTGAGGAGCCAGGCCTCACGGCCGTTGAACCTGAGCTTGACCCGGGAGACCGGCTCGGTCTCCCGCAGCGTCGCGTACTCGGGTGCGGGGTCCAGGGGACAGCCGGTGCGCTCCAGGGGGAAGGGGCGGGGCTGGGCGTGCGGGCATGCGTCGACGAGATCGGACACGGTTCCTTCTCCAGAGGTCTCTGCGCTCGGTGGATACGGGGCGGCGGTGACCGGCTCAGCCACGCGCCTTCTCCAGGGAGGCGCGCACGGCGGCGGCGGTGCGGGCGATGTTCTCGCTGAGCGGCAGGGCGCGCAGGTCGGCGGAGAGGACCTCCGCCGCCGGGGTGACGTCGACGCCCTTGGCGTCCAGCTTGCGCAGCAGCCCGGTGATGTCGAAGTCGCCGTCGCCCGGCAGCAGGCGGCCGCTGAGGACTTCGTTCATGACGTCGGGGGACGCGGTGCGCGGGGCGTCCCCGAACTCCACGCCCGCGATCTGCGCGCCCGTCAGCTGGTCGATCGAGCCGAGGCCCGTCGGGTCGCGGAAGAGGTGCCACATGTCGACGAGCAGACCGGCGTTGGGCCGGTCGGCGGCGGCGATGATGTCGGAGGCGACCTGGTAGGTGAAGCCGGGCATCACGGCCATCGCTTCGAGGGAGACGTTCAGTCCGCGCGCGGCGGCCCGGTCGCACATCGCGCCGAAGCGCTCGGCGAGGACCTCGGTGGGCGGCATCTCCACACCGGGCGGGTAGACGGCGCAGGACTTGACGGAGGGAATGCCGGCGATCTCGGCCAGCTCGAAGAAGCGGGTCTCCGTCTCCAGGGCGGCGGCGCTCTCCTCGGGTCCGGCGTTCCAGCCGAAGTGGACCTCCAGCTCGTGCAGCCGGACCGCGTACTCGGAGAGCAGTCCGCGCAGCTTGTCCGCGGAGTACTCGGAGAGGAACGACTCCAGCTCCTCGATGCTCATGCCCATCGAGACGCAGTTGTTCTCGGCCAGCGCGGCCAGCCGCTCCTCCAGCGTGTACCGCACCGGCTCCTGCCAGGCCGACCCGGTCAGCTGCAGATAGGCGAATCCCAGGTCGGTCCTGGTCAGAAGGGTCATGGTGTACCTCTCGCTCGGAAGTCCGCGGCCGGTCCTGAGTTCCGGTGGCAGGGACGCGGCGCCGGCCTGGGCGCGTCCCACCGGAGGTGCGTTGGGTCCGGGGTGACCGGGCCGCGCTCAGGCGGCGAGGCTCCGGCGGACGGGCCTGAGCGCCGTCCGGGGGTCCACGGCGACGACGTCGAAGTTCCTGGTGGTGACGGGTACCCGGCCGAAGAGGCTGTCCGGTCCCGCGACGTACAGCCTGCCGACGCCGTGGCGGCGCAGGGAGTCGACGACGACGGGCCAGCGGACCGGGCGGACGAAGCCGTCGAGCAGCATGGTGCGGACCTGTTCGCCGGTGGTCAGCAGGGTGCCGTCCTGGTCGGCGACGACCGGGATGCGGGGATCGTGGAAGGTCAGGGGGGCGAACAGTTCCTTCTCGGCCCGCTCGCGCAGCGGGGCGAAGACGCTCGCGTGCATGGGCGGGCGCATCGTGTACAGCGGCAGGCCGCCCACCGAGCGGAGCCGCTTGCCCAGCCAGTCCAGGACGGGCGCGCGCAGCGACACCATGTGGAAGTCCTCGTCGACGTGGCAGGAGATCTCGTACCACTCGCCGCGCTCGTCGAGTTCGGCGAGCACCCGGTCCAGTTCCGGGAGCGGGACGCGGGTGAAGGAGTGGGTGACGACGTCCTGGTGGTTCTCGGCGAACCAGGACTCCAGGAGCCTGGCCCAGCCGGCGGTCAGGCGGACCGCGTCGGCGAAGTCGAGGACGCCGGTGTGGGCGGCCGCGGTCTTTCCGCCGAAGCTGGGTCCGACGCAGAGCGCGGGTTCCGGGTCGAAGCGGTCGTGCGCCCACGCGGCGAGCGCCAGGCAGTTGACGAGGAACGCGACCTGCGCGTATTCGCTGTAGTCGCCCTCGGCCTCGCGGTAGCGGTCGACGAGCGAGTAGCCGAGCGCGTCGTCGGCGTCGGCGACCAGCCGGCGGGCCACCGGGTTGATCAGCATGAATTTGGCCGAGTCCTGGAAGCGCGTGGGGCTCATGCCGGGGAAGACCAGCGCAGCGCCGGTGCGGAAGTCGTCTCTCATGGTGTCCTGCCCTTCAGCCCGTCGTCCCGGCGCGATCAGCCCGTCGGGCGCTTCGTTTCCGAACCGGTCGGGACCCAGGCTGAGGTCTGCCCGCCGCCGCCAAAACCCCTAAGGTTGCGGGTCCCAATTCCGTTGACGCCGCGTGCTCGTGGTGGCGCGGCGTCCTGCGGTCCGGCCGGCGTAAAGGGACTTCGCTTCCACCCGGCGGTGCCCCGTAGGGCCCCTAAGGGTCGGGCGTCGGGACCGGACGGGGCGGGTCCCGGCGGCGGGCCGGGCTCGGGCCCGTGGGCCCGGTGTAGGGGGGTGCCGGACAACTTAGGGGAGGGCACGGGGCCGCGCCGGGTCTTCAATGAGGGACGGTTATCCGGATTCCGGCGCCGGTGGAGGAATCCGCCGCGCACCGTCGAGCCATGGATGGGTGGGACCATGACAGTGATTCAGGACGCCCCGTCGGACAGTGCGGGCGACCGTTCCCCGGCACCCCGGCCGGATCTGCGCTCGCTGGTGGCTCAGGCGGCGGAGCTGAAGAGTGCGGCGCGTGAGGGGATGGGCCCGCGCTCCACCGAACAGCAGCACGCCCGGGGCAAGCTGACCGCTCCGGAGCGGCTGGAGCTGCTCTTCGACCCGGGCACGTTCCGCGAGGTGGAGCCGCTGCGGCGGCACCGGTCCACGGGCTTCGGCCTGGAGCACCGGCGGCCGAGCGGGGACGGGGTGATCACCGGGTGGGGCCAGGTGCACGGCCGTACGGTGTTCGCGTACGCGCACGACTTCAGGGTCTTCGGCGGCTCGCTGGGCGAGGCGCACGCGCAGAAGATCCACAAGGTGATGGATCTGGCGCTGTCGTCCGGGGCGCCGCTGGTGGGTCTGAGCGACGGCGCGGGGGCGCGGATCCAGGAGGGTGTGACGGCGCTGGCCGGGTACGGCGGCATCTTCCGCCGCAACGTGCGGGCGTCCGGGGTGATTCCGCAGATCAGCGTGATCCTCGGGCCGTGCGCGGGCGGCGCGACCTACTCGCCGGCGCTCACCGATTTCGTCTTCATGGTGCGGGACATCTCGCAGATGTACATCACCGGTCCGGACGTGGTCCAGGCCGTCACCAACGAGCGGGTGACACACGAACAGCTCGGTGGGGCGGAGGTGCACGCGACGGTCTCCGGCGCGGCGGGCTTCGTGTACGACGACGAGGCGGAGTGCCTGGAGGAGGTCAGGCACCTGCTCTCGCTGCTGCCCGCGAACAACCGCGAACTGCCGCCGGAGGCGCCGACCGACGATCCCCCGGACCGGCGGTGCGAGAGCCTGCTGACCCTGGTGCCGCACCACGCCAACCAGTCGTACGACATGCGTGCGGTGATCCGGGAGATCGTCGACGACGAGGACTTCTTCGAGGTCCACGCGCAGTGGGCCACCAACATCATCTGCGCGCTGGCCCGGCTGGACGGCCACACGGTCGGCATCGTCGCGAACCAGCCCGCCTCGCAGGCCGGGGTGCTGGACATCCACGCCTCGGAGAAGGCGGCGCGGTTCGTCCAGACCTGCGACGCGTTCAGCATCCCCCTGGTCACGCTGGTGGACGTGCCGGGCTTCCTGCCGGGCACCGACCAGGAGCACCGGGGCATCATCCGGCACGGTGCGAAGCTGCTCTACGCCTACTGCGACGCGACCGTTCCGCGCGTCCAGGTCATCCTGCGCAAGGCGTACGGCGGTGCGTACATCGTGATGGACTCGCGGTCCATCGGGGCCGACCTGTCCTTCGCGTGGCCGACCAACGAGATCGCCGTGATGGGCGCGGAGGGTGCGGCGAACATCGTCTTCCGCCGCGAGATCGCCGCCGCGCCCGATCCCGCGGCAGCCCGTGAGCAGCGGATCAAGGAGTACCAGCAGGAGCTGATGCACCCCTACTACGCGGCGGAGCGCGGGCTGGTCGACGATGTGATCGATCCGGCCGAGACCCGTGCGGTGCTGGTGAGTTCCCTCGCGATGCTGCGGACGAAGGACGCGCCGGTCCCGGCCCGCAAGCACGGCAACCCGCCGACCTGAGCCCCGCGATCCGCGACCCGCGACGATCTGTGACCTGTGACCTGTGAGGAGTGACCCGCCCCATGACCGTTCTCGCCCACGCCCCGGCGGCCCGGACCGCGGCCCCGGACCGCACCGGACCGGCGCTGCGTTTCCTCGGCGGCGCGCCGTCCAGCGAGGAGATCGCCGCGGTGACCGCGGCGCTGCTGAGCCTGCGCCGCGCCCCGGCGGCCGGTCCGGACGCCCCCCGCCCCGACACCGCGCCCCGCTGGAGCGCACCGCTTCACTACCGGCCGCCAGGAAGCTGGGCGGCACGATGAGTAAGGATGTAGAGCACTGATGACGGACGACTCCCGGGAGACCGGACCCTGGATCCGGCGTTTCCATCCGGCGCCGGAGGCACGCGCCCGCCTGGTCTGTTTCCCGCACGCGGGCGGATCGGCCACCTACTACTTCCCGGTGTCGCGTGCGCTGTCCCCCGCGGTCGACGTACTCGCGATCCAGTACCCGGGCCGCCAGGACCGCAGGAACGAGCCCTGCGTCGAGGACATCGAGGAGCTGGCCGGCCTCGTCGTGGCGGAGCTGCGCCCCTGGGGTGACGTACCCCTGATCCTGTTCGGCCACAGCATGGGGGCGACGCTCGCGTTCGAGGTGGCCCGCAGGCTGGAGGCCGCGGGGACACCGCCTGGGATGCTCTTCGCCTCCGGCCGCCGGGCGCCCTCCCGGGTGCGCGAGGAGACCGTGCACCTGGCGGACGACGACCGCCTCATCGCGGACATCACCCAACTGAGCGGGACGGACTCCGCGGTGCTGGCCGATCCCGAGATCCTGCGGATGATCCTCCCGGCGATCCGCAGCGACTACAAGGCCGCGGAGACCTACCGCTACCGGCCGGGGCCGCCGCTCGGCCTGGACGTCATGGCGCTCGTCGGTGACGACGATCCGCAGGTGACCGTCGACGAGGCGGAGTCGTGGCGCGCGCACACCACGGCGTCGTTCGAGCTGAAGGTGTTCCCGGGCGGCCACTTCTTCCTGGACTCCCACGTGGCCGCGGTCCTCGATCTGATCCGCGCGCGCACGGGCGTACTGGCGGTGGGACCGTGAACCGCCGGGGGCGGCGGGCCGTCCGCGTGTAGTGCCGTACGGGGCGCCCGGACCGGCGTCCGTCTCGGGAAGCCCCCTGCCGCATGCCCCGGAGTCATCTCCGGGGCATGCGCGTTTCATGCCCCGTCCAATGGAATCCGGACAGAGTTGCGCTTCCCCCACCAGAATCTAGACGACCGTACTAGACTAACGTCTATCGCGGCATCGGGCAGTCTGCCCTCAAGAACCGATGTGCGAGGCAGTCCCGGCCGGCGCCCGTGAGCACACCGGCCTGACAGACATCCCCCCAACCCGCCCCGCGTACACGGTCACGCCTCCTTCCCATGGTTGGCCGTCACCGACCGGCTATCGACTACGGAGGCCAGAGTGCCGGTACGACCAGAGCACGGCGTCACCTCGCGCGTCACCGAGGACGGGTGCCTCGAATTCCTCACCTCGCCGGACGGCCCCAGTTACCGGTGCAGCCCCGTCGCCGCGGCCATGTGGATCGCGTTGCGCCAGCACAACGGCCAACTCGGCCCGGCGGCCGAGATGCTGGCCGAGCTGTGGTGCACGGACCCGGAGAACACCCGTACCGACATGGACATCTGGGTGAGCGAGCTGCGCGACGCCGGCCTGGTCCGCGACGAGCCCTGAGGGGGCGGCGGCCGCGGCACCCGCCCCCTCCCGGGCGCCCGACCGCCCTTCGCACCCCTTGCCGGGCAGCCGGGCCCGGCCCCCTTCAGGCAGCCGGGCCCGTAACGGCGGCGGCACCCTGGTGCAGCACCAGAATGGCCCGCATCGCCTCGGCCAGATCACGCCCGGAGGGCGCGGTCTCCGGCGAGAACAGCCACAGCGACATCACCCCGTTGAGCAACGCGGCGTAGAACCGCCCGAGGGTGACCGCCATCTGCTCGTCGACCTCGCTCTCGTCCACGCCGTGGAAGAGCGCCACCAGCGCCGACCAGCCGAACGGCTGCGCCCTGGAGAGCCCCTCACGCATCAGGGGCTGGTTCTCCGCGTGCACGGCGACCTCCACGCTCAGCGCCCACAGGGGTTTGCGCTCCGGGAAGATCTCGACGATGCGGTTCCACACCATCTCGAAGCGCTCGATCGTCGACGAGGCGGATTCGAGATCGGCCCCGATCGCGGTGTCCGGTCCGAACTCGTCCGCCCACTCCTGCATCGCCTGGACGTACGCCTGCACCAGCAGGGCGTCCTTGGAACCGTAGTGGTAGCCGATGGACGCCAGAGCGGTTCCGGACGCCGCCACAATGTCCCGCGCGCTCGTACGGGCGAACCCCTTCTCCAGGAGACAGCGTTTCGCGCCTTCCAGAAGATCTTCACGGTGACCCACAGCACCACCCTTGCCTTGAAGCCGTCGGGGCATCTTAGACCGACCGAACTCCCTCGGAACCGACAAGCGTTGGACCGTGACCGGCGAACGCAACACCGCCTCGCCGTGCGTGCAGCTTGTGGCCACTAGAGGATGCGCCGAGCGTGCGCCACACTCAGAGGCGTGTGGCGTACGCACACGCGTTCCATATACGCCACACGCGTTCCAATGAGGCATTTTGCCAATGCCGGAACAAGTCAATCTGCAGCGTGGTGTTCGGGGGACAGAGTGGAATTTGCCGAAAGAGAGCTGGAAGTCAGGACGTTGCGCACGGCACTCGACGAGTGCCGGAACGGCGCGGCCCGTATCGTCCTCATCGAGGGAGCCGCGGGATGCGGCAAGAGTGAGCTCGTCGACACCCTGGCCGAATGGACCGACACGGGCGACGAGGTGGCCCTGCGGGCGTACTGCTCACCGACCGAACGGGCCCTGCCGCTCGGCCTGATGCGGCAGCTGACCGGGGACGCGCCGGCCGGCGCACTGCCCGAGGCCTCCGCGACACCGGACGGCCAGCCGCAGGTCAGCGCGATGCGGGAGTTCCAGGCGGCGCTGGAGCGGCTGGGCGCCACCACCCCGGTCATCATCTCCGTCGACGACGTGCACCACGCGGACAGCGCGTCCCTGCGCTATCTCCAGCACATCGTCCGGCACTGCCGCTCCACCAGGATGCTGCTGGTCCTCACGACGCCCCTCCACCAGGAGGGCCAGGACGCCGCCTTCGGTACGGAGCTGCTGCGCAGCCGCAACGTGCGGCGCATCCGGCTGCGGCGGCTGAGCCCCGAGGGATGCCGGCGCGTCGCGGCCGGCTCCCACGGCCCCACACCGCGCGAGGCGCTCTCGGGCGAGCTGCACGCGATCAGCGGGGGCAACCCGCTGCTGCTGCGCGCGCTCCTGGAGGAGTACCGCTCGGCCCCGACCGGCACCGACGCCTTCCGCCCCGAGCAGGGCGGGCTGTTCGGGCAGGCCGTCCTGACCTGCCTGCGGCACAGCGGACCGCACATGCTGGACCTGGGCGCGGCGCTCGCCGTGCTGGGCGACTCCTACACACCGGAGCGGGCCGGCCGGCTCCTGGGCGTCCCGGCCTTCGCCGCCGCGCAGTCGGTCGCCTCGCTGTCCGCCTCCGGCATTCTCAACGGTCACCGCTTCCCGCACCCCCACACCAAGACGGCGATCCTGGACCAGGTGCCGGCCGACGTGCTGGCGGGCCTGCACCTGCGTACCGCCGAACTCCTGCACCTGGAGAGCGAGTCCGTCACCCAGGTCGCCGGCCATCTGCTCGCCGCCGCCCAGCTGGGCCGATCGCTCACCGCCGTCCCCTGGGCCGTCGACGTGCTGCGGGAGGCCACCGAGGACCTGCTCGCCCACGGCGAATCCGTCCGTGCCACCAAGGCGCTCGAACTCGCCCACGAGCTGAGCCGCGACGAACAGCAGCGGGCCGACATCAAGACCCGGCTCGCGGCCGTCACCTGGCGGGTCAACCCGGGACGGGCGGAGAAGCACCTGTCGGCCCCGCTCGCGGTGCTCCGGTCGGGCCGGCTGGCCGCGGAGCGCCTGGCACCGCTGGCCGAACTCCTCACCTCCCAGGGCCGGATCGCCGAGGCGGCCGAGGTGATGTCCATGATCCTCAGCGATACCGCGGCGAGCGGCGCCGGGGCCCCCGCGGGGACCGGATACGGACGCCGTCCGGCCGAGGCGGCGGGCACGTCCGGGGTCCGGATCGAGAACCCGGGGGAACCAGGCGGGGGAAGACCCGCCGACACCGAGACCAGCGCCGAGACCACGGCCGCCGAACGCTTCCTGCGCACGACCGTCCTCACCGACGAGACGCTGGAACCGGTCATGCGCGCACTGCGGTCCCTCTCCTACTTCGGTCAGCCCGAACGGGCCGCCGCCTGCTGCCGCGAGCTGATCGCCGAGGCCGAGCGCCAGAAGGCCCCCGCCTGGCAGGCCCTGTTCTCCTCCGCGCTCGCGGCGGTGCTGCTGCGGCTGAGCGATCTGCACGCGGCGGAGGAGTACGCGCGCCGGGCGCTGGACTGCCTGCCCGAGCAGAGCAGCAGCGCGTTCATCGGCAGCCCGACGGCCACCCTGATCCGGGCGCGCACCCTCATGGGGGACCACGCGGCGGTCGCCCGGCAGCTCCACCAGCCCGTCGCGGACACGCTGTTCAAGAGCACGCACGGTCTCTCCTACCTGCGCGCCCGCGGTCTCTACCTCATGGCCACTCATCAACTCCAGGCCGCGCTGGGCGACTTCCTGGAGGCGGGCCGGCTCGCCAAGAGCTGGGGTGTGGACCGGCCGGCGGTGCTGCCCTGGCGCACGGACGCGGCCGACGCGCTGTTCCGGCTCGGCGAGACGCAGCGGGCCAAGGCGCTCGTGGAGCAGCAGTTCGCCGATCCGGACGCGCGCAGGCCGTGGGTACGCGGTATCAGTCTTCGTCTACGCGCGGTGACCTCGGATCCTCGCCAGCAGCTCGCCCTGCTGAATCAGTCGGTCGACGAGCTGAGCCGCTCCGGCGACCGGGTGGAACTGGCCCGTTCGCTCGCCGCGCTGGGCCGTTCCCTGCGGGCGGTCGCCGAACCCGCACGGGCGGACGCGGTGATCCGCAGGGCCTGGAACCTGGCCCGGGAGTGCGGTGCCGAATCGCTGTGCGAGGAGATCTGCCCGGAACTCGGTCCGGAGGACGGAACGCACCGGCGCGGCGCCCCGGAGGAGTACCGTTCCGATCTCGACACCAAGTTGAGCGACTCCGAGCGCCGGGTGGCCACCCTCGCGGCGAGCGGCTACACCAACCGCGAGATCTCCCTGAAGCTGCACATCACCGTCAGCACCGTCGAACAGCACCTCACCCGCGTCTACCGCAAACTCAACATCACCCGCCGGCAGGATCTGCCGGTGGACCTCCACCTCGCGGTCTCCACCGCCGAAGCCGTCTGATCAGACCTGCCGGGTTCGCCGTGGACCGCGACTTCGGCACGGACTGGAAGGACTGGTCCCGGTGACCCAAGGAAAGCTGTTCGCGCTCAGCGACCAGCACGTCGCCCATGAGGAGAACCGGCGCATCACGGAGTCTCTCCGGCCGGAGTCCGAGGACGACTGGCTGCTCGTCGCCGGGGATGTCGGCGAGAAGTTCGAGGACATCGCCTGGGCGCTGAAGCTCCTCTCGGAGCGGTTCGCCCAGGTCGTCTGGGCCCCCGGCAACCACGAGTTGTGGACCCACCCCGCCGATTCCGTCACCCTGCGGGGCACCGCCCGCTACGAGGCCCTGGTCGAACTGTGCCGGGGCCTCGGTGTGCTGACCCCCGAGGACCCGTACCCCGTCTGGCACGGCGGTGCGGAACCCGTCACGATCGCCCCCCTGTTCGTCCTGTACGACTACTCCTTCCTCGCCCCCGGGACCCGGACCAAGGAGGAATCCCTGCGCGTGGCCAACGAATCGGGGGTGGTGTGCACCGACGAGTTCCTGCTGCACCCCGACCCGTACCCGTCGCGGGACGCCTGGTGCCGGGCCCGGGTCGCCCTCACGGAGGAGCGGCTCGCGGCCGTCGACCCCCGGTACGGCACGGTGCTGGTCAATCACTATCCGCTGGTGCGGGAACCGACGCGGGTCCTGCGCTTCCCCGAGTTCGCCCAGTGGTGCGGCACCGAGCTGACCGCCGACTGGCACCGGCGCTTCCGGGCGGTCGCCGCCGTCTACGGCCACCTCCACATCCCCCGGGTCACCTGGTACGACGGGGTCCGCTTCGAGGAGGTGTCGATCGGGTACCCGCGGGAGTGGCGCTCCCGGCCGCCCCGCTCCCCGCTGCGCCAGATCCTGCCGCCGCCCGCGTCGGGACCCTCGGCATGATCGGCGCCATACTCCCCCCGGACGTGGCCGCCGTGAGCGTCTTCGGTGATCTGTCGCCCCGGGAGGGCTGCGAGCTCTTCCCGGCGGAGACGGCGGCGATCGTTCGGGCGGTGGCCCGTCGCCGCGCCGAGTTCACCACCGTACGGCTGTGCGCGCGGCGCGCCATGGAACAGCTCGGGCTGGCACCGGCCCCCCTGCTGCCGGGAAAACGCGGCGCGGTCAGCTGGCCGGAGGGCGTGGTCGGCAGCATGACCCACTGCGCCGGATTCCGTGCGGCGGCGGTCGCCCGCACCGGGGCCATCGCGTCACTGGGCATCGACGCGGAACCGAACGGGCCGCTGCCCGACGGTGTGCTGGAGGTCGTCTCCCTGCCCCGCGAGCGCGCCGGGCTCACCGAACTCTCCCGGCAGCGCCCGGAGGTGCACGGGGACCGGCTGCTGTTCAGCGCCAAGGAGGCGGTGTTCAAGACCTGGTACCCGCTGACCGGTCGCGAGCTCGACTTCACGGAGGCGGAGCTCGCCTTCGACCCGGCGGGCACCTTCTCGGCGCGACTGCTGGTGCCGGGGCCCGAGGTGGCCGGGCGGCGGCACGGCACGTTCTCCGGGCGCTGGACGGCGGGACGCGGCTTCGTCGTGACCGCGATCGCCCTGCCCGCGTGAGATGAACCGCGCGGCAGAAACAAAGGAAACATTCAACTAACCCCTTCCCCCATGCGGCGAACCCAAACGGGGTCACCATACGAACACAAGTAAAGGGACAGTAAATGAACTGCATTAATTGAGTAAACACTGTTCGGCAGGCAACCCCCTCGGTTACGCTCGTGACCGACCAAGCCCGCTCCGTTTGCGCTTACAGACAATTCGGCGTGAGGGGAATATTTCCTGACTCGGCACCACCGGGACAGCCCCCCGAGCGCCATTGTCTTAATTCGCAACAACCTTTCCGAAATTTCCCGCACCGCCCCTCTCCACTGCACGGTTACACCCTTGGATCATTCGTGAGTGAATTCATGCTCCATTTCTCTTCACGAAATCCATATACCCTAGAGTTGAAGCCCACCGACCTGCGGGCACAAGGGGGGAGCAGCGAATGCCGGCAGCCAGAGGGTCAGACTGGCTCGGGAAGTTCGCGCCGCGGGACCGCGGCGCTCCGACGCATCGGTTCACCGGGGACGAGGCCCGGTTCGAGCGCGAGGACGTCGCGGCGGGCCTGAGCCTGAGTCCTGAGCAGTCGATCGGCGCGGAGCGGGTGCTGCGCCTCCTGGGTCTGATCCGGTCGGCCGCCGCCGCGGGCGAACTCATCGCCCCGGTGGACGCGGAGGAGACGGGGGCGATGCTGGCGCGGGCGCTCGGGGCGCAACTGCGCGAACGCCGGCTCCGCGAAAGCGTGCCGCACGAACGGCACCCGGACGGCGCCCGTGACCACGAGGAGAACGGGCCGGACCCGGCGGAGCCTTCCGCCGCCGACCCTCCCCCGGCGTGCGATCCCGCCGACGCCGCCGCCTTCCACGCGCTGATCGACGAGATGAGCGCCCGCTGCCACGAGGAGCTCCTCCTCGTCCTGCCCAGTGGCGCCCGCCCCTGCCAGTCCTTCGCGGTCGCCCGGAAGATCACCCTGGACCTGCTGGCCCGCGGGGTGCGGGCCCGGCTGATCTACCAGCACGCCATCCGCGGCGACCTGGTCACCCGGTCCCTGGTGCGGGAGCTCACCCAGCACGGGGCCGAGGTCAGGACCAGCGCCGAACTGATCGATCCGCTCGTCGCCTTCGACCGCGAGGCGCTCGTACTGCCGCTGTCGCCGGACTCCTCCCGGGGGGCCGGCCCGACGTCGGCGGCCGCGGTGCGGGACCCGGCCGTGGTGGCGTTCGCCTGCGCCGCTTTCGAGAACCTGTGGAACACCGCGAGCCCGCTCATTCCCGACGCGAAGAACACCACACACACCATCGATGAACTCAAGAAGTCGATAGTGCGCCTTCTGGCCATGGGCCACAAGGACGAAATGGTGGCACGCCGGCTCGGTATATCGGTCCGTACGTGCCGCCGCCATATCGCGGAGATAATGGAGGAACAAGGGGCTCTCAGCCGCTTTCAGGCCGGTGTTCATCTGACCCGGGCGGGCCTGGTCGACGAACCCTTTCCACCGAACCTGGCAGCGACGGAAAAAGAGCCCGGCCCGGCGGATAATCCCCGGGACGCGGATGAGCCTCCGCCCTCGACATACACGCCCGGAACATCACCCATGTAACGAACCGGACTGTTGGGCACGAATCGAATACGTGCCGAAATACCGTTCCACACCGCCCGCGCCACTCCCCCATGACGACGTCGGCTCCCGGGACCACTGTGGTCCCGGGAGCCGACGTCGCTCAGGCGGTCAGGGCTACTTGATCCACTCCGACCAGTCCATGTTCCAGCCGTTGAGGCCGTTGTCCGGCTGGATCGTCTTGTCATGCGAGTTCTTCACGACCACGACGTCGCCGATGAGCGAGTTGTTGAAGAACCAGGCCGCCGGGGTGCCCGGGTCACCGCCGCCGCGGGCGTCCATCATGCCGACACAGCCGTGGCTGGTGTTGGTGGAGCCGAAGACACCCGAACCGCCCCAGTAGTTGCCGTGGATGAAGGTGCCCGACGTGGACAGCCGCATCGCGTGCGGCACGTCCTTGATGTCGTACTCACCGCCGAAGCCGACGGTGTCACCGTTCATCCGGGTCACCCGCAGCTTCTCGCTGATGACCATCCGGCCGTTGTACGTGGTGGTGGCCGGGGCGCCCGCGGAGATCGCGATGTCCTTGACCTGCTTGCCGTCGCGGACGACCTTCATCCGGTGCGAGTTCGCGTCCACGGTGCTGATCTGACGGCGGCCGACGGTGAACGACACCGTCTTGGTCTGCTTGCCGTAGACCCCCGGGCGTCCCTCGACACCGTCGAGGTCGAGCTTCACGGTCACCTTGGTGCCCGCGGCCCAGTAGTCCTCCGGCCGGAAGTCCAGGCGGTCGTTGCCGAACCAGTGGCCCTCGATCTCGACGGCCGGTTCGGCCGTCACCTTGACGGCCTTCTCGACGGCCTCCGGGTCGGTGATGCCACGGGTGAAGTGGATCGAGACGGGCATGCCGACGCCGACCGTGGAACCGTCCTCCGGGGTGTACTGCCCGATGAAGGTGTTCTGCGGGACCAGCGTGGTGAAGGTGGTGTCCTTCGCCGACTCACGGCCCTTCTCGTCCTTCGCCACGGCGTGGACCTTGTACTTGGTCGCGGAGGCCAGATGCCGCTCCGGCTCCCAGCTCGCGCCGTCCGCCGCGATCTTGCCCTCGACCTCCGCGCCCTTGGCGTCGGAGACCTTGACCGTGGAGAGCTTCCCCTGTTCGGCGGAGATCTTCAGCGCCCCGCTGGTGGCGACGGAGTCGGCGCCGTCGTTCGGGGCGACCTTCACCACCGCCTGGGAGGCGCTGGTGTCGTCGGTCTTCGCCCCGCCCTTGCCGCCGCCCTTGCCCCCGCTCCCGGTCTCCTGCCCGCCGCACGCCGTCACCAGCAGCAACAGCGCGCCCAGCACCAGAGCCAGCAGTCCGGTGGCCCCACGTCCACGCCGCCCGCTGTCCGCCCCGGCCGATGTCCCCGATATCGGCTGCCCGTTCAATGTGGTCGTCTCCCCTCGCACGGCCTGGCCCCGCCAAGGCCCTGGGAGCTCATGTGCTCCCGCCCCCACGCGCTGCATATGCGCGCTCAGCGAAAGATAATCACACCGGCTGCGGACAGATCTCCCCCGGGATGTCACCATTCCGTCCCAACTGGTTCAGGACTTCGCCTGGTGGGGAGTGGTACCGGCGGCGGTGGGCGGACACGACGACGGCGCGGCCGCACCGGCCGCGCCGTCCGGACGGCTCCGGGGCGGAGCCGAGGTGTGCGCGGAGGAGCGGGGACGGGTCAGCGCACGGCGGAACCCGCCTTCCACTGGGTCCAGTTCAGATTCCAGCCGCTCAGCCCGTTGTCCGGGGCGACCTTCTTGTCCTTGGAGTTGACGACCTCGACGACATCCCCGATGAGCGTCCGGTCGAAGAACCAGCCCGCCGGGGTGGACCCGCTGCCGCCCTGCTCGTCGCGGAGCCCGATGCAGCCGTGGCTGACGTTGGTCGAGCCGAAGATGTCGTCGTCGGACCAGTAGTTGCCGTGCAGGAAGGTGCCGGACTCGGTGAGCCGGATGGCGTGCGGCACGTCCTTGATGTCGTACTCGCCGCCGAAGCCCACGGTCCGCCCGTCCATCCGGGTCACCTCGTGCATCTCGCTGACCACCATCTTGCCGTTGTACGTGGTCGTCGTCGGGGAGCCCGCCGTGATCGGGACCGTGGAGACGAGCTGCCCGTCCCGGCGCACCTCCATGGTGTGCGCGGCCGAGTCCACCCGGGAGACCTGCTCCCGGCCCACCGTGAACCTGACGGTCTTGTGCTGGCTGCCGTACGCCTGCGGCGCCCCCTCCACATCGCGCAGCGCCACCTCGACGGTGACCTCGGTGCCCGGCTCCCAGTAGGCGGCCGGACGGAAGTCCAGCCGGTCGGCGCCGAACCAGTGCCCGGCCACCTCGACCGGCGGATCACTGGTCACCCGGATGGCCCGCTGCACGGCCGCGCGGCGGGTGATCGGACGGTTGAACTCGAAGGAGACGATCATGCCGGTGCCGACCGTGGACCGGTTCTCCGGCTTGAAGTAGCCGATGAAGCGGTGTTCGGGCACCACTGTGGTGAAGGTGGTGTGGCGGGCCGACCGGTGCCCCGCGCCGTCCAGAGCCACCGCGTCGACGCTGTACTTGGCGGCGAGCCCGAGCCGGCCCGCCGTGCCCTGCGGCGTCCACGAGAGGCCGTCCTTCGCGATCAGGCCCCTCACCTCCTGCTCCTGCGCGTCCTCGATCCGGGTCACCTTGACGCTCTCCAGCCGCCCGTCCGGGACCTTCACCTCGACCTTGCTGTCAGGTTTCACACCTTCGGCCCTGTCCTGCGGGGTGATCCGGATCGCCTCCTGCGGCGACCGGGACTTCCCGCCGATGATCGAGCCCGTGCCCGAACAGCCGGTCAGAACGGCCAGCAGGGCCAGTACGGCGAGCAGTCCCGAGCGTGTCAGCACGGGGACCGGGCTCGCGTCTGCCTTCTTCGCTACGTGGTTCACGTCCCCCCAACGACAGGGGCCGCTCGGGGGAAACGTGAGTGCGGGGCCACTCGTGGGCAGAACAGAGGGGAGACCACACGCCGGGAGCAGCGGCCGGGACGCCGCGCGCTCCCTTTCCGTGCCGGTCCCCCACGAGCCGCGGGAGGCGAGCAGGTGTCGAGCGCAGCCGAACAGGAGACCGCGCCGAAGACGTGTCCGGGACCGCCCGGACAGGCGGTGGAACGGCCGGCCACCGCTCCGGCCGGCCCCGGACAGCGGCCGCCCGCCGTGTGGCCCGGTACGCCGACGCCGCTCGGAGCCCGCTTCCGGGTGGGGCCCGACGGGGTGGCGGGCACCAACTTCGCGCTCTGGGCGGGCGGGGCGGAGGCCGTGGAGCTGTGCCTCTTCGAGGCGGACGGCACCGAGACCCGGCTGCCGCTGACCGAGCTGACCCACGAGATCTGGCACGGCTTCGTGCCCGGCGTGGGAGCCGGGCAGCGCTACGGCTACCGGGTGCACGGCCGCTGGGACCCGTGGACGGGCGCCCGCTGGAACGCGGCGAAGCTGCTCCTCGACCCGTACGCCCGTGCGGTGGACGGGTCCTTCACCCTTCCGGCCGAGGTGTACGGCCATGTGAGGGACTGGCCCCAGCAGCAGGTCGCCGACACCGTGCGCGACGAACGGGACTCGGCCCCGTACGTCCCCAAGGGGGTGGTGGTCCACGAGGACGACGACTGGGCCGAGGACCGGCGGCCCAAGACCCCCTGGGCCGACTCCGTCATCTACGAACTCCACGTCCGCGGCTTCACCAAGCTCCACCCGGACATCCCCGAGGAGCTGCGGGGCACCTACGCCGGACTCGCCCACCCCGCGGCCGTCGGCCATCTGAAGCGCCTCGGGGTGACGGCCGTGGAGCTGCTGCCGGTGCATCAGTTCGCCCACGAGGACCATCTGCTCCGGCGCGGGCTGCACAACTACTGGGGCTACAACTCGATCGGCTACTTCGCCCCGCACGCCGGCTACTCCGCCAGCGGCACCGCGGGCCGGCAGGTCGGCGAGTTCAAACGGATGGTCCGCGCCCTGCACGACGCCGGGATCGAGGTGATCCTCGACGTCGTCTACAACCACACGGCGGAGGCGGGCGAGCTCGGCCCGACGCTGTCACTGCGCGGCATCGACAACCGCGGCTACTACCGGCTCCAGTCCGACGCCCGCAGATACGCGGACTACACCGGGTGCGGCAACACCCTGCACGTGGTGCAGCCGAACGTCCTGCGGCTGATCACCGACTCCCTGCGGTACTGGGTCACCGAGATGGGCGTCGACGGCTTCCGCTTCGACCTGGCGGCGGCGCTCGCCCGCTCGATGCACGACGTCGACATGCTCTCCCCGTTCCTCGCGGTGATCGCCCAGGACCCGGTGCTGCGCCGGGTCAAACTGATCGCGGAGCCGTGGGACGTCGGCAGCGGCGGCTACCAGGTCGGCGCCTTCCCGCCGCTGTGGACCGAGTGGAACGACCGCTACCGCGACGCCGTACGGGACTTCTGGCGCGGCGCGCTGCCCGACGTACGCGATCTCGGCTACCGGCTGACCGGATCGAGCGACCTGTACGCGTGGGGCGGCCGCCGCCCGTACGCCTCGGTCAACTTCGTCACCGCGCACGACGGCTTCACCCTGCGCGACCTGGTGAGCTACGAGCAGAAGCACAACGAGGCCAACGGCGAGGGCAACCGCGACGGCACCGGCGACAACCGGTCCTGGAACTGCGGCGCCGAGGGCGAGACCGACGACGCCGGCGTCAACGCGCTGCGCCGCCGCCAGCTGCGCAACCTGCTCACCACCCTGCTGCTGTCGACCGGGGTGCCGATGCTCGTCGCGGGCGACGAGATGGGCCGCACCCAGGGCGGCAACAACAACGCGTACTGCCAGGACAACGAGGTCGGCTGGCTGGACTGGTCACTCCTGGAACAGCCGCAGTGGCGGGAGCTGACCGAGCTGACGGCCCGGGTGCTGGCCCTGCGCCACACCCACCCGGTGCTGCGCCGCCGGGCGTTCTTCTCCGGCCGGGCGCAGTCCCCGGACGGGCTGCGGGACCTGGCGTGGTTCACCCCGCAGGGGACCGAGATGACCGAGGGGGACTGGTACGCACCGGCCGCGACGGTGGCGCTCTACCTCTCCGGCCGCGACATCCCGGGCCGGGACGCCCGGGGCGAGCCGGTGACCGACGAGAGCTTCCTGGCCGTGCTGCACGCCGGTGACCGCCCGGCGGACCTCCGGCTGCCGGGAGCGCCGTGGGCGCAGAGTTACGAACTGGTCCTGGACACGTCGCGGGAGGACCAGTCCACCGCACCGGGCACGGTCCACCGGGGCGACACGGGCCTCATGGTGCCCGCGAGATCGGTGCTGCTGCTGCGCGTACGGGAGTGAGCCCGGCCGCTCAGCCCAGAATGCCGCGGTCGTAGCCCACGGCGACGGCGGCCGCGCGGTCCTTGGCGCCCAGCTTGGCGAAGACATGGGTGAGATGGGTCTTCACCGTGGCCTCGCTGATGAACAGCACGGCGGCGATCTCCCGGTTCGAGGTCCCCCTGGCGACGAGTTCGAGCACT
Organism: Streptomyces sp. NPDC087428; assembly: GCF_044744085.1. Lineage (NCBI taxonomy): Bacteria > Bacillati > Actinomycetota > Actinomycetes > Kitasatosporales > Streptomycetaceae > Streptomyces > Streptomyces sp. NPDC087428. Next base: position 43,113 of record NZ_JBIUXR010000022.1, read on the forward strand.
TCGCGCTCACGCGCGGAGAGCGTCTCGCCGCCGGGCCGGACGGGGGCGCGCACCCGCGAGACGAGACGGGAGGCGATGGCGGGCGACAGGACGGTACGGCCGTCGGCGACGGCGCGCACCGCCGTGAACAGGTCCTCGCGCGGGGCGTCCTTGAGCAGGTACCCGGTCGCACCGGCCTCGATCGCGGGCAGCGTGTCGGAGTCGGTGTCGTACGTGGTGAGGACCAGGACCCGGGAGCGGGCGCCGCGCCGGGTCAGTTCGGTGATCGCCGCGACCCCGCCGCCACCGGGCATCCGGAGGTCCATCAGGACGACGTCGGGATCGAGCCGGAGCGCCATCTCGACGCCCTCGACACCGTCCGGCGCCTCGCCGAGCACCCGGAACTCCGCCGCGGACTCGAACATGCCCCGCAGCCCGTTCCGTACGACGGGGTGGTCGTCGACGACGATCAGCGTGATGACGCGTGCGGGTTCCTCAGCCATAGCGGCCCACCGTACTGTGCGCGCGGCGGTGCCGTCTCAGTCGTCGCGGACCAGCGGGACCCGGGCGCAGACCGCGGTGCCGAGGCCGGGTCCCGTCTCCACCTCGACCGTGCCCGCGATGCGTTCGGCGCGCGCCCTCATGCCGCCGAGCCCGAATCCGCCGGCGCCCCGGTACGGCGGCAGCGCGGCCGGGTCGAAGCCGCGGCCGTCGTCCCGTACGTCGAGGGTGATCTCGTCGCCCATGTAGGACAGGGTGACGCCCGCCCGGGTCGCGGCGGCGTGGCGGCCGGCGTTGGCGAGCGCCTCCTCGGCGATCCGGAGCAGGGTGGCGCCGACCTCGTCGTGCAGCGGCTCGGCCGTGCCGGTGACGGTGAAATCGGCGCGGACGCCGGTCCGTTGCGACCAGGTGGTGACCGTCTTCTTGAGTGCGCCGGGCAGGTCGTCGTGCTCCAGCGCGGCGGGGAGCAGGTTGTGCACCGAGCGGCGTGCCTCGCCCAGGCTGTGCCGGGCGAGGGCGGTGGCCCGGACCAGGTGTTCCCCGGCCAGCTCCGGATCGGTGGCGGCGGCGGACGTCACGGCCTGGAGCTGGGCGATGATGCCGGTCAGCCCCTGGGCGATGGTGTCGTGGATCTCGGCGGCCATCCGCCTGCGCTCGTCGGCCACCCCGGCCTCGCGGGCCTGGACGAGGAGTTGGGCGTGGAGTCCGGCGTTCTCCGCCATGGCCTGTTCGAGCCGGGCGTTGGCCGACTCCAGTGCGGTGATGGTGTCGGACTGGGTACGGACCTGCTCGGCCTCCCGGTTGCTGATCTGCGCGAAGACCATGGTGAGGGTCCCGTGCAGGATGAAGAGGATGCCGAAGGCGATCCAGTTCATGAGGCCGGCCGGCGGCAGGCCGCTGCCGCACTGCGAACCCGCCATGATGACGGCGGTGGCCAGCATTCCGGCCCGCATGGCCCGCCGCGGAAGCAGCCGGCCCGCGTCGAAGTAGCCGAGCGTCGCGAAGATGGAGAAGAACGGGTTGCACCAGGTCAGCGCGGAGGCCAGAAGCGTGCGGGCGACGAAGTAGAACAGCGCCGCCCGTGACCCCGGCCCGCAGGGGTCGCGGCCCCGCCAGAGCTGGAGGACGAGCGCCACCGGAACGAGAACCGCGACCGCGTACACGTCCGCGCGGGACATGATGAGCTCGCCGGTCACGGCCGAGACCCCGGTGGCCAGGCCGAGCAGTCCGTACGGTCCGTACCGGAAGAACCGCTCCCACCACTGCTCGGCCGTCGCCACCCGGATGACGGCTTCCCGCTCCCCCGCACTCATGACTGAAGTGTCCCCCGCACCCGTGGCCGACGTCTCTCCCCGGACCGTCTACTCCCAGCGGAAGTTGCGGACCGCGACCCCCGCCGCCAGTACCGTCCACAACGCCACCGCACCGAGGTACGTCCAGCTCGGCCAGTCACCGGAGGCGGCCCGGTCCAGCGCCTGGGAGGCCGCGCCGAACGGGGTGGCCTGGACGATGCGCCGCAGGGTGTCGGGCATGGCCTGCACCGGCACCCAGACGCCCGCGGTGAACATCATCGCGAAGAAGACGACGGAGCCGAGGGCCGCCGAGATCCTGGTGGTGCGGGAGACCGCGCAGACCAGTGCGCCCAGCGCCAGCACACAGGCCACGGCGAGCAGCAGCGCCAGCAGATAGCCGAAGGGCTGTCCGGGCAGCCGCACCCCGAACGCGATCCGGCCGACCGCCATCACCAGCAGGGTGGAGCCGAGTGCCGCGGCGCCGTGCAGGACGATCTGCGCACCGAGGAGGGCGGCGGGCCGTACGGGGGTGGTGGACATGCGGCGCAGGATGCCGCGCTCGCGGTAGCCGGTCAGTACGGGCGGCATCGCCTGCAGACCGGCCATGATCATGGCGAGCAGCACCGCCACGGGGACGTACAGGTCGATGACGCGCCGGCCGCCGAGTCCGTCGTCGTGCTCCCGGAAGGACGGGATCAGGCCCAGGATCGTCATCAGTACGGTCGGGAAGACGAGGATCCAGAACAGGCTGCCGGGTTCGCGCAGGAAGAGCCTGGTCTCCGCCCTGAGGACCGCGAGGGAGGCGCCCGCCGGGGCGGTGCGCGGGACGTGGCCGGTGTCGGTGTTCGCTGTGGCCATCTCAGACCGCCCGTTCTGTGAGTGCGTGCCGCTCGGCGGGTCCGGGGTGCTCGGTGAGGTCGAGGAAGGCGTCGTCCAGGGTGGCGTCGGCGACGCGCAGTTGGTGCGCGGTGACGCGGAGCCGGGCCAGCAGCGAGATCACGGCGTTGACGGTCTCGTCGGTGCCGTCGATGACGATGCGGCCGTTACGGGTCTCGCACGAGGCCGCACCGGGCAGCCGCGCCAGTTCGGCGTCGTCGAGCGGCCGCGAGGGCGTGAAGGAGATGACCGTGGAGCTGCCGGCCCTGGCGATCAGCCCGGACGGGGTGTCGAGGGCGACGACCCTGCCCTTGTCGATCACGGCGATCCGGTCGCAGAGCCGCTGGGCCTCCTCCATGAAGTGCGTGACGAGCAGGACCGTGACGCCGCTCGCCCGTACCTCCTCGATCAGTTGCCAGGTGTCGCGCCGGGCGCGCGGGTCGAGCCCGGTGGTCAGCTCGTCGAGGACCACGACCCGGGGGTTGCCGACGAGCGCGAGCGCGATGGACAGCCGCTGCTTCTGACCGCCGGAGAGCCGGCCGAACCGGGTGGTGAGCTTGGTGTGCAGGCCCAGGCGCTCCGCGAGCGGCCGCCAGTCCGCGGGGTCCGGGTAGAACGCGCTGTACAGTTCGAGCACCTCCCCCACCGTGATCTTGGGCTGGAGTTCGCTCTCCTGGAGCTGGGCGCCGAGCAGCAGCGTCACCCGGTCGTGGTCGGCGACGGGGTCGAGCCCGGCGACCCGGACCGTACCGGAGTCGGGGACCCGCAGTCCCTCGACGCATTCGACGGTGGTGGTCTTGCCCGCACCGTTGGGGCCGAGAATCCCGAAGATCTCCCCCTCGTCGACGGAGAAGCCGACCCCGTCCACCGCGGGGCGTCCGGCGTAGGCCTTGTGCACCCCGTCCACTTCGATGATTGCCATGTCCACGAGCATCCCGGCCCCGGCCCGCACGCGGTATCCGCCATCGCGCTCGAACCGGCATCAGCCGATCGGTTGATGCCTCGCTACGACCGCTGTACGCCCCGGCCCCGGTACGCGGCGGAAGGCCCGTTCGCCGTCGGCGTCGTGGTCGTCGCCCTCCGGCGCGTGGGCCACGGCTGCGCGGATTCCGCGACCGGCCGTCCCTCCCCCGGGGCCGACCAAATATCGGCTGCGGTGATCACGGCGTCAAGCGGGTTCCGGACGGGAAAAGCAGATGAGCGATGTCAGTGGTGAACCGTAGGCTCGCCCCTGATGCCCGAAGAACACGCAGAGCCCAAGGACCGGTCCGTCGCACGCTCCCTGATGCGGCTGTGGCCGTACGTGAGACCGGTGCGGGCCCAGTTGTCCGGCGCGGTCGTGATCGCGGTCGTCGCCTCGTGCCTCGGCCTGGTGATCCCGCTGGTGCTGAAGTGGATGGTCGACGGCCCGGTCGCCGACCGGGACCCCGGCGGCGTCTGGCTCGGGGCGCTGTATCTGCTGCTGCTGGGGATAACGGAGGCGTTCCTGTTCGGCCTCCGGCGCTGGGTGGTGGCGCGTCCGCTGGCCGCTGTCGAGGCGTCGATGCGGGCCGCGCTCTACCGGCATCTGCAACGCCTGCCGGTCGCCTTCCACGACCGCTGGCCGTCGGGCCAGTTGCTGTCGCGCGGCACGACCGACCTGATGCTGGTGCGGATGTTCCTGGCCTTCCCGCTGACCTATCTGGTGGTCAACTCCACCACGATCGTCGTCGGTTTCGTGATCCTGCTCGGCCAGGAGTGGACGCTCGGCCTGGTGCTGCTCGTCCCCGTCGTGCCGCTGATGATCGCCTGCTCGGTCTTCGAGGCGAAGTACTCGCTGGCGGCGCGCAGCGCCCAGGACCAGGTCGGTGATCTCACGACGGTGGTCGAGGAGAGCGTGCTCGGCATCCGGATCGTCAAGGGCTTCGGCCGGCACCGCAGCCAGGCCCTCGCGTTCCGCGCCCTCGCGCAGCGGCTGCGGGCCACGGAGCTGGACAAGGCGCGGCTGCTCGCGGGCATCTGGGCCCTCATCACGACGATCCCAGAACTCGCCGTCGGGGCGGCGCTGGTGCTCGGCACGATCGAGGTCGCGGACGGCGGGCTGTCCGCGGGCACGCTGGTCGCCTTCCTCTCCACGGCGCTGGCGCTGCGCTGGCCGGTCGAGTCGATCGGCTTCCTGCTGGCGATGAGCCAGGAGTCGGCGACGGCGACCGAGCGGTTCTTCGAGGTGATGGACGTGGCCGAGGAGGAGGAGGAGTCCGCGGCGGACCGGCCGGCGGCCGGGAGCCCGTCCGGTGGCCCCGCCGAGGACGCCGCCGGGGCGGGCGGCATGGTCTTCGAGGGGGTCCGGTTCCGCTACCCGGACGCGGCGGAGGGTTCCGCTCCCGTGCTGGCCCGGATCGATCTGCGGATCCGTCCCGGCGAGACGATGGCCCTGGTCGGGGCCACGGGCTGCGGCAAGACCACGCTCACCGCGCTCGTGCCCCGGCTGCACGAGGCCACTTCGGGGCGCATCACCCTGGACGGCGAGGACATCACCGCGATGCCGCGCGAGCGGCTGCGGGAGCTGGTGTCCGTGGCGTTCGAGGAGCCGACGCTCTTCTCCGCGAGCGTCGGGGAGAACGTCCTGATGGGCGCGGAGGGCGCCGGCGAGGACGAGCTGCGGCGCGCCCTCTCGGTCGCGCAGGCCGACTTCGTCCACGACCTGCCGCACGGGATCGACACCCAGGTCGGCGAACAGGGACTGAGCCTCTCCGGCGGTCAGCGGCAACGCCTCGCGCTGGCCCGCGCCGTCGTCGGCCGGCCGCGCTTCCTGGTGCTCGACGACCCGCTCTCCGCACTGGACGTGCACACCGAGACGCTGGTCGAGGCCGCGCTGCGCAGCGTGCTGCGGGACACCACGGCGGTGGTGGTGGCCCACCGGCCGTCCACCGTGATGCTCGCGGACCGGGTGGCGCTCCTGTCGGAGGGCCGGATCAGCGCGGTCGGCACCCACCAGGAACTGCTGCGCGGCAACGCCGAGTACGCCTGGCTGATGTCCGGCGCGGGAAGCCCGGCCGGCGAGGACACGTACCCCGGTGGCCCCGGCCCGAGCGACGACACCCTGGGCACGAACGCCCCTGCCGAGGAGGGCAGCAGCCGATGACCAGCACCACGACGGGACGGCCCACGGAACCCGGCGACGGCGGGGACGGCGGCGAGAGGACCGCGTCGGTCCCCGGCGTCCAGGACCCGGCGCGCACCCCGGCGCCCCGGGACTCCTTCGACCGCGACGACCTGCCCGCCCCCCGCGGCGCGACGCGCGAGCTGCTCGTCTCGCTGCTCCGCCCGCACCGCGGCCGGGTCGTGGTGGCCGCGCTGTTCCTGCTGGTCCAGCAGCTGGCGGTGCAGGCCGGTCCGCTGCTCGTCGCGTACGCCATCGACAGCGGGGTGCCCGCGTTCCGGGACAAGGACTACGGGCCGCTGATCGCCGTGGGCATCGGCTACGCCCTGTGCTCCGCCGGCGCGGGCGCCATGCAGTACGCCTTCATCCGGGCCTCGGCCGGCGTCAACCAGGACGCCCTGCTCGATCTGCGCGGCCGGATCTTCCGCCATGCCCAGGCCCTGAGCGTGGACTTCCACGAGCGGTACACCTCGGGCCGGCTGATCTCCCGCTCCACCACCGATGTGGAGTCGCTGCGCGAACTGCTCAGCGAGGGGCTCCAGGAGCTGATCGGGGTCGTCCTCTCCTTCGTCTCGATCTCCCTGGTGCTGCTCTGGCTGGACTTCGCGACGGGCGCCGTCGCCGTGCTCTCCTTCGCCCCGCTGTATCTGCTGGTACGGCAGTACCAGCGCCGGGCAGGAGTCATCTTCGCCGCCCGGTCGACGGCGATCGCCGCGGTCATCGTGAAGTTCGCGGAGACGATGAACGGCATCCGCCCCGTCCAGGCGTTCCGCCGGGAGGCGGTCAACGACGCGGCCTTCCGGAAGCTGAACCACGAGCACCGGCGCACGAACGGCGACGCGATAATCGAGAACGCGCGTTACGTCGTCGGCTCCCGGCTGATCGCCAACACCGCGGTGGCCGGAATCGTGCTGTGGGGTGCCTACCGTGTCGCCTCCGGCACCCTCGCCCTCGGTGTGCTGGCCGCGGTGGTGCTGTATCTGCGGCGGCTCTACGACCCGATCGACCGGCTCAGCATGTTCCTCAACTCCTACCAGTCGGCGGCGGCGTCGCTGGAGAAGATCGCGGGTCTGCTGGCCCAGACCCCGACGGTTCCCGAAGCCCTGGAGCCGCGGGAGCTGCCGCCGCTCGCGGGTGAGCTCCCGGGCCGCGAGGTGGTCTTCGACGCGGTGAGCTTCGCCTACCGCACGGGTGGTGAGGTGCTGCCCCGCTTCGATCTGACCGTCCCCGCCGGCCAGACGATGGCCGTGGTCGGTTCGACGGGCGCCGGCAAGTCGACGCTCGCCAAGCTGCTGGCCCGCTTCTACGACCCGACCGACGGCCGGGTGCTGCTGGACGGCACCGATCTGCGGGACCTCGCCGTCCCCGAACTGCGGCGCGGGGTGGTGATGGTGACCCAGGAGGCCTTCCTGTTCTCGGGGACCGTCGCCGAGAACATCGCGATCGGCAGCCCGGACGCGAGCCGCGAGGAGATCGAGGAGGCCGCGAAGGCGATCGGCGCCCACGATTTCATCAGCGGTCTGCCCGACGGCTACGACACCGACGTGCGCAAGAGGGGCGGCCGGATCTCGGCCGGCCAGCGCCAGTTGGTCGCCTTCGCCCGCGCCCTGCTGGCGAACCCGGCGGTACTGATCCTCGACGAGGCGACCAGTTCCCTCGACATCCCGGGCGAGCGGGCGGTCCAGCGGGCGATGGACACGGTGCTGCACGGCCGCACCGCGGTGGTGATCGCCCACCGGCTGTCGACCGTGGAGATCGCGGACCGGGTCCTGGTGATGGAGCACGGCCGCATCGTGGAGGACGGATCCCCGGCCGAACTCATCGGCGGCACGGGCCGGTTCGCGGGCCTGCATCGCGTCTGGCGGGAGAGCCTGGTGTGAGCTGCCGCCGGACCGGCGCTCCGGTCCGGCCACCGCCCCGCGCTGCGCGTCCCGCTCCGGCCGGCCGCCGCATGTCATCGCACATCCGCGTCCACGTCCGCGTACCGAAGCCCTTCCTCCGGCAGGTCCGCGCTGGTCCGGTTACCCGGATCGGCCGACGCGGACCCGCCGGCCCGCCGCAGCACGACGACCGAGACCAGCGCGGCCACCGCCATCGCCGCGGCCGCGCCCGCCGCCGCCGTGTTCAGGCCGTGGGTGAAGGCCCTGAACGCGTCGGAGAGCAAGGCCTCCCGGTCCTGTGACGGGAGTTGCCGGGCCACGGCCACCGCGCCGCCCAGGGTCTCCCGGGCCGCGTCGGGGGCGTCCGGCACGGCGTCGGTCATGTCGCGCCCGTAGACGACCGCGCCGAGCGAACCGAGCAGGGCCATGCCCAGCGCTCCGCCGAGTTCCTGGCCCGATTCGAGGACGGCCGCGGCGGAGCCCGCGCGCTCGGGCAGGGCGGCGCCCAGGGCGAGTTCGTTGGCCAGGGTCATCGCCGCGACCAGGCCGCCCGCGTAGACGGCGGAGCCCGCCAGCGTCACCCAGAGCGGGGAGTCGGCCCGTGTCCCGGTGAGCGAGAGGAAGCCCGCCGCCGAGACGAGAAACCCGCCACCCATGACGTATCCGCGGTCCAGGCGTTTGGCGAGCGCTCCGGCGGCCGGTGCGGCGACGACGACGCCGAGGGACGGCACCACGCTCCACATCGCGGCCTCGAAGGGGCTCTTGCCGAGGACGGACTGCACGTACTGCGAGAAGAAGGCGGCGAAGCCGATCGTGGCGGCCATCGCCAGGAGGTTGACGAGGACCGACCCCCCGTAGGCGCGGCGGCGCAGGAGGGCGAGGTCGACCATCGGGTGGGTGAGGCGGCCCTGGCGGTGGACGAAGACGAGTCCGAGGACGAGGCCGACGGCGATGCCGAGGGCGGGCAGCGGCCGGTAGCCGTGCTTGGCGAGCTCCTTGATGCCGTGGATCACCGGCAGCAGCGCGGCGAGCGAGAGCACGGCGCTCAGGACGTCGAACCGCGCTCGCACGGGGCTGCGGGACTCCGGGAGCAGTACGGGCGCGAGGACGAGCAGGAGCGTCATCGCGGGCAGGTTGATCAGGAAGACCGCGCCCCACCAGAAGTGTTCGAGGAGGATTCCGCTGACGACCGGGCCGAGGGAGATCCCGGTGGCCATCACCGTCGTCCACAGCGCGACGGCCCGGGACCGCTGTTCGCGGTCGTGGAACAGGTTGCGGACGAGCGCGAGCGTGGACGGCATCAGGCAGGCGCCGCCCACCCCGAGCAGCGCGCGGGCGGCGATCAGCGCCTCCGGGGACCGTGCGAGGGCGGCCGCGAGGGACGCCGCGGCGAAGACGACCGTGCCGCCCGTCAGTACCTTGCGGCGGCCGATCCGGTCGCCGAGCGCCCCCATGGTGATGAGCAGCCCGGCCAGCACGAACCCGTACATGTCCAGGATCCACAGCTGCTGGGTGGAGCCCGGTTCCAGGTCGGCGCCGATGGCGGGCAGTGCGTAGAACAGGATGGAGACGTCCATCGAGACGAAGAGCAGCGGCAGCATCAGCACGCCGAGTGCGGTCCATTCACGGCGGCCCGCGAGGGCGGCCGGCGGTGAGGAAGTCATGCCGGGAGCACAGCAGTGGGCCCGCGTACACCACAAACAGTGCCGTAGTACATGGCCCGTCACCGGTCCGGGGCCGGGCCGACAGGGGCAGTTCAGGACGGTGTACGACGTCCTGGGTGCACTAGTACAGTCCGCTCCGTGCCGACCGAACCGCCCTACCTCAGGATCGCCGCCGAGCTGCGTCGGCGGATCGCATCGGACGAACTCGCCCCGGGTGAGCGGGTGCCGTCCACCCGCGCCGTCGTCCGGGAGTGGGGCGTCGCCATGGCGACGGCCACGAAGGCGCTGTCCGTGCTGCGCGCGGAGGGGCTGGTGCGGGTCGTGCCGGGCGTCGGCACCGTGGTCGCGGACCGTGTCCCGCCGCTCGCGGGCGCCGGGGACGGCTCCGCGCTGAACCGCGACCGGATCGTCCGGACCGCCGTCGGACTCGCCGACGCCGAGGGCCTGCCGGCGGTGTCGATGCGCCGGGTCGCGACCATCCTGGCCACGTCCACCATGGCGCTGTACCGCCATGTCCCGGGCAAGGCCGAACTGGTGCGGCTGATGTCGGAGGAGGCGCTCGGCGAACGCCCGCTGGGTCCCGTGCCGCAGCACTGGCGGACCGGTCTCGAGCTCGCCGCCCGCTGGCTGCGCGCGGTGTACGGGCGCCATCCGTGGATGGCCCAGGCGATGGCCTCCTTCACCCGGCCCACGGCGTCCCCGCACGCGATGCGGTACACGGAGTGGGTGCTGCGCGCCCTGAAGGGCACCGGGCTGTCCCCGCACGCCATGCTCCACACGCATCTCACCCTCTTCGCCTATGTCCAGGGACTGGCCCAGGCCGCCGACATGGAGGCGCAGGCGCTCCAGGACACCGGACTGTCCGACGAGGAGTGGATGACGCGGAACGAGCCACAGTTCGAAGCCGTCTCGACAGGTGGTCGCTTCCCGGTTCTCCTCAATCTTTTCGAACACGACGCGTTCGAGCTCGACCTCGACGTCCTCTTCGATTTCGGGCTGCGGAGGACGCTGGACGGCATCGCGGTGATGATCGGCGAAACGTCCGCTTAACGAACATGACCATTACGGCAACGGACGAATTCCGGCCATCTTGTTGACGCGCTCCTGACAGCAACACCTTTCTCCTGGCACTCTTCACCCCGTTCTGCGCACTGCCTGCTCTGCCCGGACGGCTCACCAGCCGCCGGTACCCCCTTGCAGAAGGAGTCCGCGTGAGATCCACGCCCAGCCGTCGTGCCACCGCGACCGGCGCTCTGATAGCCGCAGCAGCTCTTCTGGCCGCCGGAGTCCAGACCGGCACAGCCACCGCGACACCGGCCGGCACATCCAGCGCCGCCGCCGCCGAAGCCGCTGCAACCGCAGGTGCCGATCACGGTGCGCTGCCCCGGCAGCTCTCCCCCTCCCAGCGTGCGGAGCTGATCCGTGACGCGAACGCGAGCAAGGCGGCCACCGCCAAGGACCTCGGTCTCGGCTCGCAGGAGAAGCTCGTCGTCCGGGACGTCATCCAGGACAACGACGGCACCACGCACACCCGTTACGAGCGCACCTTCAGCGGGCTCCCGGTCCTGGGCGGCGACCTGATCGTCCAGGAGTCGAAGTCCGGCGCGACCGAGAGCGTCACCAAGGCCTCCAAGGCCACCACCGCCCAGCTGAAGGCCGTGGGCACGGCCGCGGAGGTCGCCCCGGCGACGGCCGAGAAGCAGGCGCTCGGTGCGGCCAAGGCCGACGGCTCGGACAAGACCGTGGCCGAGAAGGCGCCCCGCAAGGTCGTCTGGATGGCGAGCGGCACGCCGCAGCTCGCCTACGAGACCGTGGTCGGCGGTCTCCAGGAGGACGGCACCCCGAACGCGCTGCACGTCGTCACGGACGCGACCAGCGGCGCGAAGCTCTACGAGTGGCAGGGCATCGAGAAGGGCACCGGCAACACCGAGTACAGCGGGCAGGTGACCCTGAACACCTCCGGGTCGTACAACCTGACCGACACCACCCGTGGCAACCACAAGACGTACAACCTGAACCACGGTTCGTCCGGCACGGGCACCCTCTTCTCCGGCTCGGACGACATCTGGGGTGACGGCACCCCCCAGAACGCCGAGACCGCCGCGGCCGACGCGCACTACGGTGCGGCCGAGACGTGGGACTACTACAAGAACGTCCACGGCCGGACGGGCATCCGGGGTGACGGCGTCGGAGCGTACTCCCGCGTCCACTACGGCAACAGCTACGTCAACGCCTTCTGGGACGACAGCTGCTTCTGCATGACGTACGGCGACGGCAGCGGGAACGCCTCGCCGCTGACCGCGCTGGACGTGGCCGCGCACGAGATGACGCACGGCGTCACCTCGAACACCGCCGGCCTGAACTACAGCGGTGAGTCCGGTGGCCTCAACGAGGCGACCAGCGACATCTTCGCCACCGCCGTCGAGTTCTACGCCAACAACGCCAGCGACAAGGGCGACTACCTCATCGGCGAGAAGATCGACATCAACGGTGACGGCACGCCGCTGCGCTACCAGGACAAGCCGAGCCGGGACGGCATCTCCAAGGACGCCTGGTACTCCGGCATCGGCAACATCGACGTCCACTACTCGTCGGGCCCGGCCAACCACTTCTTCTACCTTCTCTCCGAGGGCAGTGGCGCCAAGACGATCAACGGCGTCTCGTACGACTCCCCGACCTCCGACGGTCTGCCGGTCACCGGCATCGGCCGTGCCAAGGCCGAGCTGATCTGGTTCAAGGCGCTCACCACCAAGTTCAGCTCCACCACGAACTACGCGGGTGCCCGTACGGGCACGCTCGCCGCGGCCGGTGAGCTGTACGGCACGACCAGCGCCGAGTACACGGCGGTGGCCAACGCCTGGGCCGGCATCAACGTCGGTACCCGTCCCGGCGGCGGCACCGACCCCGGTGGCACGGTCTTCGAGAACACCACCGCCACGGCCATCCCGGACCACGGCTCGGCCGTCACCAGCTCGGTCAACGTCACCGGTCGTACCGGCAACGCCCCGAGCGCCCTCAAGGTCGGCGTGGACATCACCCACACCTACCGCGGTGACCTGGTCATCGACCTCGTCGCCCCGAACGGCACCACGTACCGCCTGAAGAACTCCTCGTCCACCGACTCGGCGGACAACGTCCAGACCACGTACACGGTGAACGCCTCCGCCGTGGTGGCGAACGGGACGTGGAAGCTGAAGGTCCAGGACGTCTACTCGGGCGACACCGGGAAGATCAACAGCTTCAAGCTCACCTTCTGAACCCAGCCGCACGGCACGCACCACAGCTGACGCGGTATCCCGCCCGGGAGGAGTACCCACTCCTCCCGGGCGGTTCCGTGCTCAGGAGGGGTTGTCCGCGTGGGTCAGCGTCTCCCAGGCGACGAACAGGTTGTCGGTCCCGGCGGGCCTGCGCTGCTCCGTGAGGGTCTGGGTGTTGGTCATCGCGATGCCCATCCGGTTGTGCAGCGCGTTGAACCCGACCTCGGTGACCGGGCCGAGGCTGTCCTTGAGCGATCCGCCGCAGAGCGACGACGGAACGGCCTCCCCCAGCTGGTACTTGGCGTGCAGCCCCAGCGCGTGGCGCAGCCGGTCGGCGATCTCCGGGTAGAGGTCCTGCCCCTGGATCCGGCTGGTCTCGGCGATGTGCGAGATGGCGGAGAGGCCGTAGCCGGTGTGGGTGAGGTCGCGGCAGGTCTCCTGCGAGAGCCCGTCCATGAAGGTCGACTGGCCCTGCCAGTAGTTGACGATCTTGTCGCGGGTGTCCAGTCCGCTGCCGGGCGCCGTCTTCGGCAGCGCGCCGTCCGAGGTCAGATAGATGTACGCGGGGACCCGTCCGCGGAACTTGGTGACCGCCTTGTCGTACGAGGTGCGGTCCTCCAGGAAGACCGAGATGCCGATCGCGGCCTCGGTCATGCTCAGTTCCCAGTTCCCGTTGCTGTTCGAGCCGTTGATGACCTTGGGCAGGTAGACGTCGCGGAGCATGGTGGCGAACCGGCCCGCGTTCGGCCAGCCGCTGTACGTGTACTTGATGATCTCGGCGGCACGTGGCCAGGAGGAGCCGGCCCAGCCGGTCTGGAGCGGGGCGTTGCTGTTGGTGTGGTCCTTGATCACGGCCGACCAGGCGTCCATGATCTCGACGGCCTTGGCGGCGTAGCGGCTGTCCTGGGTGATGTACCAGGCCAGCGAGAGCGTGTAGGCGGCTGTCGCGTCCTCGCGCTCGTCGGTGCAGCCGTAGTTGGGGTTGGAGTACGAGCCGCACTCCACGACGGCCCGGGGTTTGGCGGTCCGGGTGAGCGAGGCGTACTTGCTCGCCATCATCTGGTCGTACGCGCTCTTCCAGGGCTGGGCGCCGGCCCGCACCTTGGCGCGCACGAAGTCCAGCTGGGGACGGCTGACGAGGACGCCGGGGTGGGTGAAGGCGGCGGGGGCGGCTGCCACCGCCGGGGCCGGGTCGGGGGCGGCCCGGCCGGCCGAGGCCGGGGCCGTGGAGAAGCCGGTGATCAGTGCCGCGAGGGCGGTGGCGAGGCCGAGGCCGCGCCCGATGGTTCCGGTGCGCATGTGGGGGTGCCTTCCGGTGCGGAGAAGGTCCGGCAACTCGGCCCGAAACCAACGACGTTCACTCACGTGAACAATGGGCCGGGTGATGAACCCTGCGATGAGTGAGGAACTTAAATGCATCGCATGGACACGTCAAGCACATGTGTTCAGAAGACGAAGGGCCCGGCACCGGTGGAACGGTGCCGGGCCCCGGGGTCCGTCGTCGGGACGGGACGTCAGCGCATCACCAGACCCGCCTCGCCCGTGCCGTCCGCCGGCTGTGCCACCAGGCCGAGTTCGGCTCCGCCGGCCAGCAGCGGATGGGCCGGCAGCACCCGCACGGTGTACCCGTAGGGGCCGGTGCGGTCGAGGGCCAGCGGGCCGTCGTACAGCCAGCGGCCCTCCAGGTCCTGGCCCCCGGCCGGCTTCAGCGGGAAGATCTGGGCGTCCGTGAGGGAGTCGGCGGCGTCCACCCGGCCGGCCACCGCCTGCACCTCCACGTCGTCCGGCTCCAGCACCCCGAGGCTGATCCGGACCCGCAGCGCCAGCGTCGAGCCCAGCTCGGCCGAGCTGTCCGCCTCACTGGGCGTCACCGCCTCGACGTGGTCGACCGCCACCCGCGGCCAGGCCGCCCTGACCCTGGCCTTCCAGCCGGAGAGCTCCTGTGCGGTGGCGGCGTCCAGGGAACGCTGGGCGAGGGCCGCGGGGGCGTACAGCCGCTCCACGTACTCACGGACCATGCGCCCCGCGAGGACCTTGGGGCCGAGGGTGCCCAGCGTGCGCCGGACCATCTCGATCCAGCGCTCCGGGAGCCCCTCGCCCCCGTGGTCGTAGAAGCGGGGCGCGACCCGGTCCTCGATCAGCTCGTAGAGGGCGTTGGCCTCCAGATCGTCGCGCCGGTCCTCGTCCATCGCGGAACCGTCGGCCGTCGGGATCGCCCAGCCGAAGTCCGGCTCGAACCACTCGTCCCACCAGCCGTCGAGGACGGACAGGTTGAGGCAGCCGTTGAGGGCGGCCTTCATCCCGCTCGTACCGCACGCCTCCAGCGGGCGCAGCGGGTTGTTCAGCCAGACATCGCAGCCCGGGTAGAGCTTCTGGGCCATCGCCATCCCGTAGTCGGGCAGGAAAACGATGCGGTGGCGCACCCGGGGGTCGTCGGCGAACCGGACCAGCTCCTGGACCAGCCGCTTCCCGCTGTCGTCGGCCGGATGCGCCTTGCCCGCCACGACGATCTGGATCGGGCGATCCGGGTGGAGGAGCAGTCTCCGCAGCCGGTCGCGGTCGCGGAGCATCAGCGTCAGCCGCTTGTACGAGGGGACGCGGCGGGCGAAGCCGATCGTCAGCACGCCGGGGTCCAGGACGCCGTCGATCCAGCCGAGTTCGGCGGGTTCGGCGCCGCGCGTGCGCCAGGAGGCGTGCAGCCGCTGCCGCACCTCGGTCACCAGTTGTTCGCGCAGCGTGCGGCGCACGTCCCAGAGCTGCCGGTCGGGGATGGCGGCGGCGGAGTCCCAGCGCCCGGGGGTGCCCCCGGACTCGGTGCGCAGCCGGTAGATCTCGGGGGCGACCCAGGTGGGTGCGTGGACCCCGTTGGTCACGGAGGTGATCGGTACCTCCGGGGCGTCGAAGCCCGGCCAGAGCCCGGCGAACATCTCCCGGCTGACCGCCCCGTGCAGGGTGGAGACCCCGTTGGCCCGCTGGGCGAGCCGCAGACCCATCACGGCCATGTTGAAGACGCCGGGGTCGCCGCCGTCGTACGTCTCCGTGCCCAGGTGCAGGATGCGTTCGGCGGAGACGCCCGGCAGCTCTCCGTCGTCACCGAAGTGACGGGCGACGAGTTCGCGGTCGAACCGGTCGATCCCGGCCGGCACCGGGGTGTGGGTGGTGAAGACGGTGCCGGCCCGTACGGACTCGACCGCGGAGCCGAAGTCCAGGCCGCTGTCGGCGAGCTCCCGGACGCGTTCGAGGCCCAGGAATCCGGCGTGGCCCTCGTTCGTGTGGAACACCTCGGGCACCGGGTGGCCGGTGAGCCGGCAGTAGGACCGCACGGCGCGCACGCCGCCGATGCCCAGCAGCATCTCCTGGAGCAGCCGGTGCTCGCTGCCGCCGCCGTACAGCCGGTCGGTGACCTCGCGTTCGCCGGGGGCGTTGCCCTCCACGTCGGAGTCGAGCATGAGGAGCGGCACCCGGCCCACCTGGGCCTGCCAGATGTGGGCGTGCAGTGTGCGGCCGCCGGGGAGGGCGAGCACTACCTCGCTCGGTGTCCCGTCGGCTTCACGCAGCAGGGTGAGCGGCAGTTCGTTGGGGTCGAGGACGGGATAGTGCTCCTGTTGCCAGCCGTCCCGGGAGAGGCTCTGGCGGAAGTAGCCGTGGCGGTAGAGCAGGCCGACGCCGACCAGGGGGACGCCCAGGTCGCTGGCAGCCTTGAGGTGGTCCCCGGCGAGGATGCCGAGCCCGCCGGAGTACTGGGGCAGGGCCGCGGTCACCCCGAACTCGGGCGAGAAGTAGGCGATGGCGGCGGGCAGCTCGACGCCCTGCGCGACCTGTTCCTGGTACCACCGGGGGCCCTGGAGGTAGTCCCGGAGGCCGGCGGACACCTCGGCCAGCCGGTGCAGGAACGCTTCGTCCTGGGCCAGCTCGGCGAGCCGCCCGGCGGACACGGCACCGAGCAGGCGCACGGGGTCGCCGTCCGCCCCCCGGCCGGCCACCGGGTCGACGGCCTGGAAGAGCTCACGGGTCTCGGTGTGCCAGGACCAGCGCAGGTTGCGGGCGAGGTCGCTGAGCGGTTGAAGGGGATCGGGGAGGACGGGACGCACGGTGAATCGACGAATGGCCTTCACGTATTCCACCTTTACAGGGGACGTCCGGATCCGAGGGGACGCACCACGGTGTGCGCCGCTCCGTCACCCTCGACGTTAGCCGTGCACGGCACCCGGCAACCACGGCGCACGGCCGTCCGGCGGCGTGCGACCCCGGCGGGTCGACCGCCCCCTTCGCTCCGCCCTCCTGAGCACCACCGGCACTACTCGCCGCTCCAGGCCCGTCCGTCACAGGTGTTATGGCCGATTCCCTCACCTCGTACGGCCTTGTGGGCCTTCGCCGCACAGGGAAGGCTTCCCAGTGGCGCCCGCCGTCCCCGCGTGCGCCGGAATTCCGCAACCCCGCGCACGCGCGGCGGAGCCCGGCGCATTCAGAACGTCACAGATACGCCCGAGTAGTTAACAAACCACCGGATTGGCCCACCGGCATCCGTGGGAAGGCTTCTCCGGTACCCGGAACGAATGCGTTCGGATGAGAGTTCAAGGCAATCCGTCTCGGACCCACGGCCGGTTCGTCCGCCGTTCGGCGGCGATCCGCCCGCGGTTCGTATGCAATCGGGACGGCCCGCGCACATTCGGTCCACACCCGCGCACCACACCCTCGCCCCAGCCATTCGAGTGCCATTCGAGTGAACGCGGACAGGAGCGGCCATGCCCACATCCCACCAGTCGTCAACGGAGCAGCTAGAAAGGACGGAACCCGACCATCGCGGCGCGCGCGTTCAGCCCTCCGCACCCGCAACGCGCCCTGTTGAGTCCGAGCTCCAGTCCCCAGGTGATTTCATGATCGGTCGCATTCCCGTCCTCGACGTCCGTCCCCTCGTCGATTGCGGAAGAAGGCCCGCCAAGGCGGTTTCCGGTGAGACCTTCCAGGTCACCGCGACCGTCTTCCGCGAGGGTCATGACGCGGTCGCCGCCAACGTTGTCCTGCTCGATCCGAGCGGGCGCCCCGGCCCCTGGACACCGATGCGCGAGCTCGCTCCGGGCACCGACCGCTGGGGCGCCGACGTGACGCCGGACGCGGAGGGGCGCTGGACGTACACGGTCGAGGCCTGGAGCGACCCGGTGGCCACCTGGCGGCACACCGCCCGGATCAAGATCCCGGCGGGGATCGACACCGCGCTCGTCCTCGCGGAGGGCGCCGAGCTGTACGAACGGGCCGCAGAGGGCGTGCCCAAGCGGGACGGCCGCGAGGCGGTGCTGTCCGCGGTCGACGCCCTGCGCGACGCGTCGCGCCCGGCCGCCGCCCGGCTGGCCGCCGCGCTCGCCCCGGAGGCGGCAGAGGCGCTGGCCGGCCATCCCCTGCGTGAGCTGGTCACCGCCTCGCGCCCGCTCCCGCTCGTCGTCGAGCGCCGGCGTGCCCTGTTCGGTTCCTGGTACGAGCTGTTCCCCCGTTCCGAGGGCGCCAGGGCCGAACCGGTGAAGGCGCCGCGCAAGGGCCGCGCGGCGAAGGGGGCGGCGGTCCCGAAACCGCCCCGGATCGTCAGCGGCACCTTCCGCACGGCGGCCGAGCGCCTGCCTGCGGTCGCGGCGATGGGCTTCGACGTGGTCTACCTGCCGCCGATCCACCCGATCGGGACCACTCACCGCAAGGGCCCGAACAACTCCCTCTCCCCCGCCGCGCACGATGTGGGGGTGCCGTGGGCGATCGGCTCGGCCGAGGGCGGCCACGATGCCGTCCACCCCGATCTCGGCACCCTCGACGACTTCGACCATTTCGTCGGGACCGCGCGGAACCTGCGTATGGAGATCGCGCTGGATTTCGCCCTCCAGTGCTCCCCCGACCACCCGTGGGTCACGGAACACCCCGAGTGGTTCCACCACCGGGCGGACGGCACTATCGCCTACGCGGAGAATCCCCCCAAGAAATACCAGGACATCTACCCGATCGCTTTCGACAGGGATCTGGACGGAATCGTCACGGAGACCGTGCGCATTCTCCGGTTCTGGATGGATCACGGGGTGCGGATCTTCCGCGTCGACAATCCGCACACCAAGCCGGTGATCTTCTGGGAGAAGGTCATCGCCGACATCAACCGTACCGATCCCGATGTGATCTTCCTGGCCGAGGCATTCACCCGTCCCGCGATGATGCACGCACTCGCCACCATCGGATTCCAGCAGTCGTACACGTACTTCACCTGGCGCAACAGCCGGCAGGAAATCACCGAGTACGTGAGCGAACTGTCCGGTGAGACGGCTTCCTGCATGCGGCCCAATTTCTTCGTGAACACCCCCGACATCCTCCCCGGATACCTCCAGGACGGCGGCAGGCCCGCCTTCGAGGCACGGGCGGTGCTCGCGGCGACGCTCTCCCCCACCTGGGGGGTGTACGCGGGGTACGAGCTCTGCGAGAACACCCCGACCCACAGCGGCAGTGAGGAGTACCTCGACTCGGAGAAGTACGAGATCCGGCCCAGGGACTGGGAAGCCGCCGAGCGCGAGGGCCGGTCGCTGGCCCCGCTCATCACCACGCTCAACCGGATCAGGCGCCGCCACCCGGCGCTGCAACAGCTGCGTGACGTGCACTTCCACTCGTCCGACAACGACGCCCTGCTCGTGTACAGCAAACGCTCCGGTTCGAACATCGTTCTGATGGTCGTCAACCTCGACCCGCACCACACCCAGGAGGCGACCGTCTCGTTGGACATGCCGCGACTCGGCCTCGAACGGCACGAGAGCGTGCCGGTGCGCGACGAGCTCAGCGGCACTTCCTATCACTGGGGCAGGACCTTCTATGTGCGCCTTGAGCCGGGCGTGACGCCCGCGCACATCGTCGTCCTGCGACCGTCCCCGCCGACCGGAGGGTCACCCACACCATGATCGTCAATGAGCCCGTCCACGACACGTTCGAGGACACCCCGGCCAAGGACCGCGATCCCGACTGGTTCAAGCGTGCCGTCTTCTACGAGGTCCTCGTCCGTTCCTTCCAGGACTCCAACGGCGACGGCATCGGAGATCTCAAGGGGATCACCGCCAAACTGGACTACCTCCAGTGGCTGGGCGTCGACTGCCTCTGGCTGCCGCCGTTCTTCAAGTCGCCGCTGCGCGACGGCGGTTACGACGTCTCCGACTACACCGCCGTACTGCCCGAGTTCGGTGACCTCGCCGACTTCGTCGAGTTCGTCGACGCCGCGCACCAGCGCGGGATGCGCGTGATCATCGACTTCGTCATGAATCACACCAGCGACCAGCACGACTGGTTCCAGCAGTCCCGTACCGACCCCGAGGGTCCGTACGGCGACTACTACGTCTGGGCCGACGACGACAAGCAGTTCCAGGACGCCCGGATCATCTTCGTCGACACCGAGACGTCCAACTGGACCTTCGACCCGGTGCGCAAGCAGTACTACTGGCACCGGTTCTTCTCGCACCAGCCCGACCTCAACTACGAGAACCCGGCGGTGCAGGAGGAGATCATCTCCGCCCTGCGCTTCTGGCTGGACCTCGGGATCGACGGCTTCCGGGTCGACGCCGTGCCCTACCTCTACCAGCGCGAGGGCACCAACTGCGAGAACCTCCCGGAGACCCACGGCTTCCTCAAGCGGGTCCGCAAGGAGATCGACGCCAACTACCCCGACACCGTGCTGCTCGCCGAGGCCAACCAGTGGCCGGAGGACGTCGTCGACTACTTCGGCGACTACCAGGCGGGCGGCGACGAGTGCCACATGGCGTTCCACTTCCCCGTCATGCCGCGGATCTTCATGGCCGTACGCCGCGAGAGCCGCTACCCGGTCTCCGAGATCCTGGCCAAGACACCGGCGATCCCGTCCGGCTGCCAGTGGGGCATCTTCCTGCGCAACCACGACGAGCTGACGCTCGAAATGGTCACGGACGAAGAGCGCGACTACATGTACGCGGAGTACGCCAAGGACCCCCGGATGCGGGCCAACATCGGTATCCGGCGGCGCCTGGCACCCCTGCTGGACAACGACCGCAACCAGATCGAGCTGTTCACCGCCCTGCTGCTGTCGCTGCCCGGCTCCCCGATCCTCTACTACGGGGACGAGATCGGGATGGGCGACAACATCTGGCTGGGCGACCGGGACGCCGTACGCACCCCGATGCAGTGGACGCCCGACCGGAACGCCGGGTTCTCCTCCAGCGATCCGGGGCGGCTCTTCCTTCCCACGATCATGGACCCCGTCTACGGCTACCAGGTCACCAACGTCGAGGCGGCGATGGCCTCGCCGTCCTCGCTGCTGCACTGGACGCGCCGGATGATCGAGATCCGCAAGCAGAACCCGGCGTTCGGCCTCGGCTCGTACACCGAACTGCCCTCGTCCAATCCCGCGGTGCTGGCCTTCACCCGTGAGCACGGGGACGACCTCGTGCTGTGCGTGCACAACTTCTCCCGGTTCGCCCAGCCCACGGAGCTCGATCTGCGGTCCTTCAACGGGCGCCATCCGGTGGAGCTGATCGGCGGGGTGCGCTTCCCCGCCATCGGTCAGTGGCCCTACCTGCTGACTCTCGCGGGACACGGCTTCTACTGGTTCCGCCTCCGCAAGGACGCGCCGCCGAGCTGACCCGGAGCCGGCGCACAGGGTCGCGTGCGGGGCGGTTTCCGCCGCTCCGCACGGGGCACTCTCCCCCCATATCGAACGCTTCAGGACCCTTCCTGGGCCCTCCTGGCGTTTCGTTCCCTTCGAGTCGAGTCCGTACGGACCATCCTGACCCGACACGTCCCGCACAGCCGGACAGCCAAAGCCGCAATCCGGGACACTCTTCGCATCCTGTGGTGTGCCCGGGGAAAGGACGCGATGCCATGTCGGAGGCTGCATCCGCTCAGGTCGCCCTGGCGAACAGCACAGCCCTGCTCCCGTCTCTCGGACCGCTGCTCCATGAATGGCTGCCCCGGCAGCGGTGGTTCGCGGGCAAGGGACGGCCGATCACGGCCTTCTCGCTCGTGTCGGCGACCGAGATACTGCCGGTGGAGAAGTACGGCGGCACCGCCGCCACCGGCCCCGGGCTCCTGCACCTGCTGGTCCGGGTCCACCAGCCCACCATGCCCGCCCAGCCCCCCGTCGACTGCTACCAGTTGCTGCTCGGGGTACGTCCCACGCTGCCGACCCGGCTGGCACCCGCCCTCATCGGCCATGTGACGGACGGCCCGCTGGCCGGTCTGACCGTCTACGACGGACTGCACGACCCGCGCCTCGCTGCCCTGCTGCTGGAGCGGCTGCGCACCCCGGGCGGGCTCGGCGCCCTCCGGTTCGGCCGGGGCGCGGCACCGGTCCCCGCCGGACTCGCGCCCCGGGTGCTGGACACCGAGCAGTCCAACTCCTCGCTCGTCTACGGCGACGCCTACATCCTCAAGATCTTCCGCCGGGTGTTCCCCGGCACCAACCCCGATCTGGAACTGCCGCTCGCACTCTCCCGCGAGGGGTGCGGACGCGTCCCGGCCCCCGTCGCCTGGTTCGAGTCCACCGAGCCGGAACACCTCACGCTCGGGGTGCTCCAGCCGTTCCTGCGCGACGCGCAGGACGGCTGGCAGCTCGCCCTGCGCGCACTCGCGACGGGCCACGACTTCGGACCGGAGGCCCGCGCGCTGGGACGGGCCACCGCCGAGGTGCACACCGCGCTCGCCGCGGCGCTGCCCACCCCCGTGCCGCCCCGCGGCACGAGCGACGAACAGGCCGCGGGCATGGTGCGGCGGCTGGAGGCGGCCGCCCACGCGGTACCGGAACTGGTGCCGTACGTCCCCGGGCTGCGCACCGCCTTCGACGCCGTGACGGCACTGGGCGACAAGGGGCGGAGCTGGGCCGCCCAGCGGGTGCACGGCGACCTCCATCTCGGCCAGACCCTGCGCGGGACGGACGGCTTCTGGTCGCTGATCGACTTCGAGGGCGAACCGGCCCGCCCGCTCACGGAGCGCCGCAGCCCGCAGCCACCGGTGCGCGACATCGCCGGGATGCTCCGCTCCTTCGACTACGCGGCCCGCTCCCACCGCCCCTGGAACGCCGACTGGGCGGCGCGCTGCCGGTCCGCCTACTGCGACGGCTACGCGGAGGCCGCGGGCATCGACCCCCGCGGCGAACCGGAGCTGCTGCGGGCCCACGAGACCGACAAGGCGGTGTACGAGGTGCTGTACGAGGCACGGCACCGGCCCGACTGGCTTCCGGTCCCGATGGCCGCCATCCACCGCCTGGCCGCCGCCACCGACTGACCCCAGCCGGGGACCGCGTCCCGTCCCGCACCCGGTCCCCGGCGCGCCACCCCTCCCGCCCCACCCACACCCCCGAGGAGGCTGTCCCTGTGACCGCCCGCAAGCCGTCCCGCAAAGCGCCCGATCCCGCTCCGACCACCCCCGAGGCCTCGCTGTCCGCAGAGCACGCGGACGCCACCGCCGCAGGCCCGGCGACCGGGACCCTCGCACCGGTGGAAGCGAGCGCCCCGCCCCCCGAGCCGGTCACCACGCCGATGTCCGTGCCGACGCCGGACACGGCCCCGGTCGCCGCGCCCTCGCCCGCCTCGACCCGCGCTCCCGCCAAGCGGGCGAAGCGGGCGGCGGCCCCGCCGCGTCCGCGCCGCGCCGGCGGCGGTCAGGGGGTCCGCCCCGCCCGCGCCCTGGACGACGGGGACCGGGCCCGGCTGCTGGCCGGTGAGCACCACGCCCCGCACGACCTGCTCGGCGCGCACCAGATCCGCGGCGGGGTGACGTTCCGGGTGCTGCGCCCCTTCGCCCGGTCGGTGACCGTGCTGGCCAAGGGGCTCCGGGCCGAACTGCACGAGGACGGCGACGGCTTCTTCTCCGGGCTCCTGCCGATGCCGGCCGTCCCCGAGTACCAGCTCCTGGTCGCCTACGAGGACAACGAGATCGAGGTCCAGGACCCGTACCGCTTCCTGCCCGCGCTCGGCGATCTCGATCTGCATCTGATCGGCGAGGGCCGGCACGAGGAACTGTGGACGGCGCTGGGCGCCCAGCCGATGGAGCACCAGGGCGTCACCGGCACCCGGTTCACCGTCTGGGCCCCCAACGCCCGCGGGGTGCGCGTCGCGGGTGACTTCAACTACTGGGACGGCACCGGCTTCCCGATGCGCTCGCTCGGCTCCACCGGGGTGTGGGAGCTGTTCCTGCCCGCGATCGGGGAGGGCGCGCTCTACAAGTTCGACATCTGCCGCCCGGACGGCACGCACACGCTGCGCGCCGACCCGATGGCCCGCCATGCCGAGGTCCCGCCGTCCAACGCCTCGGTCGTGACGGCCGCGCACCACGTCTGGCGGGACCAGGAGTGGATGGCCCACCGCGGGGACGTCCCGGTGCACGAGGCGCCGCTGTCCGTGTACGAGGTGCATCTGCCGTCCTGGCGACCCGGCCTCACCTATCGGCAGCTCTCCGAGCAACTCCCCGCGTACGTACGTGATCTGGGGTTCACGCATGTGGAGCTGATGCCGGTCTCCGAGCACCCCTTCGGCGGCTCCTGGGGCTACCAGGTCACCGGCTTCTACGCCCCGACCTCCCGGATGGGCACACCGGACGACTTCCGCTTCCTGGTCGACGCGCTGCACCGGGCCGGGATCGGCGTCATCGTCGACTGGGTGCCCGCGCACTTCCCGCGCGACGAGTGGGCGCTCGCCGAGTTCGACGGCCGGCCGCTGTACGAGCACGCGGACCCGCAGCGGGCGGCGCACCCGGACTGGGGCACGCTCGAATTCGACTACGGCCGCACCGAGGTGCGCAACTTCCTCGTCTCCAACGCCACTTACTGGTGCGAGGAGTTCCACATCGACGGGCTGCGGGTCGACGCCGTCGCCTCGATGCTCTACCTCGACTACTCGCGCGAGGAGGGCGAGTGGTCCCCGAACGAGCACGGCGGCCGGGAGAACCTGGACGCCGTCGCCTTCCTCCAGGAGATGAACGCCACGGTCTACCGGCGCAGTCCGGGCGTCGTCACCATCGCAGAGGAGTCCACCGCCTGGGACGGCGTCACCCGCGCCACCCACCACGTCGGCCCCGGTGGTTTCGGTGGCCTCGGCTTCGGGCTGAAGTGGAACATGGGCTGGATGCACGACTCACTGGAGTACGTGTCCAAGGAGCCGGTGCACCGCAAATACCACCACAACGAGATGACCTTCTCGATGGTGTACGCGTACAGCGAGAACTACGTGCTGCCGATCTCGCACGACGAGGTCGTGCACGGCAAGCGCTCGCTGGTCAGCAAGATGCCCGGCGACTGGTGGCAGCAGCGCGCCAACCACCGCGCCTACCTGGGCTTCATGTGGTCGCACCCGGGCAAGCAACTCCTCTTCATGGGGCAGGAGTTCGCCCAGGGGGCGGAGTGGTCGGAGGGCCACGGCCCGGACTGGTGGCTGCTCGACCCCTCGTACGCGGCGGAGAGCGACCACCGGGGCGTACGGACCCTGGTGAGCGATCTGAACGCGGTGTACGGGGCGACGCCGGCGCTCTGGCAGCGCGACACGGTCCCGGAGGGCTTCGAGTGGATCGCGGGTGACGCCGCGGAGGACAACGTCTTCGCCTTCCTGCGCCTCGACGCGGACGGCTCGCCGCTGCTGTCCGTCTGCAACTTCTCGCCGGTGGTGCGGCACGACTACCGGATCGGGGTGCCGGACGGCCCGGCGGCCTGGGTGGAGGTCCTGAACACGGACGCGGCGCGGTACGGGGGCGGCGACGTGCGCAACGAGGAGCCGCTGAAGCCGGAGGCGGTGGCGGCGCACGGCAGGGAGACGAGTGTGACGCTGACGCTCCCGCCGCTCGCGACGGTGTGGCTGCGGCCGGCCTGACGAGGCGTCGAGGACGCCGCGGCGGCCCCGGGTCGTCTCCCGGAACCGCCGCGGCGTCCTCCGCGGCGTCCTCGCGTCAGTACACCGTGTCATGCTGGTCCGGTACGACGCTGCCGTCGCCGCGCCGCACGGGACCGAAGCCGCCGCCGGGCTCGGTGCGGGCGGCGGTCGCGCAGGGGTAGGCCGTGGTCCTGCGGGGCAGCGGCTCGATGAACATGGGGTTCACGACCCAGCGGCCGTCGGCGTTGTCGTAGGCGCGGCACATCACCTCGTTCTTGTTGCGGTTGAGCACGAGGTGCGCGCCCGTGGCGTCACCGACGAACGTCACGTCGGTGTCGGCGTCACCGCCGCCGAGCGTGATCCGCCGGTCCGGGGCCTGCTGGTTCCAGGCGGCCCGGCCCTTGATCCCGTAGATCTCCTGGTTGATCCAGCAACGCTTGCCGTCGATGTAAGGGATGGCCTCGCCCCGGGTGACGCCCACCCCGCCGCAGCCCTCGTTGCTGGTCGTGATGCGGCCCTTGCGGTCGAGCACGGAGCGGATGGCGACGGTGTGCGCGCGGTCGATTCCGATGCCGCGCGACCAGACCTCGGTGACCGGCTCGGAACCCGCCGAGACGATCCAGACGTCGAACCCGGCCTTCCGGAGCGTACGGACGAGGTCGCGTTGCTGTTCGTAGTACCGGACGTAGGCCGGAAGGACGTGGGTGCCGACGGTGCGGGTCGCACCGACGGGCGCGGCGAGGGCCTCCGTGCGGGCGGCCTCCGTGTACGCGCGCAGTTCGGGCACGGTGTGTCCGGCGAACAGCTGGGGCACCCACGCGTACTGCGGAACGGTACGCCGGTGGTTCCACTCCCCCGCGAAGGCGGCCTCGCCGCTCATCGTGCTGCCGTCCTCACGGATCTGGAGGATCTCGTCGGCGCAGCGGGCCCGGGTGGAGGTGGGCAGGGGCGCTCCCACCCCGACGTCGGTGCCGCAGGCCTCGGTGAGTGCCCGGTCCGCGGTGTCCGTCAGCCACTTGCTGGTGTCCTTCCAGCGGGCGGGCCGGAGGATCTTGTCGTGCCGCAGGGACCAGCTGATGGTGGCGTCGGTGACGTCGTTCTTGGTGATGGTGTTGTCCCAGTCGAACGCCGCGACCGGGCGCGGCCCGCCCTTGCGGTGGCAGGTGCCGCGCTCGTCGATCACGTGCTGAAGCCGGGCGCGGTTGTCGCCGTACCAGGGGAGTTCGTCGGAGAGTTGAGGGCAGCGAGCCGTCGGCGTCACGGACATGCGATCGGCCGGAGCGGCTGCCACGGGTCCGGCTGCGGCCGCGACCGCCAACGCGGCGGTGACGGCTGAGGTCCACGCGAGAACAAGTCGGATACGCATGCGAGTGGACCGTACATCAACGTTTCCGCGATGTAGAGGGGGCACGCTCCACCCCGTGGAGCGTGCCCAGAAAGCGGCTCGGCCCTGCCCTTCGCGGTGTCACCGCAGCCCGGCGGACGCCCGCGAGACGGGTCCTCAGGCCGCCGGGAGCACCTCTTCCAGCTCCTGGAGCAGCCGGCGCCTCGGCCGGGCTCCGACCATGGACTTCACGGGCTCGCCCGAGCGGAACACCATCAGGGTCGGCATCGACAGCACCGCGTACCGGGAGGTGATCTCCGGGTTGTGGTCCACGTCGATCTGCACCACCTTGAGCCGGCCGGCCTCCTCCCCGGCGACGGCGCCGAGCACCGGCGCGAGCTGGCGGCACGGTCCGCACCAGTCGGCGGTGAACTCGACGAGGACGGGAAGCGCCGCCCCCAGTACCTCGGCGTCGAAGGTCTCGTCGGTGACCTCGGCCACGCCTTCCACCTGGATCATGTGTCGTCCTCCCAGTTCAGTTCACACCGTGGTTCGGGGCCGCCGGGCAGCCCGGCGGAAGCCTCCAGTTCGGCGCGGGCCAGCTGGGCGCCCACCTCCGTACGGACCGACCGGAGCTGGCCGATGAGCGCGTCCAGCTCGCCGAGCTTGCGCCGGTAGACGGCCAGCGAGGCCGGGCAGGAGTCACCGGCCGGATGGCCGGCGCGCAGACACTCGACGAAGGGCCGGGTCTCCTCCAGGTCGAACCCGAAGTCCTGGAGGGTCCGGATCTGCTGGAGCAGCCGCAGGTCGCCCTCGTCGTACGTGCGGTACCCGTTCTCCGCCCGCCGCGTCGGCAGCAGCCCGCGCGACTCGTAGTAGCGCAGCGTCCGCGTCGTCGTTCCGGCCCGTTCGGCCAGCTCCCCGATTCGCATGGAACGACCGTAAGCCTTGACGTCGGCGTCAAGGCAAGGGCGACGGGGCACGGGCTCCGGGGCAGGTGCGGGGGCACGGACGCACGCCGGGCCGGTACGGGAGTTCCGTACCGGCCCGGCGTGCATGGGGGCGCTTATGCCTTCACGAGCGAGGGCTGCTCCTCGCCACCGTCCCTGGCCTCGGGGACGTGCGGCTCTGCGGGGCCCTCGTCCGCGAGCATCGCCTCGTCGAACGGCAGCGCTCCGGAGAGGACCTGGTCCACCCGCTCCCGGTCGATCTCCTTGGTCCAGGTGCCGACGAGCACCGTGGCCACGGCGTTGCCCGCGAAGTTCGTCAGGGCGCGGGCCTCGCTCATGAAGCGGTCGATGCCGACGATCAGACCGACACCGTCCACCAGCTCGGGGCGGTGCGACTGGAGGCCTCCCGCGAGCGTGGCCAGTCCGGCGCCGGTGACGCCCGCCGCGCCCTTGGAGGCGATCACCATGAAGACGAGCAGCGAGATCTGCTCGCTGATGCTCAGCGGGTCACCCGTCGCGTTGGCGATGAAGAGCGAGGACATCGTGAGGTAGATCGCGGTGCCGTCGAGGTTGAAGGAGTAGCCGGTCGGCACGGTGATGCCGACGACGGGCTTGCTGACGCCCAGGTGCTCCATCTTCGCGATCAGCCGTGGCAGGGCCGACTCGGACGAGGAGGTGGAGAGGATGAGCAGGAACTCCCGGGCGAGGTACTTCAGCAGGGAGAAGATGTTGAGCCCGGCCACCAGGCGCAGGATCGCGCCCAGGATCAGGAACACGAAGAGCCCGCAGGTGAGGTAGAAGCCGACCATGATGACCGCGAGGGACTTCAGCGCGTCCACGCCGGTCTCGCCGACCACCGCGGCCATGGCGCCGAACGCACCGACCGGGGCCAGCCACATGATCATGGCGAGGATGCGGAAGACGAGGCGCTGGAGGTGGCCGATGCCGCGCAGGACCGGCTCGCCGGCCGATCCCAGGGCCTGCAGCGCGAAGCCCGCGAGCAGGGCGATGAGCAGGGTCTGGAGGACCTCGCCCGAGGTGAAGGACGACACCATGGTGTCGGGGATGATGCCGAGCAGGAAGTCCGCGGTGGACTCGCTGTCCCCCGCCTGCGCCTCGCCCGCGGCCCGGGTCGCCTCGGTGATGTGGAGGCTGGAGCCGGGCTCCAGGATGTTGCCGACGACCAGGCCGATGGCCAGGGCGACGGTCGACATCACCAGGAAGTAGCCGAGGGCCAGACCGCCGACGGCGCCGACCTTGGCGGCCTTCCGTACGGAGCCGACACCCAGCACGATCGTGCAGAAGATGATCGGCGAGATCATCATCTTGATGAGATTGACGAAGCCGGTTCCGATCGGCTTGAGCTCAACGGCGGCACCCGGGGCGACGAGGCCCACGAGGATGCCGAGCCCCACCGCCACGATCACGGCGATATACAGATACTTCGTACGGTCCCGCTTGGCGGCGGCCACTCCCACGGGGGTCTCCTCGGCTCGTCCTTGTCCCTCCCCCGTCCCTGGGGGCCCCGGCGACTATTCCGGTCCCTGTGATGCCGGTCACTGTTACGTGCATTTCGTTCATAGGTTTTCGGCCAGGCAGACTGTGGGGATGCGTCTCCCCCGTGCCCGTCCGCGCAGTCTGGCCGGACAGCTCTTCGCCATGCAGGTGGTGCTGGTGGCGGCCGTCGTGGCGGGGTGCGCCTTCTTCGCGTACGCGTCCGGCAGCGCCCAGGCCCGGGAGACCGCGACCCGGCAGGCCAGGGCGGTGGCCGTGTCGGTGGCCGATTCACCGTCGGTACGGGAGGCCATCCGCACCCCGGACCCGTCGGCCGTCCTCCAGCCGTACGCGGAAGCGGCCCGCCGGGACAACGGGATCGCCTTCGTCACGATCATGGATCCGCACCGGGTCCGCTGGACGCACCCGCACACCGACCGGATCGGCGAGACCTTCCTCGGGCACACCGCGCAGGCCCTGCGCGGCGAGACGTTCTCGGAGACGTACACCGGCACGCTCGGCCCCTCGATCCGGGTCGTCACGCCCGTCCGGGACGGGGGCCGGATCGTCGGCCTGGTCAGTGCGGGCATCACGGTCGAGCGGGTCTCCACGCAGGTCCGGGCGCAACTGGGCGCGCTGGGGCTCGCGGCCGGTGCGGCGCTGGCGCTCGGCGGCATCGGCACCTACGTGATCAACGCGCGGCTGCGACGGCACACCCACGGGATGAACGCCGCCGAGCTGAGCCGGCTGCACGACTACCACGAGGCCACACTGCACGCGGTACGCGAGGGGCTCCTGATGCTCGACGGGCAGCGCAGGATCGCCCTGATCAACGACGCGGGCCGGGAGCTGCTGGGGCTGGCACCGGGTACGGTCGGGCGCCGGGTCGCCGAACTCGATCTGCCGGCGCCCCTGACCGGGGCACTGCTCGCCACCGAGGAGCGGGTCGACGAGGTGCATCTGACGGCGGACCGGGTGATCGTGGTCAACACCCGTCCGGTGGTGGGCGGCGAGCGGCGCGGCACGGTCGTCACCCTGCGGGATCACACGGAGCTCCAGGCGCTGTCCGGCGAGCTGGACTCGGAGCGCGGCTTCACACAGGCGCTGCGCTCGCAGGCGCACGAGGCGGCGAACCGGCTGCACACGGTGGTGTCGCTGATCGAGCTGGACCGGGCAGAGGAGGCCGTCGGTTTCGCCACGGCGGAGCTGGAACTGGCGCAGGCCCTGACCGACCGCGTCGTCGGCGCGGTCGCCGAACCGGTGCTGGCGGCCCTGCTGCTGGGCAAGGCGGCACAGGCGAACGAGCGGGGGGTGGAGCTGGTGCTGGCGGACGACAGCCTGATCGACGACGGGGCCCTGCCCGCGTCGCTGCCGCAGCGCGATCTGGTCACCGTTCTCGGCAACCTGATCGACAACGCGGTGGACGCGGCGTCGGAGGGAGTGAACGGCCCGCCCGGCGCCGCGGACGGCTCCGTCCCCGCCCAGCGCGTCCCGTCGCCGCACCGTCCCGCACGCGCCCGGGTCACCGTCACGGCCCTCGCCGGGGACGGCGAACTCCTGCTGCGGGTCGCCGACAACGGGACCGGCGTCGACCCGGCGGACGCCGCGGAGGTGTTCCGGCGCGGCTGGTCGACGCACGGCGCCGGCCGCGGGATCGGCCTGGCACTCGTCCAGCAGGCCGCGCACCGCAACGGCGGCGCGGTCACCCTGGAGCGGGGCCCGGACGGCGGCGCGGAGTTCACCGTACGGCTGCCGCTGCCCGAGGGCAGCGGCGCGCGGAAGGGCGGAGCCACATGAACCCGGTGATCAGAGTGCTGGTCGTCGAGGACGATCCGGTCGCCGCCGACGCCCACCGGCTCTACGTGGACCGGGTCCCGGGATTCGAGGTGGCCGCGGTCGCGCGCTCCCGCGCCGAGGCGGTGCGGGCGCTGGAGCGCACACCGGTCGATCTGCTGCTCCTGGACCTGTACCTGCCGGACGGGCACGGCTTGCACCTGCTGCGCTCGCTGCGGGCGGCCGGTCACACCGCCGATGTGATCGCCGTGACCTCCGCGCGGGAGCTGGCCGTGGTCCGGGAGGGGGTGTCGCTCGGTGTCGTCCAGTACGTGCTGAAGCCGTTCGCCTTCGCCACCCTCCGCGACCGGCTGGTCCGCTACGCGGAGTTCCGGGCGGCGGCCGGCGAGGCGAGCGGACAGGACGAGGTCGACCGCGCGCTCGCCTCCCTGCGCTCCCCGCAGCCCGCCCGGCTGCCCAAGGGGCTGAGCGGTCCGACGCTGGAGGCGGTGACCCGGGTGCTGCGCTCGGCCCCGGACGGGGTGACGGCGGCCGCAGCGGGCGTGGAGCTGGGCATCTCCCGGATCACCGCGCGCCGCTACCTGGAGCATCTGGTGACCGCGGGGCGTGCCGCGCGCAGTCCGCAGTACGGACAGATCGGACGCCCGGAACTGCATTACCGGTGGGTGGCCGAGGCCCGCTGAGCGGCCCTCCGGGGCCGTCCCTGGGGTCCGCGCGGGGTGCTCGGCGGCCCGGCTTTCCGCCTAGGAGTTTCCTATGAGCCGTGGCCTCGGCGGAACACACCGTAGTCAGACCGCCTCCGACCTCTTACGGTAGGGCCGTGCACCCCACCCCGCCTTTCAACGCCCCCGCCGCGCGCAGACTGCGCGAGGCCCTGGGTATGGCTCCCGGTCATGTCGCCTACGGCCTCGGCGCCCAGTACGGACTCCGCATCAGCGCCGAGACCGTAGCCGCATGGGAGCGTGGACTGGCCTTGCCGACCGAGTACGAACTCACGGCGCTCGCGGGGGTGTTGTGGTGCGCCCCCGGTGAACTGCTGACCGCCGCCCGGACCCTGCGCGAGCACCGGGTCGCCCGGGAGCTGGCGCCGGACGAGCTGGCGGGGCTGCTGGGGATGGCCACGGCCGCGTATCTGCGCATGGAGGAGTCCGGGCGGTGGCGGGGCAACGAGCGCCAGTCCGCGGCGCTCACCGAGGCGCTGGGGCTGACGGCCGCCGGCTTCGTGACGGCGACCGGCCGGGACGAGGAGCTCGCCGAGCTGCTGCGCAGCGCCGTCACGACGCGCTGGCAGGCGTACGTGCGGCCGGTCTCGAAGGTGGTGCCGGTGGACCGGAAGGCGCTCCAGGGCGTACTGGAACAGCTGCACTCCGAGTACCAGGCGCTGATGGTGTCCACGCTGAGCTGGAGCAGTACCGGTAACGAGCGGGAGGGTGCGACGGGCGACGCGGGCCGGGCGTTCCTGGCGCGGATAGTGGACCGGTTCTGGCAGACCGCCGACGTGTGAGGTCCGCCGGACAACGATGAGCGGGCCGTGACCGTCCAGGGTGGACGGTCACGGCCCGCTCGCCGCTGTACAACGGCTCGGCCGGTCCGGTCAGAAGACCGACTCGGCCTCGCGCATCCGGTCCAGCGGGACGCGCTTCAGCTGGGTCACCGCGTCGGCGAGCGGCACCATCTCGATGTCGTTGCCGCGCAGGGCCGTCATCCGGCCGAAGTCACCCCGGTGCGCCGCCTCCACCGCGTGCCAGCCGAAGCGGGTGGCGAGCACCCGGTCGTACGCGGTCGGCGTGCCGCCGCGCTGCACATGGCCGAGGATGACCGGCCGGGCCTCCTTGCCGAGCCGGGTCTCCAGCTCGACGGCGAGGCGGTTGCCGATGCCCTGGAAACGCTCGTGGCCGAACTGGTCGATCGCGCCCTTGGCGTACGGCATCGAGCCCTCGGCCGGGTGCGCGCCCTCCGCGACGCAGATGACCGCGAACTTCTTGCCGCGTGCGAAGCGTTCCTCGACCATCTTGACCAGGTCCTCGACCTGGAACTTCCGCTCGGGCAGGCAGATGCCGTGGGCTCCGCCGGCCATGCCGGACTCCAGCGCGATCCAGCCCGCGTGGCGGCCCATCACCTCGACGACCATGACGCGCTGGTGGGACTCGGCGGTGGTCTTCAGTCGGTCTATGGCCTCGGTGGCGACGCCGACCGCGGTGTCGAAGCCGAAGGTGCGGTCGGTGGCCGAGATGTCGTTGTCGATGGTCTTCGGTACGCCGACGACGGGCATTCCGGCGTCCGAGAGCATCCGGGCGGCGGTGAGGGTGCCCTCGCCGCCGATCGGGATCAGCGCGTCCATGCCGTAACGGCGGCTCAGCTCGGCGCAGTTCTCGGCCGCCTCGCGCAGCCGGTCGCGCTCGAGCCGGGCGGAGCCGAGGATGGTGCCGCCGCGGGCGAGGATGCCGCTGACCGCGTTGAGGTCGAGGGGGCGGAAGTGACCGTCGAGGAGGCCCTTGAACCCGTCCTCGAATCCGATGACCTCGTCACCGTGACCCACCACGGCACGGTGCACGACCGAGCGGATCACTGCGTTCAGGCCTGGGCAGTCGCCGCCTGCGGTGAGAACTCCGATGCGCATCGTGCTTTATCTCCTGCTCGCTAGGGCCTGTCCGGCGGTAACTACACAATCCCCCGTACCGTGAGCCACGGTGATTGTCCCATGCCTGGTACGTACCTCGCGCTCTCGGCCTGTTCCGGGGCCTCCGGCCGCTCGCGGCGGCGGCGCCGGCGGTCCCGGAGAGGGTCTTTCGCCCGGCGGGCGGCCCCTCGGCCCCCGCAGGTATCGTCAAACAGGCGATACCACCCATACCTGCCAGGCAAGGACGGGAGAGCACGCGTGACGCGCAGCGTGTACGTGACCGGGATCGACCGGGGAGACGGCCGCCAGGTCGTCGATCTGGGAGTCATGGAGCTCCTGACGCGTCAGGTGGACCGGGTCGGGGTGTTCCGCCCGCTGGTCCACGACGACCCCGACCGGCTGTTCGAGCTGCTGCGGGCCCGCTACCGGCTCTCCCAGGACCCGGGGACGGTCTACGGTCTCGACTACCACGAGGCCTCCGCGATCCAGGCGGAGAAGGGTACCGACGAACTGGTCTCCCGGCTCGTCGACCGCTTCCGCCTGGTGGCCCAGAAGTACGAGGTGGTCCTCGTGCTCGGCACCGACTTCGCCGCCACCCAGCTCCCCGACGAGCTGGCCCTCAACGCCCGCCTCGCCAACGAGTTCGGCGCCTCGGTGATCGCGGTGGTCGGCGGCCAGGACCAGAACGCGGAGTCCGTGCGGGCCGAGACGCGCAACGCCTACCGCGCGTACGCCGGTCTGGGCTGCGACGTCGTCGCGATGGTGGTGAACCGGGTGGCCTCCGCGGACCGCGAGGCCATCGCGGACCGCCTCTCGGCCACGCTGCCCGTCCCCTGCTCGGTGCTGCCCGACGATCCGGCCCTCTCGGCGCCGACGGTCGCCCAGATCACCGCGGCGCTGGACGGGACGGTGCTGCTCGGCGACGACGCGGGGCTGGCCAGGGACGTGCTGGCCTTCGTGTTCGGCGGCGCGATGCTGCCGAACCTGCTGAAGGCGCTGACACCGGGCTGCCTAGTGGTGACCCCCGGGGACAGGGCCGATCTGGTGGTCGGCTCGCTCGCCGCGCACAGCGCCGGCACACCGCCCATCGCGGGCCTGCTGCTCACGCTGGACGAGCGGCCCGGCGAGGAGATACTCAAGCTGGCCGCGCGGCTCGCACCGGGTACCCCGGTCGTCGCGGTGGCCGACGGTTCCTTCCCCACCGCCGAGAAGCTCTTCGCCCTGGAGGGCAAGCTGAACGCGGCGACGCCGCGCAAGGCGGAGACGGCGCTGGGGCTCTTCGAGCGCCATGTCGACACGGGCGCGCTCCTCGACCGGATCTCGGTCGCCCGCAGCGGCCGGGTCACGCCGATGATGTTCGAGCACGAACTGCTGGAGCAGGCCCGCGCGGACCGGCGCCGGGTGGTGCTGCCGGAGGGCGCGGAGGAACGGGTGCTGCGCGCGGCCGACGTACTGCTGCGGCGCGCCGTCTGCGACCTCACCCTCCTGGGCGACCCCGGCATCATCCGTAAGAAGGCCGCCGATCTCGGCATCGATCTGGCCGGCACCCAGCTCATCGACCCGCAGACCTCCGAGCTGCGCCAGACCTTCGCGGAGCGGTACGCGCAGTTGCGCGCCCATCGCGGGGTGACGGTCGAGCTCGCGTACGACGTCGTCTCGGACGTCAACTACTTCGGCACCCTGATGGTCCAGGAGGGGTTCGCGGACGGCATGGTCTCCGGGGCCGTGCACTCCACGGCGGCGACGATCCGCCCCGCCTTCGAGATCATCAAGACGAAGCAGGCCGCCTCGATCGTCTCCTCGGTCTTCTTCATGTGCCTCGCCGACAAGGTCCTGGTGTACGGCGACTGCGCGGTCAACCCGGACCCGGACGCGGAGCAGCTCGCGGACATCGCCGTGCAGTCCGCGGTGACCGCCGCCCGCTTCGGTGTGGAGCCCCGGATCGCGATGCTCTCGTACTCGACGGGGACCTCGGGCACGGGCGCGGACGTCGACAAGGTCCGCGAGGCGACGGACCGGGTGCGCGCGAGCCACCCGGACCTGATGATCGAGGGCCCGATCCAGTACGACGCGGCGGTCGAGCCGAGCGTCGCCGCGACGAAGCTGCCCGGCTCCGAGGTGGCGGGCCAGGCGACGGTCCTGATCTTCCCGGACCTGAACACCGGCAACAACACCTACAAGGCCGTGCAGCGCTCGGCGGGAGCGGTGGCCGTCGGCCCGGTCCTCCAGGGGCTGCGCAAGCCCGTCAACGACCTGTCCCGGGGCGCGCTGGTGCAGGACATCGTCAACACCGTGGCGATCACGGCGATCCAGGCACAGGGCGAGGAGCGACCCGCATGACCACCCCGACCGAAGGTGCCGAGGCAGCGGCGGGGGCGAGCCGGGTGCTCGTCCTCAACTCCGGCTCCTCCTCACTGAAGTACCAGCTCCTGGACATGCGCGACCACGCCCGGCTCGCGTCCGGTCTGGTCGAGCGGATCGGCGAGGAGACCTCCCGGCTCGTCCACACCCCGCTGGCCGGCCGCGACGGCGGGAGCCGGGAGCGCGAGGGCCGGATCGCCGACCACGACGCGGCGCTCAGGGCGGCCGCGGAGGAGCTGGCCGCCGACGGGCTCGGCCTGGACTCCCCCGAACTCGCGGCGATCGGCCACCGGGTGGTGCACGGCGGACTGCGGTTCACCGAGCCGACCGTGATCACCGACGAGGTGCTCACCGAGATCGAGCGCCTGGTCCCGGTGGCGCCGCTGCACAACCCGGCGAACATCACCGGCATCCGCACCGCCCAGGCGCTCCGCCCCGACCTGCCGCAGGTGGCGGTCTTCGACACCGCGTTCCACACGACGATGCCGGAGTACGCGGCCCGGTACGCGATCGACGTGGAGACCGCCGACGCGCACCGGATCAGGCGCTACGGATTCCACGGCACCTCGCACGCGTACGTCTCGCGCAAGGCGGCCGAGCTGCTGGGCCACGCCCCCCAGGACGTCAACGTCATCGTGCTCCACCTGGGCAACGGCGCCTCGGCCTCCGCGGTGGCGGCCGGCCGGTGCGTGGAGACGTCGATGGGACTGACCCCCTTGGAGGGGCTGGTCATGGGTACGCGCTCGGGAGACATCGATCCGGCCGTCACCTTCCACCTCAAGCGGGTGGCGGGGATGTCGGCGGACGAGATCGACGAACTGCTCAACAAGAAGAGTGGTCTGGTCGGCCTCTGCGGCGACAACGACATGCGGGAGATCCGGCGCCGGATCGACGAGGGCGACGAACGTGCGGCACTCGCCTTCGACATCTACGTCCACCGGCTGAAGAAGTACATCGGCGCCTATTCGGCGGTCCTCGGGCGGGTGGACGCCGTGGTGTTCACGGCGGGGGTCGGCGAGAACTCGGCACCGGTACGGGAGGCTGCGATCGCCGGTCTGGAGGAGCTCGGCCTGGTGGTGGACGCGGATCTCAACGCCGTACGGTCCGGCGCACCGAGGCTGATCTCGCCGGATTACGCACGGGTCGCGGTCGCCGTGGTGCCGACGGACGAGGAACTGGAGATCGCCGGCCAGACCTTCGCACTGGTCGACAACTGAGCACCCCCGCGCCCCTTTGTATCTTCCACCAGCCGGAATATTCCGCAGCTAAACAAACCGATAGGATCCGCCTCATGCGCCGTTCCAAAATCGTCTGCACCCTCGGTCCCGCCGTCGACTCCCATGAGCAGCTCGTCGCTCTGATCGAGGCCGGCATGAGCGTGGCCCGATTCAACTTCAGTCACGGTTCCCACGCGGAGCACCAGGGTCGTTACGACCGGGTCCGCAAGGCCGCCGCCGAGACCGGCCGGGCGGTCGGCGTACTCGCCGACCTCCAGGGCCCGAAGATCCGCCTGGCGAAGTTCGCCGAGGGCCCGGTCGAACTGGTCCGCGGGGACGAGTTCGTCATCACCGCCGAGGACGTCCCCGGGGACAAGTCGATCTGCGGCACCACCTACAAGGGCCTGCCCGGAGACGTCGCCAAGGGCGACCCGATCCTCATCAACGACGGCAACGTCGAGCTGAAGGTCGTCTCCGTGGAAGGCCCCCGGGTCCACACCATCGTCATCGAGGGCGGGGTGATCTCCGACCACAAGGGGATCAACCTCCCGGGTGCCGCGGTCAACGTCCCGGCCCTGTCCGAGAAGGACATCGACGACCTCCGCTTCGCCCTGAAGATGGGCTGCGACCTGGTCGCGCTCTCCTTCGTCCGGGACGCCGGTGACGTCAAGGACGTCCACAAGATCATGGACGAGGAGGGCCGCCGGGTCCCCGTCATCGCCAAGGTCGAGAAGCCGCAGGCCGTCGAGAACATGGAGGGCGTCGTCATGGCGTTCGACGGTGTGATGGTCGCCCGTGGCGACCTCGCCGTCGAGTATCCGCTGGAGAGGGTCCCGATGGTGCAGAAGCGCCTGGTGGAACTCTGCCGCCGGAACGCCAAGCCGGTGATCGTGGCGACCCAGATGATGGAGTCGATGATCACCAACTCCCGTCCGACCCGCGCGGAGGCGTCCGACGTCGCCAACGCGATCCTGGACGGCGCGGACGCGGTCATGCTCTCCGCGGAGTCCTCCGTGGGCGCGTACCCGATCGAGACGGTCAAGACGATGTCGAAGATCGTCGTCGCCGCCGAGGAGGAGCTGCTCTCCAAGGGCCTCCAGCCGCTGGTGCCGGGCAAGAAGCCCCGCACCCAGGGCGGCTCCGTCGCCCGCGCGGCCTGCGAGATCGCGGACTTCCTGGACGGTGCGGCCCTGGTCGCGTTCACCCAGTCCGGCGACACCGCCCGCCGCCTCTCCCGCTACCGCGCGGCCCAGCCGATCCTGGCCTTCACCACGGACGAGTCCACCCGCAACCAGCTGGCCCTCAGCTGGGGCGTCGAGGCCCACGTGGTCCCGCACGTGGACACCACGGACGCGATGGTGGACCTGGTGGACGCGGAGCTGCTGAAGCTGGACCGCTACAACGCCGGCGACACGATGGTCATCACGGCGGGCTCGCCTCCCGGCGTCCCGGGCACGACCAACATGGTGCGCGTGCACCACGTGGGCGGCCAGGGCCGCGACTGACCGCACAGCGGTCCCGTGCACGAGGCGAGGGCGGTGCCCCGGTTCCTTGGAACCGGGGCACCGCCCTCGCCTCGTGCATCACAGGACTAGCCGTTGCCGCCCGTGAAGTAGTTCTGGAGTCCCGGCACCGTCAGCGTGCCGCCGAACTGGCCGGCCTGCGTCACCTTCACGTGGGTGAAGAAGGCGAACGGCACGTTCAGCGGGGGCGGGGTCTCGGGGCTGAACGTGATCGGGATGAGGCCGAAGAGGTTGCCCTTCAGCTCCTCCGTGTACATCGTCACCGTGCCGTCGCGGATGGTGGAGGTGGAACCCTTCCGCGCCTTCACATGACCGGTGACGCCCGACTGCGGGCCGACCGTCAGCTGGTGGAGGTCCTTGATGTCGACCGAGGAGGCGGTGAACTTCAGCACCTTCTTCGTACTGCCGTCGCCCTTCTCCACCTCCACGATGCCCTGGTAGTCGAGTCCGCTCAGGGTGAGCAGCGAACTCTCCAGGATCCACGGGTCGTTCGGGAGCCGGGGAATGCCCTGCTCCAGATCGGCCGCGGCCAGTGCCTTCGGGTCGGCGGTCGGGCACGGGAAGGAGGGCTTGGCGCCGTCCGGGATGTCCTCGTCCTTCTTGGCGTCGAGTCCCTTGACGTCCTTGTCCAGCTCCTCGACCGGCTTGCCGGCCTTGCCCGCCGCCTCGCGGATGGCGTCGGCGGTCTTGTCGACCGTGTCCTTCGCGGCGTCCGTGGCCTTCTCGACGGGCTTGTCGGCCTTGTCCGTCCTCGCGTTGCCGGTGGTGCTCGCGGACGGCTTCGGGGACGCGGTGGTGGCGCTCGGGGACGGGCTGGCCGTCTCCTTGTCCGGTCCGTCGAAGAGGTCCTTGAGGGCGTCGCCCAGCCCCAGCGGGTCGAGCGGGTTCTTCGACTTGGTGGGCGAGGGGGTCGCGCTCGGCTTCGCGGCCTCGGCGTCGGTGCTCTTCTTCGCCGAGTCGGTCGCCTTGTCGGTTCCCTTGTCGCCCGAGGTACTCGCCGACGGGCTGGACGAGGGCTTCGGGGTGGCCCCGTCGCTCTTGTCCGGCGTGGCCTTGTCGCTCGCGGTGGCCGACGGGGACGGGGAGGGCGACTTCGTCGCGGACGCGGAGGGCGAAGCCGACTCGCTGGGCTCGTCGGAACGGGTCACACAGGGGCCCGGCGCGAAGGGTATGTCCGTGTTGTCGTCGGCCATCGCCAGCTTCGGGGTGAGCCCCATGCCGACGAACACCGCGGTCGGCATCGCGGCGAGCGCGAACGCCTTCTTGCCCGCGGGCATGTGGAGCTTCGTCAGCAGTGACTTCCTGGGGGCGGCGTGGCGGGGCCCTCTTCGCTCCTGGAGCCCGCTCTCGCCCCCGGCGTCCGCCTGATTGTCGTCACCCCGCACGATGCCTCCCGCCGTCGACCTCGACTGCCGTGTCGTACTGCGCCGGCTCCTGCTGGGGAACAGCGCTCCCGTAGAGCTCGCCCCCGGAGGGTTCGGCGGTCTGCTCGTCCTTCGTGAACGAGAGGCCGTCCGGCGCCGTTTCTGCGGGAACTCCCGCTTCGGGCGCCGCCTCCGCCACCGGCTCACCAGGAGCCCAGGAGAGGGAGAGCGCGCCGCCGAGCAGGGCGAGGACGAAGCCGATCAGAAAGCCGCCGATGTTGGCGACGGGGATCGAGATCAGCGCGAGCAGGATCGCCGCGACACCGGCGAACACCCTGACGATGCTGTGGAACCACATCGTCAGGCCCAGCGTGATGAGCAGGACTCCGATGATGAGCGACCCGGCGCCCGCGGTGGTGGACATGGCCAGCGTCACGTTGCCGAGATGCATGTTCGCGTACGGGAAGTACGCGATGGGTACTCCGCCCAGCATGGTGAACAGGCCCGCCCAGAACGGCCGGTTACCCCGCCAGGTGCGGAACGTCCGCCGGAAGACGCTGAGGTAGTGCTCGTTCTGCCCTTGGGATTCGGGGCTCATGGAAAACAGCTCCCTGGAACCAGTACTGCCGTGAGAAAGAGAAGGGTGGGTGGCCGGAAGGCGATGTGTCCTCCCGGCCACCCTGGCGGGTGCCTAGTGGTAGCACTCCATGTCGGTACCCTTGTGAAGGCGCAGCTTCAGACCGCTCAGGTTGAAGGTGCCGGCCGTCGTGGCCCACGCCTTCTGCTTGACGTCGGTCAGCACGGCCTCCTCGGCGCGCTGGGAGAACCCGTTGGGGTCGGCCTGGGTGCCAGGCTGGATGCCTATGCTCCCGGGCTTGTCCTTCTTCAGCGAACCGGCGGCCACACCGATGTCGATGTTCGAGAACTTGGCGTCGCCGTCGAGTTCCGCCACATCGAGGTAGAGGTCCTTGGCGTAGACACGCTTGTGGCCCTCGCCACCCGCCTCCAGCCTCATGGTGATGGTGCCGAGGCCGAACGGCAGGTTGGGCGTGACGACCGACTGGCACATGTTCGTGATGTAGGCCTTGCTGAAGCCCGACACGGCCACGGCGTGCGCCTTGCCCGCGACCTTGGGGTCGGCGTCGCGTTCGGCGGCCACACTGCCGTACTGCACGAAGTCGTAGCCTTCGAGCTCAGCAGCGCTGACCTTGAACTCCTGCCCCGACACGCTGAACGAAGCGGCGAGCGCGCCCTGTGCCAGGCCGACACCCACCGCGGCGGTAGCTATGACGCTCGGCACCATGACGACAGCGAAACGCTTCCATCTCGTGCCACCGCGAACCTGGGAACTCATACTTTTCCTCCTTCTCGGACGTACATCTCCGGTCTGGCATCCTGCCCGACCCGGGATGGGAGAAGTGCTACGTCCTCGGAAAGGAGAGCGCCCGCGAACGGGACGTGAACCGCGCCCGAATCACCGGCGATCACCCCCGAGCGACAACCACTGGCCACGCGTTCGCGCAACCTCTTCGGACAGGCCCTGCGAGTCAGCAGGAACCCCCCTGTCCGGAGCCGGCACCACTGCCGCCGGCCCACCCGGTGGGGACCCAACGGAGCCGCCGGCACCGACTGGCAGCCGGACT
The DNA here is from genome assembly GCF_044744085.1 of Streptomyces sp. NPDC087428. Lineage (NCBI taxonomy): Bacteria > Bacillati > Actinomycetota > Actinomycetes > Kitasatosporales > Streptomycetaceae > Streptomyces > Streptomyces sp. NPDC087428. Next base: position 84,830 of record NZ_JBIUXR010000022.1, read on the forward strand.
GGCGGTATTGGACCGAGCGTGGCCGATCGTGGTCCATTCGCGGCCGTGACACAAGGGGGTTCGTTACTCACTGGTAACGGCGCGATAACCCGCCCACGACCGGGCGGTACCGACCGGCCACACAGGGTTGCCCCGGACCCGCAGACGAATCACGGCATTGGCGAGCGAAATCGGACAGATCCCAGTGCACGATTTACTCGGAGTAACAGGCCGTGCTTTTATCAAGATTTGGTAAAGCGAGGGCCTCTCTTATCGCCCCGACGCGAAAACGGCCGCAACTCCGGGAAGGAGTCGCGGCCGTGTTGTCAGATCAGAACAAGACGCGTGCGAGGGCGGTGCGCGCGGCGCCGACCCGGGGGTCATCGGGGCCGATCACCTCGAAGAGCTCCAGCAGCCGCACCCGTACCCGGTCGCGGTCGTCACCGAAGGTCCGGCGGACCGTCTCGACGAGTCGCCCGAACGCGTCCTCGACATGACCGCCCACCAGATCCAGGTCGGCCGCGGCGAGCTGGGCCGGCACATCGGCCGGCTTCTCGGCGGCGTCCTTGCGGACCTGCTGCGGGTCCGTCTTCTGGACCCGGGCCAGGAGCTCCGCCTGGGCGAGGCCGAGCTTGGCCTCGCTGTTGGCCGGCTCGTCGGAGAGGACATCCCTGTACGCCTGGACGGCGCCCGCGAAGTCATTGGCGTCCAGCGCCTGCGCGGCCGCCTCCAGCAGGGCGTCGTACGGGCCGACGGGTACCGGGGCGGGCTCCTGCGCGGCCGCGTCGGGAGCCGCCGCGTCCTGGTCGACGACGATGCCGGTGAGTCCGAACCGCTCCTCGCCGACCTGGATCAGCTGGTCCAGGGTCTGCCGGATCTGGGATTCGGGGGCCGCGCCCTGGAAGAGCGGGAGCGCCTGGCCCGCGACGACCGCGAAGACCGCCGGGATGCCCTGGATCCCGAACTGCTGCATCAGCATCTGGTTGGCGTCGACATCGACCTTGGCCAGCACGAAGCGGCCGCTGTACTCATGGGCCAGCCGCTCCAGGAGCGGTCCCAACTGCTTGCACGGTTCACACCACTCGGCCCAGAAGTCGATGACGACGGGGACTTCGGCCGAGCGCTGCAGGACGTCGCTCTCGAAGCCCGCCTCATCGACGTCGAACACGAGGGAGGAAGCGGGTACGGCGGCGGGGCCACCCTGCCGGGCGGACTCGGCACGGGCCTGCTCCGCCTTCACCTTGGCCTCACCGGCCGCCTTCACCGCGGCGAGGTCGACGACGCCGCTCATGGACATGTTCCTAGGCTGCATACGTACATCCTCCCCCCTCGGCACACCGATCCGTAAAGCGATACGTGAACCGCGCCCGTCCGAGTCCCCCGCCGGTGTGCGAGGTGTACGGACAGACACGGTCCGAGGGCCCCTGAAAGACCCGGTTCGGCACCCGGTCCCCACCCGGTGCCTGTGGCTGTCGTTCGCCCGTGGCGCCACAACGGCGGACCGTTGTTCTTACGCTACGACCCGTAGCGTAACTGGCCACCACCCCTGCTGCACAGGAGTACCCGGTGATCTGTCTCACGGTGAACGGGGCAGGTCGGCACTAGCTACTGGCGGGTATGGTCGCGTCATGCTGAGCCACAGCCACCCCAAACCCCCACGAACGGGACGCCCGCGCAGTGCCGCGGCCGATGAGGCGATCCTTGAGGCGACCAGAGCCTCACTGGTCGATCTCGGCTGGTCGAAGCTGACGATGGGTGACGTGGCGACGCGGGCCGGGGTCGCCAAGACGACGCTGTACCGGCGCTGGGCGGGCAAGAACGAACTCGTCGTGGACGCGGTCGCGGTTCTCTTCGACGAGCTGGAGCTGCCGGATCTGGGCAGCCTGTCCGCCGATGTGCAGGCGGTGGTACTCCAGTTCGCCGCGCTGCTGGAGCGGCCGGAGACGCAGACCGCGCTGATGGCGGTGGTCGCGGAGTCGACCCGGGACGAGGCGCTGCGGACCCGGATCCGTGACTCGATCGTGGACCGGCAGAAGCGGCTGGTGCTCCGGGGCCGCCAACGGGCGCAGGACCGGGGCGAGTTGCCGGTGGAGCAGGACGAGGTCACGGCCGCGCTGATGGCGGATCTGGTTTTCGACGTGATCGCCGGCGCGGTGGTGCACCGGGTGCTGGTGAGCGCCGAGCCCGTCGATGCCGACTGGGCCCGGCGCTTCACGCTGCTGCTCCTGGCGGGGCTGGGTGCGGCCGCCGGACAGTAGCCCTCGGGCTACTTCTGCCAGGCGCAACTGCCCAGCGTGGCCTTGTCCGCGGAGACCAGCCGGTCCGCCCGCTTCGGCGCCATCAGCTTGGTGCGGTCGTTGTGGCAGACGACGGTGCGGTCGCCCTGCCCGGCCAGGTCCACCAGGATCTGGTCCCAGTGGCGGTACTGGACGTCATGGCCGGAGTCGGCGTACGTACGGACCACCGGGGTGACCGGCAGCGCCTTGCGCCAGGTGGCGAGGCTGGCCGGCGGCACGGTGGTGTCCTTGTCGCCGCCGTACAGGTAGACGGGCGCCTTCAGCTTCGACAGGTCGGGGCCGGGGCGCTGGCAGTAGAGCTTCTGCTCGTGCACCTGCGGGGCCGGATCGGACTTCTGGCCGCGCTGGTTGTACGTGCGGGCGCCCTCCTCGTACGCGGTGTCCGCGAAGCCCGGGATGGACTTGACGGCACTGTCGTCGGGGAACGCCCACCAGGAGCGCGGGTCGGCGATCGAGTCCTTGACCGCGTCGGCGAGCGCGTCGTCGCTCAGGCCGCAGTACGCGGCCTTCTCGCCGTACGGCGGGAGCGCGGCGGCCAGGTGGAGGGCCTTGACGCGGCCGGGGGCGCGGGCGGCGAGCTCGGCGGCGTACGGTCCGCCGCCGGAGATCGCGATCACCGAGACCTTCTTGACGCCGAGCCGGTCCAGGACCTCCAGGGCGTCCTTGGCGAAGTCGGCCTTGCCCAGGGAGGGGTCGTACTCCGTGTCGCCGAAGCCGTTGCGCTCCACGGAGATCAGCCGGAGGCCGAACGACTCCCGGGTGGAGCGGAAGAAGTCCGTCATGTGCGCGGCGCGCGCGCTCGTTCCGGTGCCGCCGATGTAGAGGACCGGGGTACCGCCCCGGCGCCCCTCGTCGATGTAGTGCGCGGTCCGGCCGTCGGACAGCTTCGCCGCCTTCACGTCCGGGCCGAGCGAGTCGAAGGTGTCCTGCACCCTCGGCTTCGCCGCCGGTGCGGCGCTGACCGCCGTCGAACCGCTGACCAGCAGCGTTCCGAGTACGGCGAGTGCGGCGCCCGCGGCCGCTGTCATTCTCCCGGACAGTCTCACTGTGTTCCTCCAGAGGCGTTACGAGTATCGCGGCTGCGCCTACCCGAGCCCCTGGAGGTGACACCTGTAACTGCCAACTATCTGTCAGAAGCCGGGCGGCTCCGTGTAGGTGCCCCACTCCTCGCGCAGCACCCCGCAGATCTCACCGAGCGTCGCCTCCGCCCGTACGGCGTCGAGCATCGGGGCGATCATGTTGGAGCCGTCGCGGGCGGCGGCCAGCATCGCGTCCAGCGCGGCACCCACCCGGGCGTCGTCGCGGCCGGCCTTGCGGCCGGCCAGCCCGCTGACCTGGTCACGCTCGACCTCGTGGCTGACCCGCAGGATCTCCAGGTCCCCGGTCACAGAGCCGTGGTGGACGTTGACGCCGACGACCCGCTTGTCACCCTTCTCCAGCGACTGCTGGTAGCGGAAGGCGGACTCGGCGATCTCGCCGGTGAACCAGCCGTCCTCGATGCCGCGCAGGATGCCGGAGGTCATCGGGCCGATCGGGTGCTGTCCGTCCGGGTGGGCCCGGGTGCCGCGCTCCCTGATCTGCTCGAAGATCTTCTCGGCGTCCGCCTCGATCCGGTCGGTGAGCTGCTCCACGTACCAGGAACCGCCCAGCGGGTCGGCCACGTTGGCGACGCCGGTCTCCTCCATCAGCACCTGCTGGGTGCGCAGGGCGATCTCGGCGGCCTGCTCGGAGGGGAGCGCGAGGGTCTCGTCGAGGGCGTTGGTGTGCAGGGAGTTGGTGCCGCCGAGGACGGCGGACAGGGCCTCGACCGCGGTCCGCACGACGTTGTTGTACGGCTGCTGGGCGGTGAGGGAGACACCGGCGGTCTGGGTGTGGAAGCGGAGCCACTGCGCCTTGTCGGTCTTCGCGCCGTACGTCTCCTTCATCCAGCGGGCCCAGATCCGCCGGGCCGCGCGGAACTTGGCGATCTCCTCGAAGAAGTCGAGGTGCGCGTCGAAGAAGAAGGAGAGGCCGGGTGCGAAGGTGTCGACGTCCATCCCGCGGGAGAGGCCGAGCTCCACGTAGCCGAAGCCGTCGGCCAGGGTGTACGCCAGCTCCTGCGCGGCCGTCGCTCCGGCCTCGCGGATGTGGTAGCCGGAGACGGAGAGCGGCTTGTAGGCGGGGATGTCGCGGGCGCAGTGCTCCATCAGGTCGCCGATGAGACGCAGATGGGGCTCGGGCTGGAAGAGCCACTCCTTCTGCGCGATGTACTCCTTGAAGATGTCGGTCTGGAGCGTGCCGTTGAGCACGGCCGGGTCGACGCCCTGGCGCTCGGCGGCGACCAGGTACATGCAGAAGACGGGCACGGCGGGACCGCTGATCGTCATCGACGTCGTGACGTCACCGAGCGGGATGTCCTTGAAGAGGACCTCCATGTCGGCGGCGGAGTCGATGGCCACGCCGCAGTGGCCGACCTCGCCGAGCGCGCGGGGGTCGTCCGAGTCGCGCCCCATCAGGGTCGGCATGTCGAAGGCGACGCTCAGTCCGCCGCCGCCCGCGGCCAGGATCATCTTGTAGCGCTCGTTGGTCTGCTCGGCGTTGCCGAAACCGGCGAACTGGCGGATCGTCCAGGTGCGGCCCCGGTAGCCGGTCGGGTGGAGCCCGCGCGTGAAGGGGTACTCGCCGGGCCAGCCGATCCGCTCGAAGCCCTCGTACGCGTCCCCGGGGCGGGGGCCGTACGCGGGCTCGACCGGGTCCCCGGAGAGCGTGGTGAAGTCCGCGTCACGCTTGCGGGCCTTGTCGTAACGAGCCTGCCAGCGTTGGCGGCCTTCCTCGATAGCGTCAGCGTCCATGCGTACAAATTTACTAGGACGTCCTAGTAAATGTCGATGGCAAACCGCCCGGTGCTTTGCACGGGGCGGTGGTGACCGGGCTTCGGTCAGGCCTTCGCGGTGACCGGGACGGCGTCCGTGAGCAGCGGCTCGACCTCGCGGACGACCTTGCGCTCGACGAAGAACGCGGCCGTCGGGATCGTGCCGGCGATCAGCACCCAGAGCAGCTTGCCCATCGGCCACTTCGCCTTGGAGCCGAGGTCGAAGGCGAAGATCAGGTAGATGATGTAGAGCACGCCGTGGATCTGCGAGACGACGAGCGTCAGGCCCTCGCCGGTGTCGAAGCCGTACTTGAAGATCATGCAGGTGCAGAGCACCAGCAACATGACGGCGGTGACGTAAGCCATCACCCGGTACCGGGTCAGCACGCTGCGTTTCATGCCATCGAGCCTAACCGGACACCCGGGGCGATCTTGCAGCGGGCCGGGGCCCGGAACCCGGTCCCTCAGATCTCCTCGAAGTCCTGGGCCGCGATGCGCAGCGGCCGCAGCAGCGCGAAGATCTCGCCGCACTCCTCCGCGTCGTACGTCCCGAGCCCGAACTCCATCGCGACCAGGTCCTCGGTGGCCGCCTCGACGACCTCGCGGCCCTTGTCCGTGATGGAGGCGAGCGTGCCGCGGCCGTCGTTCGGGTTGGGCCGCTTGTCGACCAGGCCGGAGCGCACCAGCCGGTCCACGGTGTTCGTGACGGAGGTGGGGTGGACCATCAGCCGCTCGCCGATCTTGGACATCGGCAGCTCACCGGCCTTGGAGAAGGTGAGCAGGACCAGCGCCTCGTACCGGGCGAAGGTCAGCCCGTACGGTTTGACCACCGCGTCGACCTCGGCGAGCAGGATCTGTTGCGCACGCATGATCGAGGTGATGGCGCCCATGGAGGGCACCGGACCCCAGCGCTGCTGCCAGAGTTCGTCGGCGCGGGCGATGGGATCGAAGGGGAGACTGAGCGGCTTGGGCACGGCATCGACCTTACCCACTGGTCATATGCTGGTCCGCCCCGTCTCGAACTTCGGTCCGAATACGGTGAGCGGGTGCGGTTCTGCGGACCTCCGCCACGAGCAGCAGCAGGCACAGGGTGCCCAGGACGCCGGACCCGGCGACCACCTGGTGCACCGGGAAGAACTCGGCGGCCAGACCCGCCAGGGCCATGCCCACGCCCTGGAGCGTCATCAGTCCGGCGGTGAGCAGGGTCATGGCCCGGCCGCGCAGCTCGTCCGGGACGGCCTCGACGAACCACTGGTCGAGCCCGATGATGTACGCCGAACCCGCACCGGCCAGCACCAGCGCGGCCGCGATCGGCACGATGCCGGGGCTGACCCCGTACAGCAGGAAGGGCAGCAGTCCCACCGCCGCGACCGGCAGCACGAGCCGGGAGCGGGTGCGCGGGCTCAGCACCGCGCCCACGTACAGCTCGGCGGCGATCTGGCCGACCGGCATCGCGCACATCAGCAACCCGAGCGCGACGGTGCCCGCACCGATCTCCTCGGCGTACGGGGCGGCCAGCGCCTCCGGGGCGACGACGAACACCGGGGGCAGCCAGAAGAGCAGCAGCAGCGCGCGGATCCGGCGGTCGCCGAGGACGAGGCGGGCCCCGGAGAGCGACTCCCTGAGCAGGGTGGCGCCCTGACCGCCGCCGGTCCTGGCGGGCCGGTCCCGGGTGCCGAGGCGCAGGAGCGCGGCCGAGCAGAGGAAGGTGACGACGGTGACCATGATCGCGCCGCGCGGCGAGACCACGGCCAGCAGCAGCCCGCCCACCCCGAAGCCCGCGAGCAGCGCGCTCTGGGAGACGATCCGCAGGAGCGAGCGGCCCAGTACGTACAGGTCGTCCTCGCCGAGGATGTCGGCGAGCGCGGCCATTCTCGTGCCGGTGAAGACGGGCGCCACCGCGGCCACCAGGCAGCGCAGCGCGAGCAGTCCGGCGACGGGGGTGCCCGGCAGCACCATCACGGCGACGCAGCCCGCGCAGATCAGGTCGCAGGTGACCAGGACCCGGCGGGCGGGGTAGCGGTCGGCGATCCCGCTGAAGAGGGTGCCGCCGACGAGGTACGGCAGCATGCCGAGCGCGAAGGTGAGGGCGCTGAGCAGCGGCGAGGCGGTGAGGTCGTACACGAGGACGGTGAGCGCCAGTTCGCTGACCACCACGCCGAGCAGCGAGAGCAGATGCGCGGCGAAGACGGCACGGAACTCACGGACGGCGAAGACGGCGCGGTAGCCGCGGGACGGTTCCCCGGCGGGTACGGAAGGGGGCGCGGCGGCGGGGGGCGCCGCGGTGGCCCGGAGCACGGGCGGTCCGCTCGGGTCGGGGGAACCGGCGCGCTCCGGGTGCGGTGCCGGGAGAGGGGCCGCCCCGGTGCGGGTGGGGCTCGCTGGGCGCGGGACGGGCGGCCGGGCCCGGTGCGGGAGCGGCCGTTCGCGGGGTGTGTCCGGCGCGTCGCGGGGTCCGCCCGCCAGGGGTTCGTTGTCTCTCGGCATGGGCGCAGCCTGCGGGAGAACGGCACCCGCTCCGTAGACTTTCGGTCCACACCGAATCTTCCGAGGCCCGCGTATGCCGTTCCATCTGCATTTCGACGAGAGCGATCTGCTCCGCTGCCGGTTCGCGCTCTCCCCGCTCGGGGAGACCCAGGCCGCCGTGCGGGTGCTGGCCGCGCCGGAGCGGCAGGGCTACCACCTGCCGTGGCTGCGCCGGATCCGGCACGAGGCCGCCGGGCTCGATCTCGGGCCGCTGTGGCTGCTGATGAACGAGCGCGGGCACAGCCCGGACTTCTTCTGCCCGCCGCCGCTGGGGCCCCTCGCCTCGTTCGAGGAGGAGATCGCGGGGGTGCGGGCGGTCGATCCCCGGCTGGCGCGGGACGACATGGCCTGGGCGCTGTCCGACCGGCCCGGAGCACTGGACTCCCCCGTCGGGCGGGCGCTGCTGGCCGATCCCGCGCGGGCCGTGCGGGAGCTGGCCGACCTGCTGGAGCAGGCCTGGCGGGTGCTGATCGAGCCGCACTGGCCGCGGCTGCGGGCCCTGCTGGAGGCGGACGTGGCGTACCACTCGCGGCGGCTCGCCGCGGTCGGCTTCGAGCGGCTGCTGGGTGAGCTGAGCCCGCAGCTGAGCTGGTCGGAGTCGACGCTCACCATCTCGCGCACGTCCGGCCGGCACTCCCGGGTGCTCGGCGGCCAGGGCCTCGTACTGATGCCCAGCGTCTTCGCCTGGCCGAACGTGGTCGGCGGGTTCGAGCCGCCCTGGCTGCCCGCGGTCATCTATCCGGCACGCGGCATCGGCGGGCTATGGACGGAGCCCGGTGACAGCACGCCGGAGGCGCTCGCGCGGCTGCTCGGCCGGGCCCGCGCCGACGTCCTGTGCGCGCTGGACGAACCGGCGGGCACCGGCGTGCTCGCCCACCGGCTCGGCCTCGCGCCGTCCTCCGTGTCGGAGCATCTGTCGGTGCTGCGTTCCGCCGGGCTGCTGACGTCACGCAGATACGGCCACCAGGTGCTGTACGAGCGGACGCCGCTCGGGATCGCCCTGGCGGTGCCCCAGGACCAGACACCGCGATGACGGGGGCCTCCAGGTGTCACAGACCGAGCGTGCTGAGCCGGTCCTCGTACCGGAGGGCGAGGTCCTCGGGCTCGTCGGCCGGGTTGTGCCACATCCCGTCCAGTTCCGACCGTACGGCGGCGGGCAGTGCTTCGTAGCGCCGGGTCCAGGACTCGCCGTCCGGCATCCAGTACCCGACGACCTTGAAGCGCTCCGTGGGCAGCTTCAGCTCCCTGCGCAGATAGCGGCGTACCGCGCGCAGGGCGTCCGTCCGGCCCGCAACCCATACGTAACCGCCGGTCAGGTCCGTGCCGGGCGGGACCGCGGCCTCGACCAGTTCGGCCAGCCGGCTGGGGCCGTGGCCGTTGCCGCCGTGGGTCCAGGTCGCCCGGACGCCGGGCCGGTCCGGGAGCGGCTGGACGCCGGACGCGTCGGGAACCTCCAGGACGGCCCGGGTCATGACGTGGTCCGGGGTGTTCTCGATGAGGCGCCCGACGGCGGGCAGACCGCTCAGGTCGGAGACCAGCACCTGCCGGACGAGGTCGGCCGGGGGGCTGTAGAGGCCGGTCGGGGAGTTGAGGCCGATGACGTCGCCGGGGCGGGCGGCGGCGGCCCAGCCGGAGGCCGTCCCGTGGCCGTGGAGCACGAAGTCGATGTCGATCTCACCGGCGTCCGGGCGGGCGGACCGGACGGTGTACGTGCGTACGGGGGCCTCGGGCCGCCCTTCAGGGGTACGCCAGCCGCCGTTGTCCGTCGCGTCGGGCAGGGAGACGTCGGTGCGGTCGGGGCCGTGGGGGAAGAACAGCCGGACGTACTCGTCGCCGACCCCCGTGGACGTGAACGCGGCGAGGCCCTCGCCGTGGAACGTGATGCGGGCCATGGTCGTGGTGAGCGGCCGGACGCGGGCCACCACGGCGCGGTGAATGGTCATGAGTGCTGCTCCTTCGTGTGCGGGACGGGGTGCGGGACGGGGTGCGGGATCGGGGGCGGGGTGGGGTGGGGGACGGTGCCGGTGCCGGTGTACGCCTGCCAGAGGGCGGCGTACTCGCCCCCGGCGGCCAGCAGTTCGTCGTGGGTGCCCTGCTCGGCGACCTCGCCGTGCCGGAGGATGAGGACGCGGTCCGCGTCGCGTGCCTGTTCCAGGCGGTGCGCCACGATCACACTGGTGCGCCCGCGGGTGACGCGTTCGAGGGCCGTCCGCAGGACGCCCCGGGTCTGCTGACCGGACTGAGCGGTCGCCTCGTCGAGGACGACGACGTCCGGGTCGGCGATCAGCGCGCGGGCCAGCGCGAGGTGCTGGACCGATCCGTCGTCGACGGGGGTGCCGCCGGGGCCGAGGACGGTGTCGAGCCCCGCCCCGGTCCCCAGCGCCCAGTCGGCCCCGGCCTCGCGCAGGCCCCGGCGGAGTTCGTCGTCGGTGGCGGTGGGCCGGGCGATCCTCAGGTTGTCCGCCAGGGTGCCGCCGAACAGGTGGATCTCCTGGGTGACCAGGTACCGGGTCGGGGCCCGGCCGTCCTCCGCCGCCGGGGTGGTGACCTCTCCGCGGTCCGGTTCGCCCAGGCCCGCGATCAGATGGGCCAGGGTGCTCTTGCCGGAGCCGCTGGCGCCGACGAGCGCGAGGCTCGTCCCCGGGGGCACGTGGAGCGAGACCTCGCGCAGGGCGTCGCGGGTCCCGTCGTACGAGAACGAGACGCCCTTCACCTCGATCGCCGGGCGGTGGCGCGTGTCCGCCGGGGCGGGCCGCTCGTGCCCGGACCCGCTGTCGCCGTCGCTGTCGCGGCCCAGGTCGGTGATGCCGACGAGCCGGGACAGCCCCGCCGTCGCCCGCTGGATGTCGTCCAGGCTCCCCAGCAGCGCCCCGACCGGGCCGAAGAGGCGGTGGAAGTAGAGGGCCGCGGCCGTGGCGGCGCCCACCGAGACGGCGCCGGAGCCGAGGAGCGCGAAGCCCGTGACGAGCACGGCGGCGAGGCCCAGGAACTCCGCCGCGTTGAGCAGGCCGGTGAACCGGTTGCGCAGCCGGACGCCGTCGCGCTGCCGTGCGATGGCCAGTTCGCTGTGTGCGGCCAGCTCGCCGAGGTGCCGGTCCTGCGAGCGGTACGTACGGATCGTCTCCGCGCCGTGCACCGCCTCGATGACGGACTGGCCCCGGGCGGACTCCAGCCGGCGGATGTCCCCGTACACGACGTGCGAGCGGGCGAGGAACTGCCGGGTGGCGAGGACGTGGACGGGCAGGCAGATCAGGCCGGCGAGGGCCAGGCGGATGTCGAGGACCGCGAGGCCCACCAGGCTCAGGCCGATCGTGAAGCTCGCGTTGGTGACATCGGGGAGCACGTCGGAGGCCGCTTCTGAGATCGCCTCGACGTCGCGGGTCACCCGGGAGACGACATCGGAACTGTCCGAGGACTCCAGCGTGCTCGCCGGGAGGTGGACCGCGGTCTCGAACACGTCCTCGCGCAGGGCGGCGAGGACCCCTTGGACGAGGACGACCAGCATCCGGCCGCCGGCGTGGGCGAGTGCGGCCCCGGCGACGGCGACGAGGACGAGGACGGCGCCGAGCACCGTGATGCGGCCCTGCCCGTCCCGGTCCGCGACGGCGTCCACGATGCCGCCGAGGAGCGGGGGCGTCGCCAGCGTGACGGCCGTACCGCCGAGCAGGGTGAGCAGCGAGAGGGCGAGCCGGCCGCGGTGTGCGCCGAGCCGGCGGACGATCTCCTCGCGGGTGCGGCGGGGGCCGGCGATGGGCAGGGTGCCGTGCGCGGGGGTCACCTGGTCGTTCCGTTCGGTTCGGGGCGGTCGCCGCCGAGGTCGACGACCCGGTCGCAGGCGGAGAGCAGGATGCGGCTGGTGGTGATCAGGAGCGTGGTGGAGGGCAGGCGGCGCAGCCCCTCGGCGATGCGCTGCTCGGTCACCGGGTCGACCGCGGTGGTGGGTTCGTCGAGGACGACGAGGTCGGCCTCGGTGTGCAGCGCGCGGGCGAGCAGCAGGCGCTGGCGCTGGCCGCCGGAGAGCCTGCGGCCGTGCTCGCCGACCTCTGCCTGGTCTCCCCCGACCCGTTCGAGTACGTCGTCGAGCATCGCGGCCGCGAGCACGGCCGGGTCGCTCTCGCCGCCCGTGGGGGTGAGGTTGGAGCGCAGGGTGCCGGAGAACACCGCGCCGTGGTGGGGCGGGGCCGCGATCCGGGCGCGCACCGGGTCGGGGCCGAGGTCGACGGCGTCGACTCCGTCGAGCAGGAGTTCGCCGCGGCGGAGCGGGACGCGGTAGCCGAGCCGGTCGCTGAGCTCCCGCGCGTGCCCGGGATGGCGGGGTACGACGCCGAGGAGTTCGCCGGGCCGCAGGTCGAGGGGTTCGCCGTGCTCGGGCGGATGCCACCGCAGCGCGCGGGCGCCGGGGGCGGCGGTGACCGTGGGGGCGGCCCCGGCGGCGGCGATCAGCGGCGGTTCGTCCAGCAGATCGCCCAGCCGCCGGGCGGAGGCACGCTTGTGGAACCAGTTGGAGGCGAACGTACCGACATGGGTCAGCGAGCCCTGGAGGAACTGGGCGAGTCCGAGGACGGTGACGAGTTGGCCGACGGTGATGGTGCCGTCCAGGGCGAGGTAGCCCGACGCCGTCGAGAGCACGGCGAGGAACACCCCCGACAGCAGCAGGCTGAGACTGCCGTAGGCCAGGACCGAGCGCGAGGTGGCCACGGCGGCGCGCCTCGATTCGCCGCTCGCGGCGCGGTAGCGGCGGGCGGCCTCGGAGCGGGCGTTCATGCCGATGACCACGCGGAGTCCGGTGATCATGTCGGTGGCCACCTCGCCGGCCCGTGCCGCCGAACTCTGCTCGGCCAGTCCGCGTGCCTCCAGCGGCATCGAGACCCGGCGCATCACGACGAGCACCAGGACCGTGCCGGCGATGACGCCGAGGCCCAGGGGCACCGAGATCACGAGCAGTGCCGTCGACGCGGTGAGGATCGCGGTGACGGTGGAGGCCTGCTGCACGACGCTCCAGGAGACCCCGGCGACGCGGTAGGTGTCGGATGAGACCAGGGAGAGCGCCTCTCCGGGGCCGGGTCGGCGGCGCAGCGAGCGCGGGTGCAGCAGCCGGGCCATCACCCGTTGCCGCAGCTCGTGCTCGCCGTGGCCGTAGACGTCCACCATGGCCGTCGAGGCCCGCTGGTACGACAGGGACAGCACGACGAAGACCACGCCGAGCACGCCGAGCCACCAGAGCAGGGCGGTGCGGTCCTGCGGGGCCAGTGCCCGGTCGATGACCACGCCGATGAGGATCGGCACCAGCGCCTCGCACAGCTGATGGACCATGAACGCGAGGGTGGTGAGGGCGAGCCGGCGGCCGCGCCCGTCGCGCAGGAGCGCGACCCGGAAGAGGGCCGGGACGGAGTTCGGCCCGGGTACGCCGGTGCGCGCGGCGGTGATGCCGTTCACCGGTCGTCCCGCTGCCGGGCCAGCGGGATGACCATGGGGGTGCCGGTGACGGGGTCGGGGACGACCTGGCAGGGCAGGTCGAACACCTCCTCCACCAGGGCGGCGGTCACGACCTCCCGCGGGGTGCCCTCGGCGACGACCCGGCCGTCGCGCATGGCGATGAGGTGGGTCGCGTAGCGGGCCGCGTGGTTGAGGTCGTGGAGTACGGCGACGAGGGTGTGCCCGGCGCGGTGCAGATCGGTGAACAGCTCCAGCAGGTCGATCTGGTGGGCGATGTCGAGGAAGGTGGTCGGTTCGTCGAGCAGCAGGATCGGGGTCTGCTGGGCGAGGACCATCGCCACCCAGACGCGTTGGCGCTGGCCGCCGGAGAGTTCGTCCACCGGTCTGCCGGACAGTTCCGTGACGGAGGTGGCCGCCATGGCGTCCAGGACGGCCTGTTCGTCCTGCCGGGTCCACTGGCGCATCAGCTTCTGGTGCGGGTGGCGGCCGCGGGCGACCAGGTCGGCGACGGTGATCCCGTCGGGCGCCACCGAGGACTGCGGCAGCAGTCCGAGCGTCCGTGCCACTTCCCTGGAGCCGTACTCCGCGATGGACCGGCCGTCCAGGACGACCTTGCCCGCGCTGGGCCTCAGCAGCCGGGACACGGCGCGCAGCAGGGTCGACTTGCCGCAGGCGTTGGGGCCGATGATGACGGTGAACGACTGGTCCGGGATGCGCACGTCGAGGTGCTCGGAGACGGGCCGCCGGCCGTAGCCGATGGACGCGTCGAGCACCTCCAGCCGTGCCGGGTCCGGGGTCCGGGTGCGCTGCGTCGTGATGGTCACGGGTACTCCTGGCGGATGGGCGAGGACGGCGGGGCGGGCTCGGGGCGGCAGGGGCGGCGGGGCCGGGGCGGTCATGCGCGCCGCCCCCCGTACTGGCGGGCGAGCAGCCAGGCCAGGTAGGCCCCGCCGACGGACACCGTGACGACGCCCACGGGCAGGTCGACGCGCTGGGCGATGAAGTCGGCGCCGACCAGGACCGCGGCGCCGGTCAGCGCGGCCGGCACGATCCGTACCGTGGTGGAGCCGCGCGTCAGCCGCTGGGCGATCTGCGGTGCGGCGAGCGCGATGAACGAGATCGGGCCGACGGCCGCGGTCACGAGCGCGGTGAGCGCGACGCCGACGAGCGTGGCCGCGAGCCGTGCGCGCTGCGCGCCGACCCCGAGGGCCACGGCCGCGTCGTCGCCCAGCTCCAGATGGACCAGGGGCCGTGCCACGGCCGCCGCGCAGATCAGCAGGACGACGAAGACGACCGCTGTCGGGCGCAGTTGCTCGAAGCCGAGGCCGCTGAGGGAACCCGCGCCCCAGGTCGCCGCCAGCATCGCCTGCTGCGGGTTGACGGAGAGCAGCAGCATCGAGGTGAGGGAGCTGAGGAAGGCGCCGACGGCGATCCCCACGATGATGAGGCGGAAGGGGGCCAGTCCCTTGCGGTAGGCCAGCAGATACACCAGGAGCGCGGTCAGGGCCCCGCCGATCAGTGAACCCGTGGCGACCGCGAGGTAGTTGGCGGTGCCGAGCAGGAGCATCACGACGCTCGCCCCCGCGTACGAGCCGGAGGCGAAGCCGATCACGTCGGGCGAGCCGAGCGGGTTCCTGGTGAGCGACTGGAAGAGCGCGCCGCTGATGGCGAGCGCCGCTCCGCAGAGAAGCGCGAACAGCAGCCTGGGCAGCCGCCAGGTCACGACCACCAGCCGGTCCCGGGGGTCGGCGTCCGGGTCGAACAGGGCGGACAGCACCTGCGCCGGGGTGAGCCGGATGGACCCGGTGCCGAGGGTGAGGACGCCGAGGGCGGCGACGGTGAGGGCCAGGGCGGCGCAGACGAGGACGGTCCGCCGCTCGACGCGCAGGGCCATGCCGGTCCGCCGCCAGGCCCAGACGGTCCGTCCGAAGTCGACCCGGTCCGGTGCGGGGTGTTTGGTGGGTGCGGTGGTCACAGGGTGCTCACCTTCCGGCGGCGGACGAGCGCGACGAGGACGGGTGCGCCGACGAGCGCGGTGACGAGCCCGACCCGCATCTCGCCGGAGGGCAGGACCACGCGCCCGATGATGTCGGCGGCCAGCAGGAAGGCGGGCGCGACGACGATCGTGACGGGCAGGATCCAGCGCTGGTCGGGTCCCGTGAACCAGCGGACGACATGGGGCACCATCAGCCCGACGAACGAGATCGGACCGGCGACGGCGACGGAGGTCCCGGCCAGCAGGGTGACGGCGAGGACCAGGACCAGCCGGGTCAGGGTGAGGCGGGTGCCCAGCGACCGGGCGAGGTCGTCGCCCAGCGCCAGGGTGTTGAGCGAGCCCGCGCCGCACAGCCCGAGGACGATCCCGGCGCCGATCAGCGGCAGGGCGACGGGGAGGATGTCGAGCGACCGGCCGCCGATGGAGCCGACGCCCCAGAACCGCATGACGTCGAACGTGGTCGTGTTCTTGAGGGCCATGGCGGAGGTGAGGCCGCCGCACACGGCGGTGAACGCGACGCCCGCGAGGGTGAGTTTCACCGGGCTGCCCCGGTCGGCGCCGATGGAGCCGAGCGTGTAGACGAGCACGGTGAGTCCGAAGGCGCCCGCGAGGGCGAACCAGATGAACTGGCCGGCTCCGGTGTACCCGAGGACGGCGACGGCGAAGGTCACCGCGAGGCTCGCGCCGGCGTTCACGCCGAGGATGCCGGGGTCGGCCAGCGGGTTACGGGTGAACGCCTGGATCAGCGCGCCGCTGAGGCCGAGGGCCGCGCCGACGACCAGCCCGGTCACGGTGCGCGGCACGCGCAGTTCGCGCACCATCACGTGCTCGTCGGAGTTGTCGAAGTGGAACAGCGCGTCCCACACCGTGCCGGGGGCGATGGGGCGGGCGCCGACCATCACGCTGAGGACGGCGACGACGAGCAGCAGCGCGAGCGCGGTCAGCAGGATCAGCGGGCGGTACCGGGTGCGCCGGGCCGGACCCGCGCCGTGGCGCGGGTCCGGCGCATCGCGCTCCGTACCGGTGGTGAGGTCACCCGTGGGTGGGGCGGTCGTCATGGTTGTCCTTGGGAGAGGGCGTCACCTGGGGGAGCGGCGGACGGCGGTCAGGAGTCCGCGCCGGTGCTGCCCTTGCCCGCGACGGCGTCGGCGAGCATCGGGACGTAGCGCTTCAACGCCCAGGGGATGGAGAGCACCGACGGCCCGCTGGTGGCCATGCCCATCGCCGGGTCCTGCACGAACGCGTAGTTCTTCGCGGCGATCGGCTTCCAGCGCGAGAAGAGCGGGTCCTTGAGGGTGTAGGGGACCTCGTCGGAGCCGTTGGCCCAGCCGACGAAGAGGTCGGCCTCGATCGTGTCGAGCTTCTCCAGGCTGACTCCGCCGTACCAGTTGGTGCCCTTGGCGGTGGACGCGATCGACTTCATCGACGGGGTGTTCTCGAAGCCCATCTCGGTCAGCAGCCTGACCCGGGCGTCGTAGTTGAGGTACAGGCCGAGCTCCGTCGAGCCGGGGGTGAGGGCGACTCCGTAGGTGAAGGTCTTGCCCTTGAACTCCGGGTGCGCGTCGGTCACCGCGGTCAGCCGGCCCTGGACGTCGGTGACGAGGCTCTCGGCCTTCTCCGTCTCGCCCATCGCCTTGGCGATGGTGCGGGTCATCTCCTGCCAGGTCCCGCCGTCCCAGGGCTTGTTCAGGTACGGGAGGGTGGGGGCGATCTCGGAGAGGCGCTTGTAGTCGACGTCCGTGATGCCGGAGTACAGGCCGACGATGAGGTCCGGCTTCAGCGAGAGGATCTGCTCGAAGTCGATCTCGCCGGCGTCGCCGTAGTTCAGCGTCTCGGGGAGCGGACCGCCGAGCTTCTCGACCGTGCTGCGGAACCACGGGGTGTAGCCCTGCTTGTCGCCGCCCCACTGCTTGTCGACGCCGACCGGGACCGTGCCCAGCGCCGCGACCACGTCGAGCGACATCCAGCTGACCGCCACGACCCGCTTGGGCTTCGCCTTGATCGTCGTGGTCCCGTGGCCGTGCTTGATGCTCACGGGGAACGCGCCCTGCCCGGCACCGGCCTTCGCCTTCGCCGTGTCCGGCTCCGAGCTGCCGCTGCCGCAGCCCGTCAGCACCACGACGGCCGCCAGCGTCAGCGCCAGGAGGCGCGCCACGGCGCCCGGTCCGCGTCTGGCCGGGATGGATATGGACATGCTTCTCCTCGGATCTGCGCACGTCGCGGTGGAGCGACGGCGGATGTACGGGGAGGGCGGCCGCGGCGGGACGGCGCGTACGCGACCGGACCCGCACTTCAACTTAGGTAACCCTCACCTAAGTGAACGCTAAGGAGCCGGGCGGCCCACAGGGGGCGCGTACTGGCCAGGATGTGTCGAGATTCGGCCACATGTCGGATCGGCGACGTATCGGATCGACGACCGGACAGACAGCGGGGCGCTCAGCGGTCGGCCGGTACCGGCTCCGCCTGTTCGCGCAGGTACTCGGTCGGGCTGGCTCCGGTGACCCGGCGGAAGGCGGCGGAGAACGCGCTCGTCGTGGAGTAGCCGCAGCGGTGCGCGACCAGGCTGACCGGACGGCCCTGCGCCAGCAGCATCGTCGCCGCGGACATCCGCACCAGCGAACGCCACCGTGCGAAGGACATGCCGACGTCACGGCCGAACGCCCGGGTGACGGTCCGCACGCTCAGCGCGTGCCGCGCCGCCCACGCCTCCAGCGAGAGTTCGCTCTCCGGATCGCGCATGACGTCGTCGGCCAGGGCGCGGATCCGCTCGTCCTCGGGGACGGGGACGTCGATGGCGGGATGCGGGTCCTCCTCCAGGAGGTCGAGGACGACGCGCTGGGTCCGCAGCCGGAGATCGTCGGGCATCGAGGTCGCGTCGAGGTGGAGCAGCATCTCCTGGAGGGCGCGCCGCACCCGGAGCGGGCGCAGGGCGGACCAGTGCGGCGGAATCGCCGCACTGGTCACGTAGGTGTAGCAGCTCACGCCGCCCGGATCGGCCGAGGAGTCGTGCGGGGTGCCGGGCGGCAGCCAGACGCCCTGCCCCGGTACGAGCCGGCGGACGGCGTTTCGGGTGCGCAGCGTCAGCGAACCGCGCCGCGGCCAGACCAGGAGCCCGTCGGAGTGGGTGTGCACCCCGGCGGCGACCGGTACCGCCGGGGACCCGTCGAGGACGGCGGTGGTGAGCAGGTAGGGAGCGGACACCTGGGCGCCGCCCGCGGACGGCGCCGCCCATCGGAGTGCGGCCGCCGGGGGCGGCTCGCCGCGCTCGCGGCCCGGGACAGTAGCCAGCATGAAGTTAGGTTACCCTAACCTGCCGCTCGGCCAGGAGGCTTCGGTGTCAGCCGGCCAGGTGGCGCTCGACCGTCTCGACCTTGGAGGTGAGGCCGTCGGTCACCCCGGGGCGGATGTCGGCCTTCAGGACGAGCGAGACCCGCCCGGCCCGCGCCTCGACGGCCTCGACGGCGCGCTTGACGACGTCCATGACCTCGTCCCACTCCCCCTCGATAGCAAGTGTTGGAGCACATAGATTCCGCAGCACGAGAGAGCCCCCGCCCTCCAGGGTTCCATCCCCTGAAGAACGAGGGCTCAGCGAGCGGCAGGGGGTGGTATGCCAACCTCTCCCCTGCCGCTCTCCGCGCGCTGGAGGTGACGCCCCTGGCGCGCGGGTCTGTGGGAGGAGGCGGAGCCGCCGGGTGAGGTCGGCCCCACCTCCTCTTTCCGCGCCCATCGGGGGCGCGACCGTACCTAGCCGTCAGCAGGCGTGGGGGACACCCTGGGCGTAGGCACGGAGTCTTCTCCGTCGCGGACGACGAACGCGAAGCCCGTCACGATCCGGCGGAATCCTCGGTGGTTGCTCCGGCCGGCGTGGCTCAGGCACTCCACGTCGACGGCTGCGGCGTCGGTGGACGGCTCGGCGCTCCACTGGCAGCCGAGACAGTCCGCCTCGTACGTGATCTCGGTATCGGGGTGCGGAGCGATCGTGTGCGAGACGCTTCGGAACAGCGTGCGGGTGCTCATCGACGCCCCCCGTGCGGGTGCTGACGGATCTCCACGTTGCAGTCCGAGACGGCCGACGGGTCCCCGCTGGTGCGTGCCGCCTCCCGCTGCCGGCCCAGCACCGCGCAGACGTCGCAGCCGTAGTTCGGGACCGGCTCCGGTGCCGTCAGGGGATCCGTCAGGAAGACCGGTCCCCGCATCACTGTGTTGTCCATCGCTGCACCTCCGCCGTGAGTGGTGCCTCAGCATTCCCCCTGATGAAGTCGGGAACTAGTGGCCACCTGTCGGCCCGGTGTCGGCCACAATGGGTGTGTGGACGAGAGCATTGGGGCCAACATCAAACGCCTGCGCGGTCAGCGGAATTGGTCGCAGGCTGATTTGGCGCGCCGCACGTGCCAGGCAGCGGGAATCTCTGATGATCCGATTGGCCGGCAGGAAATCAGTCGGTACGAGACTGGCAAGCGCAAGCCTCGTGAGTGGATGCCGTTCATCGCAAAGGCGTTGGGCGTGAGCGTTGCAGATCTCACCGCACGTAGCCCCGCTTCCGATCTTCCGCCCCCGTCGCTGGCGGACTACCTACCCGCAGACAACCCGCTTGCCAAGCTTGCGGACCGTCCCCGCCGTGTCGGTGCGGCTGACGTTGCAGACCTTCATCAGCGGGTGCACGGCTTGCGCCTGGCCGACGACGTCATTGCGGGTGGGGACCTGATCAGGCCGGCGCTGCGGGAACTTCGGTCCGCGGTCCGCCTCTACCGGAGCGCTACCCACTCAGACGACGTCGGGCGGGCACTCCTCCAACAGATCGGGGAGCTGTCCCAGATCGCGGCATGGATCGCCAGCGACGCCGGACAGCACGACGAGGCAGAGCACATCTACCGGCTTGGGATCAGCGCCTCCCGTCAGGCGGAGGACACTACGTTGACGGGCAATCTGGCGGGCTCGCTGGCCTACCAGTACAGCAACACCGGCCGCACTGAAGAGGGCGTCAGCCTCGCGTGTGCTGCTGTCGACGAGGCGTCAGACGCGCCGCCAAAGGCACGCGCCCTGTACCTGGATCGGGTGGCGTGGGCCCAGACGCAGGCCGGAGATGGACGGGCCGCGATCCGCGCTCTGGGAGACGCCGGCGAGGCACTGGCCGCGGACACTCCAGGCGTTGAATCCCCCGACTACCTGTATTGGGTCGACGCGGGGGAACTGGAGGTTATGGAGTCACGCGTCTACACAGAGCTGCGCAAGCCTCTGCGCGCCGTCCCCCTGCTGCGTGACGTGCTGGCGGGCTACTCCGCCACCCACACCCGCGAAGTGGCGCTCTACGCGTCGTGGCTTGTGGTGGCTCTCGCAGACGCGAACGAGCCAGAGGAGGCTGCGGCAGTCGCGGGGAGGGTTGTCAGCCTGTCGGCCGACGTCGCCAGCGAGCGGACCGCGGAACGCGTACGGGTGATCCGGGCACGGCTTGAGCACTTCCGCGACGTGCCGGAGGTGCGGGCCGTACTTGAAGCTGCCTGACGTCAGACCGGCCAGCCGGCGGATCGCACGCGTGCGCGCCAGGACCGGCCGTGTGACGGCTTGCAGAAGACCTTCGGGCGGCCTGCTCCCGGCGTCTGCTGTACCTCTGCACCGCACTGCGGGCAGGAGTGGTTCTGGTTCTTCGCGGACTGTCCAAGCATGGCTGTCCTCTTTCGCGGGTCTGGGGAGCCCCTGGAGGCGCCATGTCGGCGCGCTCCGGGGGCGGATGAGGGAATGCGTGCGTGCCGCTCTTCCATGGCGGGAGAGCGACTCGTGTGCGTGTTAGATGTACCGGCCAGTCTCGATCGCGAGACCGGTGTCAGCGTCTCGGACCGTTATGCGGTGATCGACGATGTCCGTGATTTCCCGGTCCCCAACCCACGTGTGGTTCTCCACGATGATGTTGGGAGCGGCTGCTCTAGCCTTCTGGCCTGCGGCCTCACGGAACATCGAGCGCGTGTCCGTGTTGCTGATGACCTGCGCTGGGGAGCTGAAGTACGCCAGTTCCGGCCCGTTCTCACCGACCATGGAGAACTGACCGACGGGCGGGTAGCCGCCGTTGGCGTAGCCTCCTGGCCGCCCGTACGCCTTGGCGATGTTGCCGTAGGCAGCCTTCGCGTAGCGCATGGAGGAGTAGACGTTCGCCAACGGGTCGATGCTGACCCCGTTCAGGAACGGCCCCTTCTTCAGCATGGAGCCCGCGTAAGACTGGAACGTCGGCCGGATGACCTGCATCAAACCGGTGCTCGGGTAGCCCGACCTCGCGTTGCTGTCCCAGTTGTTGACCGCGCGGGGGTTGCCGCCCGACTCCTGCTGCATGCGAGCCAGCGTCACGTTCGCGTAGGAGCTGGGGTTGCCCGTCAGGCGCAATGCCTGGTTGACCACTCCGCGCCAGCGCTGGACGCCGGAGCCACCGTCGCCGCCACGGCCACCTCCAGTGATGTAGGGCATCGGGTCGACGGTGCGGCCACCGGTCCGTGCCTCCAGGTGGAGGTGAGGCCCAGTGACGTTGCCCGTCGCGCCCACACGGCCGATGACCTGGCCCTGCTTCACGTTGTCGCCGGCGTGCATCAGGATCTTGCTCATGTGCGCGTACAGCGACGAGAGACCCCCACCATGGCTGATCATCCCGTGGTTACCGTAGGGGCCGCCGGACGTCGACTGCGAGACAACGCCATCAGCCACGGCCTTGATGGCGGTGCCGACGGAGGCCGGGAAGTCGAGCCCGGTGTGATGCCCGGAAGACCACAGCGAACCGGACTTGCCGAAGCGCGTCCCGTAGGGGACGTTTACCGGCTTGATCCACTGGCCGTTGCCTCCCCCGCCGCCGAAGAGGTCGAAGAGGGAAAGGGCCTTGTCCTTGAGGCCGTCCAGCATGACGCCGGGCATCTTGCCGACGGCCTTAGCCCAGGGGTTCGTCAGCATCGGCTTCATCTGGTCGGCAATGGCACTCTTCGCCTTGTCGAAGAGCTTCGCCGGATTCACGTAGTCCGCAACGCCGCTGATGACGTCGCCAACGTCCTTCCCGCGATCCTTGAACCACCCAACGGTCTTCCCGACGATTCCGCCGTCCTTGAACGCCGGCATTCCGTCCGCGATTGCCCGCTGAACGCCCCCAACGCCACCTGAACGAGCCGTAGCGTTCCAAGAGTTGATCTTGTCTGCGCCAACTGCACGCGTCCACTCAGGACGCATCACAGCCTCACCGCCACCAACGGCAATTACGCTGTTGTCAAAACCCGGAGTGTAGCCCGGGATAATTCCGCCGGTCGCGAAGCCCTTGATGGGATCCAGCCGCTTGGCCCCTGTGACCTTCGCTACACCATTCCAGAGCGGAACCAATCCCTTGTTGTAGACGGTATTGACGACGAAAGCGACAGGACCCTTCGCGATTTCCCGCAACTGGCCCCACTCCGTCTTGATGCCTTTCCGGGCGTTCTTGAATCCGAGTACGACGAGATCCATCATCGTGCGGATGTCGTCCATGTGCGGCTTGATGCCCTTTTCGTACAGCCACTTCGCCTTGCTGCCGATCCAGTCGAAAACCGGCTGAACCGTCTTGGACCACAGCAGCTTGATGACCTGGCCGACGACCTCAAACGCTGCTTTGGCGTTTGCCATCGCGGGCTTGATTGCCTTGACCCATAGCAGGGTTACCCCCGCCCCCATGGCCGAGAAGATTGGGCTGAGGATCTTCTCCCACACCAATTTCCCAGCCGCACCGAGTGCTTTGAAGGCCACAGCTGCCGGAATGAGCATCGCCACGACAAGCACCGTGAACAGGATCTTTGCGGCTGCTCCGATGAGCTTGAAGGCCGGACCAAAGGCCTTGTCCCATAGCCAAATCGTAAAGTCGCCTACGGTCTTCAGACCACTCCAGATACCAGAGAAGATGGGTTCCAGGATGGTTCCCCAGAGCCACGTAGCGGCGATTGCGATTCCGTGAAGTGCGCCGTCAACGGCGTCGTGAAACCACTTCCAGTGGTTGTAGGCGTAGTAGATCCCCGCCGCCAGTGCCGCCAGTGCAATGACGATGATCGTTACGAGCGCGACAATAGGGTTCGCCTCGAAAGCAAGGTTGGCCTGCCAGAGTGCCGCCGTCCACCCGCCGGTTATCAGCGTGGCCAGCACTATTCCGGCTCGGTAGGCCACCATGATGGCGCCAAATCCGACCATCATCAGTTTGACGGCCTTCGTGGCGGTCCACAGCAGCCAGAGCGCCTGAACGGCCTCGGGGCAGTGCACCGCTATCCAGGAGATTCCGTCCAGCAAGGGCTTCAGAACCTTGAACATCGTCTGCGACAACGGCGCGACAGCCTTCGTCAGGTCCAGCGCCGCGCGCAGAACGTCACCTATGAACGATGCCAGACCGGGCGATGTGTCCTTGACGTACTGGAGGAATTTCTCGAAGTCCGGGGAGCCCTTCAGCGAGCTGCCCCACTTGGCGAAACGTCCCGTGATGCGGTCCGAGTGGGTGACAATGCCGTCCATGTGCGGAAGGAAGGCATCGATCATTCCCGCAACGCCCTTGATGACGTTGCCAAACGCCGTTCCGAGACCGACAACGGCTGGTTCGACGTTCTCCTTGATGTCGGCCTTGAAGCCCACCCAGAACGGCGTCTTCATCTGAGCTGACGCCTTGTCCCACAGGGTCTGAATCCCCGCAGCTGCGCCAAGCACAAGCGGAGTCAGACCAGGGAGCGCGCCCTTTGCGGAGTTCACTCCGCGGGTGAAAATCGGCAGGACATCGGGCTGTAGCGTCTTCTGCCAGTCGTCGAAAGCCTTCTTCAGCCCGTGGGGGCCGGCGATGGCGTCGAACAGGTCGCGCTGGGGGGCGCTCAGCTTCGCAAGTGCCTTCTGGTACTCGTCGGTCTTGGTGATCGCCTTCGACGTGGTGTCGATGCCGGAGAGGCGAGCGGACTCGACCCCTCGTTCAGCGGAGGCGATCGACTCAGCAGCGGAAACCTGTGCGTCGGCCGCGGACTGCATGGCGTCGGAGACACCCCGCTGCGCGTCGGACACGTCCCGGGCTGCCCGGACCTGCGCGCGAGCGGCGTCGGACTGGGCGTCGGCAACGGCCTTCGCCTGCTTCCGGACATCATCCTGTGCGTCCGCGACGGCCTGCGTCTGATTCTTCACGGCCTTCTGAGCGTCGGCCAGCCGCTTCTGAGCCGCGATGACAGCGTCGGAGCCCTCCACGCCGGCGACAGCCTGTCTGGCTGCCTCCTTCGTGAGATCCTTGTAGTCCTTTTTCTGCTCCGCGGCGTTCTGCTTGGCCCTGTCGAAGGCGAGTTGCGCGGCGTCGACCTGGAGCTGAGTGGCCTTGCCGATCTCGAAGCTGGCCAGGGTCTCGGTCAGTTCCTGCTGGGCCTGCTGGACTCGGAGTGTCGCCTCACGCTGGTCCAGGGCGCCGTCCTTGAGACGGTCCTGAATGCTCTCCAGCTGCTTCGCGGCGTCCTTGCGAGCGTCCGCGAGATCCTGCTCGGCCTGCTTGGCGCTGACGTTCGTAGCTGTCAGTGCCTCCTGGGCGTCGCGGACCTTGCGGTGAGCGGCTACCAGGGCTTCCTGTGCGCGAGCGATCGTCTGCGCGGCCTGCCGACGCTGATCGGCTGCTCGCTCCACGGCGTCACCGACGGCTCGCTCGGCGTCAGCGATGGCGCGGTTGGCGGAGGCGATAGAGCGGGCAGCGTTGCGGTAGGCGGACGAGAGTGCAGACTGTGCACTCGTCATCTGAAGCGCGCGCTGGGCGGCCTGGACGGCGGTCTTGGCGCCGTTGTCCGTGGCCTTGTTGGCGTCGTCCTCCGCAGTCTTCTTGGCCTTGATGGCGTCGGTTACGCCCTTGATCGCGGGAATGGCTGCCAGCGCGAGAGCGCCGACCCCCGCACCCGCGGCGGTTGCCATGGCGGCGATGGCCCCGAGGCCGGCCAGAAGCGGCGGAGCGACAGGGATGGCGGCCAGGATGGCAATCTGGATACCGAGATGCATCAGGGCGTTGGCTGCCCCCGACGTGTCCACCTTCACGTGCTTCGTCTCGTCGCCCGCCATCGCGCGTACTGCGGCCAGCTGCGTCAAGGCTGCGGCAGCATCAACACGGACGTCGATGTCCGTGCGCTGCATGCTCAGGATCCCGAGGCGGGTCTGAATCGCCGTGATCTCTGCGAGGGCCTCGCCCGCATCGATGTCGATACCAATGCGCGCGTCTGAGAGGGCCTCAAGCCGAGCACGCAGGCCCTGGATCTCGGCGCGGGCCGGGCTCGTGTCCGCATCAACGTTGATGTCCGGAAGGGACGCCTGAGCTTCGGCCACGACGGTGCGGAGCTTGGCACCGAACGCTCCGTCGACCTCCAGGGAGACCGTCTTGCGGTCGCCGATAGCGGCGATCTCCGCCCGGATCTCCGCAAGGGCCGCACGAGCGGTGCGGGTGTCAGCGCGGACAGCAACGTTCGGGTGCTGAGCGCCCAGTTCGCGAAGCTTGGCCTCCAGGCGCGTGATCTCCGCCTCTGCTGCCTCCGCCGAGACGTCGATGCCGATACGCTTGTTGCTCAGCGTCTCCAGCTTCGACCGGATGCGCGCGAGTTCGGCGTCAACACCTTCGTCACCCAGCCGGACGTCCAGTTTCGGCATTGCCTTGAACGCGACAGTGAGCTTGCGTCGAATCGACTTGGCGAACGCTCCACCCGCATCGTCACCCTGCTTGCCGGCAGCGCGGACACCAGCCTTGCCACCCTGGTTGATGGCGTTCGGGATGGCGATGACGATGTTCTTGCTGATCGCCTCCCCCATGCGCTTGCCGGCCTCTTCGCCGACACGGTCAGCCGCGGGAAGGACAAGGGCTTTCAGCTTGGTGTGGAACTGCGGGATGATCGGTACGACGTCGACAGCAGCACTGCCGACGATGTCCAGGTCAGGCATCGATCAACGCCCCGATCTCCGTTGGATCGGTGCGGGCGTCCAGGATGTCAGCGACGCCGCGCAGGTTGGTGTACAGGGCCGCGACGTCGGGCGTGGGCTCCATGGCGTCCAGGCCCCTGCGGAGCCACTCGTAGTCGGCACAGGCGTCACCACAGTGGGTGGTCGGAAGGGCCATGCCGGCGACGAGAACCAACGCCACATGGAAATGGCAGCCGCCCCGTGCGCAGATGTTGTCTTCGGTGGCGCTCATTCGTCCTCCAGGTATGCCAAGAGGCCCCAGAGCGCTTGCTCCAGGGCCTCTCGCGTGGTCTATGGGGTTGTGGTCGTCCAGCTCTTCCGCGGGCCGTTAGGCGGCCTTCCTGCGGGTATCAGCGAAGATGCCGACGACCGTCTGACCCGGGTGTGTACGGGCGTCCAACTTGACTGCGAGCCGCAGCAGTTCGTTCGCCTCGTCGGCGTCCCCCGCCTGAAGAGCGCGCTTGGCGCGCTGGTCCCAGACCACACATGCTTGCGTGCAGTGGGAATTGAGCCGGCTCTGTCCGTCGGGCTGGATCCTCCGAGCACGCG
This sequence comes from Streptomyces sp. NPDC087428, assembly GCF_044744085.1. NCBI lineage: Bacteria > Bacillati > Actinomycetota > Actinomycetes > Kitasatosporales > Streptomycetaceae > Streptomyces > Streptomyces sp. NPDC087428. Next base: position 111,396 of record NZ_JBIUXR010000022.1, read on the forward strand.
GCAGGGTGCAGCCGTTGCGACGGCAGACGGTGTACGCGGGATTCTGCATGGGGCTCCTCCAGGGATTAAGCAGAACGTTTGCTGGTTACGGCTACAACCACTTTCAAGTGCGGGTTTACGATTTGCTGTCACACTTACTGCGAACGATCTGTGCAGGACCCTTGATCATCGACCGCCCATGATCCGTCGCGTCCGGCTGGCGAGAGAGGCCCCAGGGGGCACCCAGATGCCTCAAGGGGCCTCTTCGGGGCCTCTCGCAGGGAAACTGCGTCCCAGATTCGGAGCGAGGCCCAGCACCTTAACGGCCCGGAAGGATTCCGGTCCGAGTACACCCCCCTGGGGTGATCATGAGATCGTCCCAGGTCAGAGCGTTGTGAAGATCAACCGAGCGTCGGCCGACTCATCGGACCGCACGCCTGCGCCACTGACTGGCCCACCTCGCCGGCGTACGCCTGACGCGCTTCCTGCCAGCGTCGCCAAGCGCGGATGACAAGCAGTGAGTTCATCCCGTGTGCTTCGACGTCGGCGCTCTCGCCAGGCTCTAGCCACTGCCAGACGACGCACCTGCGTAGCTCGGGCGGGCACGAGTAGGGCGACACATCATCCGTGTGTGTGTCCACCGCCTGCGCCTCGTCCGCCTCACGCTGTGCGCGTGCTGCTCGTCGACTGCTCATGCGCTCACACGCAGGCTGTGCACCGCAGCTACGGGGCCACCACTGGGCGGCTCCCCGATGCGGTAGTGGGCGCGCGCCATAGCGCCGGGTGTCAGCAGTAGGTCATTAGCCAACTGCCGTGTTTCACCCACGAGTTGAGCAGAGATGCGCCCTGTCAGCGTGGCTGACACTGCGATCACATACGCCGCAACGAGCCCTGACATCTGCTCGTCCCACGCTTCCGCGACCGGGGAACTCCATAGCTCCCGCCAGCGCTCTATCTCGTGATCACTCCAGGCTCGCCCCCTTGGCAGGTCGGGCACGGGATCGGTGCATCCTCCAGGCGGAAGGTACGTCCACTCCGACGCCTCGTCGGTGCGGTGCCGACTGCGCGGCTTGTGCGGCTGAGGCTTGGGGCCTCTTGCTCCACCGATTGCCATGGGGTCCTCTCTTTCGTGCGGGTGGCGGGGCTCCGCAAGTCACCTCACGGAGCCCCGAGCGTCAGATGCCGGTCACCTTGGCCGTCAGGCTGAGGTTCGGGTTCGCCACGACCGGCAGCACGATGGCAGTCGCGCGGGTCCACACGGTCTGGGGGTCCTCCGACTTGTAGTTGCCGACGTACGCGCCGCCCTGATCCCCCGCGGAGAGCCCGTAACGCTCGTCGTTCGCCTCCACAGGCACGCCCCACAGGGTCTTGCCCAGCTCGTCACCCGGGTTGGGGAGAAGGGCGATCTGATCCGCCGGCGTGATGCGCTGCGCGGTGCCCTGGAAGACGACGCGAGCGTCATAGGTGGTCACCTGCGGCAGCTCGTGCTTCGCCAGGAGCGTGTTCAGCTCCTCCAACGACAGCACCGACGGCGCGTTGTAGTCGGTCGTCGACATGCGGCAGAGCTGAGCGTTCGAGCGCAGGGCACGCGCGATGCGGGACGGCATGAGTGCCCACTTCGGCGCGCTGCCGGTGTTGTCGACCATGAGGTCTGCCCACGCCTGAAGGTCGTCGAACGGAGTCGACGTCTCGGTGTCGGTCCAGGCGATCTCGGTAGCAGTCGTGTGCGCCGACAGCCGTCCGAAGTTCACGGCGCCGAAGACGTTGTTCTCGTTCAGGGTGACGGAGCCGGTGAACAGCGCCTCGCCCCTGGCCAGTTCGACGCGGGCGGCGATGGCACGCACGAGGATCTCCGTGTCACCGAAGATCTTGTCCTGAATGTCGGCATGCATGGTGCCCGTGTTTCGCATCCGAAGCTGCTCGTACTCCGACACGGGCATCTTGCGGCTGATGGGCGGCAGTTCGCCGCTGGAGCGCGCGCCGCCCTCCCGTACCCCGATGTCTGAACTCGCATCGTAGGCACGGTAGTTGGCGGCTTCCGTCAGCCCGCCTCCACCGGTCTCGAATCGGTACTCCAGGTCTTCGATGGTGTCGCTGGGGAGCCAGCGAGACAGGGTGAATGCGTTCTCCTCCCGGTCCCGGATCGCCGCGCGGGCGTAGCCGGACAGTTCGGAAGGGGTGGCGTACTCAGTGATCAGCTGCATGGGGTGATTACCTCTCGGGGGTCAGTGGTTGAAGCTGCTGGCGGAAGAGCCGTCGTCGGCGCTCCCGATGTCGACTGCGCCGCTCGCTTCGGCGGTCAGTTCGTCGACGGACGTCGGGACCCAGTGCCGGCCGGACTCTGCGGCATAGATCAGGAAGGCGGGGGAGCGGCGGCGCGTCCCGGTGATGACTCGCTTGATGTCCGCGGGGAGCGGGAAGCGGCTCACGTCGGTGAACTGATCCTGACCCGACTTGTAGATGGTGTTCAGAACACCCGCGTCGACGACGTCACGGAGTACCTCGCGCTGCGTGGCGCGCAGGGCGTCCACCTCGCGCACCATGGCCCGGAGCCGAGTGAACGCCTCCACGGCTTCGGTGCCGGCGTCGATGGCCGATTCACCGTCGACGAGCCGGCCGTGAGTGGCGACGATGGTGCGCACCTCGTCCATGAGCGCGTTCAACTGCGACGCCAGGCCGGTCAGCACGGGCTCTGTGTGCACGGTGCGCAGGTAGCCGACGTGGCGCTTCAGCGAAGCCACGGCCGTCGTCAGCGCCTCACGCTCCGAGGCGGGGCCGAGAGCCGCTGTGTAGGCGTCTACGGCCTGCTGACCGATGTCGGCAGGGATCGGCACTCCGTCACTCCGCAGGGCCGCTACAGCAGCGCCTAGCACCGCGGAACGCGCAGCCTCGGGTGACGGGGCGACGGGCAGCGCCTTCAGACGACTTGCCGTCTGCGTCAATGCCTCCTCCGCCTGTTTGATCTGGGGTACGACGTGCCACGCGTTTGCAGGCGTCGCCTTCCGTCGGGACATGTGGGCTTCTCATTGAGCACGGGAAACGGGCCTCGCCGTGTCGGCAAAGGCCCGTGGGATGAAAGCTCTGTGTGGGGTCGTCAGGCAGCCTCGTAACGGCCTGTCTGCTCGAAGTACGTCCGCCGTTCCGCGCGGCGCTCACGCACACGCCTGGCGCGCTCCGGGGCCTCCAGGCTGTAGCGGATACGCTCCGCCTCGTTCCGGCAGTCGGCGCACTTCCGGGTGAAGCCGTCAGCACACAGGCTGTCGACGTGGAAGTTGTCGCCGTTCACGACGAGGGTCCGGAGGCACCCGGGGCACTGCCTGCGCGGGCGGTTCGGAACGTCGCTGTATCGCTGAGACATGGGTTCTCCTGTTGCGTCCTGTCGGTCTGAGTTCCTGGCGTCCTGCCAATGACGGGAAAAGAGAAGCGCCGCCCGGAGGCAGCGCTTCGAAGAGGTCTAACAACGGCTAACACAATGAGGTGGATCGGTCCTGTTGACCGTGTCCGCGTCAGAGATTCAGCGTTGTTCGGGCATGGGGACTTCGCCGTGGA
>NZ_JBIUXR010000023.1:0-3077 GCF_044744085.1 Streptomyces sp. NPDC087428
GGGGTCCGAAGCGGAGAGCCGCCTCGTTGGGTGCGGCCGGAATTCGCCGTTAACCTCCGCTGCAACCTCGCACCGGATGCGCGCCGTTGAGCGCTGCCCGGAGCAGGTCCAGACTCCGCCGCGCCCGAAGAGAGGCCCTCCCCATGAGCTACACGCTGCACCGAGGCGACGCCCTGACCGTCCTGAAGTCCCTCCCGGACGAGAGCGTCCAGGCGGTGATCACTGACCCGCCGTACAACTCCGGGGGCCGCACCAGCTCCGATCGAACCGGCCGTACCGCACGTGCCAAGTACGTCACGAGCAACTCGGCGCACGACCTCGCCAACTTCCCCGGCGAGAACCGCGACCAGCGCTCCTACCGCTCCTGGCTCACCGAGCTGCTCACCGAGGCGTACCGGGCCTCGACCGAGCACGCGGTCGCGATGGTCTTCACCGACTGGCGGCAGGAGCCGACCACCTCCGACGCCCTGCAGATGGCGGGATGGACCTGGAGCGGCACGATTCCGTGGATCAAGCCGTCCAGCCGGCCCCGCAAGGGCGGGCCGAAGCAGGACTCGGAGTTCATCATCTGGGGCGTCAAGGGCTCCCTCGACAACACCCGCGACCTCTACCTGCCCGGCCACTACATCGCCTCCCAGCCCCGCAAGGGCCGGGTTCACATCACCCAGAAGCCGGTCGAGGTCATGCAGCAGCTCGTCCAGGTCTGCCCCGAGGGCGGCACCGTCCTCGACCCGTTCACCGGCAGCGGCTCCACCGGGGTCGCGGCCCTGCGCGAGGGACGTCGCTTCGTAGGCGTCGAGCTGTCCGCGCACTACGCCGACGTCGCCGAGGAGCGGCTGCGGGCCGAACTGACGAAGGACGACTTCGAGCTGGCCGGACCGGAGGCATGAGCGTGAGAGCGAAGAGAGGCCAGGGCCGGCGGCCCACAGACGCCGAAGGGGCGGCTGGAGCATCGACTAACCGATGCACCAGCCGCCCCTCCTGTTACGTCAGGCCGCCTCGAACGCCCGCCGGATCAGCGGCGCAGCCTTCTCCAAGTCGGCTGCCGAGACGACGCGGACCTCCAGGTCGCCGGTCCCGAGGTGTCCGATACCGCGCATGTCCCGGGTGAAGCCCTCCTCCAGCTCGACCGCGTCCGGGTTGAGTCTGAGGTACACCAGGATCGCCTCGTGCTTCGGACGGAAGATCACCGACGCCACGTTCACCAACCGCCGGTAGGCGATGTAGTGCCGCAGCGACGCCACCTCCACCTCGCCCCACGCCGTGAGCGCCTCGTCCAACTCCGCGTACAGGTGCCGCAGACACTCCGGCACCGCTCCTCCACCCGCAGACGGAGAGACCACCGAAGCCGCGGGCACGCTGTCCACCACGGGCGCCCGCTCCCGAGCCCGGCGAGACGAGGCAGCGCTCGGGAAGCCGGTCGCGGAGTCCACGAGCAGCAGCCCCAGCAGGCCACCGTCGAAGATCCGGTAGCGGACCAGGTCGATCCGCTCGGGCAACCTCTGCACCGCCACCCGGTCGTGATGCGAGAAGCCCGCCGCGATGCAGATCATCCGCGGACGACGCCAGTCGACGGACCCGGCGGCCTCCGTCCCCAGCACCTTCCGCACGAGCGCCTCGAACTCGTGGTGCGCCGACTCCAGCCAGGACAAGTAGGAGACCGCCTGGGACATCACCCCGCTGTCCGAGCCCTTCTTGAATTCGATCACCACCGGGCTGCCGTTCTCATCGAGCCCCAGGGTGTCGATCCGCCCCCGGTGCCAAGGCCCGGTCGGATACTCCGAGGCCAGGAAACGGACGCCCAGCATCTGCTCCAGGCCGGCCTCGACCCGCCGCTGCAGCTCCACCTCCAGCGCAACCGTCGAGCCGGCCAGCTCGACATCCCGTCCGTCCGCGTCCTGCCGGAACATCATCAGCTCGGCCACCAGCGCCCCCTCCCGCGATCTCTGCAAGGAAGCCAATCGAACGAACGCCCTGGTTATTCCTCGGTTGTCGCGGCGGCTCCTAGTCCATCATTGCCGTCATGGACCTAGCTGCAATCGCCGCAATCCTCGCCCTCGCGGGAATACCGGTGAGTGTGCTTCTGGGGCGATGGCAGATGCGTACAGCCCTGGCCCAGGCGAGAGAGAACCACCGCACAGCCATGGAAGTAGCGGAGGCGAACCACCGGAGCGCGTTGGAGCTGGCCCGCCGCGGGCTTGCGGTTGAACGTGATCGGTGGCTGCTGGAAGCCCGACGCGCCGAGTACCGGTATTTCCAGAACGCGTTGGGGCAACTTCGACGGGTCCTGGCCACACAAGCCACGAGCGAAGAGGAACTGCGGGCGGCTTACGAGGACGTCCACGACAGCAGTCATCGCGTCGCGGAGGTCGGCCCGGACGAAATCCACTCCATTGCCACCGTCATTCGTGACCAGTGCTACACGATTCCAACCTCATGGCCAGCGTCGGTAGCGCAGCGGATGGATCTGTGGACCGAGACCATCACACCCCTTCGCGTCGAACTCGATACGGCCATACGCACCTCCGTGGGCAATGCGACCCCGCTGGGTCAGCGGGACAGCTTGCACCTACCTCGCTCTTGATCCGGATGCCGTCATCCGTCGCGGAGTTCGGCTTGGACGCGTCGCGAGGGTCGGAAGGCATATAGGTCAAGGACGCCGGGAGGATCGGCGATGCCGGGGCCGCCGTCCTTGATCCAGATAGTGATGTCGGTAACGGCGTCGGGGTCATTCACCAGGCCGAGCCAGACAGGGCGTCCGCCGTTGCGGCGGCCTTCGGCGGAGGGCTGGACGACGATGATGTTGGCGCGTTCGCAGGCGTCGAGGCAGTCGGTGACGCGGACGGTCGCATGGCCGTCGAGGACGTGGCGCAGGTCGCGGAGTTGGGCGGTGTGGTCGAGGCCGGGGATCTTGGGGGTGCCGCAGCAGCAGCCCCGGCAGGCGGTGACGGTGGGCCGTGGCGCCCCCCGGGGGGGGGGGGCCCCGGGGGGGGGGGGGGGGCCCCGGGGGGGGGGGGGGGGGGGGGGCCGGCGGGGTAGCGCCGCAGGCGCACGCCGGTGTGGGCGCCCATGACGGT
>NZ_JBIUXR010000023.1:3085-106468 GCF_044744085.1 Streptomyces sp. NPDC087428
CGGGGGGGGGGGGGGGGGGTGTGGGGGGGTGGGGGGGCGGCGGGGGGGGGGGGGGGGCCCCCCCCCGCCCCCCCGGCGGGGGGGGGGGGGGGGCGGGCCCCCCCCGGGGGGGGGGGCGCCACGGCGGGTGCGTTTGCTCACGCGGTGTCCTTGGTGAGGCGGGGCCAGGCGGTTTCGCGCAGCAGGCGCAGGCCGTTGAGGCCGACGATGACGGTGGAGCCTTCGTGGCCGGCGACCCCGAGCGGGAGGGGGAGGTTTCCGATCAGGTCCCAGGCGACCAGGGCGGTGATGAACGCTCCGGCGATGACGAGGTTCTGGATGACCAGGCGGCGTGCGGTGCGGGAGAGCTGCACGACGGAGGGGATGGTGGCCAGTTCGTCGCGGACCACGACCGCGTCGGCGGTTTCCAGCGCGAGGTCGGAGCCTGCCTTGCCCATCGCGATTCCGGAGTGCGCGGCGGCCAGGGCGGGGGCGTCGTTGACGCCGTCACCGACGACCAGCACTTTGCGTCCCTGAGCTTCCCACTCCTTGACGGCGGCGGCCTTGTCCTCGGGCAGGAGCCCGGCGCGGACCTCGGTGATGCCGACCTCGGCGGCCAGGCGGCGGGCGGCGCGTTCGTTGTCGCCGGTGAGCAGGACGGGGGTGCGGCCGGTCAGGCGGGTGAGGGCGGCGACAGTGGCCGCCGCGTCCGATCGCAGTCGGTCCGCGATTCCCAGCACGCCCACCGGAACGCCGTCGCGGACGACGACGGCCGCGGTACGCCCGGCCTCCTCCAGTTCGGCCACCACCTCCTGGTACTGCTCGCCGGTGTCGGAGGCCAGGAGGTGGGCGGGCGCGCCGACGGTGACGGTGTGGCCGTTGATGGAGGCGGTGACGCCCTGCCCGGGGGTGGAGGTGAAGTCGTCGGCGTCGGCCAGGGCGAGATTCTGCTCGCGGGCGGCGGTAACGACGGCGCGGGCGAGCGGGTGCTCGCTGGGGTGTTCGGCGGAAGCGGCCAAAGTCAGGAGCGCGGTGTCGTCCAGGTCGCTGCCGGACAGCGGGCGAAGGTCCGTGACGTAGGGGACGCCTTCGGTGAGGGTGCCGGTCTTGTCCAGGGCGACGGTGTCGATCTCGCCGAGACGCTCCATCACGACGGCGGACTTCGCCAGCACGCCCCGGCGTCCGGCGTTGGCGATGGCGGACAGCAGCGGCGGCATCGTGGACAGCACCACCGCGCACGGCGAGGCCACGATCATGAAGGTCATCGCCCGCAGCAGGGCCGAATCGAGCGTGTCACCGAGGGCGAGCGGGATACCGAAGACGGCGAGGGTCGCGATGACCATGCCGATCGAGTACCGCTGCTCGATCTTCTCGATGAACAACTGGGTGGGCGCCTTGGTCTCGGAGGCTTCCTCGACCATCTTCACGATCCGGGCGATCACCGAGTCCGACGGATCGCGCTCCACACGCACCCGCAGGGCCCCGGTGCCGTTGACCGTAGCGGCGAACACCTCGTCCCCCGTCTGCTTGGCGACCGGCAGCGGCTCGCCCGTGATGGTGGCCTGGTCGACGTCACTGGCCCCGTCGATCACCTGCCCGTCCGCACCGACCCGCTCTCCGGGCCGGACCAGGATGGTGTCCCCGACCGCCAGGCGTCCGGTGTCCACCGTCTCCTCGGTGCCGTCCGGCAGGAGCCGGGTCGCCTTGGTGGGGGCGAGGTCGAGCAGGCCACGCACGGAGTCTGCGGTCCGGGCGGTGGCGACGGCTTCCAGGGCGCCGGAGGTGGCGAAGATAACGATTAGCAGTGCACCGTCGAGGACCTGGCCGATCGCGGCGGCCCCGAGCGCGGCCACCACCATCAACAGGTCCACGTCCAGCGTCCTGTCCTTCAGGGCCTTCAGCCCCTCCCACCCCGGCTCCCACCCGCCGGTGACGTACGTGGCGGCGAACAGCGTCCCCCACAGCCAGCCGGGACCGTCCAGCAGGTAGACGGGCAGGGACAGCAGGAACAGCACCAGAGAAGCGAGCGCCCACCGGGCCTCCGGCAACGCGAGCAGTCGGGTACGGCGGCGGGGAGGGGCCGGGCGGGGGCCGCCGGTGGGCGGCGCGGACCGCTGGTCCAGAACGGAAGACATGACAAAACAACCCTTCACGGGCGGGACGACGCAATGCCTCCACCGTACAGGAACACATGAACAGGTCTTCACTTGTCGTCGATATGATGGGGCTATGGGCCATGGACGCGATACCACCAGTAGCGGCAACACCCGCGAACGCCTCGACGCGGTGGGCGCCTCCGACGTTGCCGCCACTCTCCAGGCCCTCGCCACACCCTCCCGGCTCTACATCCTGGCCCGGCTCCAGGAAGGCCCCTGCTCGGTCGGCGACCTCGCCGAAGCGGTCGGCATGGAGAACTCGGCCTGCTCCCACCAGCTCCGCCTACTGCGCAACCTTGGCCTGGTTACCGGCGAACGCCAGGGCCGCAGCATCGTCTACTCCCTCTACGACAACCACGTCGCCGAACTCCTCGACCAGGCCCTCTACCACGTCGAACACCTGCGTCTCGGACTGCACGACACGTCCGCCGCCGAATCCGCCGTCACTGCCGGCCACTGACGAGGGCACCTGCATCCACCGGTGAATTGCCCGGCCCACCCCGAACGTCCGCCGCTCCCCGGGGTGGGTACCGTCGGCACCCGTGCGGCGAGGCCGTGCGGCACGCGCCTTGCAAAAGGCCGACATCAGGCCAGCTGCCCAGCGCAACGGTCGCGCATTCTCCGTGAGTGCCTTGGCGCGGGTTCATCCTCGATGGTCCGGGACATGGGCGGTGACGTTGCGCGTCGATCCGCGTGGCCGGTTGCCCTTGGAATCGAACATCCGATCTAATAGTTGCTATGCGCCCGTACGACTTTCCATCCGACCTCCTACGTGACCAGACCGCCTGGTACAGCACCTACCGGCAGCTCGCGGATGATGCCCCGGCTGCCAGCCCGACCGAAGGCCGCCGCCGTCTACTGGAGCTGTCGGCCCGCATCGCCGGCCACCCGTTCTGGAGAGGGCCAGCCGGAACCCCGGCTGCCCGGATGGAGCTGAAGGAACTGGCTCAGCGCAGCGTCCGCAGCGCGACCCCGGCCGTCCGGCGGGCAGGGTGATCGATGGACAGCGCGAGCAATGGCCGGTCGGGGATACGGACTTCCTTGTGGAGCGCATGCGTAGCGCGCCGATCGTCGTCCATCGCCCCTCGGCGGTGGGCGGCCGACGAGTCACGGTTCACCGCCGAGGCCGTGACGAGATCCTGGGCACCGCCTACTCCGATTACGACCTGGTCGTTTTCCTCGAAGCGCTCGGCATTTCTGACCCCGACAGAATCCTGAACGATCCGAAGTGGCTGGAGTGGTGGACGGCACAGGCCGCCTGTGGACCACCCCGCCCGACGAGCGCTGAATCGGTTCCGTACGAGGGCACCGTCTGCGTGGGTTCGCGCGCCACACCACCCGCACCGGCTGGGGCGCGCCATCGGGCGAGTTGGTCGCCGAGAGCGCGTGCAGCAGTTGTGAGACCCTGACAAGCGCGTCGGACGGAGGGCCCACATCGGTTCGGGTCGTCTCACGCGCGCGAGTGAATGGTCAATGAAAACCGCCCGGAGGGGCGCTCCGGTGGACAGTCGGTGGACAGACGCCTTTGGACGAGCCAATACGAGGCCGCACGCGGAAGACCGGCGCATGTGGTCTGATCTGGGAAAACGTCATCAGGAAGCATCGTGCGGCACCACCCGGCACGATCGCTCTCGGTCTCGTAATGCGTAGGTCTCGGGTTCGAATCCCGAAGGCGGCTCTGTGGAAGCCTCAGGACTCACTCGCCGTGACCTGGGGCTTTTGCTTTTTCTGTTTCCTTGGCCCTTCCCTCGGGTTTTCCTCTGCTGCCCGGTGTTGTTCGCCGCGACGATCGGGCGCCGCGACGATCAGGCGTTGTGACGGTCAGGCGTTCGGTGGTGCGAACAGCGGCTGGACGGTTTCGGTGGCCAGGTCGCGCAGCCAGGTGTGGGCGAGGTCGTTGTCGTAGCGCTGGTGCCACAGCAAGTACAGCGGGACGTCGGGCAACCGGAGTGGCGGTGGCAGCGTGACCAGGCCGAGCAGGTCCCTGGCCGTGCGGGTGACCGCGTCGGGAAGGGTGACCACCAGGTCGCTGCCGAGCGCGAGTTGCAGCGCGAAGGCGGCGGTGGGGCCGGCGGCGACGACGCGTCGTTCGAGGCCGTGCGCGGTCAGGGCGTCGTCGATCGGGTCACGCAGGCTTCCGCGCCGCGAAACGGTGAGGTGTTCGGCGGCCGCGTAGCGTTCAGGGCTCAGCGGGGCCTCGGTGAGCGGGTGGCCCGGCCGGACAGCGACGACCAGCTGGTCCGTGCCGATGAGGCGGTGCCGGATGTCGGGGGACGTCGGGCGGCCGGAGCTGGATTCGAGGTCGACCTCGCCCCGGCGCAGCTCGGGGGTGTCCGTGCCGGGTTCGGCGGACAGGCGCAGCCGGACGCCGGGGGCCCGGTGGTGCACGGCCGCGGTCAGGGTGGTGCCGCAGGCCGTGGTCAGGGTGTCGTGCCAGCGCACGGTGAACACCCTGTCCAGGGTGGCCAGGTCGAGTTCCTGCCGCGCGGACAGAAGGCGGTGGGCCTGCTGCACGAGGGTGTGGACCTCGGCGCGCATGGCCAGTGCGCGGGTGGTGGGGACCATGCTGCGGCCGGTGCGGACCAGGATCTGGTCGCCGGTGGCCTTGCGGATGCGGCCCAGGGAGCGGCTCATCGCGGGCGCGGTGACATGGAGGCGGGCCGCGGCGCCGGCGACACTGCCCTCTTCCAGCAGCGCGTCCAGGGCCGTGAGCAGGTTCAGATCCAGTTGCATGACAGTAACTCTACGAGTGAAAAGCATGCACTTGTCGCTAATCATCGGGCGGCCTACCTTCGGAGTGCGGGCGGGCGACGAACCGCCCCGCATCACCCGAACCCGAGGAGCCCGCCATGGGCACAGCCATGCCTTTCGACGCCGGCGCGACGCTCATGTCCCGTACGGCAGCCGCCGTGGAGACCGCCGGCCTCACGCTGCGCGACCGGTACGCCCCGCACGCCCGGGGCGTGAGTCGGAACGAGGTGGTCGATGAGATCCACGCCAACGACGACGCCGTGCTGGACGTGCTGCGGGAGCCGCTGCTGCGGGCCCGGCGCGGATCGCGGTGGGCCGAGGACGAACTGGCCGGGGGCGCGCTCCCGGTCGGGGAGTGGTGGGTCGTGGACCCCGCCGAGGGCAACATCAACCACGTCCACGCCCTGCCGGAGTGGGCCGTCACCGCCACCCTGGTCCGCGACAACCGGCCGGTGCTCACCGTTGTCCACCTGCCGCTGACCGGCGACACGTACACCGCAGTCGCCGGCGGCGGTGCCCGCCTCAACGGCCTGCCGCTGAAGGTGTCCGCCAAGACCGACCTGGGTGCCGCCCTCGTCGGTACCGGTCAGGCCAGGCCCGGCGAGGGCGAGCGCACCTTCCGGCGGATCGGCGACTCCGTCACCGCCATGCTCGTCCACGGTCTCGTGGTGCACGTGTCGGTTCCCGCCACGATGCAGCTCATCCATGTCGCCGCCGGCCGCACGGACGCGTTCTGGCAGTTCTCCGACGTCCGCTCCGGGCTGGTCGCCGGTGCCCTGCTGGTCTCCGAGGCCGGAGGCGCCGTCACCGACCTGGCGGGCGAACCCTGGACTGCGGGCAGCCGCGACTTCCTCGCCGCCGCCCCCGGCATCCACGCCGCCGCTCTCGAGGTCCTCGCGCCGATCGCCTGACCGGTCACCCGCCCTGCCACCTCCACCAGCCCCGCCCGACACCGCAAGGAGCTTCACCTCATGACCAGCATCGGCATCCTGGGCGCCGGCCGCGTCGGCGGCAGCCTCGCCCGCAAACTCTCCGCAGCCGGACACCACGTCACCCTCGGTGTCCGGAGCCTCGATCCCGCCACCGCCGGTACTGCCGTCGATCCCGCCGCCGGTACTGCTGGGGGCGACACCCGGATTGCCCTGTCCGACCAGCGCACCGTCGCCCGCGACGCGGACATCGTGATCAACGCGACGCCCGGCGACAGCGCCCTCTGCCGTCTCGCGGACCTGCGCACCGAGCTCGCCGGGAAGATCCTCGTCGACGTCTCCAACGCCACCCGAGAGACCGGCGACGGCCTGCCCGGCGAGCTGTGCTATCCCGGCAGCAGCCTCGCCGAGAAGCTCCAGGCCGCGCTCCCCGGCACCCGTGTGGTCAAGACCCTCAACACCATGTTGTTCATGGTCATGACCGCACCCGAAATCCTGGCAACCCCGCCGACCGCCTATGTCTCGGGCGACGACGAGGCGGCGAAGCAGGCCGTCACCGGCCTGCTCAGTGACCTGGGCTGGCAGTCCGCGTGGATCGAGAACCTCGGTGGCATCACCACGGCCCGCGCCACCGAGGCCATGATCCTGGTCGTGCCCCACGTTCTGCGCCGAAACGGCTTCGAGCCCTTCGCCGTCTCCCTCGCCCGCTGACGGCCGAGGCCATGAAAGGGAGGGGCGTGTGAAGGGGTGGGGGAGGGGCGCGGACGGGCCGGTCGGTGTGGGGTCTCACCTGGTACATTGCAATGCATGGAACCGGGTGGGGTGAGCCGTCGGCCCTCGGGCGGGGCGGAGTTCACCGCGATCCGGCCCGGTTCCCGTGGGGCCGTCGACCACTCCTCACGCCGGGCACGGGGCTCGGTGAGCACCAGGAAGGGCACACTCTTGAAGACCGATGAATCACTGGTGCGGGACTACCTCGCGGCAGTCGAACGCGAGACGTCGACGCTGCCGCCCGCGGCCCGCCAGGAACTCATCGCCGACCTCGGCGAACACATCGAGGTCGCGCTCGCCGAACGGCCCGGCAGTACCCGCGAGATCCTGCGCGAGGTGGGCGACCCCCGCGCGATCGCCGCGACGGCGTTCCAGGAGCTCGGCGGCGGCACCGCGGGAGCGAACGCCCGCAAGCCGGGCCGGCGCCGCTCCCCGGTGTGGCTGCCCCTGGTACTCCTGCTGGTCAGCACCGTCCTGCCCTACCTGGGCGGGAACGTGATCCTGGACTGGATAGCCCTCGCGGGCCTGGTCGGCGCCGTCGTGATCGTGTGCCGGGCCCGCTACTGGACGGTGGCCGAGAAATGGACCGGGGTGAGCCTGGCCTTTCTCGTCCCCCTCGTGATCAAGGTCGGCTGGTACGTCTTCGTCCTCCCCGATGACGGAAGCGCTGCGGACCCGGCGCTGCACTGGTCGGTCGTCGCCCTGATATTCATCGTGACGCTGGCCGGTGCCGGGTGGCTGTGGCGTACCAAGCGTCCGTGAACCGCCCGTGAACCGCCCGTGAACCGTCGTGAACCGACGTGAACTGCCGTGAACAAACGTGAACCGACGTGAACCGTCCCTGACGAGCGGCTAGGCCGAGCCGCCGTTGCTCTTCAGCAGTTGGCCGTTGACCCACTGGCCCTGCGGCGAGCAGAGGAAGTCGACCAGGTGCGCGGTGTCCCGAGGGGTTCCGAGCCGGCCGAGCGGGGTGCCCCGGAGGCAGGACTCCGCGACCTCCTCGTTCATCCAGCCGGTGTCCACCGGACCGGGGTTGATGACGTTGGCCGTCACGCCCAGGTGCGCCAGTTCGTGCGCGGCGGCCAGGGTGATGCGGTCCAGGGCGCCCTTGCTCGCGCCGTACGGGAGGTTGCCGACGGTGTGGTCGCTGGTCAGGGCCACGATCCGGCCGGTCCCGGCCGGGGCGCGGAAGCGCAGCCCGTACTCCCGGATCAGCAGCCAACTGGCGCGGGAGTTCACGGCGAAGTGCCGGTCGAAGCTCTCGACCGTGGTGTCGAGGAGACCGGAGTCGACCGACTCCGCATGGCTCAGCACGAGCGCGGTGACCGGTCCGATGGTGCGTTCGGCCTCGTCGAAGATCCGGGCCGGGGCATCGGGATCGACGAGGTCCGCCTCGATCGCCGCGGTGCGCGCGCCCTGTTCGGCGAGGGATGCGGCGATCGTCGTGGCCGCCCCCTGTTCTTCGCCCCAGGTCATGCGCCTGTCGTAGGGGGTCCAGTAGCTGAACGCGATGTCCCAGCCGGAGGCGGCCAGTCGGTGGGCGATGCCCGCGCCGATGCCTGCCGTCCGGCCGACGCCGGTGATCAGCGCGAGGGGGCGGGGCGAGGTGGCTCGGGGGGATCGCGGGGAGGGCTGGGGCTGCTGCGCGGCTGTCGTCACAGGGCGGGATCCTTCTCGACGGCCGTACTCCCCGCAACAGCATTTGGAGCCCGTCGGTATCCGGCCACCGATCGTGGCCTCTCGTTCCTCACGGGGCCCGTACCGGCAGCGCGGAGTTCAGCGGCGGCGGCCGAAGCCCGTCCCGCTAGCCCCGCAGGTACGCCAGTACCGCCAGCACCCGGCGGTTCGTGGTGTCGTCCAGCGACAGGTCCAGCTTGGCGAGGATGCTGCCGAAGTGCTTGCTGACCGTGCCCTCGCTGACCGTCATCGCCGCGGCGACGGACGCGTTGGACTTGCCCTCCGCCATCAGGGCCAGCACCTCCTGCTCGCGGGCGGTCAGCCGCGACAGCGGGTCCCTGCGGTGCCGGATCAGCTGGCGGACGACCTCGGGGTCCACCACCGTGTCACCGGCGCCGACCCGGTGCAGGGCGTCGACGAACTCCTCGACGTGGCCGATCCGTTCCTTGAGCAGATAGCCGACGCCCCTGCCGTCCGCGGAGTCGAGCAGATCCTCCGCGTAGGTGCGCTGGACGTACTGGCTGAGTACGAGGACGGGCAGGTCCGGCTGCCGGGTGCGCAGTTCGATCGCGGCGCGCAGCCCCTCGTCGGAGAAGCCGGGGGGCATCCGTACATCGGTGACGACGATGTCCGGGCGGTGTTCGGTGACGGCGGCGATCAGCTCGCCGGCCGTTCCGGCGCCCGCCACCACCTGGTGCCCGAATCGTTCCAGCAGGCCGACCAGTCCCTCCCGCAGGAGCACGCTGTCCTCGGCCAGTACGATCCGCACGATCAGGTCCTTTTGTTCGCGGGCGGGGCGGGGACCTCCAGGCGGAACACCGTGGGCCCGCCGGGCGGACTGGACAGTAGCAGGTGGCCGCCGAGCACCGAGAGACGGTCGGCCACCCCCTCAAGTCCCGTTCCGTCGCTGGTCACGGCCCCGCCCGAACCGTCGTCGGTGACCTCCACCACGAGCCGTCCCCGCTCCGCCCGGCCGGTCACCCGGGCCCGGCTCGCCCCGCTGTGCCTGGCCACGTTGGCCAGCGCCTCGCAGACCGCGAAGTAGACCCCCGTCTCGACGGCTTCGAGCAGCCGGTCCGGCAGATCGAGGTCCACGTCCACCGGGACCACCGAGCGGTCCGCGACGTCCTCCACGGCGGCCCGCAGACCCCGGTCGGTGAGGACCTGGGGGTGGATGCCCCGGATCAGCTCCCTGATCTCCACCAGGGCGACCCCGGCCTCCTCGTGGGCCTTGGCCAGCAGACCGGCCAGCGGCTGCGCCGGGCTCTCCAGCCGGGCCAGGCCGAGCGTCATCGAGAGGGCGACGAGACGTTGCTGTGCACCGTCGTGCAGATCGCGTTCGATCCGGCGGCGCTCCGCCTCGAAGGCGTCCACCAGCCGCATCCGGGAGCGGCCCAGCTCCTGGAGCTGGCAGTCGAGCCCGGCCTCCGGCGGCGAGAGCAACTGCCGGGTCAGCAGCGCCCGTCCGGCCGCCAGCAGCCCCAGCGGATACGCGAACAGCGGCAGCAGGACCGCCCCGGCGAGCAGCGCCGCGAAGGCGGGCGGGTAGGAGTGGACGAGCCAGATCTTGAGCACCCGGGCCTCCTCGCCGCCGCTGGCCGCCAGCATCACGGGCGCCGCGATCAGGCCGCCGCAGACCGTGAGGGCGGTCCCCACGGCCAGCGCCTCCAGCGGCCACAGCACCAGGGCGAACAACAGCGCGTACCCCAACTCCCGCCAGGTGGCCCGCTCCTGGAGACGAGTGCGCAGCCAGGACGACAGTCCGGTGCCGTCCGGCTCGCGGTGGGCCGGGGCGAGGGGCCGGGGGTCGACCAGGCCCAGCCTCCGGCGTTCCAGCGCGGCCAGCGGGATGCCCGCGAGCACCAGGGTCAGCAGCAGCGGGATGCCGATCAGGACCACCGTGAGCGCACCGCCCGCGACCGCCAGCAGGAGCAGGACGGTGAGCGTCGCGATGCCGAGGGGCACGCTCGTCAGCAGATAGAGCGCGGCCCGCCAGGGCCACCCGCCGCGTACGTAGTGGCGCTGCCGCAGTGCCTGCCACAGGCCGGGGGAGGAGGACATGAGGGGAACGGTAGGACGCGCCCGCGGAGCCGGACCACCCGGCGGACTCGACTCCGGTGGTGGAGCTGCCTCCACCACCGGAGCCGGACCACCCGGCGGACTCGACCCCCGTGGTGGAGCTGCCTCCACCACCGGAGCCGGACCACCCGGCGGACTCGACCCCCGTGGTGGAGCTGCCTCCACCACGGGGACTCCCTCTCGCTGCGATGTGCCGCACGGGCGGAGGCGGTTGGCTCGTACCCATGAATGAAGCAGCTGTCCGACTCCGCTCGGTCACCCGGTCCTACGGCAGGAAGTCCGGCGCGGTCACCGCGCTGGACGGAGTGAGCCTGGACATCCCGCGGGGCACCTTCACCGCCGTCATGGGCCCGTCCGGCTCCGGCAAGTCCACCTTGCTCCAGTGCACCGCCGGCCTCGACCGGCCGACCGGCGGCCGGGTGTTCCTCGGTGACACCGAACTGACCGGGCTCAGCGAGCGGAGGCTGACGCTGCTGCGCCGCAGCCGTATCGGCTTCGTCTTCCAGGCGTTCAACCTGCTGCCCTCCCTCACCGCCGAACAGAACGTGGCGCTTCCGCTGCGGCTGGCCGGCCGCAGCCCGAGGCGCGCCGAAGTCCTCGACGTGCTGGAGCGGGTGGGGCTGCGCGAACGGGCGGGCCACCGGCCCGGTGAGCTGTCCGGCGGGCAGCAGCAGCGGGTGGCCCTGGCCCGCGCCCTGGTCACCCGCCCCGACGTGCTCTTCGGTGACGAGCCCACGGGCGCGCTCGACTCCACCACCGGACGGGAGGTGCTCACGATGCTGCGCACCATGGTCGACGGCGGCCAGACCGTGATCATGGTGACGCACGACCCGGTCGCGGCCTCCTGCGCCGACCGGGTGCTGTTCCTCGCCGACGGCCGGGTGCAGGGCGAACTGCACGCCCCGGCCGCCGAGGAGATCGCCGCGCGTATGACGAGGATGGCGGCGGTCCCGTGCTGAGTCTCGTGCTCCAGGGCATCCGGACCCGCTGGGTCACCTTCGCCGGCTCCTTCGTCGCGCTGGCCCTCGGCGTGGGGATCGTCGCCACCACCGGGATGGCGCTCGCGGCGACGTTCGACGCCCCGCACCGGGGCCCGGAGCGGTTCGCCGCCGCCCCCGTCCTGGTCCGGGGCGAGGACCGGCTGCGGGTGGACACCCAGATCGGCGTCCGGACGCAGAAGCTCACCGACCCCCGGCCGGTCCCCGCGGAACTCGCCGCCGCGCTCGCCCGGCTCGGCCGTACGGCACAGGACCGCACGTTCCCCGTCTCGGCCGGGAACACCGTCCTGGACGGTGGCGGACACAGCAATGCCGCCAATGGTGGCGGCGGACACCGCGGCGGTGGCGAGCGCCCGGAGATCGTCGGGCACCCCTGGCCGGTCGCGGCCGCCACCCCCTACCGGCTCACCTCCGGACGGGCCCCGGCCGCAGCCGGCGAGGTCGTCGTGACGGCGGGCGACGACTCCGGTGTGCGTACGGGGGACCGGATCACCGTCACCACCCCGGCGGGCAGCGGCAGCAGGACCGTGGTCGGTACGGTGCGCCCGGCGGGCTTCGAGAGCGCGGTGTTCTTCACCGCGGCCGAGGCCGCCAGGATCTCCCCCGGCATCGACGCCGTGGTGGTGCACGCGGATCCGGCGGCGGTGCGCGCGGTCGTGGGCGAGGACTCCGGCCTGGCCGTCCTCACCGGCGACGACCGGCGCCGGGCCGACCCCGATCCGGACCGGGACGCCGAGGCCCTGGTCTCGGTCAACGCCCTGCTGGGCACGGCCGCGGGCATCACCGCGTTCGTCTCCGTCTCCGTGGTCGCCTCGACGTTCTCCTACGGGGTGGCCCAGCGCCGCCGCGAGTTCGGCCTGCTGCGCACGGCGGGCGCCACGCCCGGCCAGGTGCGCCGGCTGGTGTACGCGGAAGCCGTCCTCGTCGGCGTACTCGCGTCGGCCGCGGGCTGCCGGCTCGGTCTGCTCGGGGCGCCCCGGCTCGCCTCCTGGATGGCCGGCGAGGGCATCGCGCCCCGCTGGTTCGCGATCGGTGACCAGAGCTGGCCGCTGCACACCGCCTTCTGGACCGGACTGGCCGTGGCCCTGGCCGGAGCGGTCACCGCCGCGCACCGGGCGGGCCGGACCGGGCCGGTCGAGGCGCTGCGCGAATCCGCCGTCGACAGCGCATCGATGCCGCTGAGCCGGGTGCTGCTGGGCGCGGCCGTACTGCTGACCGGGGCCGTGGTGGTGGCCGTCGCGCTCGTGCAGGACCCCGGCGGGGTCCTCAGGCGCAAGACGTACCTCACCCAGCCGATGCTGCTGATCGTCGGGCTCGCCCTGTTCGCACCCGTGCTGGTCCGTCCCGTCACCCGGTTCCTCACCTGGCTGCCGGCCCGACTGCCCGGCGCCACCGGCGTACTGGCCAGGGAGAACGCCTCCGCCGGGCTGCGCCGGACGGCCGCCGTCGCCGCCCCCGTGCTCGTCACCGTCGCCCTGGCCGCGTCGCTCATGGGCACGACGGCCACCATCGACGCGGCCAGGGCCGCCGAGGCGCGCGCCCAGGTCACCGCCGACTTCGTGGTCCCGGCGGACGGCGAACACGCCCCGCTCTCCCCGCGGTTCGTCGAGCGGGCCCGGCACATTCCCGGCGCCGCGGTCAGCGCCTCGCGCTCCACCTCCGTGACCGTGCTCGAAGAGGGCACGGCGCTCGTCCGCTCCGAGGCCAGGGCGGTGGACCCGGCGGACGCGGCGGCGGTGTCCGCGCTGCCGGTGGTGGCGGGCCGGTTCGCCGACCTCGACGACGGCGGCATCGTCGTCAACGAGGAGTGGCTGACCACGACGATCGGCGAGCGCGTCGGCGTCTGGCTGGGCGACGGCCGCAAGGTCACCCTGCGGGTCGTGGCCGTGCTCTCCACCGGTACGGGCAACAACGGCGTCTACCTCACCCCGCACAACGCCGCCGGGGCCGGGATCGACCGGATCGACGTCGGGGTCCGGGGCGGCACGGACCGGTCGGCCGTGGCGGAAGCGCTGTACGCGGCCGGCCGGGCGACCGGCACCGACGTACTGACCACGGCGCAGTGGGTGAG
The DNA here is from genome assembly GCF_044744085.1 of Streptomyces sp. NPDC087428. Taxonomy (NCBI): domain Bacteria; kingdom Bacillati; phylum Actinomycetota; class Actinomycetes; order Kitasatosporales; family Streptomycetaceae; genus Streptomyces; species Streptomyces sp. NPDC087428. Next base: position 16,497 of record NZ_JBIUXR010000023.1, read on the forward strand.
GGCCGGCCACCCTCCCACCGGCGGCAGTACCCGGCTCGGGCTGCTGATGATCCTGGCGATCGCCCTGGTGTACACGGGGATCGCGCTGGCCAACACCCAGGTGATGGCCACCGCGGACCGGGTGCGGGACCTGGCGGTGCTCCGTCTCGCCGGGGCGACGAAGGCGCAGGTGCTGCGGGTGGTCGGGGCGGAGGCGCTGGCCGTGGTCGCGGTGGGCGCGGTGCTCGGCGCGGCCGTCGCCGCGCTGAACCTGCTCGGCGTACGGACCGCGCTCGGACTGCTCGGCGTCGGGTCCGGCGTCGTCGTCCCCTGGGCGGTCATCGGCCTCGTGGTGGTGGCGAGCGCGGCCCTGGCCGTGGTCTTCGCCGTGCTGCCCGCCCGGCTCGCGCTGCGCACCCGGCCGGTCGAACTGGCGGTCACGCGCGCGTGACCGGGGTTCCGCGGTGGGCCCGCGGACCGGGCCCACCGCGGCCGGATCTCATCCCGACAGCGCGGCGACCAGGTCCGACGCGTCGCCGATGAGGGCCACTTCGGCCGGGCTCATCGTCGGATTGGCGGCACGGCGGGCCGCCGCCGCGGCGAGGTGGCGGGCCGGGATGCCGTCGTCAACGGCGAGGAGGGGCATCAGGGTGTCCAGCAGCGCGCGGGCGCCCGCCGCTTCCGGGACCCGGGGATCGACCGCGACCTGGGCCAGGATCAGTGCGGACATGGCCCGGTCCAGGGCGGGCGGGCCCTCCTCGGTGCCGCTCCAGTCGATCACCACGGGGCCGTCGGCCGTCAGCATCACATTGCCCGGATGCAGGTCGAGGTGGAGGATCCGGTCCTCGGGATCCGCCGAGAGCCGGGCCGGGACGCTGTGCAGATCGGCGAGCAGGCCGGCCAGCATGGCGGAGCCCTCGTCCCCGCCGAGCGCACCGGAGACCAGCGACTCCAGCATCGTCGGACCGGTCAGGCGCTCCAGGACCAGATCGCCGGGACCTGCCGACACGGGCAGCGGACCGAGCCGGGGGACCGGGTAGCCGGAGGCCGAGAGGTAGGACATGACGGGCATCTCGCGGGTGGCGTCCAGCCCGACGCGGTAGCGCCGCAGGACCCACTCCTCATCCAGTTCGTATACGTCGGCGGAGCGTCCGGTGCCCAGCAGTTGGCCTATTCGCATGAGGGGAACCTACTCGCGCCGGTCGCGGGCGGGGAGACCGGGAGCGGGTGTTTCGCCGTATCGCCGCCGGTCACGGCTACCCCATAACGTGATGCGATGGGGTGGACGGGATCTCCTGGCGCCGGTTGCGCGCGGCTACGTTGTCGGCAATTCCCCCGCAATCAAGGAGAGTTACGTGGAGAGATCCATGCTCCGAAGACGTGCATCGGCCGTGTGCACCGCCACCGTGGCCGTCGGTGTGCTCGCCCTGGCCGGGCTGACCGGCACCGCGTCCGCCGACCCGTCCCCCGCGCCCGCCGCGCCCGTCGCCGGGGCGGAACAGCTCTCTCCCGGCCTGCTCAAGGCGATGGAGCGCGATCTCGGGCTCACCGCCGACCGGGCGCGCGCCAGGGTCGGTGCGGAGTCCCGCGCGGCAGCCGTGGCCGCCGGGCTGCGGCACTCGCTCGGTGCCGGATTCGCCGGGGCCCGGGTGAGCGGCGACGCGGCGGAACTGACCGTCGCCACCACCGACGCGGCGGACGCCGCCACGATCACCGAGGCCGGTGCGCGGCCCGTCGTCGTCGGCCACAGCCTGGCCGAACTCACCTCGGCCAAGGCCGCCCTCGACCGGGTGGCGCTGCACCGGGCGCCGGAGGACATACCCGTCTGGTACGTCGATGTGCGCACCAACCGCGTCGTCGTCGAGGCCGGCCGGGGCGCCGCCGCCGATACCTTCCTCGCGGCGGCCGGAGTGTCGCGGAAACTGGTGACAGTCAGTCAGGCAGTGGGTGTGCCGCGTACGTTCACGGATCTGCGGGGCGGTGACGCGTACTACATGAACGGCACGGGCCGCTGCTCCATCGGCTTCCCCGTCAAGCGCGGCACCCAGGGCGGCTTCGTCAGCGCCGGGCACTGCGGAACCCCGGGCGTCAGCACCAGCGGCTACAACCAGCAGGCCCAGGGCTCCTTCCAGGGCTCCACCTTCCCCGGCCGTGACTACTCCTGGGTCGCCGCGAACACCGGCTGGACCCCGCGGCCGCTGGTGAACGGGTACGGCAACGGCGATGTGACGGTCACCGGTTCCACCGAGGCGCTGGAGGGCTCGTCGGTCTGCCGCTCGGGCTCGACGACCGGCTGGCACTGCGGGACCGTCCAGCAGCGCAACAGCAGCGTCACCTACCAGGAGGGCACCGTCTCCGGAGTGACCCGCACCAACGTGTGCGCCGAACCCGGCGACTCCGGCGGCTCGTTCATCTCCGGCAGCCAGGCCCAGGGCGTCACCTCCGGCGGCACCGGCAACTGCTCGCAGGGCGGCACGACGTACTTCCAGCCGGTGAACCCGGCGCTCCAGGCGTACGGACTCACCCTGGTCACCAGCGGCACCCCGACCGACCCGACCGACCCCCCGACCGAACCCGGCGGGAGCTGGGCGGCCGGCACGGTGTACGCCGCGGGCGACGTGGTGACGTACGGCTCGGTCAGCTACCGCTGCCTCCAGGGGCACCAGGCCCAGGCCGGCTGGACGCCCGTGAACGTTCCCGCGCTGTGGCAGGCGCTGTAGCACCCGTACCGCGTTCCGAGCCCCTCCGGCGATCGAGGACCGGGGCCCGGGGCAGTGCCCCCGGGCCCCCACGCACCCGCACGTGCCCTTCCCCACCATCCCGAGGAGTCCGCCATGACCCCCGAACCCGTTGACCGCTTCTCCGAAGACCGGCGGATCAGCCGCAAGACACTGCTCAAGGCGGCCCTGGTGGCCACCGCGGTCCCGCTGTTCGCCGGGACCGGGGTGGCGCTGGCGCGCGACACCGGCTCCACCGCCCTGCCGCTCGCGCCGACACCGGACTGCGACGACGGCGACGAACCGACCCACGACCAGATCGAGGGCCCGTACTTCAAGCCCAACTCCCCGCTCCGCACCAGCCTGGTGACCTCCGGTACGCCCGGCGTCCGGCTGACCGTGAGCGGCTATGTCTTCGGCCGGTCCTGCGAACCCGTCGCCGGGGTACTGCTCGACTTCTGGCAGGCCGACACCAACGGCGCGTACGACATGAGCGGATTCGGCTTCCGCGGGCACCAGTTCACCGACGCCTCCGGTGCGTTCACCCTCTCCACCGTCGTGCCGGGGCTGTACCCCGGCCGCACCCGGCACATCCATGTGAAGGCCCAGGCGCCCGGCTCGGGAATCCTCACCACACAGCTCTACTTCCCGGGCGAGCCGCGGAACAACACCGACAGCATCTTCGACCCGGCGCTCCTGATGAACGTCCGGGCGGTCGGCTCCGCGAAGGAGGGGACCTTCGACTTCGTCCTCGACATCGCGCAGGACCCGACCGATCCGACCGATCCGACGGACCCGACCGATCCGGGCGGCAGCTGGGCGACGGGCACGCTCTACAGCGCGGGAGACCGCGTCACGTACGGCGGGGTCGCGTACCGCTGTCTGCAGGGGCACACCGCCCTGACCGGCTGGGAGCCGCCGAACGTCCCCGCGTTGTGGGAACGCGGGTAGACGAGCGGACCGGCGGGCACCACCGCCGCCGCGGGTGCCCCGGGCTCCTCCCCCGGGGCACCCGCCGTTCCCGGGCCGGACCGCTCCTCGGGCCGCCGTCGCGGGTGCGCGCGCAGTAGCCTGGAGGGACGGCAGGGGGATGGCGGGGGACGGCCCGAGGAGGTCAGAACGCATGGAGACCCTGATCACCGTGGTGGTAGTCATCGGCATGATCGCCGTGGTGGCGCTCGCGATCCATCTGCTCAACGGACGCAACCGCCACCGGCACCTGGCCGCCGCCGCTGTTCCCCGGAACCACGGGCTCACCGTGTTCCGCACCCCGTCCGCCGGCCGCCGTGGCGGCGGCACACCGCCTCCGGGGCCGCGTCCGCCGCACAGCCCCTGACCCTCATGTCCCCGACCCTCATTTCGCGTCCGAGTAGCGCCGCACCACCGCCGTGGTGAACGGGAAGCGCACCGGTGTCTCGCCGAAGGCGGTCCGTCCGGCCAGTTCACCGGCGGCCCGGATCGCCTCCACCACCGTCCCGGCCTCCTCCAGCGGACAGTGCACGACCACCTCGTCGTGCTGGAAGAAGACCAGTTCGGCCCGGAGCCCGGCGGCGCCGAGCGACTGGCGCAGGGCGGCCAGGAGCAGCAGCGCCCAGTCGGCGGCGCTGCCCTGCACCACGAAGTTGCGGGTGAAGCGGCCGCGCGCGCGGGCGTCGGACGAGGCGTAACCGGGCGTGAACCCGCCGTCCGCCGCGCGCTCGGAGCCGTCCGCCGGCAGGTCGTCGCCCTCCTGCGGGATACCGGCCTCCCCGTCGTCCCCGTGGCCTGCCGCGGGCGGGCTGGTGCGGCCGAGCCAGGTCCGTACGAGACGGCCTTCCTCCCCCGCCTTCGCGGCATCGTCCACATAGGCGACGGCGTGCGGGAATCTTCGGCGCAGCGCGGCCAGATTCTTCAGGCCGTCCCCCGAGGTCTGGCCGTAGACGGCGCCCAGCAGGGCGATCTTGGCGTGGTCGCGGTCGCCGTGGAAGGCGCGGTCGGACAGCGCGGTGTAGAGGTCGCCGTCGTGCCCGGCCACCTCCATGAGGCCCCGGTCGCGGGAGATCGCGGCCAGCACCCTCGGCTCCATCTGGTCGGCGTCCGCGACGACCAGCCGCCAGCCGTCGTCGGCGACGACCGCCCGCCGGATCACTTTGGGGATCTGGAGGGCGCCGCCGCCGTTGGTCGTCCAGCGGCCGCTGACCGTGCCGCCCGGCTGGTACTCGGGGCGGAAGCGGCCGTCGCGGACCCAGTCCTGGAGCCAGCTCCAGCCGTGGGCCGTCCAGATCCGGTAGAGCTTCTTGTACTGGACGAGCGGCCGCACCGCCGGGTGGTCCAGCTCCTCCAGCTCCCAGCGGCGGGTCGACTTCACCTTGATGCCGGCCTGGGCGAACGCCCGCACCACGTCGGCAGGGAGGTCCGGGCGGACCCTGCGGCCGAAGGCTGCGGACACCTCGTCCGCCAGCTCGGCCAGCTTGCGGGGCTCGCCACCGCCCGCGTACCGCTCGCCCAGCAGCTCCTGGAGGACGTCCCGGTGGACGTCGGCCCGCCAGGGCAGCCCCGCGCGGTGCAGCTCGGCGGCGACCAGCATGCCGGCCGACTCGGCGGCCGTCAGCAGGAGCATCCGGCCCGGACGGTCCGTGGCGTCGTGCCGGGCGAGCTGGTCCGCGTAGACCCGGAGCAGGGCGTCGAAGGACAGGTCCGTGCCGGACCTGGGCTCGAACAGGGAGGACTGGGAGCCGGGCTCCGCCGAGCGCGGCGGCGGATCGGGCGGCACCGCGACGCCCAGCAGCCGGGCGTGGGCGGCGGCCGCGGAGCGGGGTTCGCCGAGCCGACCCTCGTGTCCCAGCAGGAGGGACTCGGCGGCCTCGATGTCGTAGCAGCGCGCCACGGGCACCCCGGCGGCGAGCAGCCTGGGATAGATCTCGGCGGTCGAGCGCCACACCCAGCGGGTGACTCCGGGACGCGAGCGGACGGCCTCGACCAGATCGGGTTCGGTCACGGCCGGGGCGGTGGGCAGGCCGGTGCGGTCGAGCGGGACGAGGCGTGCGCCACCGCTCTCCGTGGTGGCCAGCGCCCAGCGTTCGGTCATATGGCCGAGTCTGGCACCCGGCACTGACAGCGAGGCGGCGTGCGCGCACGCGTCGCAGACGGGAGGATCGGCAGGGGCCTGCTTCGGGGCCCGCGGCAGCCACCGAGAGGACAGGCGCGATGGAAGCGATCGTTTTCGAGGAGTTCGGCGGACCCGAGGTCCTGCATCCGGCCCGGGTCGAGGACCCGCACCCCGGTCCGGGGCAGGTACGGGTGAAGGTCATGGCGGCCGGGGTGAATCCGATGGACTACAAGATCCGGCACGGCTGGATGCAGGAGGCCTTCCCGACCTCGCTCCCGGCGATCCCCGGCGTCGAGTTCGCCGGGGTGGTCGACCGGACCGGGGAAGGGGTCACCGGTGTCGAGGTGGGTGACGAGGTGCTGGGCTGGAGCGCCACCGGCTCCTACGCCGAGTACGCCCTGGCCGATGCCACGCTCGTCGCCCCCAAGCCGGCCGAGCTGAGCTGGCAGGACGCGGCGGCGCTGACCATCGCGTCGAACACCGCCCAGCGCGTCCTGGACGAGCTCGCCGTCGGCGAGGGCGACACCCTGCTGCTGCACGGGGCGGCCGGAGCCGTCGGCTCGGCCGCGGTGCAGCTGGCGGCGGCCCGGGGCGCGACCGTGATCGGCACGGCGTCCGCGGCCAACCACGACTATCTGCGGGTGATCGGCGCGACCCCGGTGGAGTACGGGGAGGGGCTGGTCGGCCGGGTGCGCGAGGCCGCTCCACAGGGTGTGGACGCGGTCTTCGACGTGGCGGGGCGCGGCGCGCTGCCGGACTCCATCGAGCTGCGCGGCGGCACCACCGACCGGATCGTCACCATCGCCGACCAGAACGCGGCCGAGTACGGGGTCGCCTTCTCCGGGGGCGGCTCCCGGTCCGGGGCGCAGCTGGCCGAGCACGCCAGGCTCGCCGCCGACGGCGAGCTGCGGGTGCCGGTCGAGCGGGCCCTGCCGCTCGTCGACGCGGCCGACGCGCAGCGGCTGAGCGAGGCGGGGCACGTACGGGGGAAGCTCGTCCTCCTGCCGTGACGCGTCCCGGCCGGGCGCCGGGGCAGGCCTGCCGAGGGGACGCGCGCCGACAGGACAGGGACGGCGAGTGCGGGGTGGGGGGGGGGGGGGGCGGCCCCGCGGGGGGGGGGGGGGCCCCCCCCCCCCCCCCCCCCCCCCCCCCCGCGGCCGCGGGCCGCGCGCGCGGGCGGGGGGGGGCCGGGGGTGGGGGGGGGGGCTCTATCACCCCCCCGGGCCTCACCAACCCCCCCCCCCCGACCCCGCCCCGCCTACCCTGACCTCATGGAACCGGTGATCGACCAGGCATTCGCGGCTGCCCTCTACTCGGACGGCGACGCCGGTCTCGACACCGGCGCCTCCCTCCTCGCGGCCGACCCGGCGGCCGACGCCGAGCTGCTGCGGCGCGGCGAGGAGTTCGTCCGGCGCGCCTGGGAGCGCGGCTGGCTGCCCGCCGACCTCGTACGGGTCGTCCGGCGCGAACTCGACGAGCACCGGGCCGGGCTGGCCGCCGGGCTGATCACCTCGGAGGTCCGGCGGTACGAGCGGCTGCCGCCCCGCTGGCAGCCCCAGCTGGACGAGCTGCCCCCGGCGCCCCCGGCCAACCGGCCCGACCGGTTCACGTACGCCTCCGAGCTGCTCGGGCTCTACCGGCTGCTCCTGCGGCTGCCCGTCATCGAGCCGGTCGGACCCCCGCCCGGTGCGCCGCGCGACGGGCTGAACCTGCCGCCCGCGCACGACGAACCCCGCATGCTGACCCGCATCCGGGCCCTGCTGGCCAAGGCGGAGGCGACCGGGTTCCCCGAGGAGGCGGAGGCGCTCACCACCAAGGCGCAGGAGCTGATGGCCCGGCACAGCATCGACGAGGCGCTGCTCGCCGCCCGTACGCACAGCAGCCGCGCGCCGGGCGCCTGCCGGATCGGGGTGGACGCCCCCTACGAGACGGCCAAGGCGATCCTGCTCGACGCCGTCGCCTCCGCGAACCGCTGCCGGGCCGTGTGGAACAGTGACCTCGGCTTCACGACGGTCGTCGGCTTCGAACCGGACCTGGAGGCCGTGGAACTGCTCCACACCTCGCTGCTGGTCCAGGGCACCGTGGCGATGACCAGGGCCGAGGCGGGCCAGCGGGCCGGCGGGCGCAAACGGACCAAGACCTTCCGGCAGTCCTTCCTGATGGCGTACGCCCAGCGGCTGGGCCGCCGGCTGGCCGACGGCACCGCCCGCGCCACCGCGGAGGCCGACGCGGAGGGCAGTGCGGCCGGCCCCTCCGCAGCGGCGGACCCCGGGCTGCTGCCCGTGCTGGCCGCCCGCGACATGGCGGTCACGGACACCGCCGAGCGGATGTTCCCGCAGACCACGACCACCCGGGTGCGGGGCGCCACCGACCCGGACGGCTGGACCCACGGGACGGCCGCCGCCGACCGGGCCAGGATGGGCGCGGACGCCCCGGAGATCTCCGGCTGACGGCATCGCGCGCAACCTGCGCGAGGGCGGCGGGGGCGGCGGGGCGATGGGGATGGCGGGGCGATGGAGGGGGCAGGGCCGGTTCGGTGACGAGGCCCGGCCACCGGTCGCGACAACTCGGGCATAACGGTAAACCCGGCTAGGCTCTCGGCATGAGCTGGCTCCGGGCGCTGAAGGAGACCGCCCGCTCGGGGCTGACGATCGAGCGACGGCGTCTCGAACCGCTGATCGCCATCCGCGGTGCGGCCGGTCTGGCCCTGGTGATCGGCGTGAGCCTGGCCTTCTTCGGACCCGTGGTCGCGGCCAGCTCCGCGTTCGGCGCGTTCCAGGCGGCCATCGCCACCTTCCAGCGCAGCTGGCGGCCGCGCCCGGTGCTCGCCCTCATCTCCGGCGCGAGCCTCGCGGTGTCCACGTTCCTCGGCTATGTCACCGGTTCCCGGCTGGCGCTCTTCATGGTCCTGCTGGTGCTCTGGACCTTCTTTGCCGGGCTGGCCTGGGCGGCGGGCCCGACGGGCGGCATCATCGCCGCGTCCAACGTCGCGATCATGCTGGTGACGATCACCCTGCCCACCTCCGTCGCCCAGGCGGCCCTGCACGGGGCGATGATCGCGTTCGGCGGAGTGGTCCAGGCGGCGCTGATCGTGCTGTTCCCGGTCCGGAGATGGGGAGCCCAGCGCGACGCCCTCGCCGACGCGCTGGCCGCCGAGGCGGACTACGCCCGCAGGCTGCGCCACGACCCGGTCGCCCACTTCGACCCGGTGCCGCTGATGCTGGCCCGCAGCGCGGCCGCCGTCACCCCGCGCCAGGCCCGCCGCCGCCCGGCCGAACTGCACGGCTCACGCGGGGTCGCCGAGCGGATCAGACCGGTGCTCGCCTCACTCGCGGACCCGGCCATGGGCGTACCGGCCGAGGGCCCGGAGCGCGACCGGGTCCGTGAACTGCTCGCCGCCGCCGCGTCGCTGCTCGACGCGGCGGCGCGGGCCATCCGGCACGGCGACCCGGTGCGGCTCCCCGAGCCCTCCGTCGCCGCCCTGAAGACCCCCGACACCGGGGCGCTGCTCACCGGCCCGCCGCTCCGCGCCGCCGACCGGCTGGCCGCGCTGCTCTCCGACGTCATCGAGGCGGCGGAGGGCGACGGCACCAAGGAGGAACGGGCCGAGGCGGAGGAGACCGCCGACGCCATCGCGGCGGGCCGGGGCCGCCGGCAGCCGGAGCACCAGCGGCGCCCCACCCTGCTGCGACTGGTCCCGGTCGTGCTCAAGTCGATGCGCGGCGAACTGCACCACGGCTCCCCGATCCTGCGGCACGCCATCCGGGTCTCCGTCGTCGCCGCCGTCGGCTACCTCCTCGGCACCCTGCTGCCGTACGGCCACGGCTACTGGGCGCCGATGACGGCCGTCATGGTGATGCGGCCGGAGTTCTCCCAGACGTACGAACGCTCCGTGGCCCGCTTCGGCGGCACCGTCGTCGGGGTCTTCCTCGCCACCGCGATCGTCCAGACCGCCCACCCCGACGTGGGGCTGTCCGCCGTGTTCGCCGTGGCCTGCGCCCTGCTGATGTACCTGCTGATGCGCACCGGCTACTCGGTCGGGCAGGCGTGCGTCGCCGCGTACGTCGTCTTCCTGCTGGGCATGGCGGGCGACGACTGGTCGCAGACCGTGCTGGAACGGGTCGTCCTCACCCTCGGCGGCGGGCTCCTCGCGATGATCTCGTACGCCGTCTACCCGGCGTGGGAGACCCCGCGGCTGCGCAACCGGCTCGGCGACTGGCTGAAGGAGGACGGCCGGTACGCCGCCTCTGTCGTCGACCAGTACGCCGATCCGGCCTATCGCGGGCACGACGACGTCCGCAACGCGCTGCTGCGCACCCGTGCGGCCCGGGTCGCCTGGCAGGAGGCGGTGGACACCGCCCAGCACGAACCGGTGCGCCACCGCGGCCTCTCGCGCGCCGCCGCGGACGACACCCAGCACGCGCTGTCCCAGCTCGGCCGGGTCGCGATGCTGATGGAGGCGCACCTCCCGGAGGGCGGCGCCACCCCCGTGCCGGAGGCCGCCCCGCTGGCCGAGGCGCTGCGCCGGTCCACGGAACAGGGTGCGAAGGCGGTGCGGGAGAGGCGGGTGCCGGACTGGGGTCCGGTGCGGGAGGCGCTGGAGAAGTGGGACGAGGAGGAGCGGCTGCGCGAGGGGGAGTCGGACCCGGTCGTACGGAACGGGGCCGGGCTCCTGCTCGAAGCCCTGGAGGAGTTCTCCCGCGGCCTGGACGACGGTTCGCGGTCCGGTTCCGACGACGACTGAGGCCGTGTCCGCCGGGGGTGTCACGGGGTCGGCAGGCCGGGCAGTCCTTCGAGCGAGTCGGCGTCGGTCTTGGCGAAGGTGTCCTTGGTCCCGCCGTCCCACGAGACGACGAGGGTCTTGCCGTCGTTGGACTCGACGGCCCCCGCGGTCCGGCCGGTGTCGCCGTCGGCGCACGTGAGTGCCAGCGTCACCTTCTCCGCGCCCTTGGCGCTGCCCGAGCAGACATGGGAGTCGGCGACGACGACGGCCTTCCCGGATGCGACGGACAGCACCACGGCCTTGCCGTCGGTCAGCCCGGCCCAGGCGCCCTCCAGCGCCTTGAGCCCGCCGGTGGAAGCGCTGTCCCCGCCGTCCGTCGCGGAGTCGGAGGCATCACCGGTGTCGGGGGCCGGGGCCGTGGCGGAGCCGGAACTCCCGTCCGCGCCGCCCTTGTCGCCGTCGCTGCCGCAGCCGGTGAGTGCGAGAGCGGTCAGCAGGCCGGTGACGACAACTGCACCTGTACGTATGGGTTTGCGCATGTGGAATTCCCCCTGGATGACGAAAGACCAGCCAAGCTACCAGTGAGTCGCGACAGGCTTGAGAGCGCCAACTCGGGGAATCGGGAGCGGAACAGGCCCGTCATCCGTCTCTCCTGCGAGAAGCTGTAATCAGAGGAACACCGCCCGTGCACGTGCATCTGCCCATGCATCCGCTCATGCAGGAGAAATTGAACAGAGCTATGATCCGAGACAGTTGACACTTGCACCTTGCAACTCGGGGAGCGTCCTGTGCACCACGTGTACAACGGCATGGCGGCGACAGAGCTTCGCGGAGTCGCCTGGCAGAAGAGCAGACACAGCAACTCCCAGGGATCCTGTGTGGAGTTCGCGAAACTGCCCGACGGGGATGTGGCGATGCGGAATTCGCGCCACCCCGACGGTCCGGCGCTGGTCTATACGCCGGCCGAGATAGAGGCGCTGCTGCTCGGCGTCAAGGACGGGGAGTTCGACCACCTCATAGCGGAGGGCTGACCTCCGTCCCGCCGCGCGACACCGCGCCCCGCCGTCGTGCGCGGCGTCGCCCGGTCCGCCCGGCGGTGTGTCACGCCGGGTCGGACAGCCGGAAGAGCGCCCAGACGACCTTCCCGCGCAGCGCGGCGCCGGGGGCGCCCTCCGTACTCAGTACGGGTGAGTGGTGCCAGCCCCAGCAGTCGCTGAAGGACTCCACCAGGAAGAGGCCGCGGCCCGACTCCGCCGAGTCGGCGGCCGCCGACGCCACCGGGCTCGCCTGGCTCGGATCGCGCACCGCGCACACCAGCCGTGACGTCCAGCGCATCAAGTGCAGCCGCACGGGCGGGTCCTGGGGTTCGCGCGGGATGTCGGCGGGCAGCGCGTGCCGCAGGGCGTTGGTGACCAGCTCCGAGACGACGAGGGCGACATCGTCGAACCGTTCGTTCAGATCCCAGCCGGTCAGGGTCGACCTGGTGAACTGCCTGGCCCCGCCGACGGCCTCGTAACGGGCGGGCAGCGTGCAGGTGGCCGATCCGGAGACGGCAGAGGGATCGATGGGGGGAAGCCCCTGTCGTAAGGGCTCGAGCATCGTCGATCCATTCGTCCCCATGCGAGGCACTCCCGGGATTCGCGGCTGTCTCGGTACTACGGGTACTCGGGTACAGCGGCACAACACGAACGAGCACGCAGGTGCGCGACGCCCATGGTTCCGAATGCGCAGGGCAGATGCAAGGGCAGATGCACGTGCACGTGCCTGACCTGTCCGATCCCGTGCCGGTTCTTGCTCATTTCTTCCTGTGGGGAGATTTGGGGTCTTGGGCAAGTCTTCCCATTTCCGTAATCGAATGAGTACGGGCTGAAGCGTTTTGATGGCAGAATCCGGCTCTTGGGGTTCAGGGGGAGCTCCGATGCCCGGGAAGCGATGGGGAGGGTTGGACCAGTGGCGGCAGGCGAGTCGAGTGGATCCGTGGTGCGGCGCATCCTGCTGGGCTCACAGCTCAGACGGTTGCGTGACTCGCGCGGTATCACCCGTGAGGCGGCCGGCTACTCCATCCGGGCTTCCGAATCGAAGATCAGCCGCATGGAGTTGGGACGGGTGAGCTTCAAGGCCAGGGACGTCGAGGACCTGCTCACGCTCTACGGCGTCACGGACGAGGTGGAGCGCGACTCCCTGCTCGGCCTGGCCCGTGAGGCCAACGTGGCGGGCTGGTGGCACAGTTTCGGCGATGTGCTGCCCGGCTGGTTCCAGACATACATCGGTCTGGAAGGGGCGGCCTCGCTCATCCGGATCTACGAAGTCCAGTTCGTGCACGGGCTGTTGCAGACCGAGGGATACGCCCACGCGGTCGTCTCCCGGGGAATGCGCGGCGCCCCCGCTGCCGAGATCGACCGCCGGGTCGCGCTGCGGCTGGAGCGGCAGAAGGCACTCGTCGCCGAGCGGGCCCCCCGCTTCCACGCCGTGCTGGACGAGGCGGCGTTGCGCCGGCCGTACGGCGGGCGCGAGGTGATGCGCGGGCAATTGCGGCATCTGATCGAAATGTCGGAGCAGCCGAACGTCACTCTCCAGGTGATGCCCTTCAGTTTTGGCGGACATGCGGGGGAGAGCGGTTCTTTTACGATGCTGCGATTCCCGGAATCCGATCTGTCGGACATTGTCTATTTGGAGCAGCTGACAAGTGCGCTCTATCTGGACAAGGCCGAAGAAGTCGCCCAGTACGAAAAGGCGATGGTGCGGCTCCACGCGGACAGTCCAGGTCCCGAGGAGAGCCGGGATCTGCTCCGTGGTCTACTCCAACTCTCCTGATATTTCAGTACCATGACACCCCCACAGGAGTCTGCACCTGCAGTAAGGGATCGCATGTCCTTCTTCCGCGAGCTGGCCGACCAGTACATCGACGGTGAATGGCGCACCGGCACCGGCTCGTGGGACATCATTGATTTCAATCCCTACAACGGGGAAAAGCTCGCCGCGATCACCATCGCCACCGTCGAAGAGGTCGACCGCGCCTACCGCGCCGCCGAGCGCGCGCAGCGGTCCTGGGCCACCACGAGCCCGTACGAGCGCGCCCGGGTCATGGAACGGGCCCTGCGCATCACCGAGGAACTGGCCGACGAGATCGTCGAGGCCGTCATCGACGAGCTGGGCGGCACCCGGTCCAAGGCGTGGTACGAACTGCGCGCCGCCCAGGAGTTCCTGCGCGAGGCCGCCCATCAGGCGCTGCACCCCGGCGGCCGGATCCTGGCGTCCCCGGTGGACGGCAAGGAGAACCGGCTCTACCGGCGGCCCGTCGGGGTCGTCGGCGTCATCAGCGCCTTCAACTTCCCCTTCCTGGTGACGATGAAGTCGGCCGCACCGGCCCTGGCGCTCGGCAACGCGGTCGTCGTCAAGCCCAACCAGAACGCCCCGGTGGTCGGCGGCGGGCTGGTCGCCAAGATCTTCCACGACGCGGGCCTGCCGGCCGGACTGCTCAACATCCTGGTCACCGACGTGGCCGAGATAGGCGACGCGTTCATAGCGCACCCCGTCCCCAAGGTGATCTCCTTCGCCGGATCGGACCGGGTCGGCCGCCACGTCGGCGCGACGGCGGGCGCCCTCTTCAAGCGCACCATCCTCGAACTCAGCGGCAACAGCGCCCTGGTGGTGCTCGACGACGCGGACATCGACTACGCGGTCGACGCCGCGGTCTTCAGCCGCTTCGTCTACCAGGGCCAGGTCTGCATGGCCGCCAACCGCATTCTGGTGGACCGGGCCGTCGCGCCCGAGTTCACCGAGAAGTTCACCGCACGCGTGGCGGCGCTGCGGACCGGGGACCCGCGTGACCCGGACACCCAGATCGGCCCCGTCATCAACACCTTCCAGGCGGACGCCCTGACCGCGCTCGTCGACCAGGCGGTCGCGGACGGCGCCACGGCGCTGGTCAGGGGCCGCACCCGCGGCAATCTCGTGGAGCCGACCGTGCTCACCGGACTCGCGGACGACTCCCCGCTGCTCTCCCAGGAGATCCTCGGCCCGGTGGCGCTGCTGGCCACGTTCGACGGCGAGGACGAGGCCGTACGGATGACCAACGACAGTCCCTACGGGCTCAGCGGCGCGGTGCACACCGCGGACGCCGAACGCGGGGTCCGGTTCGCCCGGCGGATCCGCAGCGGGATGTTCCACGTCAACGACGCCACCGTCCAGGACGACCCACTGGTCGCCTTCGGCGGCGAGAAGCGGTCCGGGACGGGCCGGCTGAACGGCGAGGCGACGGTGGACGCCTTCACCACCCAGAAGTGGATATCGATCCAGCACGGCCGGAGCGTTTTCCCGCTCTGAATCACGCGCGGCTACTCTCATCAAAGTTGAGTAGAAAGGTGTGTGGGTATGTCCGCGATCCGGCTGCTGGTTCTCTGTGCCGTGCGGCAGCACGGCCGGGCGCACGGCTATCAGATCCGCAACGACCTGGAGTACTGGGGCGCCCAGGAGTGGTCCAGTGCCAAGCCGGGATCGATCTACCACGCACTGAAGCAGATGGCGAAGCAGGGCGTCCTGCTCGCCCACGAGGTCGCCCCGAGCACCGCCGGCGGCCCGCCGCGTACCGAGTACGAGATCACCGAGCAGGGCGACGAGGAGTACTTCACGCTGCTGCGCGCGGCGCTGACCTCGTACGACCAGAAGCTGGACGTGCTCTCCGCGGGACTGGGCGGCATCGTCGACCTGGAGCGGTCGGAGGCGGTGTCCCTGCTCAAGGAGCGGGTGGCGGGCCTGGCCACGTGGCGGTCGGCGGTCACCGAGTACTACACGCCGGAGGCGGGCCCCGAGTCGATCGGGCACATCGGCGAGATCATGAACATGTGGGTGCACTCGGCGGACGCCGGCGCGGACTGGACGCGCGGGCTGATCGCCCGGATCGAGGGCGGGGCGTACACGTTCGCGGGTGAGGGCGAACCGTTCGTCGGCGTGCTCGCCGAGGGCGAGGAGAACCCGTACGCCACCGGTGTCGCCGATCCCGGGGACGCTCACTGATCAAGTCTGACGGTGCTCGGCCCCAACGGCGCGGGAAGGGCCACCGCGGTCGGCAACCCGGGCGGCGGCGGGGACACCTGGGCCGCCGCCCTCGGTGACGTCGGCCTCTCAGTGGTGGAAGGCCGTGGCCGGGCCGTGGTCCCGGCTCAACGGGTGATCCTGGGCGCGCAGTTCGGGCAGCAGCAGTCGCAGGTCCTCCAGCAGCAGCTCCGCGAGGTCCGAGGAGAAGCCGTTGCGGCACACGATCCGCAGCACCGACAGGTCCTCGCGGTTCGCGGGGAAGGTGTACGCCGGCACCAGCCAGCCGCGCTCGCGCAGCCGCCGTGACACGTCGAAGACGTCGTACGCCGTCACCTCCGGCGCGGTCGTCAGCGCGAACACGGGCAACTGGTCCCCCCGGGTGAGGAGCCGGAAGTCGCCCAGGTCCTCGATCCGTTCGGCCAGGCCGCGGGCCACGTCGCGGGACGCCTGCTGCACGGCCCGGTAGCCCTCCCGGCCCAGCCGCAGGAAGGTGTAGTACTGCGCCACCACCTGGGCGCCGGGCCGGGAGAAGTTCAGCGCGAAGGTCGGCATGTCGCCGCCCAGGTAGTTGACCCGGAAGACCAGCTCCTCCGGCAGCTCCGCGGGCGAGCGCCACAGGGCCCAGCCGACGCCCGGGTAGACCAGCCCGTACTTGTGCCCCGAGGTGTTGATCGAGGAGACCCGGGGGAGCCGGAAGTCCCAGACCAGGTCCTCGTCCAGGAACGGCGCCACCATCGCCCCCGACGCCCCGTCCACATGGACGGGGATGTCGAGGCCGGTGCGTTCCTGGAGGGCGTCGAGGGCGGCGCACAGTTCCTCGATGGGCTCGTAGGAGCCGTCGAAGGTGGAGCCGAGGATGCCGATCACGCCGATGGTGTTCTCGTCGCAGAGGTCGGCGGCGGCCTGCGGGTCGAGGTGGAAGCGGTCGCCCTCCATCGGGACGAGGCGCGGCTCGACCTCCCAGAACGTGCAGAACTTGTCCCAGCAGACCTGCACGTTCACGCCCATGACCAGATTGGGCCGGGCGGTCGCCGGGTAGCGGTCGGCGTTCCGCTTGGACCAGCGGCGCTTGAGCGCGAGCGCGGCGAGCATGCAGGCCTCGCTGGACCCGGTCGTCGAACAGCCCACGGCCGTCGAGGGATCGGGGGCGTTCCACAGGTCGGCGAGCATCGCCACACAGCGCCGTTCCAGCTCGGCGGTGCGCGGGTACTCGTCCTTGTCGATCATGTTCTTGTCGGTGCACTCGCTCATCAGCACCCCGGCCTGGGGTTCCATCCAGGTGGTGACGAAGGTGGCGAGGTTGAGCCGTGAGTTGCCGTCGAGCATCAGCTCGTCGTGGACCAGGCGGTACGCGGTGGCGGGCGGCAGCGCCCCGTCCGGCAGCTTGTGCCGGGGCGGCGCGGACTCCATGCCCGCCGTCGGGTCGGCCTCTCCGAAGAACGGGTTGAGAGACAGCCTGCGCTGCTCCGCGGACGGTTCGCTGCGGGGTGAGCCCTTGTGGAGCGGCATCGCCGACCTGCCCTTCTCGGTTCCTGGCCGCGAGGCCGTACGAATCCGACCATACGGACAGTCCGGGCGTGTGGCGCGTCGGCGGGGCCCGCCCGGGTTCAGTGCAGCGGCCTCCCGTCCTCCTTCAGCTGCATCAGCGGACGCCCCGTCACCAGCAGCCAGGCGGGAAGCGAGGCGACGCAGAGCAGCGGGAGCAGGTTCATGTCGGAGGCCAGGACCGCGGCCGTGAACAGGCTGAGCCAGCCGATGCGGGTGACGGCCAGCAGTACCCCCAGGACCCCGCACGTCACCGCGAGGGACACCGGCACCGCGTCGACGAGCGCGTGGGCGCACAGGCCGAGGGCGACGCCGGAGAAGACGGCCGGGAAGATCCGGCCGCCCCGGAATCCGCAGGTCGCGGCGATCAGCAGGGCCGCGGTCTTCACCACGGCCATGAGCCCGAACTCGGCGGCCGACCGGCCGTCCGGGTCGGCGGTGAGCTCCTTCACCTCCTCCAGCCCCTTGAACAGGGTGAGGTGGCCGCCGAGCGCTCCGAGCAGGCCGAGCAGGAGTCCGCCCAGCGTCAGCGCCAGGACCGGGTGTGACAGCGCGCGGAAGGCCTTGTGCGCGTACGGGAAGGCGTACACCGCCGCCAGCCCCAGCACCGCCCCGGCGGAGGCGATCACGACCGCGGAGAGCAGGTCGCCCCAGTGGGTGTGGGTGCACGCGGGCAGCGACAGGTCGAAGCTGGGGTGGGCGGCCAGGTTCATGGTGAGGGCCCCGGCCGCGCCGGCCGCGAGGGGTCCGAAGAGCCGGTCCCAGAGCGCTCCGGGCCCGGAGCGGGAGGAGAGCGTCTCGGTGAGGATCAGGGCGGCGGCGACGGGCGTGCCGAAGAGCGCGCCGATGGTGCCCGCCGCGGCGAGCGCGAGCCATACGGCGGGCGGGGAGTCCGGCGCGAACCGCCGGCCCGCCCAGTAGGCCAGCGCGATGTTGGCGGCGGTGATCGGGTTCTCCGGACCCAGGCTGACCCCGCCCGCCAGGGCCAGGACCGTCACGGCCAGCAGGCCCGGCACCGTGCCCGGCGGCAGCGGCGGATCGACCAGGCCCGTGGTCGCCGGGTCGGGCCCGGCGCGGCCCGGTACCGCCCGGATGACCAGCCCGGTCACCAGGCCCGTCGCGGTGAGCATCACGATCATCCACAGCGAGGAGTACCGGCCGATGGACAGCGCGTCCGGCAGCGTCTGCCAGAGCACGTCCTGCAGCTCCTCCGAGAGCAGGCTGACGCCGAGCAGGACGAGGGCCGAGACCACTCCGACGGCCAGGGCGGGCACGAGGAGCGACAGCAGCCGGCGCGCGGGGACCGGTTCTGCGGAGACAGCGGAGTCGGTGGACATCGGCTCACCATAGCGAGACAAAAGCCCTATAACCCTCCAAAAGGTCGGAGTGCGGCGGCCTTTCGGAGCTGTCAACGCCACGCGAAGCGGCAGAGGTGTGCCGGGAGCAGGCGGACGCGTGCTGACGGGGGTGGGGCGCCCCACCCCCGTAACCGCTCAGAGCTTGCTGATCACCGCGGCCGTTCCGTACGCGCAGACCTCCGTGCCCACGTCGGCCGCCTCCGACACGTCGAAGCGCATCATCAGCACGGCGTTGGCGCCCCGGGCCCTCGCCTGCTCGACCAGCCGTTCCATGGCCTGGTTGCGGGTCTCGACGAGCGTCTTGGTCAGCCCCTTCAGCTCGCCGCCGATCATGGACTTCAGGCCGGCGCCGATCTGGCTGCCCAGGTGGCGCGAGCGGACTGTCAGGCCGAACACCTCACCGATGACCTGGGTGATCTGATGGCCCGGTACGTCGTTGGTGGTGACGACCAGCACATCGGCCTGTGCCGTCTGACCGCCGCCGTAATCCTCAATGCCCATGGTTGTGGCACCTCCTGGACCGAGTTTTGCCCCGGTTCGCCCCGTGTGCATCTCCACGGGGGCCAGTGGAACCCGGAGGAGCTCCGTTGCGTTGATAGCTTTGGGCGGCCACGCAGCCGCCAACGACCACATCCTGGAGCCCGGACCCTTGAATACGCTTGCGCTCGGACCGAGCTGGCTGGACCCGGACCATCTCATCGGGCAGTTCGGGCTGATCGGTGTGCTGGTCATCGTCTTCGCCGAGTCCGGGCTGCTGATCGGGTTCTTCCTGCCCGGGGACTCCCTGCTGTTCACCACGGGTCTGCTGGTGACGACGGACAAGCTGCACACCCCGTTGTGGCTGGTCTGCCTCCTGGTCGCACTGGCGGCGATCATCGGCGACCAGGTCGGCTATCTCTTCGGCCGCAAGGTCGGCCCGTCGCTCTTCAACCGTCCGGACTCCCGGCTCTTCAAGCAGGAGAACGTCGAGAAGGCCCACGAGTTCTTCGAGAAGTACGGCCCGAAGTCGCTGATCCTGGCCCGCTTCGTGCCCGTCGTGCGGACGTTCACGCCGATCATCGCCGGTGTGAGCCGGATGAACTACCGCTCGTTCATCACGTTCAACATCATCGGCGGGGTCTTGTGGGGCGCCGGGGTGACGCTCCTGGGCGCGGTCCTGGGCAAGATCGAGTTCGTGCACAAGAACATCGAGGCGATGCTCGTCCTGATCGTGCTGATCTCGGTCGTGCCGATCGGCATCGAGTTCCTGCGCGCCCGCAGCAAGTCGAAGAAGGCAGCGGCCGCGGCGGACGACGACGGCCAGGACCCGGCCGCCGGGCGCCGCGGCCGTCACGCCAAGCGCTGACGCCCGCCCGGGGCCCCTCGTGCCGGGGCCCCTCGTGCCGGGGGCCCTTGGCGGCGGGCCCTCCCCGGCGTCTCAGAAGCCGCGCGTCCGCTTGGCCGCGCGGCGGTTCGCGCCACCGACCGCACCCGGCACCCGCATGAACAGCCGGGAGATCTCGCTCCCCAGATTCACCCCGATGGCGATGGCCCCGGCCGTCGCCACCGCGGTCGACAGCGAGGCGAGACCCTGGTTCAGCCGGTCCTGCGCGATACCCAGCAGACCGAAGTACGTCGCGGAACCGGGCAGCAGCGGACCGATCGCGGCCGTGATGAACGGCAGCGACGAGGTGTAGCGGTACCGCGAGAACAACTGCCCGAACAGCCCCACGAGACCGGCGGCCACCGCCGTGGCCGCCACCGGCGAGATATTGCCGGTCCGGGTCATCGCCCCGAAGATCACCCAGGCCACACCGCCGTTGAGGGTCACCGCCAGCACAGTGGAACGTTCCTGCTGGAGCAGGATCGCGAAGGCCAGGCTCAGCACCATCGACGCCAGGATCTGGATCACCGGCCGGTCGTGCGAGATGAGCCGCGCCTCCGGGTTCAGCTGGGCGCCCAGCTGGAGGCCCCCGTACAGCACCAGCAGCACACCGGCGACGATGCCGATGAAGAAGTACATGACCTCCAGGAGCCGGGCGGCCGCGGTGATGTAGTAGCCGGTCAGCCCGTCCTGCACGCCCGCGACCAGGGCCCGCCCCGGCAGCAGCGCGAACAGCCCACCGGTGATGACCGCCGACGGCCGTACGTCGGACCAGTGGGTGAGCGTGAGCGCCACCCCCATCGCGGCGGGCGGCATCGCGGCGGCGACGAACTGGTAGAACTCCGGCAGGCCGCGCCCGGCGCACAGCCAGGCCAGCCGGTCCCCGAGCATCGCGCCGAGCGCCGCGATCAGGAACACCAGGAACCCGCCGCCGACCAGCACCGATGCCGCGCCCGCCAGCCCGCCGGCGGCCAGTGTGAGCACCCAGCCCGGGTACGGGTGCCGGTTACGGCGGATCTCCGCGAGGCGCCGGTAGGCCTCTTCGAGTGAGATCTCGGCCTCTTCGGTGTGGATGTCGTCGATGAGCCGGAACACCGCGGCCAGTCGGGTGTAGTCGGTGCCGCGGCGGCGTACCGTACGGCTCGCCGTCACCGGGTCGTCGACCAGCGAGGGCTGGTGCGAGATCGACAGCAGCGTGAAGGTGACGGTCGGTTCGCAGCGGTCCAGACCGTAGCTGCGGGTCACGGCGAACATCGCCGCCTCGACGTCCTCGGCGCCCTCACCGCCGGCCAGCAGCAGCTCCCCGATACGCAGGGTCAGGTCGAGCACGCGCGGCACCGCGGGACCCGCGTCGTCGGCCTTCTGGACCGGCTCCGGCGCCGGACGCTCGGCCACCGGCATCCGCAGCATCGTGCGCATCCGGTCCTGCCAGGGGGCTTCCTTGGTCAGCCGGATCATCGGGATGCCGTGCGCGGGCGTGAAGGCGGGCGAGTCCCTGGTGCTGTAGGTGCGCGGCGGGGCGAAGGCGGAGCCGGCCGTGTCCGAGCCCGATCCGGAACCGGAAGCGGAACCCGTCCCCGAACCCGATCCGGAACCCGGCTGCTCAGGCGCCAGGCCGGACGGGAGGGCGAACTCCGACGTCGGGTGGTCCTCCTCGGACGGCGACGCCGACCTCCCCACCCCGGCGGGCTGGGAGAACGCACTGCGTGCCTCGTCGGACTGGGGCTTCGGGTCCTCGGGACCGCCCGGCTCCGCCACCACTGACCTCACTCATCCATCGGCTGCGCGTCTTCGGTAGCGCTCCTGCCCAGTATGGCCGCGGAGCATCCCGCCCACGCGAAACGGGCGGCACACCGGTGAAGGTGTGCCGCCCGTCGGCTGCGCGGAACCGTAAACGGAACCGTGACCGGAACCGTCGACGAAGCCGGACGGAACGTCAGTGCGCGCCGCCCTGCGCCTCAAGGCGCTTGTACGAGTTCTCGATCTCGGCCTCGGCCTCTGCGCGGCCGACCCAGTCGGCGCCCTCGACGGACTTGCCGGGCTCCAGGTCCTTGTAGACCTCGAAGAAGTGCTGGATCTCCAGGCGGTCGAACTCCGACACGTGGTGGATGTCGCGCAGGTGCTCCACCCGGGGGTCGGAGGCCGGCACGCACAGCAGCTTGTCGTCGCCGCCGGCCTCGTCCGTCATCCTGAACATGCCGATCGCGCGGCACTTGATGAGGCAACCGGGGAAGGTCGGCTCCTCCAGGATGACCAGCGCGTCCAGCGGGTCGCCGTCCTCGCCGAGGGTGTTCTCGACGAAACCGTAGTCCGCCGGGTAACTGGTCGAGGTGAAGAGTCGACGGTCCAGGCGGATCCGACCGGTCTCGTGGTCCACCTCGTACTTGTTCCGCGAACCCTTCGGGATCTCGATAACGACGTCGAACTCCACGGGTGGCTCCTCCATGATCAACACATACGACTGATGGTTAAGTGTCCCCCACGGGGATGTGTGCTCGCGAAAGGGGCTGGTCAACGGTGGCCGAGCCGGTGAAAAGACCGTCGATCAATCCGTTCGGCAAGCTGAGCGGGGCGGCCCTGAAGGACCACCTCGACCTGCGGAACGGGCTGGACAACTGGCAGTTCACGGCCGTCTCCGCCGTTCTCGGCCTGGCGCTCGCAGCCGGCGCCGTCCTCGCCGCCGGCCCCTGGGACTCGGGTCAGCGTAAGGCCGAGCAGGACTGGGCGGCCGCTCGGGCCCGTACAGGTGGCGCACATCACGACCCCGACGCACCCGGCGGACCCGCCCCCGCCCCCAGCGCCCCGGCCGTCCTCGCGGCACTCGGCACCGCCGCCAACCGGTCCGCGCCGGACGCCCCCGATGCCCCGGACGGCGCACCCGCCGAACTCCGCGCCGTACTGGGCCCGCTGCTGAAGGACCCCGACCTCGGCACCCGGCGCAGCGCCGTCGTCATCGACACCGCCACCGGCAAGCGGCTGTACGGGATGGGGGCCGACGCCCCCATGACACCGGCCTCCACGGTCAAGATCGCCACCATGGTCGCGGCCCTGACCGCGCTCGGCCCCGACCACCGCATCCCCACCACCGTCCGGGCCTCAGCGGACTCCCGCACCGTCACCCTGGTCGGCGGCGGCGACCCCACCCTGGACCGGGCGGCCCTGCGCGCCCTGGCCGCCGACACCGCACGCGCCCTGAAGGACGCCGGGGTCCACGAGGTCCGGCTCAGGTACGACGCCTCCGCCTACTCCGGGCCCGCGCTCCACCCGATCGGCCCCAACGAGAACATCGCCCCGCTGAGCGCCCTGATGGTCGACGAGGGGCGCCTCGACGACACCGCGAGCGGTCCGGCCCCGCGCAGCACCGACCCCGCCAGGGACGCCGCCGACGCCTTCGGCGAGCTGCTGGGCGAGGCCGGGATCGACACCGGGTCCGGACCCGGCTCGGGCAGGGCCGCCGCTAAGTCCAGGGCCGTCGCCAGGCACCTCTCCGTCCCGCTGTCCGGCCTGGTCGAGCGGGCGCTGACCAACAGCGACAACGACATCGCGGAGGCGCTCGCCCGGCAGACCGCGCTGGCCGCGGGCGAACCGGCGGACTTCGACGGCGGCCGACGGGCCGTCACCGCCCAGCTGAAGAAGCTGAAACTGCCGCTCAGGGGCGTGAACGTCGCCGACGGCAGCGGACTGAACCGGCGGGACAAGGTCACCGCCGCCCTGCTCGCCGGTCTGCTCGCCCGTACGGCCGATCCGCACCACCCCGAACTGCGGCCCGTCCTCACCGGGCTCCCGGTGGCCGGTTTCAGCGGCACGCTGAGCGGCCGCTACACGACGAAGTCCGGCGGCACCGGCCTGATCCGCGCCAAGACCGGCACCCTCACCGGCGTCAACACCCTCGCGGGCACGGTCGTCGACGGACACGGCCGGCTGCTCGCGTTCGCCTTCCTGGCATCGGGCACCACCGACCCGTCCGGCGCCCAGTCCGCCCTGGACTCCCTCGCCACCGCGCTGGCCGCCGGCAAGAGGCGCTGACCCGGTCAACACCTCACCGCATCAAGGGCCGAGCACGTACGGTTGACGCATGACGAGCATCGGTGGTGCGGGGATGGTCGACTGGAATCTCGCGGTTGCGACCGCGACCCGACTTGTGCGGCCTGGACCCGAGATCAGCCGCGAGGAGGCCCGCGAGGTCGTCGCGGAGCTGCGCAGGCATGCCAAGGCCGCGGAGGAGCACGTCCGTGCCTTCACC
Organism: Streptomyces sp. NPDC087428; assembly: GCF_044744085.1. Taxonomy (NCBI): domain Bacteria; kingdom Bacillati; phylum Actinomycetota; class Actinomycetes; order Kitasatosporales; family Streptomycetaceae; genus Streptomyces; species Streptomyces sp. NPDC087428. The sequence goes on from NZ_JBIUXR010000023.1 coordinate 40,550, forward strand.
CGGATGATCCCGGAGGGCACAGAGCCGGAGGACACCCCGGTCCTGGTCGTCGACCGGGCCGGCTGGATCAAGGCGAACGTGGCGGGCTTCCGCGAGCTGCTGCGTCCCCTCCTGGACAAGATGGAGGAACGGCGCGGCGGCGGCGCGGGCGGCGCCGTGCTCGGCGCGGTCGGCTCCAAGGTGACCGGGGTGGAGGTGGGGATGCTGCTGTCGTTCCTGGCCTCCCGGGTCCTCGGCCAGTACGAGACGTTCGCCCCCGCCACCCGTGAACTCCCCGCCTCCGCCGACGGCGGCGGCAGGCTCCTGCTGGTCGCGCCGAACATCGTCCACGTCGAACGGGAGCTGGAGGTCGACCCGCACGACTTCCGCCTCTGGGTCGCCCTCCACGAGGAGACCCACCGCACCCAGTTCACCGCGGTGCCCTGGCTCCGAGACCACCTGCAGGGTGAGATCCAGTCCTTCCTCGACGAGACCGACGTCGACCCGATGACGGTGCTGGAACGGCTCCGCGAGGCCGCGCAGTCGCTGGCCGGCGGCCGGCCGGAGGGCGAGGAGGGCGAGGACGGCGGGCGCAGCCTCGTCGAGGTCGTGCAGACCCCCGCCCAGCGCGAGATCCTCGGCCGGCTCACCGCGGTGATGTCCCTGCTGGAGGGGCACGCGGACTACGTGATGGACGGCGTCGGCCCCGAGGTGGTGTCCTCCGTCGGCGAGATCCGGGAGAAGTTCCAGCAGCGCAGGGCGCAGGGCGCGAGCCGGCTCGACCAGGCGCTGCGCAAGCTCCTGGGCCTCGACGCCAAGCTGCGCCAGTACCGGGACGGCGAGCGGTTCGTGCGCGCCGTGGTCGACGAGGTCGGCATGGACGGCTTCAACCGGGTCTGGACGTCGCCCAACACCCTTCCGACGAAGGCGGAGATCGCCAAGCCGTCGGACTGGATCGCGAGGGTGCACCGTAAGGCAGAGTCATGATCACGCCGGGAACAGGGGCTCGTGGCCACAGGTAAACGCGCCGGTAATCACCCATCCGAGGGACCGTAGGGGCATGGGAAGCCGTGCAATGCTCGATGAACGGCATTGCTCTGTCACCATCGACGCACTCTGAGTGACGGCACTTCTTCCTGTCCCGGCACTCCGAGGCACCTCTCCGAAACTTCACGAAGGGCACCGGACATGGGTCCCCATCCTGCGGTCGCGGCGATACGCCTGGCGGTCCGCCGCGTACTCCACGACGTACTCACCGACTTCGCCGAACAGACCGATCGCGCTCCGCACGCCGGACGCGCCCCGCACCCCGAGCTCGCCGAAGCCGGCGCCGGCGGGCGGCGCTCCGCACTCCCCGAACGTCCCGATACCCCCCTGGTGCTGGTGGCATGCTCCGGTGGCGCAGATTCCATGGCGCTCGCCTCCGCCCTCGCCTTCGAGGCCCGCAAACTCGCCGTCCGGGCCGGCGGCATCACCGTCGACCACGGCCTCCAGGACGGCTCCGCCACCCGGGCCGCCGAGGTCGCCGGCCGCCTCACCGCGATGGGCCTCGACCCGGTCGAGGCCGTCGCGGTACGGGTCGGTCAGGGCGGCGGGCCGGAGGCCGCCGCCCGCGACGCCCGCTACGCCGCGCTGGACGCGGCGGCCGAACGCCACGGCGCCGCCGCCGTCCTGCTCGGCCACACCCGCGACGACCAGGCGGAGACGGTCCTGCTGGGCCTCGCCCGCGGCTCCGGCATCCGCTCCCTCTCCGGCATGGCCGCCGCGTCCGGCCCGGCCGGCCGCTACCGCCGCCCCTTCCTCCAGCTCGACCGGCAGACCGCCCGCACGGCCTGCCTGGTCCAGTCCCTGACCGTCTGGGACGACCCGCACAACATCGACCCCGCCTACACCCGCTCCAGGCTGCGCCACGAGGGACTGCCCGCCCTGGAGAAGGCGCTGGGCAAAGGGGTCGTCGAGGCCCTGGCCCGTACGGCTCAGCTCTCCCGCGACGACGCCGACGCCCTGGACACCTGGGCCGCCGAGGCCGGCCGTGACGTACGCGACGAAGCGGGCCGGCTGGAGTGCGCCAAGCTCTGCGTCCTGCCGCCCGCCGTCCGCCGCCGGGTACTGCGCCGGGCGGCCATAGAGGCGGGCTCCCCGGCCGGTTCCCTGTTCGCCCGGCACATCGAGGAAGTCGACCGTCTCATCACCGGCTGGCGCGGCCAGCAGGCCATCAACCTCCCCGGCCGCGTCGAAGCCCTGCGCCAGGGTGGCAGACTGGTGATTCGGCAGAGCTGACGCACAAGCGGCTGACATGCAGGCGAGCGGCCGCGCAGGTCCGGGACACCACCCGGGCCGGCAGGCAAAGAAAGAGACGCGGGTGAACGAGAAGGACATGGGTACCGACCTTCAGTCGGTGCTCCTCACCAAGGAAGAGATCGACGCGAAACTCGTCGAGCTGGCCTCGAAGATCGACGCGGAGTACGCGGGCAGGGACCTCCTCCTCGTCGGTGTCCTCAAGGGCGCGGTGATGGTCATGGCGGACCTGGCACGCGCCCTGTCCACCCCCGTCACCATGGACTGGATGGCCGTCTCCTCGTACGGCGCGGGCACCCAGTCCTCCGGTGTCGTCCGGATCCTCAAGGACCTGGACACCGACATCAAGGGCAAGCACGTCCTGATCGTCGAGGACATCATCGACTCGGGCCTGACCCTGTCCTGGCTGATGTCGAACCTGGGTTCGCGCGAGCCCGCCTCGCTGGAGATCTGCACCCTGCTGCGGAAGCCGGACGCGGCGAAGGTCGCGCTCGACTGCAAGTGGGTCGGCTTCGACATCCCCAACGAGTTCGTCGTCGGCTATGGGCTGGACTACGCGGAGAAGTACCGCAACCTCCCCTTCGTCGGCACGCTCGCCCCGCACGTCTACGGCGGCTGACCGCGGCGCGGCGCAACCCGCGCCGACTCCGGGGAACCCTCACGGATTTCCCGCCGTTGAGCCTTCGAAGGCGGGTTTGACAGACGTCCTCGGCGGTCGTCGGTGACAATGCTGGGGTACCGTCCGAAGAACAGTCTTTACTCACACGCAGCATTTACCTACGGGCAGGAGGGACGGGGCGACTTCGCTCCGTATGGATGGACGTGAAGCGATACTTCCGTGGGCCGGTCATGTGGATCGTGCTGGCCGTCCTCGCCGTGGTCGTGTTGATGCAGGTCGTCGGCTCGTCCGGCGGCTACAAGACGGTGGACACCGGCAAGGTGATCCAGGCGATCAGTAAGAACCAGGTGGAGCAGGCCAAGCTCACCACCGGTGACGATCAAATCCTCAAGATTGAGCTGAAGAGCGGCCAGAAACTCTCCGGCGAGTCCGGCAGCAAGTTCCAGGCGAGCTACATCGGCAACCAGGGCGTCGAGCTGGCCGACACGCTGCAGAAGAAGTTCGAGAGCGGTGACATCGAGAAGGGTTACACCGTCTCGCCGTCGAAGCAGTCCCCGTTCGTCTCGATCCTCTTCTCGCTGCTGCCGTTCGTCCTCATCGTGGTCGTCTTCCTGTTTCTGATGAACCAGATGCAGGGTGGCGGCTCCAAGGTCATGCAGTTCGGCAAGTCCAAGGCCAAGCTGATCACCAAGGACACCCCGAAGACGACGTTCGCCGATGTGGCGGGGTCGGACGAGGCGGTCGAGGAGCTCTACGAGATCAAGGAGTTCCTCCAGGAGCCGGCGAAGTTCCAGGCCGTCGGCGCCAAGATCCCCAAGGGTGTCCTGCTGTACGGGCCTCCCGGTACCGGTAAGACGCTGCTCGCACGCGCCGTCGCCGGCGAGGCGGGCGTCCCGTTCTACTCCATCTCCGGGTCCGACTTCGTCGAGATGTTCGTCGGTGTCGGTGCCTCCCGTGTGCGTGACCTCTTCGAGCAGGCCAAGGCGAACGCTCCGGCGATCGTCTTCGTCGACGAGATCGACGCCGTCGGCCGGCACCGCGGTGCCGGTATGGGCGGCGGTCACGACGAGCGCGAGCAGACGCTGAACCAGCTGCTCGTCGAGATGGACGGCTTCGACGTGAAGGGCGGCGTCATCCTGATCGCCGCCACGAACCGGCCGGACATCCTGGACCCGGCGCTGCTGCGTCCGGGCCGCTTCGACCGGCAGATCGCGGTCGACCGGCCGGACATGCTGGGCCGTCTGGAGATCCTCAAGGTCCACCAGAAGGGCAAGCCGGTCGCACCGGACGTCGATCTCGGCGCCGTTGCCCGTCGTACGCCCGGCTTCACCGGTGCCGACCTGGCCAACGTGCTGAACGAGGCGGCGCTCCTCACGGCGCGCAGCAATCTGAAGCTCATCGACAACAACATGCTCGACGAGGCCATCGACCGCGTCGTGGCGGGTCCGCAGAAGCGGACCCGGATCATGTCCGAGAAGGAGAAGAAGATCACCGCGTACCACGAGGGCGGACACGCCCTGGTCGCGGCGGCCTCACCTCAGTCGGACCCGGTCCACAAGATCACGATCCTCTCCCGCGGCCGCGCCCTCGGTTACACGATGGTGCTCCCGGAGGAGGACAAGTACTCCACGACGCGCAACGAGATGCTCGACCAGCTGGCTTACATGCTGGGCGGGCGCGCGGCCGAGGAGCTGGTCTTCCACGATCCGACCACCGGCGCTGCGAACGACATCGAGAAGGCCACCGCAACGGCCCGCGCGATGGTCACGCAGTACGGCATGACGGAGCGGCTCGGCGCGATCAAGTTCGGCGGCGACAACACCGAACCCTTCGTGGGCCGTGAGATGGGCCACCAGCGCGACTACTCGGAAGAGGTCGCCGCGCTGGTCGACGAAGAGGTCAAGAAGCTCATCGAGAGCGCGCACAACGACGCGTGGGAGATCCTGGTCGAGAACCGAGACGTTCTTGACGCACTGGTTCTCCAGCTCCTTGAGAAGGAGACCCTCGGCAAGGCGGAGATCGCCGAGATCTTCGCTCCGATCGTCAGGCGTCCGGCACGTCCGGCGTGGACCGGCTCCGTCCGGCGCACGCCGTCCACCCGGCCGCCGGTGCTCTCCCCGAAGGAGCTCGCCCTCACCAACGGCGCCACCACGGCGAACGGCTCACCGACCGCGGACGTTGTCCCGGGCACCGAGTCGATCCCCGAGGAACGTCCCGAGAGCTAGTTACCGGACCGGTGCGACCCCCGTCACAGGGGTTCGGCCGGGCCCGGAATGGAAGCCGCGCCCTCCAGGTTTTAGCCTGTGGGGGCGCGGCTTTCGTATATCTGCGCGGATGCCCACGCAGCTGACAGTTCAGAGGAACGAGGCACAGATGACCGACCCGGTGACGCTGGACGGCCAGGATTCGATCGGCGAGTTCGACGAGAAGCGGGCCGCGGCGGCCGTACGTGAGCTGCTCTTCGCCGTGGGCGAGGATCCGGACCGGGAGGGGCTGCGGGAGACCCCGGGGCGGGTGGCGCGGGCGTACAAGGAGATCTTCGCGGGCCTGTACCAGGCGCCGGAGGACGTCCTGACGACCACGTTCGACCTCGGCCACGACGAGATGGTGCTGGTCAAGGACATCGAGGTGTTCAGCACCTGCGAACACCACCTGGTGCCGTTCCACGGGGTGGCGCACGTCGGGTACATCCCGGCGACCAGCGGCAAGATAACCGGCCTGTCGAAGCTGGCCCGGCTGGTGGACGTCTACGCCCGGCGGCCGCAGGTACAGGAGCGGCTCACCACGCAGGTCGCCGAGTCGCTGATGAAGATCCTGGAGCCGCGCGGCGTCATCGTCGTCGTGGAGTGCGAGCACATGTGCATGTCGATGCGCGGTATCCGCAAGCCCGGTGCGAAGACACTGACCTCCGCGGTACGCGGGCAGCTCCGTGACCCCGCGACGCGGGCCGAGGCCATGAGCCTGATCATGGCGCGCTGACGCGGCCGACCGAACGGGCACTGCCGGGGACCGGTGGTCCTGGGAAACGCGGCGGAGGGCTTATGCCCCCGCCGCGTTCTTGTTGTCGTCCTCGTCGCCCGGGAGCTTGCAGACGTGCTCCAGGAACAGGGCCGCCGCGATGACCGCGATGCCGGCCAGGACCGCGAAGCCGGCGTAGATCGCCTGGTCGCGGCGGGCCGGCATGTCGAGGAAGCCGAGCAGGAAGACGCCCGCACCGCCGTACATCCCGGCGACCAGGGCGACGACGAGGGCGCTGGCCTGGCCGAAGACCACGGCACGGGCCGCCATCAGCGGTTCGACGCCCTTCGCGCCCGGCCGGCGCTCACGCTGGGCGCGCAGCCGGGAGCGGATGGAGAGCGCCGTCGCCAGCAGGACGACGGCGATCACCGCGAGCACGATGGGCGCGGCCAGCGGCACGCTCGGCAGGGTGCCGAGGGAGTCCCAGAGGCGGGCGCCGCCCCAGGACAGCACCCCGGCCGCGGCGAAGAGGCCGGCCAGTACTCCGAGCCGTAGTTGCTTCACCGGGTGAGCCGCCCTTCGCCGCCTGTGATCTTTCCTGCTGTTCCTGTGAGCCTAACGACTACTCGGGCAGCCGGAGTTCCAGGTCGGCCCTGGGCAGTACGCTGCCGCGGCCGACACCGGCCAGCAGATCGGCGACCGGGCCGACGCCGGGCAGCTGGGCCGCGGGATCGACGTCGTGCCACGGGGCGAGGACGAAGGCGCGCTCGCGGGCCCGCGGGTGCGGGAGGGTGAGCGCCGGGTCGTCGGAGACCAGATCGGCGTACGCGACGATGTCGACATCGATGGTGCGCGGACCCCAGCGTTCCTCGCGGACCCGGTCGAAGGCCTCCTCGATGGCCTGGCCGCGCTCCAGCAGGGAGGACGGGGGCAGCGTCGTCTTCACGACGACCACCGCGTTGAAGTACGACGGCTGGGAACCGGCCTCGACGCCCCACGGCTCCGTCTCGTACACCGGGGAGACCGCTTTGACCCGGAGGCCGGGTGTGTCCTCCAGGGCGTCGATGGCGCCCTGGAGGGTCTCCAGGCGGTTGCCGAGATTGGAGCCCAGGGAGAGCACGGCGCGTTTCGGGTTGGAGAGGGTGATGTCCGCGGCGTCCACCTGCTCGACCACGAAGGCGGGAACCGGCTGTACGGTCGGGTCGCTCTGCCCCTCGGTAGAAAATGCAGTCATGCTCGGCTCCGGGTGATGGTGATGGTGACGTCGTCGAAGGGGACGGTGATGGGCGCGTCCGGCTTGTGCACCACGACCTCCACCTCCTCGACTCCTTCGTGCTTGAGGCACTGCTGGGCGATGCGCTCCGCGAGCGTCTCGATCAGATCGACCGGTTCGCCCTTGACTACGTCGACGACCTCTTCCGCGACCACGCCGTAGTGCACGGTCTTCGTCAGGTCGTCGGCGGCTGCCGCGGGGCGGGTGTCGAGGCCGAGCACCAGGTCCACGATGAACGTCTGTCCCTCTTCCCGTTCCCGGGGAAAGACGCCATGGTGCCCACGGGCCTTGAGGCCGCGCAGCGCGACACGATCCACGCGAATCACTCCTGCTGTTGTTGGTCGTAGGGGCACGGGCCGCGTGCGGGCGGCGTCCTGCCCTCATGGGAATCTACCTGCGAGCACCGACAGCGCTCGCCCGTGGGGGCCACGGCGGACCGCACGGGGCTGGTAGCCGCTGATACCCCGATGTGCCCGATTCCAATCCCTGGGAGCTGCTTTTCGAGCCCTCACCGGGCTTGTACCCATTCAGGAGGGGGAGTCCTCGTCCTCTTCCTCGCTGGTTTCGGCCAGTACGGGCGAGCCGTGGTGGGACCAGAGCTTCCAGCCGTCCGGAGTGCGCCGGAACACGTTGGTGGCGACCACCAGCTGCCCCACGAGCGGTCCCAGCGAGCTGCCCTCCTCGGCAGGACCGCCGCTGAGGATGTTCTCCGTGCACGTGACCAGGGCGGTGTCGCCCGTCATGGAGACCCCGACATCGGTCAGGAAGAACTGGATGTACTCGGTGTTCGCCATGATCAGGGCGTAGCTGCGCAGCACCTCGCCGCGGCCGGTGAGCACCGGCCAGCCCGGGTGGACGCAGGAGACGGTGAGGTCCTCGCCGGGCAGCCAGAGCGCGGTGAGCCCGTCGAGGTCCCCGCGTTCCATCGCCTCGTAGAAGGCGGTGTTGGCCTGCTCGACCGCCTCGATGTCGGCGGCCGCGTCGGCGTGCTCGTCCTGCGACTCGTTCACTCGGCTCCCTCGACGGCGCGGGCGACGCGTACGGCGTCCGCGGTGGCCCGTACCTCGTGGACCCGGACGGCCCAGGCACCGGCACGGGCGGAAAGTGCGGAGATCGCGGCGGTGGCCGCGTCGCGTTCGCGGGCGGGGGGCGGGGCGGCGCCCGTTCCGGCCAGTACGTGGCCCAGGAACCGCTTCCGGGAGGCGGCGACCAGCAGCGGTCGGCCCAGGGCGTGCAGCGCGTCCAGGCGGGCGATGAGCGAGAGGTCGTGGCCGGCGTCCTTGGCGAAGCCGAGACCGGGGTCGATCACGATCCGTTCGGCCGCGACACCGCCCGTGACCACGGCGTCCATCCGTATCCGCAGTTCCTCGACGACCTCGGCGACGACGTCCCCGTACACCGCCCGGCTGTTCATGGACTCGCTGAAGCCGCGCCAGTGCATGACGACGAAGGGCACCGCCGCGGCGGCGACGACCGGGACCATGTCCGGGTCGGCGAGTCCGCCGCTCACGTCGTTGACGAGGACCGCTCCCGCGTCGACGGCCTGTTCGGCGACCCGGGCCCGCATGGTGTCCACGGAGACCGTGACCCCTTCGGAGACCAGTCCGCGGACCACCGGGACCACCCGGCGCAGCTCCTCCGACTCGTCCACCCGGCTGGCGCCGGGGCGGGTCGACTCACCGCCGACATCGACCAGGTCGGCGCCCTCCCCGACCAGGTCGAGACCGTGCTTGACGGCCGCCGTGGTGTCGAACCAGCGGCCCCCGTCGGAGAAGGAGTCGGGGGTCACATTGACGACACCCATGACCGCACAGCGGTCCCACTCCGGCAGGCCCTGGACCGTGCCTCGTCCACGCAACGTACTCATACGACCAGCGTAGGCCCGCCCGGGGGCCGATCACGCCGCGTGGACGCCGTGCTCCCCGGTGGTGGCCGGCGTGTGCGCGCACGGACGCCGTCCGCTGCCCGGCAGCCTGCGGGCCAGCGGGCGGGGGAGCGCGAAGCTGACGAACCCCTCGGCCTGCATGGCCGCCAGGGAGATCCGGGGAAGGTCGCGGGCGGTGCGGTAGACCACGAATCGGGGCTCCCAGCGGGGCCGGAACTTGGCGTTGAACTTGTACAGCGACTCGATCTGGAACCAGCGCGAGAGGAAGATCAGCAGGCCGCGCCAGATCCGCAGCACCGGTCCGGCGCCCAGCTTCTCGCCACGGGCCAGCGCGGAGCGGAACATCGCGAAGTTCAGCGAGACCCGGGTGATGCCGAGCCGCGGCGCGGCCTGGAGGGACGCGACGATCAGCAGTTCGTTCATCCCGGGGTCGGCGGCGCGGTCGCGGCGCATGAGGTCCAGGGACATGCCGTCGGTGCCCCAGGGGACGAAGTGGAGTACCGCCTTCAGGTCCCCGTACGGGGAATCGGCGCTCTGCTCGTCGGACTTGTGGGCGGTGGCGATGAAGCAGTCCCCGTCGGCGCCGTCGCCGATCCGGCCGAGCGCCATGGAGAAGCCGCGCTCGTTGTCGGTGCCGCGCCAGTCGGCCGCGGCCAGCCGGATGCGGGCCAGTTCGGCCTCGCCGATGTCGGCCACGCGCCGCACCCGGGTCGCGTACCCGCCGCGCTCAATGCGCTTCACCATCTGGCGTACGTTGCGCATCGCACGTCCGGCGAGGGAGAAATCCGCGACATCCACCACCGCCTCGTCGCCCAGTTCGAGGGCGTCGAGTCCGGTCTCGCGGGTCCAGACCTCGCCGCCGGTCTCGCTGCACCCCATCACGGCCGGCGTCCAGGAATGGGCCCTGGCCTCGTCCATGAAGCGTTCGATGGCGCCCGGCCAGGCCTCCACGTCACCGATCGGGTCGCCGCTGGCCAGCATCACCCCGGACACCACGCGGTAGCAGACGGCGGCCTTGCCGCTGGGGGAGAACACCACGGCCTTGTCGCGGCGGAGCGCGAAGTGGCCGAGCGAGTCGCGGCGGCCGTGCCGCTCCAGCAGCGTGCGCAGCCGGGCCTCGTCGTCCTCGGTGAGGCGGGCGGCAGGATGTTCGGGGCGGAACGCGAGGTAGATCGTGGTGACGGCGGTCAGCAGGCCGAGCGCGCCGAGCGAGTAGGCCACGGTCCAGGACGTGACGCCGGCGTACTCGACGGGCCCCTCGAAGCCGAACAGGCCGTACAGCACGTGCTGGAGCCGGTCGGCGATGCTGGGGTTCCCGACCAGCCGGCCGGGGTGGACGCTGACGATGACCAGGCCGAGGCCGAGCGAACCCGCGCCGAGCAGGACGAAGTTGGCCAGCGCCCGCCAACGGCTGCGCGGGTCGGGGAGCGCGGCGAATTCACTGCGGTGGCGCACCAGCAGGTAACACAGCGTCAGGGAGACCAGTACGCCCAGCACCGAGTGTCGGTAGACGAACTGGGACAGCGCGCCGGCCGGGAGCAGCATGACGGCCGCCCGCCAGGCCCGCCGCTTGTGCCGCTTGAGGCCGTGGGCCAGGAGCAGCAGCAGGACGCCGACGCTCAGCGAGAGCGCGGCGGCGAAGGGGCCGAGGGCGCCGGGAAGGACCTCGGCGAGGGTGTGCATCCGGCTGTGCCGGAAGCGTGGGAAGACCCCGGCGGCGACGTCGATCAGACCGACTACGGTGCAGGCGGTGCCGACGAGCACCGGTACGGATTCGGGTCGCGGTCCGCGCACGAACTTACGTGCGCTATTCGGAACCGATCCCGATTTATCCCCATCTAGCGTGACAGACATCGCTTCCCGTGGTTCCGCGAGAGATTCTTTGGAGTCCGTCGGCCGGAGCGCTGCGGACGATGTGCGACCTCTAGGACGAGCCTTCCGGGCCGCGGGTTCACCCGTATCCCGGAAATTTCCTGACAAGAAAGTTCAACCGTCATGGGCCTTACCGGCAAGGCAGTGCTGATCCTGGCGATCGTGCTGGCCGTCGTGCTGTTCGCCGTCACGATCTGGCTCTGGCCGCGGTTCGCCCGGCGCAGTGTCCCGATGGTGTTCGGCAGGGTCGGCCTGCTTCTGGCGACCCAGGTGGCGGTCTTCGCCTCGGTCGGCCTGATGGCCAACAATACGTTCCTCTTCTACGGCTCCTGGGCGGACCTGTTCGGCCAGAAGCAGGACCTGGGCGTGGTCACCGACCGTGCCGCCGGGACCCTGGCCGCGAAGAACATTGTCCGGGTGGGGACGCAGCGGCCCGATGTGCCGGGCGGATCGCTGGCCACCAGGGGCGGCCGGATCGACAAGGTCGTCATCGCGGGGCGGCAATCCGGGATCGAGAGCTCGGCGTACGTGTATCTGCCGCCGGAGTACTTCCAGGAGGCGTACGCCCGGCGGAAGTTCCCCGCGGTGGTCGTACTCACGGGCTACCCGGGCACTTCGGAGAACCTGCTCAAGGGACTGCGGTACCCGCGTACTGCACTCGATCAGGTGAAATCCGGGCGGTCGCAGCCGATGATCCTGGTGATGCTCCGGCCGACGCTGGCGCCGCCGAGGGACACCGAGTGCGTGGACATAAAGGGTGGACCGCAGACCGAGACGTTCTTCGCGGAGGACCTGCCGCGGGCGATCTCGGCCGGCTACCGGGTCGGCAAGCGGGCCCGTAACTGGGGCGTCATCGGCAACTCCACCGGCGGCTACTGCGCGCTGAAGCTGGGGCTGCACCACCCGCACCGCTTCACGGCGAGCGCGGGGCTCTCCGCGTACTACAAGGCGGCGGAGGACCCGACGACCGGTGACCTCTTCCACGGCGACCAGCGGGCGCGTGACCATGCCGACCTGCTGTGGACCCTGGACCACCGGCCGATGCCCGACTCGTCCTTCCTGGTGACGACCTCCCGCCACGGCGAGGCGAACTACGCCGACACGAAGAAGTTCCTGGCCAAGGTGAAGGCGCCCGCGCAGGCCTCGTCGATCGTGCTCGGCAGCGGCGGGCACAACTTCAACACCTGGCGCCGGGAGATCCCCGCCGCCCTGGAGTGGCTGAGCAGCCGGCTCAGCGAGAACTGACCCGGGCGGGGCGGGGCCGCGTCCGGGCTCTCACGGAGCCGCGTGCCCCGAGGGCGCGGCTCACAGCCCCGCGGTCTTGGTCACGCTCGCCACGCTCTCCACGGCCACCTCGGCGCGCGGCACGGCCCGGTCGTCCGCGTCGATCGACCGGCGGAGCGCCTCATGGAGGCGGGCCGGCGTGAGCACGCCCAGGAACCGGCCCTCGCTCTCCTTGTCGATGACCGCGATCCAGCCGGCGTCGTGCTGGAGCATGGTGGCGAACGCCTGCTTGAGCGGGGCGCCGACGGGCAGCCAGGCCTCCATCCGGCGGGCGTGCTCGCGGACCGTGCCCCGGGTGGCGGTGAGCGCGTCACCGGCCGGGATCCAGCCGTGCAGATGGTCGTCGCCGTCCAGCACGACGGCCCAGCGCGCGCCCTCGGCGCGCAGCCGTTCGGTCGCCGTGGCCAGCGGGTCGTCGAGGTGGACGACCGGCGGCTGGTCGAGGTCGCTCTCCTCGATGGGGGTGACCGAGAGCCGCTTGAGGCCGCGGTCCGCGCCGACGAAGTCCGCGACATAGCCGGTGGCGGGGGCGCCGAGCACCGTGGCCGGTGAGTCGAACTGCTCGATCGAGCCCTGTCCGTAGACGGCGATGCGGTCGCCGAGGCGGACGGCCTCCTCGATGTCGTGCGTGACGAACAGCACTGTTTTGCGGACCTGTGCCTGAAGCTTGAGGAATTCGTTCTGCAGCCGTTCCCGGACGACCGGGTCGACGGCGCCGAAAGGCTCGTCCATCAGCAGTACGGGCGGGTCGGCGGCCAGCGCCCTTGCCACGCCGACGCGTTGGCGCTGACCACCGGACAGCTGTTCCGGATATCGGTCGCCATAAACGGAAGGATCGAGTCCGACCAGATCGAGGAGTTCCGCCGCGCGTTCGCGGCCCTTTCCGCGTTTCCAGCCGAGGAGATGGGGCACGGTCGCGGTGTTTTCCAGGACCGTTCTGTGCGGGAACAGGCCGACCTGCTGGATCACGTAGCCGATACGCCGGCGCAGCTGGACGGGGTCGATGGCCGATATGTCGTCCCCGTCGAGGAATATCCGGCCCTCGGTCGGTTCGATCAGCCGGTTCACCATCTTCATGGTGGTCGTCTTGCCGCACCCCGATGGCCCGACGAGCGTGACGAGTTCACCCTCGGCGACCTCGAAGGAAAGATCGTCGACGGCGGTGGTGCCGTCCGCATACCGCTTGGTGACGTGCTCGAAACGGATCATGGTTCCCCATTGTGGCGCGTGTTTTGTGAAGGACATGTTGCTGGAATACAACGGCTTCCGTGATTGTCAGTGGTCGAGGATAGGCTCGCCGGACATCAGTACGAGTGGGCGATCGGGAGGTGGGGGACAAGATGGCCGCACAGAACTGCCTGGTGACGAACGACTGGATCTGCGGGGAGTATCTCCGTTCCCGCAGCCAGGAGTTGACCGATGCCACGGTCCAGCACATCTGGATCACCGCGGTCTCCGTGGCGATCGGGGTCGCCGTGGCATTCCCGCTGGCCCTGCTCGCCCGTCGCAGCCGCCGCTTCGCCGGACCGGTGCTCGGGCTGACCACGGTCCTCTACACCGTGCCGTCGCTCGCGATGTTCTCGCTGCTGCTGCCGCTTTTCGGGCTCTCAGCGGCGCTGGTCGTCACCGGACTGGTGCTGTATTCGCTGACCATTCTCGTGCGGAACATCCTGGCGGGGCTGGAAGCGGTGCCCGAGGAGGCGAAGGAGGCCGCGCTGGGCATGGGCTACGGGCCCGCCAGGCTGCTGTGGGAGGTCGAGCTGCCGCTCGCGATGCCCGCGCTGATGGCCGGGATACGGATCGCCACGGTCTCCACGGTCGCGCTGACGACGATCGGTTCGATCGTCGGCCGGGGCGGTCTGGGCAACCTCATCGACGACGCCCTGCCGAGTTTCTTCAAGGCCCAGGTGCTGGCCGCCTCGGTGCTCTGCGTACTGCTCGCGGTCGTCGCGGACCTGCTGCTGCTCTGCGTGCAGCGGCTGCTGACCCCGTGGACCCGCATATCAAGGACCCACGACGCCGTGGACGCGGCCGGCACGGCGAAGGCGGTCTGACCCCATGGGAGTTCTCGGCGAGGCCTGGACGTGGCTCACCACCGGCGCCAACTGGTCGGGGGAGAGCGGGGTGTCCCACCGGCTCGGAGAGCATCTGTACGTCAGCGGGGTGGCGCTCGCCCTGGCCTGTGCCATAGCGCTGCCCGTCGCGCTCTTCCTGGGACACATCGGGAAGGGCGGCGCGCTGGCCGTCAACATCTCCAATGTGGGGCGGGCGGTCCCGGTCTTCGCGGTGCTGGCGCTCTTCATGGTCTCGCCGCTGCGCAACAGCGGCTATGTGCCGACGATCATCGCCCTGGTGCTGTTCGCCGTGCCGCCGCTGCTGACCAACGCCTACGTCGGGATGACCGAGGTGGACCGTTCGGTGACGGAGGCCGCACGCGGGATGGGCATGTCGGGCCCCCAGCTCTTCGTCCGCGTCGAACTGCCGCTGGCCTACCCGATGATCATGACCGGGCTGCGCTCGGCCGCGGTCCAGGTGGTTGCCACGGCGACGATCGCCGCGATGGTCGGCCAGGGCGGTCTCGGCCGGATCATCACCGCCGGCTTCAACACGTACAACACCCCGCAGGTGGTCGCGGGGGCCCTGCTGGTCGCCGTGCTCGCCCTGCTGGTGGAGACGGTGCTGGTCGCCCTCGACCGGGCGCTGTCGCCGGTTCGCCGCCGCCGGACGGCGTGAGCCCGGCCCGCTTTCCTGACCGACCTCGCATATCGCATATGGCCCTGTTGCCCTGGACGGAGAACAACATGAGCAAGACCTCGCGCATAGCCGGCGCGGTCATCGGCATCGTCGCGCTGGCGGGCTCGCTCGCCGCCTGCGGCGGTGACAGCCTGGAGAAGGACAAGGGTGCCCCGGCCGGCGGCGACGACTCCGCCAAGAAGGGCTCGCTCGTCGTGGGCGCCGCCGCCTTCACCGAGTCCAAGGTGCTCGCCGAGCTGTACGCGCAGATCCTCGCCGACGCCGGATACAGCACCTCGGTCACCACCGTGAAGAACCGCGAACTGTACGAACCCTCCCTGGAGAAGGGCGAGATCGACGTCGTACCCGAATACGCGGCGACGATCACCGAATTCCTCAACGCCAAGGTGAACGGGGCGAAGGCGGCCGAGGAGAAGCCGCTCGCGTCGGGCGACACCGCGGCCACCGTCGCGGCCCTGGAGAAGCTCGCCACTCCGCGCGGACTGAAGGTCCTGCCGGCCGGCAAGGCGGTCGACCAGAACGCCTTCGCGGTCACCAAGGAATTCGCCGCGAAGAACAAGCTGACGACGCTTTCCGATCTCGGCGCCTCCAAGGTCGAGGTGAAGATCGCGGCGGGTGACGAGTGCGAGGTGCGGGCGTTCTGCGCGCCCGGACTGAAGAAGACGTACGGCATCGATGTGACCGGCATCGACCCCAAGGGAGTCGGCACCCCGCAGTCCAAGCAGGCGGTCAAGGACGGCAAGGACCAACTGGTCCTCACCACCACCACGGACGCGGTGCTGGACAGCTTCGGCCTGGTTTTCCTGGAGGACGACAAGAAGCTGCAGAACGCGGACAACGTTCTGCCGGTCGTCAATGCCAAGGACGCGGGCGCCCAGGACATCGCCGACGCGCTCGGCAAGCTCACCGGCGCACTCACCACCCAGGACCTCGCGGAACTGAACCGCAAGGTCGACGCCGAGCGCGCCAAGCCCGAGGACGCGGCCAAGGAATACCTTCAGTCGAAAGGCCTGATCAAGAAGTAGCGAAGGCCCGCGCACGGGAGCGGAAGCAGTTGTTTTAGGGGCCGTCAGGTAACCGGCGGGGAACAGATTGCCGGGCGGCCCCCCAAGCAGGCCGTACGCACGGTAAATTTCAGGCCATGCCACGTGGACGCCATCGCCATTCGCCACCTCTGCACAGAATCCTTCCGCCCTCGGTCGTGGCCGGAGCCTCGGTCCTCTGTGCCGCGGCAGCCTGGCTGCCCGCCGATCCCCTGGTCCTGCGCGCGCTGGTCGCCGCCGCGGCGGCCGCCGCCCTCACCGGCGCGTATCTGATGCGCAGCTGGGACCGGGAGGCGGGCCGTCGCGTCGCGGAGCTGACGCGTGCCCGCGCCGGCGACGAGTGGCGGGCCGAGGAACGCGCAGCGGAGATCGAGGCCGATCTGGACGAGTCGCGCGAACTGCGCGCCCGTCTGGAGACGAAGCTGCGCCGCAAGCGCGTCGAACTGGCCGGGCTCCGCGGCGAGCACGCCGCACTGCTGCGGCGGTACGCCAACGCCGAGACCGAGCGCGCCAGTGTGCTGGAGAGCCGCCGGCAGCTCGCCCTGGAGGCGGCCGCGCCGCCCCGCGAACTGCCCGCCGCGCGCAGCACCCCGACAGCGGCCGGATATCTGCGGGCCGCCCAGGCGCTGGAGGACCTCACGCGCAACCGGGCGCTCCAGCAGGCGCGGCGCACCGCCGAGCAGGCCAGGAAGCACGCTCTCGCGGAGCGGGCCCGGGAGACGCGGGAGCGGCAGGGAAGGCACGCGGCGGCCGCGCACACCGGCGCCACGACGGACGACGGGCAGCACCGCCGCCCGGCCGCCCTGCCCGCGCCGCCCCGGCCGCCCAGGGCACTGCCCGCCCAGAGCGCCCAGCCCGCCCAGAGCGCCGTGCCGGCCGCCGGCGCGGTCGTCCCGTACGCGGCGGCCCGCCGCCATCTGGTGCCGCAGGGAAGCTTCGACTTCTTCGGTACGCAGAAGGCACACGCCGCGATCGAGTCCGTGCAGAACGAGGACCTCGCCGATGTGGTGGGCGAGGAGGCACTCGCCGCGCACCGCACGGGCGCGGCCGACAACCGGGCCGTCGGCAAGGTCATCGACCTGACCGCGCACGACGAGACGGAACAGCTGGACGTCGCGGAGCTGCGCAGCGCGATCTCGTAGCGGCGGGGGCAGGAGCCTCCCGCCGCGCGGGCCGGGCTACTTGTCGATGGCGCCGACGGGGCCGGGCTACTTGTCGATGTCGCCGACGACGAAGAACAGCGAGCCCAGGATCGCGACCATGTCCGCGACCAGGGTGCCGGGCAGCAGCTCGGTGAGCGCCTGGATGTTGTTGAACGACGCCGAGCGGAGCTTCAGCCGGTACGGGGTCTTCTCGCCCTTGGACACCAGGTAGTAGCCGTTGACGCCGAGCGGGTTCTCGGTCCAGGCGTAGGTGTGGCCCTCGGGGGCCTTGAGCACCTTGGGCAGCCGCTGGTTGATCGGACCGGGCGCCAGGTCCGCCATCCGGTCCAGGCAGGCGTCCGCCAGGTCCAGGGCGTTGTGCGTCTGGTCCAGCAGGCACTCGAACCGGGCCAGGCAGTCGCCCTCGGTGCGGGTGACGACCTTCAGGGTGTCCTGGAGCTCCCCGTACGCGAGGTAGGGCTCGTCCCGGCGCAGGTCGAAGTCGACGCCAGAGGCGCGGGCGATCGGCCCGGACACCCCGTACGCGTGCACGGCCCGCGCCGGGAGCACGCCGACCCCGCGGGTACGGCCCCGGAAGATCTCGTTGCCGAGCACCAGCTTGTCGTAGACGTCCATCCGGGACCGGACCGAGGCGACGGCGTCCCGGGCGCGGCCGAGCCAGCCCGCCGGGAGGTCCTCCTTGAGGCCGCCGACCCGGTTGAACATGTAGTGCATCCGGCCGCCGGAGACCTCCTCCATCACGGCCTGGAGCTCCTCGCGCTCCCGGAACGCGTAGAACACCGGGGTGATCCCGCCGAGTTCCAGCGGGTACGAGCCGAGGAACATCAGATGGTTGAGGACCCGGTTCAGCTCGGCCAGCAGGGTGCGGGTCCAGACCGCGCGCTCCGGGACCTCCATGCCGAGCATGCGCTCGACGGCCATCACGACGCCCAGCTCGTTGGAGAACGCCGACAGCCAGTCGTGGCGGTTGGCGAGCATCACGATCTGCCGGTAGTCGCGGGCCTCGAAGAGCTTCTCCGCGCCGCGGTGCATGTAGCCGATGACCGGTTCGGCCTGCTGGACGCGTTCGCCGTCCAGGACGATCCTCAGCCGGAGCACGCCGTGGGTGGAGGGGTGCTGCGGGCCGATGTTGAGCACCATGTCGGTGCTCTCCGCCGCGCCGCCGATGCCGACTGTGGTCTCCGTCATGCGGACAGTATCCCTGCGGGAGCCGGTGCCGCGGGGTGCGGGGTGGAACGCGGATCAGACCCGTTGCGTCAGCCAGCCGAAGCCGCCCAGGCCGCCGGGCGCGGTCAGCTCCGCCGCCTCACCCGCCCCGGCCAGGGCCCGTACGTAGCCGGCCGGGTCGCTCGACGCCAGGGACAGCGGCGGGCGCCCGCCGCTGACGCCCAGGTCGTGCAGCGCCTCGCGCTGGGTGCGGATCTCCGCGGCCGGACCGCCCGCCGCCGCGCACGCGTCCAGTGCCACGTGGGAGGTGAGGTCGCAGCTGCCGTCCGGCACCGGCCGCACCTCGCGCCCCGCCCGGAAGCCGGTCAGCGTGCCGAAGGGCGGCCGCGCCTCCCGTAGGTGCATGTAGTCCACGGCCACCGCGAGCCCGCCGGACAGTGCGGACACCGCACGCGCCCACGCCTCGTCGCGCGGGCGGCCGATCTCCGCCCGGCCGCCCGGTCCCGCCGACGGCCACCAGCGGCTCAGCCACCGGGCGTCGGCCCCGCCCACCGGCTCGCCCAGCCGCTCCGCACCGTCCGACGGCCGGACCAGCACGTAGCGGTCGACGCCGTCCTGGTCCGTCTCGGCGATGGGCGTCGGCACGTTGTCCAGCCACTCGTTGGCGAACAGCAGCCCGCGCACGCCGCGCGGGGGCTCCGCGCACCACTGAACCCGTGGGTCCAGACCGCTGGGGCGCGCGGCCAGCTCCACGGCGTACGCCCGTACCGCGAGACCGTCGCCGCCCTCCGACGGGAGCGCGGCGAGCACTCCCGTCAACAGCTCTCCGCGCCCCGCCCCCAGATCCACCAGGTCCACCGAACGGGTCCCGAGCTCGCCGGCCGTCCTGACCAGCAGCCGGGCGACGGCCGCGGCGAACAGCCCGGATGCGTGCACGGAGGTACGGAAATGACCCGCGGGCCCCTCGGGGCTCCGGTAGAACCCCCCGTCCCCGTACAAAGCGGTCTCAGCCGCCTCCTGCCACCCGCGCCAGTCATCCGTCACATATCCAAGTCTCCACCTTGGGGAGTACGGTCTGCGGACCCGGATCGGCCCTTTGGCTGACCCGTGCACCTGTCGGCTGTCCCTACGCTGGGTTACGTGCAGCGCCTCTACGATTTCATCCGCAGACACCCGATGGGCGTCGACAGCTTCTGGGCTGTCTTCCTCCTCGGGCTCTCCGGCATGACCATTGTGGTGGGCGGTGTCGGGCGCGGCAGCGGTGAGCGCTTCGCCGTGGTGCCGGTCGTCATCGGTCTCAGCGTCGTCGTCGCACTGCGCCGCCGCGCCCCCGAGAAGATGCTGCTGCTCGCCATCGCGATGGGCGTCGTCCAGCTGGTGTTCGGGGTCAGACCGACCACCGCGAACTTCGCCATGCTGGTGATCACCTTCACCGTGGCCACCGTCGGGGAGCGCTGGGCGTCCCGGCTCGCCCTGACGTGCAGCCTGTGCGCGGCCGGGCTCTCCCAGCTCCGCTGGCCGAACGAGGAGCCGGGCAGCTGGGCGCAGAAGGGCTTCATCGTCGTCGTGATGACGGTGCCGTTCGTGCTGGCCTGGGTGCTCGGTGACTCGATGCGGACCCGGCGGGCCTACTTCGACCAGCTGGAGGAGCGCAACGCCCGGCTGGAGCGGGAGCGCGAGGCGCAGTCGAAGGTCGCGGTGGCCGCGGAGCGGGCCCGTATCGCCCGCGAACTCCACGATGTCGTCGCGCACAACGTCTCGGTGATGGTGGTGCAGGCCGACGGCGCCGCCTATGTCATGGACGCGGCGCCCGATCAGGCCCGGCAGGCGCTGGAGACCATCTCCAGCACCGGCAGGCAGGCGCTGGCGGAGATGCGGCGGCTGCTCGGTGTGCTGCGGACCGGAGACGTGCGGGAGAGCGGGGAGTACGTCCCGCAGCCCGATGTCGAGCAGATCGAGGACCTGGTCGGCCAGGTCAGGCAGTCCGGTCTGGCCGTCGACTTCAAGATCGAGGGCACACCGCGCCCGCTGCCCAGCGGCGTCGAGCTGACCGCGTACCGCATCGTGCAGGAGGCGCTGACCAACACCCGCAAGCACGGCGGCCCCAACGCCGGGGCCAGTGTGCGGCTGGTGTACTTCGACGACGGCCTCGGCCTGCTGGTGGAGGACGACGGCCGGGGCGCCGCGCACGAACTGTACGAGGACGGCGGCGCCGACGGCGCGGGCCACGGGATGATCGGCATGCGTGAGCGGGTCGGCATGGTCGGCGGCACGCTGGATGCCGGACCGCGCCCCGGCGGCGGATTCCGGATCAGCGCGCTGCTGCCGCTCAAACCGGCCGACTAGGGCTTCTCGAAGACGGCTCGGCCGTCCCCGCCCACCGAGGACCTACCGCAGAACGAAAAAACAGGAGACAGAGACCCCATGGCGATCCGCGTGATGCTCGTCGACGACCAGATGCTGCTGCGTACCGGCTTCCGGATGGTGCTGGCCGCGCAGCCGGACATGGAGGTCGTCGCGGAGGCCGGCGACGGCGCGGAGGCGATCGAGAACCTGCGGTCCACCGCGGTCGACGTCGTGCTGATGGATGTGCGGATGCCGCGGCTGGACGGCGTCGAGGCCACCCGCCGCATCTGCGCGCAGCCCGACGCGCCCAAGGTGCTCATCCTGACGACGTTCGACCTCGACGAGTACGCGTTCTCCGGGCTGAAGGCCGGGGCCAGCGGCTTCATGCTCAAGGACGTGCCGCCGGGCGAGCTCCTCGCCGCGATCCGTTCCGTGCACAGCGGTGACGCGGTCGTCGCGCCGTCCACCACCCGCCGGCTGCTCGACCGCTTCTCCCCGATGCTGCCCAGCGGTACGGCCGAGCCGCGCCACAAGGACGTCGCCAAGCTCACCGAGCGGGAGCGCGAGGTGATGCTGCTGGTGGCGCAGGGCCTGTCGAACGGCGAGATCGCCGCGCGGCTGGTGCTCTCGGAGGCGACCGTGAAGACGCATGTCGGCCGCATCCTGACCAAGCTCGGCCTGCGCGACCGGGTGCAGGTCGTCGTCCTCGCCTACGAGACCGGGCTGGTGCGGGCCGGCGGCGGGGCGGGCTGAGCGCGGGCGGGCCCTCAGCGCAGGATGCCCTCCAGGAAGTCGCTGCCGAGCCGCGCCACGACGGTCAGGTCCAGCTGGTGCAGTACGTACCGGCCGCGCCGCCGGGTCGTGATCAGACCGGCCCTCTTGAGCACCGCGAGATGGCGGGAGACCTCGGGAGAGGTGATGCCGTGCGTCTCCGCGAGCTCCCCGGTCGTGTACGGGGAGCGGGCGATGTTGCGGCACAGCCGCATCCGCACCGGGTGGGCCAGCGCCTCCATCCGCAGCTGGAGCAGCTCGACGGAGGCGGGGGAGGGCAGCTCGGGCCGGTGCACCGGGTAGTGGATCACCGGGCGCCAGCCCGGCGCGTGCAGCACCGTCAGGTGCGGCCAGCCGAGGCTGGTCGGGATGAGCGTGATGCCGGGGCCCACGGCCGGGTCGGTGGCGTCGGTCGAGCCCTCGGTCAGCTTGTCGATGTGGACGCGGTCCCCGGTGGCGTCCAGTGACACCGCGGTGGACACCGCGCCCAGCGCCTCGCCGATCCCCTTGTGCCGCAGCAGATCCGTCTTGTGCCGGGCGTCGGCCACCAGCTGGACCCGCGTCCGCCGCCAGGTGTCCGCGAAGAACGCCTGGTCACAGTCCTCGAAGAGGCGCCGGACCCAGCGGCGCACGGAGGCGGGGTCGGTCAGCAGCCGCTGGGTGAACTCCGCCTGCTGCGGGCCCCGCGTCGCCGCCATGTCCAGGGCGCGGGCGCGCATCCCGGCGTCGACCAGGGGCGAGGGCGCGCCGGCCCCGTACAGGGCGGCGCAGGTGAATTCCAGGGCCGCGGCGACGAAGCGCTCGTCGTCCAGCCGGTCGAGGATGTCCAGGTCCTCCGCGAGGCCGGCGCCCGTCCTGCCGTCGCCGCCGCGGACCCCCGCGAACGGCATGAAGACGTCCGAGAAGGTGTTCCGCCACAGGAAGTCCGCCTCGTGCAGCCGGTCGGCGAGGTCCGGCTCCAGGGCCGTGGCGGTGGCCGTCGCCCAGCCGTGCAGTCCCGGGTGGTGCCCCGGCTCGGAGAGCGCGTGCAGGGCGAGCCCCAGCTCCGCGAGGGGGGAGGTCTCGAAGACGATGCGCCCGGGGTCCAGCCCCGTGATGTCGATGGTCACGCTCACCCCTCCATGGTGCGGGGTGAGCGCGGCGGGCCGGGACCCGATTGACGGCCGGCGTCAATCGGCGGCCCGCCGGGCGCGCCGCTACTTCTGCCGGGCGAGCCGCTCCTGCTCGGCCACCAGCTTCAGGAAGTCGCCCACGGCCGCCTTCACGTCCGCCGCCGTCCACGTCAGCCCCGACTCGGTCACGCTGACCTCCGTGCAGGAGATCCCGGGGGGCCCGGCGCCGGCCGGCTGCCACATGCGGAAGAGCGCCGTGCCCCTCTCCTCCGCCTGCCGCACCGACGCCTCCGTAAGGACGTCGGACGCGTACGGCAGCCACACCTGGAACTGGTGCGTGTGCGGCGGGTCGGGATGCACCCGGAACCACCCGGCACCGGCCTCCGTGAAGCCCTCGGACAGCGCCTCCGCCACCACCCGCGCGTGGGCCACGTACGACGGCAGCTTCGGCAGCTCCCGCTCCAGGCCGCTCAGGGCGGAGAGCGCCGCCGGGAACTGCTGGAAGAGCTGGCCCCCGTACCGGTGCCGCCAGGTCCTGGCCTCCTCGATCAGCGAGGCGGAACCGGCGAGCGCGGCCCCGGAGATCCCGCCGAGGGTCTTGTAGAACGACACGTACACGCTGTCCGCGAGCGCCGCGATCTCCGGCAGCTCCCGCCCGAAGTGCGTCGCGCACTCCCACAGCCGCGCCCCGTCGAAGTGGACCACCGCATCGCGTTCGCGGGCGGCCGCCACCACCGCCTCCAGCTCCTCCCAGGTGGGCAGGACGAAGCCCGCGTCCCGCAGCGGCAGCTCCAGCATCAGGGTGCCGAACGGCTCGTCGAAGTCGCGGATCTCGTCCGCCGTGGGCAGCCGGGGCTCGGACGTCGGGTGGACGGTACGCAGCCCGCTCACCACCGACAGCGCGCCGCGCTCGTACATCTCGGGGTGGGCGAGCGGATGCAGCGCCACCGTCGGGTTGCCGGTGCGCCCCGCCCAGGAGCGCAGCGCGGCCTGCTGCGCCATCGTCCCGGTCGGGAAGAACGCGACCGCCTCCTTGCCGAGCACCTCGGCGATCCGCTGCTCCAGCTCGGCGACCACGCCGCCGCCGTAGATGTCCACGGGCTGCCCGAGATCGGTGAGCGTGCCGGCGTCGGCGGCCAGCACGGCCAGCTGCTCGCCGAGTGAGCGGTCCATCGGAGCCCGCCACAGGGTCCGCTCGGCCCGCTGCCACGCGGTGATCCGGCGGATCCGCGGGAACCGGTCCGCGTCCTGGGGTCCGTCCGGGCCCGGTGTCCCGTCCGCCGCTCCGGCGCCCGCCTGCTCGTTCATGTCTGCCATGGGACGATCATCACGCAGAACCGGGCTCCCGCCCACGGGTTATTCGCACCCCCGTCCGCCCCCGTCCGGAGCGGCCCGGCCGGCCGGGTTTCCCACAGCCTGTGGACAGTCGGGAGCCGGACGAAACGCTGGCGTAGCATGCAGAGAAATCGTCCGGTACCCCCCGCGGACTGGAACGGAAGGCCACTGCCGCGTGAATGCAACAGCCCCCAAGGAGCCCCTCGACGCGAGGGACCGCCCCGCCCGTCTCACCGTCGGCGTCGTCGGCGCGGGCCGCGTCGGCCCCGCGCTGGCCGCGTCCCTGCGACTGGCGGGACACCGCCCGGTCGCCGTGTCCGGCGTCTCCGACGCCTCGGTGCGCCGCGCCGCCGACCTGCTCCCCGACGTCCCCCTGGTGACGCCCGCGGAGGTCCTGGCGCGCGCCGAGCTCGTCCTGCTGACCGTGCCCGACGACGCCCTGCCGGGCCTCGTCGAGGGCCTCGCCGAGACCGGCGCGGTCCGGCCGGGACAGCTGATCGTGCACACCTCGGGGCGGTACGGCACGAAGGTGCTGGACCCCGCGCTGCGGGCCGGCGCCCTGCCGCTCGCCCTGCACCCGGCGATGACGTTCACCGGCACCTCCGTGGACGTCCAGCGGCTGGCCGGCTGCTCCTTCGGCGTCACCGCCCCCGAACAGCTGAGGCTCGCCGCCGAGGCGCTGGTCATCGAGATGGGCGGCGAACCCGAGTGGATCGCGGAGGAGTCCCGTCCGCTCTACCACGCGGCCCTCGCCCTCGGCGCGAACCACCTGGTCACGCTCGTCGCCCAGTCGATGGAGCTGCTGCGCACGGCGGGGGTCACCGCCCCCGACCGGATGCTCGGCCCGCTGCTCGGCGCCGCGCTCGACAACGCCCTGCGCTCCGGTGACGCCGCCCTGACCGGCCCGGTCGCCCGCGGCGACGCCGGCACGGTCGCCGCGCACATCGGGGAGCTGCGCGCCCACGCCCCGCAGACGGTGGCCGGATACGTCGCGATGGCCCGCGCCACCGCCGACCGCGCCCTCGCCCACGGCATGCTCAAGCCGGAGCTCGCCGAGGACCTGCTCGGCGTCCTGGCCGACGGCGGCCGCACCGATGGCGGCCGCACCGGCGCCGGACCGGAGGAGTCCCGATGACCGACCCCGCCGCCACGCTGCTCCGCACCGCCGCCGAGCTCGACGCGTACACCCCGGCCGCGACCGCCGGCAGCACGGCCGGCGCCCCCGGCACCCGGCCCGAGCGCGCCGTCGTGATGACGATGGGCGCCCTGCACGAGGGCCACGCCTCGCTGATCCGCGCCGCCCGCGCGGTCGTCGGACCGGCCGGTCAGGTCGTCGTCACCGTCTTCGTCAACCCGCTCCAGTTCGGGGAGGCGGCCGACCTCGACCGCTACCCCCGCACCCTCGACGCCGATCTCGCCCTCGCGGGCGCGGCCGGCGGCGACGCCGTCTTCGCCCCGTCCGCCGACGAGGTCTACCCCGGCGGGGAACCGCAGGTCCGGATCTCGGCAGGACCGATGGGCGAGCGGCTCGAAGGGGCCTCGCGCCCCGGGCACTTCGACGGGATGCTCACCGTCGTCGCCAAGCTGCTCCACCTCACCCGCCCCGGCCTCGCGTTCTACGGGCAGAAGGACGCCCAGCAACTGGCGCTGATCCGCCGCATGGTCCGCGATCTGAACTTCCCCGTGGAGATCGTGGGGGTGGAGACGGCCCGGGAGCCCGACGGCCTCGCGCTCTCCAGCCGCAACCGCTTCCTCGACGCGCACGAGCGCCACACCGCCCTCGCGCTGTCCCGGGCCCTGTTCGCCGCCCGTGACCGGCTCGCCGCCCAGCAGGCGCTGCACGCCCGCGCACTGTCCGGCGGGTCGAGCGAGGACCGGGCCGCCGGGCTCATCCGGCTCGGCGAGGCCCGGCTCGCCGCCGACGCGCAGGCGGTCGCCCGCGCCAGGCCGGACGGCGGACCGGCCGCCGTGCGCGCCGCCGCCCGCGCTGTCCTGGACGACGCGGCGGCCGAACAGCCCCCGCTCGAACTCGACTACGTGGCCCTCGTGGACCCGGCGGACTTCACCGAGTTCCCCGACGACCGCACCGCCGGCGACGCGGTGCTCGCCGTCGCCGCCCGGGTGGGTGCCACCCGGCTCATCGACAACATCCCGCTGACCTTCGGAGCCACCACGTGACCGGAATACGGCTGACCGCCCCCGCCCCCGGCTGGTCCATCGACGCCGATGTGGTGGTGGTCGGCTCCGGCGTGGCCGGCCTCACCACCGCACTGCGCTGCGCCGCCGCGGGCCTCGCCACCGTCGTCGTCACCAAGGCCCGGCTCGACGACGGCTCGACCCGCTGGGCCCAGGGCGGCGTCGCCGCGGCCCTCGGCGAGGGCGACACCCCCGAGCAGCACCTCGACGACACCCTGGTCGCGGGCGCGGGCCTGTGCGACGAGGCGGCGGTGCGCACCCTCGTCACCGAGGGCCCCGACGCCGTGCGGCGGCTGATCGGGATCGGCGCGCACTTCGACACCACGGACGACGGCGACATCGCGCTGACCCGCGAGGGCGGCCACCACCGCCGCCGCATCGCCCACGCGGGCGGCGACGCGACCGGCGCGGAGATCTCCCGCGCCCTGGTCGAAGCCGTCCGCTCGGCCGCCCTGCACACCGTCGAGAACGCCCTGGTCCTCGATCTGCTCACCGACGCCGAAGGCCGTACGGCCGGCGTCACCCTGCACGTCATGGGCGAGGGACAGCACGACGGCGTCGGCGCGGTGCACGCCCCCGCGGTGGTCCTCGCCACCGGCGGCATGGGCCAGGTCTTCTCCGCCACCACCAACCCGCCCGTCTCCACCGGCGACGGCGTGGCACTCGCGCTGCGGGCCGGAGCGGAGGTCTCGGACCTCGAATTCGTCCAGTTCCACCCCTCGGTCCTCTTCCTCGGCGCCGGCTCGGAGGGCCAGCAGCCCCTGGTGTCGGAGGCGGTGCGGGGCGAGGGCGCCCACCTCGTCGACGCACACGGCACGCGTTTCATGGTCGGGCAGCACGAACTGGCGGAGCTGGCCCCGCGCGACATCGTCGCCAAGGCCATCATCCGCCAGATGCAGCTGCACGACACCGAGCACATGTACCTCGACGCCCGTCACTTCGGCGCCGAGATGTGGGAGCAGCGCTTCCCCACCATCCTGGCGGCCTGCCGCGCCCACGGCATCGACCCGGTCACCGAGCCGATCCCCATCGCCCCGGCCGCGCACCACGCCTCCGGCGGTGTCCGCACCGACCTGCGGGGCCGTACGACGGTCCCCGGCCTGTACGCCTGCGGCGAGGTCGCCTGCACCGGGGTGCACGGCGCCAACCGGCTGGCCTCCAACTCGCTCCTCGAAGGACTGGTGTTCGCCGAGCGCATCGCGGCCGACATCGTCGCGGACCGCCCGCGCGCCGGCGCGGAGGCCGTCGTCACGCACCCGGTGACCTCGCCGCTGCTGGCGCCCGAGGCCCGGGGCACGATCCAGCGCATCATGAGCCGCGGCGCCGGCGTCCTGCGCTCCGCCGACAGCCTCGCCACCGCCGCCGACGAGCTGGAGGACCTGCACCGCAGCGCGTTCCTGAACGCCGGCGCGGCCGAGCCGAAGCTCGCGGTGCCCGGCGTCGAGGCCTGGGAGGTCACCAACCTGCTCCTGGTCTCCCGGGTGCTGGTCGCCGCGGCCAGGCAGCGCGAGGAGACCCGCGGCTGCCACTGGCGCGAGGACCGGCCCGAGCGCGACGACGAGAACTGGCGCCGGCACCTTGTCGTACGGCTCACCCCCGACCGGCAACTGGTCGTCCGCCGGACGGATACCGAGGGTTTCGGCCCCGTGCGCCCGGCCGGGGCAGCAGACTGCGCAGCAGCAAGCACCACCCACCCCACTCCCGAGGAGCCGTAACCGTGAGCACGCCCGAAGAGAATCCGCGCCCCACACCCGTGGACGTACCGCTGATCCAGATCGGCGCGCCCGCACCCGCCGCGGGCGGCTGCGGTGACGGCTGCGGCTGCGGCGGGGGCGACGGCTACGGCCTGGACGACCTGGAGTGCGGCCTCGACCCGTCGCTCGCCCAGCTCCTGGCCGACGCGGGCCTGGACCCGGTCCAGGTCGAGGACGTCGCGCACGTCGCCATCGCGGAGGACCTCGACGGCGGGGTGGACGTCACGACCGTGGCCACCGTCCCCGAGGACGCCGTGGCCACCGGCGACTTCACCGCCCGCGAGGCGGGTGTGGTGGCCGGGCTGCACATCGCCGAGGCCGTCCTGTCCATCGTCTGCACCTCCGAGTTCGAGGTCGAGCGGCACGTCGAGGACGGCGACCGCGTCGTCCCCGGCCAGAAGCTGCTGACGGTCACCACCCGGACCCGCGACCTGCTCACCGGCGAGCGCGGCGCGCTCAACCTGCTCTGCCGGCTCTCCGGCATCGCCACCGCCACCCGCGCCTGGGCCGATGTGCTCGAAGGCACGAAGACCGAGGTCCGTGACACCCGCAAGACGACCCCGGGCCTGCGCGCCCTGGAGAAGTACGCGGTGCGCTGCGGCGGCGGCGTCAACCACCGCATGTCGCTGTCCGACGCCGCGCTCGTCAAGGACAACCACGTCATCGCGGCGGGCGGGGTGGCCGAGGCCTTCAAGCGGGTCAGGGACGAGTTCCCGGACATCCCGGTCGAGGTCGAGGTCGACACGATGGAGCAGGTCACCGAGGTGCTGGACGCGGGCGCCGACCTGATCCTGCTGGACAACTTCACCCCCTCGCAGACGGCGGAGGCCGTCGCCCTCGTGGGCGGCCGCGCGGTCCTGGAGTCCTCCGGCCGGCTGTCGCTGGACTCCGCCCGCGCCTACGCGGAGGCCGGTGTGGACTACCTGGCCGTCGGCGCGCTCACCCACTCCTCGCCGATCCTCGACATCGGCCTGGACTTCCGCGACACCGACGGGGCCGACGCCTGATGCTGCTCACCATCGACGTCGGAAACACCCACACGGTGCTCGGCCTGTTCGACGGCGAGGAGATCGTCGAGCACTGGCGGATCTCCACCGACGCCCGCCGCACCGCGGACGAGCTGGCGGTGCTGCTCCAGGGTCTGATGGGCATGCACCCACTGCTGGGCATGGAGCTGGGCGACGGCATCGAGGGCATCGCCATCTGCTCCACCGTCCCGGCCGTCCTGCACGAGCTGCGCGAGGTGACCCGCCGCTACTACGGCGACGTCCCCGCCGTCCTCGTCGAGCCGGGCATCAAGACGGGCGTGCCGATCCTGATGGACAACCCGAAGGAGGTCGGCGCGGACCGCATCATCAACGCGGTCGCCGCCGTCGATCTGTACGGCGGTCCGGCGATCGTCGTCGACTTCGGCACGGCCACCACCTTCGACGCGGTCTCCGCCCGCGGCGAGTACACCGGCGGCGTCATCGCGCCCGGCATCGAGATCTCGGTCGAGGCGCTCGGCGTCAAGGGCGCGCAGCTGCGCAAGATCGAGCTGGCCCGGCCGCGCAGCGTGATCGGCAAGAACACCGTCGAGGCCATGCAGTCGGGCATCATCTACGGCTTCGCCGGCCAGGTCGACGGCGTCGTCGCGCGGATGAAGAAGGAACTGGCGGCCGACCCCGACGACGTCACCGTCATCGCGACGGGCGGCCTTGCTCCGATGGTGCTGGGCGAGTCCTCCGTCATCGACGAGCACGAGCCCTGGCTCACGCTCATCGGCCTGCGCCTGGTGTACGAGCGCAACGTGTCGCGCCTGTAGTCCGGGCCCGGTCACAAGGCCCTGACCGGCGGTTCGGGGGTGCGGCGGCTCATCGGGGCCGCCGCGCCGCCCGACGGCCAGTTAAACGGATTTTGTCCATTTAGCACGTATTGTCGCGTCATGCCCACGCCCTACGGATCACGCGGCGGTATGGCGTTCAGCGCGGACGAGCTGCGAGTGCTCCGACGTGCCCTCGCCATCGCCCTCCACCCCGCGCCCCTGCCCGACGAGGATGTCCAGGACTGCCTGCGGCTAGCGGGCTCCGTGGACGAGACGGTCAGCGAGGCGGGACGGCTGCGCGCTTTCCTCCTCGCCGACCTCGTCCGCTACCGAAGCGCCCTCCCCGGCTCCCTCAGCGGCTATCTGGAGCTCCTCCAGGACGCCCTGGCCGCCGGGTACGACCCCCGCCCCGAGGATCTGGCCGCACTGCGCGCCCTGCGCGGCGGGCCGGTCGCCGCGGCGCTCCTGGAGCGCTGTCAGGTGCTCGCGGAGCGTTCGGTGCGCGCCCGGCTGGCCGGGCGCTCCGTCGCCGCGACGGCCCCGGCGCCCCGCAGCCGGCTGCTCGCGCTGCCCGGCGGCCGTGCCGCGGAGCCGGACAAACCGAAGGTCCCGGCGGCCCCGGCCCGCCCGGCGGCGCCGTCCGAGCGCCCGGCGCCGAAGCCCTCCGAGGTCTTCCCGCCCCGCCGCCGCCCGGTGCCCCCGCCGCAGCAGCGCGCCGCGGGGTAGCGCGCGCCGGGGCGGCCCGACGCGCGGTGGAGGGGGCGCGCGGAAGTCCGTACCGGGCTCGCTACTCTGGACGGCATGGACTACGTATCCGCGCTCGTGCCCCCCGTGGTGATGGCAGCCTTCTTCATCGGCCTGGTCGTGACGATCGTCAAGAGCCAGGGCGGTCCCAACAAGGCCAAAGAGGACGCGGCCGTGGACGCGGCGATCAGCCGTGCCGAGTCGGCCCACCAGGCCGCGCGGACCGAAGCGGTCTGACTCCGTAAAACCGCGCGCATTGCGCACAGCACCGTACGAAGGGCGTACGGCTCCGAGAGAGCCGTACGCCCTTTTGCTGTGCGAATAACCGGCCATTCCAGACATTTGGCACTAGGGTGACGCTGTGCCCCGCCAATTGGGAGAGCTGGAAGACGCCGTGATGACCCGGGTCTGGCAATGGAACCGTCCGGTCACCGTGCGGGAAGTCCTTGAGGACCTTCAGCAGGAACGGTCCATCGCCTACACCACCGTCATGACGGTAATGGACAATCTCCATCAGAAGGGCTGGGTGCGCCGGGAAGTGGACGGCCGCGCATATCGATATACGGCGGTCTCCACCCGTGCCGCGTACGCGGCCGCACTGATGAACGAAGCCTGGTCGAGGAGTGACAACCCGGCCGCCGCGCTGGTCGCGTTCTTCGGCATGATGTCGGCCGAGCAGCGCGAAGCTCTCCGGGATGCCATGCGGATCGTTGTGCCCGCCCTTCCGGAGGCCGAGGTGCCGCCGGGCGGCGAAGCGGCCGATGAAGCGGTCGGTGAAGGGGCCGGTGAAGGCGCCGAAGCGGCCGATGGAGCGGAGTCGGAGGCCGGGCGATAGCGTCGGGGTATGTCCTCAGAGCTTCCACAAACCGATTTCCAGACCGAACCGTCGGTTATAAACGCGGCCATCACCGTCCGGCGTGCGAGGACGAGCGATGTGGGATCCGTCCGGCGTCTCCTCGACGGCTACGTACGTGAAGGCATCCTGCTCGACAAAGCGACGGTCACGCTTTACGAGGACATCCAGGAGTTCTGGATCGCCGAACGCGACGAGGACGCCCGGGTCATCGGCTGCGGCGCACTGCACGTGATGTGGGAAGACCTCGCCGAAGTCCGTACTCTCGCGGTCGATCACAGCATCAAGGGCGCCGGAGTCGGGCACCAAGTGCTCGACAAGTTGTTGCAGACCGCCCGCTGGCTGGGCGTGCGACGGGTTTTCTGTCTCACCTTCGAAGTCGACTTCTTCGCGAAGCACGGCTTCGTGGAGATCGGAGAGACGCCGGTCGACGGAGATGTCTACAGCGAGCTGCTGCGTTCCTATGACGAGGGAGTCGCGGAGTTCCTGGGTCTCGAACGAGTGAAGCCGAACACCTTGGGTAACAGTCGGATGCTTCTGCACCT
The DNA here is from genome assembly GCF_044744085.1 of Streptomyces sp. NPDC087428. Lineage (NCBI taxonomy): Bacteria > Bacillati > Actinomycetota > Actinomycetes > Kitasatosporales > Streptomycetaceae > Streptomyces > Streptomyces sp. NPDC087428. The sequence goes on from NZ_JBIUXR010000023.1 coordinate 72,305, forward strand.
GTGACCGCCGGAAGAACGCGGCGCTCTATGTCCGAATCGCGCACGTTTCCCGTCTTCTTGTGCTCCTGAACCTCTCCCGAGGGTTTGTGTTTTCCGGGGAAAAGCGGTTTCCTTTCCGCGTACTCCATTTTCGATGAAAGGAAATCCGGTGGCACAGAAGGTTCAGGTCCTTCTTGTTGACGACCTCGACGGCGGCGAGGCGGACGAGACCGTCACGTTCGCGCTGGATGGCAAGACGTACGAGATCGACCTCACCACGAGCAACGCGGACAAGCTCCGTACACTGCTCGAGCCTTACGCCAAGGGCGGTCGCCGTACCGGTGGCCGTGCCGCCTCCGGGCGTGGCAAGGGCCGTGCGGTTCCCGGCGGCAACAAGGACACCGCCGAGATCCGTAAGTGGGCCCGCGAGAACGGCCACAACGTGAATGACCGCGGCCGTGTTCCCGCGGACATCCGTGAGGCCTACGAGAAGGCCAACGGCTGACCGGCCGACTCATCGGAGGCCGGCCCGGTCCTGGCGCGCATCAGCCGGGCCCGGTGGCATTCCGTCGCCACGGCGTCCACGAGCCGGACGAGGTCGGGAGTATCCCCACCCCTGCTCCCGAAGCCGGAGAGGGCCGGGAGCACCGTTTCCCCCTCCTGCTCGTGCAGTGGCCAGGGGGGCCGCAGCCAGACGGCGGCCCCCGGCGGGCCCGGCCGGCCCGGCGGTGGCGGTGCGGTGATCCGGCCGCCCGCGCCGAGAGCGGTCAGCGCGAGGGCGACTTGGCCCCACTCCAGCCAGTCGAGCAGTCCGGGCAGCTCATCCGCGCTTCCCGCTGCCACCAGCAGGCTCATCCGCTCACCCATGAGCGCCACGGGCCCCGCACGGCCCACCCGGCGCAGCGCCGCGTGACCGGCGGCGGCGGGGACGACGAGCGCGTCGAACCGCAGCCCGGTCAGCAGCCGTACCGGGGCGACACCCGCGGTGGCCCAGCCGAGCTCCCGCTCGTACCACTGGGCGCAGCCGTCCCTCGGTTCACCCCCGGCACGGGCGTCCCGTCCGGTGGGAAGCGGAGTGCGGGGAGGCGGGACGGTGGGAGCCATGCCGGAAGAACTCCCGATCCGGCCCAGGGGTTACGCAGCGTCCTTGACCGAACGCGTACTGTGTCCGAGTTGGGGGCGTACGGGCGCATTCATGGGTACCAAGATGTTCGCCCGTAGCGGAGGGAACCCGCGTGCGCCGCATGGACTGTCTGTAATTGCGGGTAAGACATCCCTAGTGGGGAGGGGCGACACGCGGCCACCGGACGTCTCACGTTCGCCATCGGCGTACTGGCGATAGGGGTATCTGCCTGGCCTGCGGGAACATCGTCTCGCACCATCGGGTTGGAGCAGTTGTCGGCGTTCGGGGCGGGAGATCCCCCGGGAAGCAGGGCTCGGGTGTCGGCAGTTGAAATGAGCGGTCCCCGCTTGCGGGACTAAGCTGCGGAAGGACAGGGAGGGGACCGACCCCTTACTGCCTGACCGCTCTGAGGAGCGATTAACGATGTTCGAGAGGTTCACCGACCGCGCGCGGCGGGTTGTCGTCCTGGCTCAGGAAGAAGCCCGGATGCTCAACCACAACTACATCGGCACCGAGCACATCCTCCTGGGCCTGATCCACGAGGGTGAGGGTGTCGCCGCTAAGGCCCTGGAGAGCCTCGGGATTTCGCTCGAGGCGGTCCGTCAGCAGGTGGAGGAGATCATCGGTCAGGGCCAGCAGGCCCCGTCCGGCCACATCCCCTTCACTCCCCGGGCGAAGAAGGTCCTGGAGCTGTCGCTCCGCGAGGCCCTTCAGCTCGGCCACAACTACATCGGCACCGAGCACATCCTGCTCGGCCTGATCCGCGAGGGCGAGGGCGTCGCAGCCCAGGTCCTCGTGAAGCTGGGCGCCGACCTGAACCGGGTGCGCCAGCAGGTCATCCAACTGCTCTCCGGCTACTCGGGCGGCAAGGAGGCGGCCACGGCGGGCGGCCCCGCGGAGGGCACGCCCTCCACCTCGCTGGTGCTGGACCAGTTCGGCCGGAATCTCACCCAGGCCGCTCGTGAATCCAAGCTCGACCCGGTCATCGGGCGCGAGAAGGAGATCGAGCGGGTCATGCAGGTGCTGTCCCGCCGCACGAAGAACAACCCCGTCCTCATCGGCGAGCCCGGTGTCGGCAAGACGGCGGTCGTCGAGGGCCTGGCCCAGGCCATCGTCAAGGGCGAGGTGCCCGAGACCCTCAAGGACAAGCACCTCTACACCCTCGACCTCGGTGCGCTGGTCGCCGGTTCCCGCTACCGCGGTGACTTCGAGGAGCGCCTGAAGAAGGTGCTCAAGGAGATCCGCACCCGCGGCGACATCATCCTGTTCATCGACGAGCTCCACACCCTGGTGGGTGCGGGTGCCGCCGAGGGCGCGATCGACGCGGCGAGCATCCTCAAGCCGATGCTGGCGCGAGGTGAGCTCCAGACCATCGGTGCCACCACGCTCGACGAGTACCGCAAGCACCTGGAGAAGGACGCCGCTCTCGAGCGCCGCTTCCAGCCCATCCAGGTCGCCGAGCCCTCGCTGCCGCACACCATCGAGATCCTCAAGGGTCTGCGCGACCGCTACGAGGCCCACCACCGCGTGTCCATCACGGACGAGGCGCTGGTCCAGGCCGCGACGCTGGCCGACCGGTACATCTCGGACCGCTTCCTGCCGGACAAGGCGATCGACCTGATCGACGAGGCCGGTTCCCGGATGCGCATCCGCCGGATGACCGCGCCGCCGGACCTCCGCGAGTTCGACGAGAAGATCGCGGGCGTCCGCCGCGACAAGGAGTCGGCCATCGACTCCCAGGACTTCGAGAAGGCAGCGTCTCTCCGGGACAAGGAGAAGCAGCTGCTGGCCGCGAAGGCCAAGCGCGAGAAGGAGTGGAAGGCCGGCGACATGGACGTCGTGGCCGAGGTCGACGGCGAGCTCATCGCCGAGGTCCTCGCCACCGCCACCGGCATCCCGGTCTTCAAGCTGACGGAGGAGGAGTCCTCCCGTCTGCTGCGCATGGAGGACGAGCTCCACAAGCGCGTCATCGGCCAGAAGGACGCCATCAAGGCCCTCTCGCAGGCGATCCGCCGTACGCGAGCCGGTCTGAAGGACCCGAAGCGCCCCGGTGGCTCGTTCATCTTCGCCGGTCCGTCCGGTGTCGGTAAGACCGAGCTCTCCAAGACGCTCGCCGAATTCCTCTTCGGTGACGAGGACGCGCTGATCGCCCTCGACATGTCGGAGTTCAGCGAGAAGCACACGGTCTCCCGTCTCTTCGGCTCTCCCCCCGGGTACGTGGGATACGAAGAGGGCGGTCAGCTCACCGAGAAGGTGCGCCGCAAGCCGTTCTCCGTCGTCCTCTTCGACGAGGTCGAGAAGGCCCACCCCGATATCTTCAATTCCCTGCTCCAGATTCTGGAGGACGGTCGCCTGACCGACTCCCAGGGCCGGGTCGTGGACTTCAAGAACACGGTCATCATCATGACGACCAACCTCGGGACCCGGGACATCTCCAAGGGCTTCAACCTGGGCTTCGCCGCCCAGGGCGACGTGAAGACGAACTACGAGCGGATGAAGAACAAGGTCAACGAAGAGCTCAAGCAGCACTTCCGGCCCGAGTTCCTCAACCGTGTCGACGACACGGTCGTCTTCCACCAGCTCACCGAGGAAGACATCATCCAGATCGTCGACCTCATGCTCGCCAAGGTGGACGAGCGGCTGAAGGACCGCGACATGGGCATCGAGCTCAGCGCGGACGCGAAGTCGCTCCTGGCGAAGAAGGGCTACGACCCCGTGATGGGCGCCCGGCCGCTGCGCCGGACGATCCAGCGCTCGATCGAGGACATCCTCTCCGAGAAGATCCTCTTCGGTGAGCTGCGCCCCGGTCACATCGTGGTCGTCGGCACCGAGGGCGAGGGTGACGAGAAGACGTTCACCTTCCGCGGCGAGGAGAAGTCGGCTCTGCCCGACGTCCCCCCGATCGAGCAGGCGGCAGGCGGCGCCGGCCCGAACATGACGAAGGAAGCGTGACAGGCGCGTAGCGCCCGAGCACGCGGAAGGGGCTGCCCCGGACCGGTTTCGACCGGACCGGGGCAGCCCCTTTTCGCTTGTGCTCAGCGGCGCACCTTGAGCCCCTCGCCGCCGGACACCTCGCCGAAGCCCGTGACGTCGACCGTGAGGCCCGGCAGCACTTCCAGCGGGGTCAGGTCGATGGCCGGACCACGGGGGTGCGGCGTGAGCCGGAGCCTCTTCAGCGCGGGGAAGACCCGGGGGAGCGGACCGAGGTCGCTCAGTTCCCCGAACGGATTGAGCCTGAGTACGGTGACCGACGGGACCACGGCGGCGCCCAGGAACTCCGAGGTGTTCGCCCGCACCGCCAGCTCCGTCACCTGGGGGGACTGCCGGAGTGCGGCGCACAGGGGGTGAATCGCCGTGGGGGAGCGCAGTTCCAGGTCGTGCAGGCCGTCCCAGCCGTCCAGCGTGTCGATCGTCGGCCCGTGCTTGCTGCTGAGCGTCAGCGTGGTGACCAGCGGGTGTGCGGGCACGTCACTGAGCCGGTGGGCCGTGAGGACGTCGAGGTGCAGGGTGTACAGGTCGCTCGCGGCCGTGGCCCGCAGGGCGGTGACGGGCAGGCGGCTCATGTCCAGCCGGAGCCATTTCAGCTCCGGGAGCCGGCCGAGCGGGCCGAGTTCCTGAACGTTCGGGCAGTCCGTCAGTGACAGGTCCACCAGCGTTCCGGCCGTGTCCGCCAGGAAGGACAGATCCGTCAGCGCGCTGTTCTCCCGGATGGTGAGCCCGCTCCACGGCCTGCCGCGCAGCCCGGCCCGTAACTCGGCCGAGGTGAGTTCCCCGATGGTGCTCAGCTGGGTGACGGCCGGGAGATGGCGCAGGGCCGCCAGCTGGTCCACCGTGCGGATGTTCAGCCTCCGGTGCTTCAGATCCATGGTGGAGAGGACCTGCTGCGCGTAGAGGGCTGCCGGGTACCTGTCCCAGCTGTCCCGGAACGGCAGCCCGAGCGCGGGGTGTGCGAGCGCCCAGCTGCGGGCGTACGGGACGGACTCCGCACCACCGGCCTCCGCGATCAGATCCGCGATGTGGCGGGTCTCGTCGAAGGTGAGGCCGGGATCGGCGGGGTCGGGGAGATGGCGCAGCCCGGCCGGACCGAGCCGGGCGAGCAGGCGGCCCTCCACGAAGGAGCCGGGCGGGAACAGCGCCGCCACGGCGTCGGAGACCCGGGTACGGGTCGCGTCGTCGAGCCAGGTCGCGTGCTGCGCGCACAGCGCGGCCAGGACGTGGAGCTCGGCCTGGGTGACACTGCCGTCCGGGTTCGGCCGGGTGTCCAGCAGGCCGTTGATCAGTACGGGGTGCTCGCGGCGGCCGCAGTGTCCGGCGGACAGCAGGATGACGTCCTGCCACTGCTGGGAGTCCGCCCGGCCGATCAGTTCGTGGAGATGGCCGCCCTCGACGAACTCCTTCGCGGCGAGGAAGTCCTGGAAGGTCCGGTGGGCGAACTGGTAGACGCCGGCGGTCCGCTCCTGGAGGACGCCGCTGCGGTTCAGCAGATGCGTCAGGATCTCCTGCGCCGAGCCCTGCCGCCTGATCTGCTCCATGCCGCGCAGCGCCTGGTCCAGCTGGTGCAGTGCCTGGTCGCGGTCCAGCTCCGACTGGCCGCCGCGCACCAGCCAGATCGCGATGCGCTGGAGGAGCTGGGCCTGCTCGTCGACGTTCATCGTGATGCCCTCGGGGGCGTCGATCCTGCGCCGCTTGTCGCGGTCGCCGAGCAGCATGGAGAGCGCGGAGTCGTACAGGCTCCAGCGGGTCTCCGGCAGGAGGCCCTGGCGCCGCCGGTGCAGGGCACAGATCACGGCGCACAGCAGCGGGGTGCGGGCCAGGTTGCTCAGGGTGGAGTTGGCGGCGAACTGCCGGGTCAGATCGCGCTCCAGCTCGGCCGGCGCCGCGTGGTCCGGGTCATCGAGCCGGGCCGCCCGGTGCCAGGCGGCGACGAAGGCGGCGATGTCCTCGTTCCGCATCGGCAGCAGTCGCAGCTCCTCGAAGTCCTCGGCGGCCAGCCAGTCCGGGGCCACCGCGTGCGGGCGCACGGTCGCGACGCAGCGGGTCGCCGGATAACGGCGCAGCAGCCGGGACAGCCAGTCGTACGCGGCCTCGCGGTCGTCCGGCGGGACCTCGTCCAGTCCGTCCACGAGCAGCAGCCCGCGACCTGACTCCAGTACCCGCCCGGCCCAGCCCTCCGGCGGGTCGTCGATGGCCGGCCGGGCGGCGGTGGCCAGCTGTCCGACGGACGGGAACGTGCTGCCCCGGGCCCGCAGGGTGCGCAGCGGGACGACGAACGGGACCAGTCCGTTGAGCGCCGTCAGCCGCGGCCCCAGGGTGCCGGCCGAGGCGTGCGCCGCCAGCCACCAGACCAGGGTGGTCTTCCCGGCGCCCGCGTCGCCCCGCAGCAGTACCCGGGGGCGGTCGGAGAGCAGGGTGTCGATACGCCGGGGCCCGGGGTGCGGGGCGGCGGGTGCTCCGGGGAGGCCGTGGGACTGCGCCTCCAGGCTGAGGTAGGCGGTGTCCAGGTCCCATTCGGAGTCGCGTCGGCCGAGCTCGTCGAGCCCGAAGATCTTGGTGCGCCGGTACGCGGCGCCGAGCGCGGCCGCGTACTCCTCCTCGTAGTGCAGGTCCTTGGGGAAGTGCCCGTGGACCCGTTCGTAGGAGAGAGCGTTGCCGGTCTCGCGGTAGATCAGCCGGAAGGGCTCGGAGGTGACGAGCGGGCCGAGGGGTACGCACTCCACCCGCCGGCCCCCGCGCCGGGGCGGGATCTGGCGGGCGATGCCGAGCAGGACGGTGCCCGCGAAGACCGGGCCGCCGGACAGTCCGCGCAGTGCGGGGAGCTCGTGGTCGGCCCCGGCGGGCGGTCCGTCCAGCTCGCAGACGAGCAGATTGCGTACCCGGCCCGCCATGGGCAGCACGGTGGCGGTGTACTGGTCGGCCTCCAGCTGCTCGTCGGGGCCGAAGCGCTGCACGTCGGGGAAGCCGGTGATCTCGCAGTCGGCGAGCGTCTGGCTGCTGTGCAGGACGCCGAGCCGTACCGGGCCGACCGGGAGCAGCGGGGCGGTGGTCTCGACGAGGGCGGCGTCGAGGCCGTGGTCGATCCAGACGACGGCCGCGTCCGTGCGGCCGGCGAGGTCCGGGTGCGCGACGGAGCAGCGTCCGCCGCCCTTGACGACGTGGGCGCAGGTCAGCACCAGCCGGTCGGTGAGCAGGACGCCGCTGCCCTGGCCGGAACCGGTGCCCAGGACCACGACGGTGCGGTCCGCGGGCTGCACGGCCGTCACGGCCGGGGCCGCCCCTGGCCGAACCCTGCCGTACTCCCGTCGCCCTCGTGGCCGATCTGCCAGGCCTCGCCGGTCGTGACGTCGCGGGGTTTCAGGGTGAGGGCGACCTTGTGGGTCTGCCCGGTGGTGCGGCCCGCGTCGGCGCCGGCCTCCACCACCCAGGCCTTCACCCGGGCGGAGCCCTTGACCTCCTTGCGGAGTTCGAGGGTGAACTCCATCTGGATGTCGCCGACCTCGAAGGCCAGCGGGCGGCCGGTGCCGCGGGCGGCGGCCTCGATGAGCTGGTTGCGGACCGACTCGACGGCGTCGGCGAGCTCGATGCCGTCGAGCCGTCCCGTGTCCGGCGTCGTACCGCCGTTTCCGCCCGTACCTGCGGTGTTGCCGGTCATGTGGTCCCCCCGGGAGCCGATCGGTTCTCGCCGTATCAGCGTAGTCAGGTTGCCCGCCGAAGGTCCCGAATCGGACAGCCTTTGGTCCCACCGGCGGTGACAAGGCGCACAGCCCTTTCGAGGCCTACTAGGCGGCTTAGGAGAAGGCGCCGTGATCCCGGGTGGGACCTTCGGCCCTGTGGGCGGCGGGACCTTGGGGGCTGCTGGGTGGAGTGCCCCGATAATGGGGCCATGTCCGATTAGGGCGGTTTGGAACTGGGGTTAAACGTCTCCGGGTGAAGAGATCCGAAGCCGCGGGAGTGGTGGGGTCCGGGACCCGCGGAACTGAATTCCCGGGGCCTCGGCTACGGCTTTTCTTCGTAGATGGGGGGTTTGAGCACAGGTGGGGGTGCGGGTTACCAAGGGATAGCCAGCCCGGCCGGAATGCCGGGTCCAGTCATCTCCGGAGGTTTCCGCTTATGTCGAAGCGCGTTACGTTCAAGCACTCCCACCGCCCGTCCGCTTCCCGTGTGCGCGGCGCCGTGGTGGCGGCCGGTCTGGGTACGTCGATGGTCCTCGGTGCGGGCGCTGCGTTCGCGGCCGGCACGACGGGGACCGCCGGCACCGCGAGCCTGCCGAGCACCACCGCGGCCGACTCGGTCGCCGAGCAGGCGGCCGCACAGGGCAAGGCCGCCGAGCACACGGCCGCGAAGAAGGCCGATGCGGCGAAGAAGAAGGCCGCGGCCAAGAAGAAGGCCGCGAAGAAGCTTCGCTGGGAGACCCCGGTCCGCCACTACCAGCTGAGCGCGAGCTTCGGCAACGACGGCAGCCGCTGGTCGCACAAGCACTCCGGCCAGGACTTCGCCGTGCCGATCGGCACCAAGGTCGAGGCCGCGCACAAGGGCACCATCGTGAAGGCCGGCCCGAACGGCGGCGGCGACGGTCCCGCGTACGGCAACGCCGTCGTGATCAAGCACAGCAACGGCACGTACTCGCAGTACGCGCACCTCTCGAAGATCGACGTGCGCATCGGCCAGCACGTGGACAAGGGCCAGAAGATCGCCCTGTCCGGCAACACCGGCAACTCCAGTGGTCCGCACCTGCACTTCGAGATCCGGACCACCGCGAACTACGGTTCCGCGGTCAACCCGGTCAACTACCTCCACAAGGTGGGCGTCAAGGTCTGACCGGCCGCGACACCGATCCGCTACTGGTCGGAACCCGGGTCATGCGCCTGGGTCACCAGATCGACGGCGACCTCCAGGACGGCCTTGCGCTTGTCCTCGGGGTCGCCGTCGACGTCCTTGAGGGCGAACATGCCGGCGTGCATCGTGAAGAGCGCGCTGAAGCACCGCACCTGGTCGACGATCGGCGCGTCGTCGTCCCTGATCAGCTCGATGAGCCCCAGGACCCTGCCCTTGATCGTGTTGCCGATGCTCAGGTCGCGCACGGTCGCCTGGTTCTCCTGCATGAAGCGGAAGAGCGGGGCGGCCTTGGTCAGCGCCTCGCTGTAGCGGCCGAGGATCTCCTTCTTCGTCTCCAGGGTGCGCGGCTGCTCCCGCCCCCAGGCGATCAGGTCCTCGACGGGCCGGTTGAGGTCCTCGAAGATGCTGGTGAGGATGTCTTCCTTGGTCTTGAAGTGGTAGTACAGCGCCGCCTTGGTGACATCCAGCCGCTCGCTGATCTCTCGCAGGGAGGTCTTCTCGTAACCCTGCTCGACGAAGAGTTCCAGAGCGACGTCCTGGATGCGCTGACGGGTGTTGCCCCGGCGCGGCTGCGGCGTGCTGCTCATGGTGCTCTCCCAAAACTTACTTGACGCCCGGCTAGTTACGGGGGTACTTTCCCCCAGTGTAATCAACTAGCCGGGCGGCAAGTAAGTGCCTCGGTGTACTGGGGATCAGGGGAGTTGGGGATCATGTCGGACCTGAAGAAGGCGCCGGACAGGAAGGCGGAGGGCGGGCCCGCCGACCGGGCGCCGAAACGCGAGCCGCAGCAGCGCAGCGTCCGGGTGGTGGTCCTCGCCCTGATGATCGCCATGCTGCTGGCCATGCTCGACAACCTGATCGTCGGCACCGCGATGCCGACCATCGTCGGCGACCTCGGTGGACTCGAACACCTGTCCTGGGTCGTCACGGCCTACACCCTGGCCACCGCCGCCTCCACTCCCATCTGGGGCAAGCTCGGCGACATGTACGGGCGCAAGGGCATCTTCCTCACGTCCATCGTGATCTTCCTGATCGGTTCCGTCCTCAGCGGCATGGCCCAGGACATGGGCCAGCTGATCGGCTTCCGCGCGATCCAGGGCCTCGGCGCCGGCGGTCTGATGGTCGGCGTCATGGCGATCATCGGTGACCTCGTACCGCCCCGCGAGCGCGGCAAGTACCAGGGCATGATGGCCGGTGTCATGGCGATCGCCATGATCGGCGGACCGCTGGTCGGCGGCACCATCACCGACCACCTCGGCTGGCGCTGGAGCTTCTACATCAACCTGCCGCTGGGCGCGGTCGCGCTGATCATGATCACCACTGTGCTGCACCTGCCCAAGCGGGAGCGTACGAAGGCGAACGTCGACTACCTCGGCGCCGGGCTGCTGACCGTCGGCATCACCTCGATCGTGCTGGTCACCACCTGGGGCGGCTCGCAGTACGACTGGAACTCCGCCGTCATCATGGAGCTCATCGCGATCGGTGTCGCCGCACTGGCCGGCTTCCTCTTCGTCGAGACGAAGGCCGCGGAACCGATCATCCCGCTGCACATATTCCGCAACCGCAACTTCACCCTGATGTCCGTGGTCGGCTTCATGGCGGGCTTCGTGATGTTCGGCGCGGTGCTCTTCCTGCCGCTGTTCCAGCAGTCCGTCCAGGGCGCGTCCGCGACCAACTCCGGACTGCTGCTCCTGCCGATGCTGCTCGCGATGATGGTCGTCTCGCTCGTCGCCGGACGGATCACCACCAGCACCGGCAAGTACAAGGTCTTCCCGATCATCGGCTCGATCCTGATGGTGACCGGCCTCTTCCTGCTCTCGCAGATGGACACCGGCACGACCCGGTTCACCTCCGGGGTCTACATGGCCGTGCTCGGCGCGGGCATGGGCTTCCTGATGCAGATCACGATGCTCGTGGCGCAGAACAGCGTCGAGATGAAGGACATGGGCGTCGCCTCGTCCTCCACCACCCTCTTCCGGACGCTCGGCAGCTCCTTCGGCGTCGCCATCATGGGCGCGCTGTTCACCGGACGGGTGAACGACGAGATGGCCGCCCGCGGCGGCGCGGGTGCCACCACGCACGGCGCCCAGCTCGACGCGGCGAGCCTGGCGAAGCTGCCGGTCCCGGTCCGCGAGGCGTACGAGTACGCGGTCTCGTCCGGCACGCACATCGCCTTCCTGGTGGGCGCCTCGGTCGGAGTGGTCGCCCTGGTGGCGGCGCTGTTCGTCAAGGAGGTGCCGCTGCGGGGCGCCGGACCGGAGACGCCCAAGGTCCCGGTGGCCGAAGCCGTGTAGGTCACGGCCGGCCGGAAACGGTACGAGGAGGCCCCGGGGCGCGCGCCCCGGGGCCTCCTCGCTGCCGCGCCGGTCCGGCTCAGCGGTCCGGCCGCTCGCCCTTCGCCCGGCTCCCGCTGTCGGCGGCCGTCCTGCCGTCCGGCTCGGGGCCGCGCTGTTCGCCCAGCTGGAGCATCGGGTAACTGCCGGTGTCGGTCGGCGCGTGCTCGGGCAGCCACAGCACGGCGATCGCGCCGCCGGTCCCCTTGGCCGCGCCCTCGGGGGCGGCGTTGCGGAAGGTCAGCCGGGCACCGAGCACCCGCGCCTGACCGGCCGCGATCGTCAGCCCGAGGCCGTGACCGTGGCCCGCCCGGTCGGTGCTGCCGGTACGGAACCGGCTCGGGCCCTCACGCAGCAGCGCCGCCGGGAAGCCCGCACCGTGGTCGCGGATCCGCACCACCCGGCCCTCGACCGTGACCTCCACCGGGGTGGAGCCGTGCTTGGCGGCGTTGCCCAGCAGATTGCCCAGGATGCGCTCCAGCCGGCGCGGATCGGTGCTGACCCACGACTCGTGGACCACCTGGACCCGCACCTCCGGGTCCAGCAGCGCGATCCGGCGGCTCACGAAGTCGCCCAGCGCGACCTCCTGCAACTCGGCCCGCTCGGACGCGCTGTCCAGCCGGGCCACCTCCAGCACGTCCTCGACCAGCGTGCGCATCGCCTGCGCCCGGTCCCGTACGAGCTCCGTGGGGCGGCCCGGCGGCAGCAGCTCGGCCGCCGTCAGCAGCCCCGTCACCGGGGTGCGCAGCTCGTGTGCGATGTCCGCGGTGACCCGGCGCTCGGCCTCGATCCGCTCGTTCAACGCGTCCGTCAGGGCGTCCACCGCACCGGCCAGCTCATCGGTCTCGTCCCGGACGACGCCGCCGACGGCGTCCCTGACCCGGACCTCCGTATTGCCCTGCGCGACCTTCCCGGCCGCGGCCGCCGCCTTGCGCAGCCGCCGCGACAGCTGGCCGCCGATCAGCACCCCCAGCGCGCAGCCGCCGAAGACCACCGAGACCGATCCGATGACCAGGGCCCGGTCGAGATCGCCCATGATCGTGGTGGAACGGTCGGCGAACCGGGTGTGCAGCGAGAGCACGTTGCCATGGGGCAGCGGTACCGCCGCCCAGACGTCCGGGACCCCGCCGCCGTCCTCCACGTGCGTGGCACGCCGGTTCTTCCGGGTCTCCTGACGCAGGCTCTTCGGCATCGTCGGGTCGTTGAGCTTCGCGCCGAAGCGGGGATCGGCCTTCTTCGTCTTCTTCGCCTCGTAGAGCAGCTGGGCGTAGGTCAGCCGCTCCAGCTGGACCTCGCGGGCGTTCTCCAGCATCGAGACCCTGGCCGCGTTGTGCACGACCAGGCTCAGCGCGACCGCGATCAGGGCGCCGACCGCCGCGATCGCGATGCTGATCTTCCAGCGGACACTCGTCCGCAGGGCGGGCCGCCTCATGCCCTGAGCTTGTAGCCGAAGCCGCGGACCGTCTCGATCCGGTCCTGGCCGATCTTCGTACGCAGCCGCTGCACATGGACGTCCACGACCCGGGTGTCGCCGCCCCAGCCGTAGTCCCAGACCCGCTCCAGCAGCTTGTCGCGGGAGAGCACCGTGCCGGGCGCGGACGAGAACTCCAGCAGCAGCCGCATCTCGGTCGGAGTCAGGCCCACCTGCTCGCCGGCCCTGCGCACCTCCATGCCCTCGGTGTCGATCTCCAGGTCGCCGAAGACCAGCACCCCGCCCTCCGGCCCGGCCTCCGCCCCGGCGCCGCCGCCCGGACCACCGCCGGAGGCGTGGCCGAAGCGTCGCAGCACGGCGCGGATGCGGGCCACCAGCACCGCGCCGTCGAAGGGCTTGGTGACGTAGTCGTCGGCCCCGGCCTCCAGGCCGAGCACCACGTCGATCGAGTCGGCGCGGGCCGACAGCATGATCACGGGAACCGTCGACTCGTCCCGGATGCGCCGGCACAGGCTCACCCCGTCCAGTCCGGGCACCATCACGTCGAGCAGGGCGATGTCGGGCCGGTCGGCCCGGAACGCGTCGAGGCCCCGGAGACCGTCGGGCATCGCGGTGACCACGAAGCCGTCCCGCTCCAGCGCCAGCTGGGTGGCCTCGCGGATGACGTCGTCGTCCTCGACGAACAGGACATGGGTCTCGGCCATCGGAAAGCTCTCAGTTCTTCGTCGGTTCCGTGGGCTCCGGGAAGTCCCCCTCCCCGGCGCCGACGGCTCGGTTGAAGTCGTTGTGCACCCGGTCCTGCTCGCTGAACCGGGTGTTCGCCCAGTGGTACGTGATCACTTCCTCGCCCGAGGGATAGGCGACCGAGTCCTTCTTCCCGTAGACCTGTGTCGTCACCACCAGGTCACCGCGGTCGATGGTCCCGTAGACCGCGGGCTGCTCGGTGGCGAACACGTTCTCGTACGCGCCGTCGCGGTACCGGTACACATAGGTGCCGACGCCCACCGAGTCACCGCAGGTCATCACGTTCACGACCACATCGGCCGCGGGGCCGCCGGTCAGCTTCCCGTACGAGGTGTCCACCGGGTACTCGTCACCGGTGCAGGCCTTCAGGTCCGTCCTGACCCGCTCGCTCACCTTCGGATCCGCCTTGAGCAGGGCCACCGCGTCGACCCGGGGGATCGGCCTCGCCCGGGACGGCGTCGTGGGGGTCGGCGTGATCCGGGCGACCGGCTGGGTGCCCGCCGGGCCCTCGTCGCGCGTACCGGTGCCACCGGTGGAGCAACTGACGGCGAACAGCCCGATGACGGCGAGCCCGGCCAGAGCCGTACTGCTCGCCGCCCATCCGGTCGGGAACCGTCTGCCTCCGGCGCCGGTCCCTCTCCCGCTTCCCCCGCCGGTGACCGCGCCGCCGCTTCCGCCGCCGTCACCGCTGCCTGTCAGGCCGCGCACCGCTCCCGCCCCCGCTCGTCATGACGCCCGATCCCCGGCGCCCCGGACCGTGTCCGGGGCCGCACCGGAGCCGCCGCGGCACGGACGGCCGGACTGTGCTCCCGGTCCTCGCGGATCCGGGCCGCACGGCCCGCCTCTTCCCTGCTCTCCAGCTCCTGGCGCAGCCTCGCCAGCGCACGGTGCAGCGTGCTCTTCACCGTACCGGCCGACATGCCGAGCGCCGCCGCGGTCTCCTCCGTGCTCATCTGCTCCCAGTGTCGCAGCACGACGACGCTGCGCTGCTTGGGAGCCAGCACGCCCAGGACGTCCATCAGCAGGGCGCGGTCGGCACGCTGCTCGGTGCCGTCCTCGATGCTGGCGTCGGGGAGCTGCTCGGTGGGGACCTCGTCCAGCTTGCGGGCCCGCCACCACTCGGTCCGGGTGTTGATCATGACGCGGCGCAGATAGGCGTCGGCGAGGGACTTGTCGGCGATGCCGTCCCAGCGCCGGTAGGTGCGGGCCAGCGCGGTCTGCAGCAGGTCCTGCGCGTCCACGGGGTCGGGGACCAGCCGGCGTGCGCTGCGCAGCAGCGCCTCCTGCCGGGTACGCACGTACTCCTCGAATCCGAGCACCTCGCCCTGCGCCATAACAACCGCCTCCGTCCCCGTGGAACCCCGTAGTACCGCTGCCAGCCGCTTGGTCGTCGGGCTGACGTCGGTGACGCTACGGAGCGGTTGTCACGAGGCTGTGCGGAGCAGCCATACGCCGACGCACGGCTGCCCATCGGTTGTGTAACAGCACAGGAGGAGTGGGGCAAAGAGGCCCCTCCGGGGGTGCGGAAAGGGGGTCGCACCCGGGGCCGGGCGGGGGGAGACCCGCCCGGCCGTCAGGTCAGCGGCAGCCGGTACTGGCCGCCCGCCAGCGGTTCGACGAGGCCGTCGGCGACCAGGCCGTCCAGCGCGCGGGCCCGCTGCACCGGTTCCTCCCACACGGCGTCCAGCGCCGACTGCGGTACCGGTGTCACCGACTCGCGCAGCACGGCGAGCAGCCGGCCGCGCACCTGCCGGTCCGTACCGGCGTAGGTCTGGCCGCGGCGCGGGGGCCCCTGGTGCGCGGGCTTCCCGGCCAGCCGCCAGGCGCACTGCTCCGCGATCGGGCAGCGCGCGCAGTCCTCGTTCTTCGCGGTGCAGACGAGGGCTCCGAGCTCCATCGTCGCGGCGGCCCACCGCGCGGCCCGCTCGTCCTCTTCGGGCAGCAGCGCGCGGGCGAGCTTGCGCTCGGCGGCGGTGGTCGCGTTCGGCGGGTACTGGATGCCGGTCGCGGCCCGTGCGAAGACCCGGCGGACGTTCGTGTCGAGGACGGCGTGCCGCTGCCGGTAGGCGAACGAGGCCACGGCCGCCGCCGTGTACTCACCGATCCCGGGCAGCGCGAGCAGCTGGGCGTGCTCGCTCGGTACGTCGCCGCCGTGTCGTTCCGTTATTGCCTGGGCGGCCCCGTGCAGCCGCAGCGCCCGCCGGGGGTAGCCGAGCCGGCCCCAGGCGCGGACCGCCTCGCCGGGAGGGTCGGCGGCGAGGTCGGCGGGGCGCGGCCAGCGGGCCAGCCACTGTTCGTAGACCGGGAGCACCCGGTTGACGGGGGTCTGCTGCAGCATGAACTCGCTCACCATCACGCCCCAGGCGCCCGCTTCGGGGCGGCGCCAGGGCAGATCGCGGGCGTGCTGGTCGAACCACCCGATGACGGGGGTGTGGAGGGAGGCGGGGGGCGTCTGTGTCGCTGTCGTGGCAGTCATCGCACGTCCGATCCTGGCACGGAAGGGCAGACGACGGACCGGTGCACGGGGGTGTCGCCCCTCATAAGAGCCCTTGGAGTGATAGTGCCACCCGTCTGTCCCCACGCCACCGGACCTCCGGCCCGGCAACTGGCCGCATCGGGTCCGGCGGCCCGGCCTCCGTGCGACCCTGCGGTTTCCCGTCCGGATCCCCGGCCAGGCTTCTGGCCAGGTTTCTGGCCAGGTTTCCGTTCCGGGGTTTCTGTTCGGGGTTTCTGTTCCGGGGTTCCGTTCAGATATGGACCACCAGGTGACGGAGGGTAGGTATCCAACCCCTGTGATCACGTTGGGCGATCATCGCGACGGCCGTCCCGTGGACAGCGGGAGCGAGAACGGGCCGTCCCGGGATGATGATCCGCAAAACTTGGCGATCAGGGCGGCGGGTGGGGCGGGAGTTGGGGCCGATCTCTCGTACAGTTTGCGCCGTGGGATCTCTGCGTAATCCGATCGGGCCGCTTCCCTCCACCATTTACTGGCGACGGAGGGCAGTAGCGGCGACGCTGATCGCGCTGCTCGCGTTGTTGGTCGTATGGGCCGTCACCTCCCGTGGCGGCAAGGGGGATCACGACGACTCCAGGGCCCCCGGCTCCGGTCCCACCGACGCGATCACGCCTGGACCCTCCGGTTCCGGCCCGGCCATCAGCGAACAGCCCGGCGGGCGCGACGAGTCGGGTGACTCCGGCGGGGGCGGCGGCAGCGGCGGCGGCTCGGACGCGGGTTCCGGCGGCGCGGGCGGCGGCAACGGCGCCTCGGGCACGGCCGGTTCCGGTTCGGACGGCGGCAACGACGGCGGTTCCGGCTCCGGTTCGGGCGGCGCCGGCGGCAGCGGCGTCACAGCCGGACAGCGGCTCCCGGCCGGCACGTCGATCCCTGACTGCACCCCCGGCGCACTGCGGTTGACCCTGAAGAGCGACGTCAGTTACGCACCCGGCGAGAAGCCGAAGTTCCGGCTGATCGCCAAGAACACCGGCTCCACCGCGTGCAAGGCCGACTTCGGCCCGAAGAGCGCCGTACTCACCGTCACCGAGGCCGGTGGCGACGACGACGAGGTGTGGTCCTCCAAGGACTGCCCGCGCAACGCGGCCGCCGTGCTGCTGAAGGTCCCGGCGGGCGCGACCGTCGTGCACACCGTGGAGTGGAACCGCGCGAAGAGCGCCCCGAAGTGCGCCACGCCGCCGCCGGGGAGCGCCGGACCCGGCACGTACCTGGTCGAGGCCAAGGCGCCGGGCGAGCCCGTGCAGCGCGCCTCGTTCGTCCTCGCGAAGGACTGACCCGGCCCCGAACGCCTCGACGGCTCCCGCGCGCCCCCGAAGGGCGCCCGGGAGCCGTTGTCACACGTACCGTTCCAGGATCGACGACTCGGCCAGCCGCGACAGGCCCTCGCGCACACTGCGCGCCCGCGCCTCGCCGACCCCGTCCACCGTCTGGAGATCGTCCACACTCGCCGCGAGCAGCTTCTGCAGGCCGCCGAAGTGCTCCACGAGCCGGTCGATGATCGCCCCGGGCAGCCGCGGCACCTTCGCCAGCAGCCGGAAACCGCGCGGCGAGACCGCGGAGTCCAGCGTCTCCGGGGAGCCGCTGTACCCCAGTGCCCGAGCGACGACGGGGAGTTCGAGCAGCTCGGTGTGGGACAGCGCGTCCAGCTCGGTGAGCGCCTCCGCCACCGTGCGCGACCGCTTCGCGGTCGGCTCCGGCACGTAGTCGCGCACCACCAGCTCGCGCTCCGGCTCCACACCCGCGATCAGCTCGTCGAGCTGGAGCGAGAGGAGCCGGCCGTCGGTCCCCAGCTCCACCACGTACTCGGCGATCTCGGTCGCGATCCGGCGCACCATCTCGAGGCGCTGCGCGACGGCGGTCACGTCCCTGACGGTCACCAGGTCCTCGATCTCCAGGGCGGAGAGCGTGCCCGCGACCTCGTCGAGCCGGAGCTTGTACCGCTCCAGCGTGGCGAGTGCCTGGTTGGCGCGGGAGAGGATCGCGGCGGACTCCTCCAGGACCCGGCGCTGCCCGTGCACGTACAGCGCGATGAGGTGCATCGACTGCGAGACCGAGACCACCGGGAAACTGCACTGCCTGGAGACCCGGTCCGCCGTGCGGTGGCGGGTGCCGGTCTCCTCGGTGGGGATGGAGGCGTCCGGGACCAGCTGCACGCCGGCCCGCAGGATCTTGGTCATGTCCTTGTCGAGGATCAGCGCCCCGTCGAGCTTCGCCAGCTCGCGCAGCCGGGTCGCGGTGAATTCCACGTCCAGCACGAAGCCGCCGGTGCACATCGACTCGACGATCTTGTCCATGCCGAGCACGATCAGCCCGCCGGTGTTGCCACGGAGAATGCGCTCCAGGCCGTCCCGCAGGGCCATTCCGGGCGCGACGGCGGTCAACGAGGCGCGCATCAGCGCCTCGTTACCGGTGCCTTGGCCGGACTTTCCGGGCGATGCTGCCCGGTCGCTGGCTGCCACTGCACTCCTCCGGTCACAGGTTTGCGGTGCCCTTTGGGCCTCTCGTCCGGATCAGGTCCGATCCGAACGGAACACCCCACGTCCCTCATACCGTTCGTACGGACGGGCGAGACCAGGGCAAAGTCTACCGGCGTGCGCCGTCCTCCTGTGGGGCCTGTGCACGAGACCGGCGCGGGAGCACGCTGAGCGCGTCGCCCATGTTGGCGACTTCCGTGACTTTCATACCGGCCGGGACCTTCCCCGGATCGGTCGGAACCAGCGCGTGCGTGAAGCCCAGACGGTGCGCCTCGGCCAGTCTGCGCTGGACCCCGGTGACCCTTCTGACCTCGCCCGCGAGCCCCACCTCGCCGATCGCCACAAGATTCTTGGGCAGCGGTGTGTCACTCGCCGCACTGGCCAGGGCCAGCGCGATCGCGAGGTCCGCGGCGGGCTCGGTGAGCTTCACGCCGCCGACCGTGGCGCTGTAGATGTCCCGCTTGCCCAGCGAGCTGATCCGGCCGCGCTGCTCCAGTACGGCCAGCATCATCGACACCCGGGACGTTTCGAGACCAGAGGTGGTGCGCCGGGGTGAGGGGATCTGGGAGTCGACCGTGAGCGCCTGCACCTCGGCCACCAGGGGGCGCTTGCCCTCCAGGGTGACGGTCAGACAGGTGCCGGGCACGGGTTCGTCGCGGCGGGTGAGGAAGAGCCCGGAGGGATCGGCGAGGCCGGTGATGCCCTCGTCGTGGAGCTCGAAGCAGCCGACCTCGTCGGTCGCCCCGTACCGGTTCTTCACGCCGCGCACGAGCCGGAGCCGGGCATGGCGGTCCCCCTCGAAGGACAGCACCACATCGACGAGGTGCTCCAGCAGCCGGGGCCCGGCGATCGCCCCGTCCTTGGTGACGTGACCGACCAGGATGGTCGACATGCCGCGCTCCTTGGAGGCGCGGATGAGTGCCCCGGCGACCTCCCGGACCTGCGCCATGCCACCGGGCGCGCCCTCGATCTCGGGCGAGGCCACCGTCTGCACGGAGTCCAGGACCAGCAGGGACGGCTTGACCGCGTCCAGATGGCCGAGGACCGCGGACAGGTCGGTCTCGGCGGCCAGGTACAGATGGTCGTTGATCGCCCGGATCCGGTCGGCGCGCATCCGGACCTGGCTCGCGGACTCCTCCGCGGTGACATAGAGCGTGTGGTGCTCGTCGCTCGCGGCCTTGGCCGCCACGTCCAGCAGCAGCGTGGACTTGCCCACGCCCGGCTCGCCCGCCAGCAGGACGACGGCGCCGGGCACCAGCCCGCCGCCCAGCACCCGGTCCAGCTCGCCGACACCGGTCGAGCGGGCGGTGGCCTGCCGGCTGTCGACCTGGCCGATGGGGAGGGCGGCGGTGGAGACACGGCCGGCCGCTGTCGTCCGTACCGCGGGGGCGCCGCCGAACTCCTCGACCGTCCCCCACGCCTGGCACTCGAAGCAGCGGCCGAGCCACTTGGCGGTCGTCCAGCCGCATTCCGTGCAGCGGTAGGACGGCCGGTCCTTCGCGGATTTCGTACGGGCAGCCATGGCGCCACCGTATAGGTGACCTCGGACAGTGCCGTCCGGCGCGGTGCGGCCGGGGGGAGCGCACGCCCCTTTCCGCCGCGGAATCGGGGAATCCTGTCCGATCCCGTCCGCTTTCACGCGATACATTCACCCGTAAGGGTTAAATCTACTCAAGGGGCGCCAGGGCCGTGCCCCGTCCTGCCTACGGTCGCAAGGTGACGAGCAGCAGGCTGGAGATCCCCGCGAGCACCCCCGGCGCACACCGGACGCAACACCGTGCGCCCCACTCCTCACCGAAGAAGCCGCCTGCCCGTTACGAGCCGCACCTCGACGGCCTGTTCACCTACTGCCTCTCCGTGCTCTGCGACCACGACGCCGCCACCGACGCGCTCGGCGGGGTGCTCGCGCTGGCGGAACGGCAGGGCGGACGGTGTCCCACGGACGAGGAGGAACGTAAAACCTGGCTGTACGCGCTGGCCAGGTGGACGTGCCTGCGCAGGCTCACCGAGCAGAAGCAGGGCCGTCAGGCGCACCGTCAGCACGACAAGCCCCGGGCGCGCGGCCAGTCGGCGGCGGAGAGTCACCGCGCCCCCGCCCCGGCCGTGCAGGGAGTGCGCGCAGGACGGCGTACGCCCCCCTCTCCCGTGGCCGCCCACGCACCCAGGTCCCCCGCCGCACCGACCCGCTCCGCGCCCGCACCGGAGACCCCCGCCGCCGCCGAGGCGCACCGCCGAGAACTGGCCCAGCTCGCCTGGCCGGAGGCCGCGGGCACCACTCCCGAGCAGCGAGAGGCGCTGGAGCTCGCGGTACGGCACCGGCTCGCCCCGGTCGCGGTCGCCGCCGTCCTCGGTCTGGAGGCCGCCGCGGCCAGGGAACTCCTGGCCGCGGCCGCCTGCGAGGTGGAGCGGACCAGGGCCGCGCTCGCCGTCGTCGAGTCGGGCGGCTGCCCCGCGGCGGGCAGGCTCACCGGCGACCGGCGCGTGCTGCTCTCCGCCCCCCTGCGCCGCGAGCTCGTACGGCACGTGGACGACTGCCCCCGCTGCCGCCGCGCCGCCGAGCGGGCCGGGGCCGAGGGGCCCTGGCCGGGCGCCGCCGTCACCACGGCCGCCGCGCTGGCGGTCGTCGAGGCGCCGCGCCCGTCCGCGTACGTGGCCATGATTCATGCCCAGAAGCATCAGAAGAATCGGTCCGCCACTCCGCGGTTCGACCGGGCGGGCTTCCCGATGGACCCCAAGGACCACGCCGCGCGCCGGGACCGGCTGCGGTCGAGGTTCATGACGACGACGGTGGTCGCCACGGTCGTCGCCGCCCCGGTGATCGCCCTGTGGTCCGCCTACCGGGGCGCACCGCTCACCGGTGAGGGACACGACGGGTCCTCGGTCACCGCGACCGAGAGGGACGGGAGCGGCGGCGACCCGTACGACCGCTACGAGAACGCGGGCAACGCCACCCCCGAGTCCGGCCCCCGTTTCACGGACGACGACGGCCTCCCGGACGTCTCGGCCGAGGTCATCAGCGTGGACACGGAGGCGGGCCCGGACGCCGGGCGGCACCGCGCGGGCGGGCTCACCGTCGAGGCGCGCCTCTCCGGCGGCACCACGATGATCACGCTGACCGCGTCGAAGGCCGGCCCGGTCGCCTGGTCGGCCCGTACCCCCGCGTCCTGGCTGCGCCTCAGCAGCGCGTCCGGGAAGCTCGCCGCGGGCGGCTCCGTCACCCTCCGCGTCCTCGTCGACCACGGGCGCGAACCGGCCTCGCGCTGGACCGCGCGGGTCGCCCTCGCCCCGTCGGGGTCGGTCGTCGCGATCCACGGGGACGGCGCGAGGCGCCCGTCGGGCGGCGGTCCGCACCCCTCGCGGCCGGGCGGCTCGCTCCGTCCGCGCCCGCCCGCCCCGCCGACGTCCTCACCGGACCCCACGGACCCGGCACCGGACCCGACCGACCCGACACCCGGCCCGACGGACCCCACGGCACCGACGGACCCGGGCGGGCCGGGCCAGTCACCCGGCCCGTCGGCCCCGACCGGCCCGGGAAAGAGCCCGAGCGTCCCGCCGCCGGCGAACTGAGGCGCCGCCGCCCGGCGGGACCCGGGGCTACGCCGGGTCGGCCGGGTGGGGTGCCATCGGCAGCAGCGAGGAGAGCCGCTCCTCGCACAGCCCGACCAGCCGGTCGTACCCCTCCTTGCCCATCAGCTCGGTCAGCTCGGGGCGGTACGACACGTACACCGGCTCCCCGGCCCCGTGCGCCGACGTCGCCGAGGTGCACCACCAGTGCAGGTCATGACCGCCGGGACCCCAGCCCCTGCGGTCGTACTCACCGATCGTCACCTGGAGCACCCGGGTGTCGTCGGGCCGGTCGATCCAGTCGTACGTACGGCGGACCGGCAGCTGCCAGCACACGTCCGGCTTGGTCTCCAGGGGCTCCTTGCCCTCCCGCAGCGCCAGGATGTGCAGCGAGCAGCCGGCCCCCGCCGCGAAGCCGGGCCGGTTCTGGAAGATGCACGAACCCTCCCAGCGCCGCGTCTGGCGCTCCCCGTCGTCGTCGGTCTGGACCCAGCCCGACTCCGTACCCACCCCGTGGAACTGCCACAGGTCCGGGGTCAGCCGGGCGACATGACCGGCCACCCGCTTCTCGTCGTCCTCGTCCGAGAAGTGGGCGCCCAGCGTGCAGCACCCGTCATCCGCGCGACCGGCCTGAATGCCCTGGCAGCCACTGCCGAAAATGCAGCTCCACCTGGACGTCAGCCAGGTCAGGTCACAGCGGAAGACCTGCTCGTCGTCGGCGGGGTCCGGGAACTCCACCCACGCCCGCGCGAAGTCGATCCCCGTCTCGTCGGACCCGTTGGGTCCCTCTGTCTCCGGCTGCCGCATCTCCTGCTTCGTTTTCTGCTTCTTCGTGACTTTGTCCGGCTTCGCCTTTTTCGTCTTTGGCACGCGCCCAGAGTAAGACCGACCGGCGCATGGGGCGGCGTCGCGGGGCCGGGTGCGCGCACCTGCGACGTTGTCGTCCCCCGACGACGCTCCGCGTTGCCTCGGTCCGCCGCCGCGCGGCCGCGCGCACCCGGCCCCGCTCCTTCCTCCACCCCCATGCGCCGGTCGGTCCGAACCGACCGGCGCAGTAGCGTTCGTCGTATGAGACTCGGAGTCCTCGACGTGGGGTCGAACACGGTTCATCTGCTGGTGGTGGACGCGCACCCCGGCGCCCGCCCGCTGCCCGCGCACTCGCACAAGGCGGAGCTGCGCCTGGCCGAACTCCTCGACGAGGACGGCGCGATCGGCCCGCTCGGCCTGGACCGGCTGGTGGCGACGATCGCCGACGCGGCCCAGGCCGCCGAGGACAAGGGCTGCGAGGACGTACTGGCGTTCGCCACCTCCGCGGTACGGGAGGCGAGCAACGCCGACACCGTGCTGGCCCGGGTGCGGGACGAGACGGGCGTCGACCTCACCGTCCTCAGCGGTTCGGAGGAGGCCCGGCTCACCTTCCTCGCCGCCCGCCGCTGGTTCGGCTGGTCGGCGGGCAAGCTGCTGGTCCTGGACATCGGCGGGGGCTCGCTGGAGATCGCGTACGGCATCGACGAGGAACCGGACGCCGCGGTGTCACTGCCGCTCGGCGCCGGACGGCTCACCGCCGGCTGGCTGCGGAGCGATCCGCCGGACCCGGCGGAGGTCAAGGCGCTGCGCCGGCACGTACGGGCGAGGATCGCCCGCAGCGTCGGCGAGTTCACCCGCTTCGGCCGCCCCGACCACGTCGTGGCCACCTCCAAGACCTTCAAGCAGCTCGCCAGGATCGCGGGCGCCGCCCGCTCCACCGAGGGGCTGTACGTGCAGCGCACCCTCAGCCGCAAGGCCCTGGAGGAGTGGGTGCCGAAGCTGGCCGCGATGACCGTCGAGGAGCGCGGGAGCCTGCCGGGCGTCTCCGACGGACGCTCCGCCCAGTTGCTGGCGGGGGCCCTGGTAGCGGAGGGCGCCATGGACCTCCTGGGCGTCGAGGAACTGGAGATCTGCCCCTGGGCGCTGCGCGAGGGCGTCATCCTGCGCCGCCTGGACCACCTGCCTGCGCAGGAGGCGGCGGCCCTGGCCTGACGGGCGCCGCGGACGGCCGCGGGAGGGTCATGGCCCTTCTCACTTTCCGCCGGACGCTCTCGGCGCACCGCACCGCGGCCCGTACGCTGTCTGCGTGGCAGAACCAGTGGTGCGCGTCCCGGATGCGAAGGTCGCCCTGTCGACGGCCTCCGTCTATCCGGAGTCGACGGCGACGGCCTTCGAGATCGCCGCGCGTCTGGGGTACGACGGTGTCGAGGTCATGGTCTGGACGGATCCCGTCAGCCAGGACATCGAGGCGCTGCGCCGCCTCTCGGACTACCACCAGGTGCCGATCCTCGCCGTTCACGCGCCCTGTCTGCTGATCACCCAGCGGGTCTGGTCCACCGATCCCTGGGTCAAGCTCCAGCGGGCGCGGGCGGCCGCGGAGAAGCTCGGGGCGTCCGCCGTCGTGGTCCACCCGCCGTTCCGCTGGCAGCGGCAGTACGCGCGTGACTTCGTCAGCGGGATCTGGCGGATGGCGGACGAGACCGATGTGCGGTTCGCCGTCGAGAACATGTACCCGTGGCGCTACCGGGACCGGGAGATGCTCGCGTACGCCCCCGACTGGGACGTCACCCACGACGACTACCGGCACTTCACCGTGGACCTCTCGCACACCGCGACCGCCCGCACGGACGGCATGGCCATGGTCGACCGCATGGGCGACCGGCTGGCCCACGTCCACCTCGCCGACGGCAAGGGCTCGGGCAAGGACGAGCACCTGGTGCCCGGCCGGGGCGACCAGCCCTGCGCCGAGCTGCTGGAGCGGCTGGCCCGTACCGGCTTCGACGGCCATGTCGTCGTCGAGGTCAACACCCGCCGGGCGATGTCCACCGCGGAACGCGAGGCCGACCTCGCCGAGGCGCTGGCCTTCACCCGGCTGCACCTCGCGTCGTCCTCCGCCCGGATGCCGCGCCCATGACGACGGGCGACGGCGGCGCGAGCCCCAGACGGCGCGGCCGCCCCTCCCGCACCGAGGCGACGGCCGGCCCCGACGCCCGCACCCGCATCCTGGAGGCCGCCCGCACCGAGTTCGCCGAGCGCGGCTACGACAAGACGTCGGTCCGCGGCATCGCGAAGGCGGCCGGCGTGGACGCGGCACTCGTCCACCACTACTTCGGTACGAAGGACGAGGTCTTCGCCGCCGCGATCGAGGTCTCCTTCGAGCCCGCCCTGGAGATCGCGGACGTCCTCGACGGCGGTACGGAGGACCTGGGGGAGCGGCTGGCGCGCTACTTCATCGGGGTGTGGGAGAACCCGGTGTCCCGGGCCCCCCTGCTCGCGATCATGCGTTCGGCGATGACCCACGACGCGGCGGCGAAGGTCCTGCGCCACTTCGTGCTGCGGCGCCTGCTGGGCCGGATCGCGGAGCAGGTGGACGTCCCCGACGCGACCTTCCGCGCGGAACTGGCCGCGTCGCACATGGTGGGCATCGCGGTGCTGCGGTACGTGATCCGGGCGGAGCCCCTGGCGTCGGCGGACCCGGAGAAGATCATCGCCATGGTGGGGCCCACCCTCCAGCGCTACCTGACGGAGGACTGACCCGCGCACCGCCCGGCACCCGCGGCCCCGGCCCGGAATCCCCGGTCCCGGATTCCGGACACCCCGTCCACATCCTGGCGCCGGAGGCGTACGCTCGGAACCAGTCTTTACTGTCGAAGGAGCGAGAGACGATGCCGCAGCTGAGGTCCCGCACTGTCACCCACGGCCGCAACATGGCGGGCGCCCGCGCCCTTATGCGGGCCTCGGGCGTAGCGAGCGAGGACATCGGCAAGCCGATCATCGCGGTCGCCAACTCCTTCACGGAGTTCGTCCCCGGCCACACCCACCTCGCCCCCGTCGGCCGGATCGTCTCCGACGCGATCAAGGCCGCGGGCGCGGTGCCCCGCGAGTTCAACACCATCGCGGTCGACGACGGCATCGCGATGGGCCACGCCGGGATGCTCTACAGCCTCCCGTCCCGTGACCTGATCGCCGACTCCGTCGAGTACATGGTCGAGGCGCACTGCGCCGACGCACTGATCTGCATCTCGAACTGCGACAAGATCACCCCGGGCATGCTGATGGCCGCGATGCGCCTCAACATCCCCACGGTCTTCGTCTCCGGCGGCCCGATGGAGGCCGGCAAGGCCACCCTCGTCGACGGCACGGTCCGCAAGCTCGACCTGATCAACGCCATCAGCGACGCGGTCGACGAGAGCGTCTCCGACGCGGACATGCTCCGTATCGAGGAGAACGCCTGCCCGACGTGCGGCAGCTGTTCCGGCATGTTCACCGCCAACTCGATGAACTGCCTGACCGAGGTCCTCGGCCTCGCCCTCCCCGGCAACGGCTCGGTCCTGGCCACGCACACCGCCCGCAAGGCGCTGTACGAGGATGCCGGCCGCACGGTCGTGGAGATCACCAAGCGCTACTACGAGCAGGACGACGAGACGGTCCTGCCGCGCGCCATCGGCACCCGCGCCGCGTTCGACAACGCGATGGCGCTGGACATCGCCATGGGCGGCTCGACCAACACGATCCTGCACCTGCTGGCCGCCGCCCAGGAGGCCGAGCTGGCCTACGACCTCGACGACATCAACGAGGTCTCGCGCCGGGTCCCCTGCCTCTCCAAGGTCGCCCCGAACGTGGCGCCCGGCGGCACGTACTACATGGAGGACGTCCACCGGGCCGGCGGCATGCCCGCCATCCTGGGTGAGCTCCACCGTGCCGGTCTGCTCAACGAGGACGTGCACTCGGTGCACTCCGACACACTCGCCGAGTGGCTCAAGAACTGGGACATCCGCGGCGGCTCGCCGTCCCCGGAGGCCGTCGAGATGTGGCACGCGGCCCCCGGCTGCGTCCGTTCCGCGACCGCCTTCTCGCAGTCCGAGCGCTGGGAGACCCTCGACCTGGACGCGGCCGGCGGCTGCATCCGCGACCTGGAGCACGCGTACTCCAAGGACGGCGGCCTCGCGGTCCTCAAGGGGAACCTCGCCGTGGACGGCTGCGTCGTGAAGACGGCCGGCGTCGACGAGTCGATCTGGACCTTCGAGGGCC
The DNA here is from genome assembly GCF_044744085.1 of Streptomyces sp. NPDC087428. Taxonomy (NCBI): domain Bacteria; kingdom Bacillati; phylum Actinomycetota; class Actinomycetes; order Kitasatosporales; family Streptomycetaceae; genus Streptomyces; species Streptomyces sp. NPDC087428. The sequence continues at coordinate 99,357 of NZ_JBIUXR010000023.1, forward strand.
CGGCGGTCGTCTGCGAGTCGCAGGAGGACGCCGTCGACAAGATCCTCCGTAAGGAGATCAAGGAGGGCGACGTCGTCGTCATCCGTTACGAGGGCCCGCGCGGCGGCCCCGGTATGCAGGAGATGCTGTACCCGACGTCGTTCCTCAAGGGCCGCGGCCTCGGCAAGAGCTGCGCACTGGTCACGGACGGCCGCTTCTCCGGCGGTACGTCGGGCCTGTCCATCGGGCACGCCTCACCGGAGGCGGCATCCGGCGGCACGATCGCGCTCGTCGAGGACGGCGACCGGATCCGGATCGACATCCCGAACCGCTCGATCGAGCTCCTCGTCCCCGACGCCGAGCTGGCCACCCGCCGCGAGGCGCTGAACGGTGTGTACGCGCCGAAGGACCGCGAGCGCAAGGTCTCCGCGGCGCTGCGCGCCTACGCGGCCATGGCGACGAGCGCGGACCGCGGCGCCGTCCGCGACGTCTCCAGGCTCGGCTGACCGACCCCGCGTCCGGCCCCTCCCCGTGAGGGGCCGGACCCATGTCCGGACCCGGAGCACCGCCGTGGGCGTCCGCCATGGCCCGAGAGCTACTCCGTGTGACCGGGTGATCGCAGTAGGCTCGCACCCTCGTCCTGCATGATCATGAATGGGGGAGTATGCGCACCTCTGTACGTCACTCAGCGGTCATCACCTCAGCCGTCGCCGCCCTCGCGGCCCTCGGCGCCACCCCGGCCGGTGCGGCTCCGGCCGCCGTCACGCCGGCCAGTGTCTGTGGATCCGGGTACACCCAGATCGACTCGCACGCGTTCCGGGACTCGTCCGTCGAACTGGCCCGCGTCTACCTGTTCTACAACGCGAGCACCAAGTACAACTGCGTCGTCACCTTCCACGCCTCCGCCACCGCCGGCCAGGCACTGACCACCGGTGCCTGGCTCGACGTGGACGGGGACGGCAAGGAGCAGGTCAAGGACCAGGGGAAGTACTCCTCGTACGCGGGCCCGGTCCGGCTCGCCGCGGGCACCCACTGCGTGAAGTGGGGCGGCCTGATCGAGGTGGGCGGCGGTACGTACTCGTACACGAGCCCGTGGAGTCACTGCGGCTGACGCACGACGGCGCTGCGTCCGTGAGAGCGGTCGCAGCGCCACCGCCCCGGCCCTGGGACAATCGACCTCGTGAGCGAGAACAGCGAGACCCCCGACGACACCGCGCCCGGCACCGCCGAGTCCGCGACGGCGCCCGACGGCGCCACCGCGACCGCCCCCGGTCCGCAGCCCGAGCCCATCCGCTTCTTCGGCACGACCTGGGTCGCCCATGACGGCCACTACGGTCTGCGCCGTGTCGGAGTCGCCGTCGGCTCGCTCGCCGCGGCCGCCGCTTCCTGTTTCGTGCTGCGGTTCGCCTACCAGGGCCTGGAGATCGCCGACGTCGGCAGTTTCGTCGGCATCCTGGTGGTCCTGATGTTCGCGGTCTGCAGCGCGATCGCCTTCCGCAAGGCCTGGGAGGGCTTCAGTGGCCGCCCGGCCGACCCCGCCCGCGAGGACAACCTGCGCGGCCTCAAGACCATCGGCTTCATCGGCGGGCTGCTCGCCTACTTCATCCGTACGTTCTCCGAGGCGCCGGGCGAGAAGCTCCGGCGAGCGGAGTACGAGGCGGCCCAGGTCCGGTACGCGAAGCGGCGCTCCGCCCGGACCGGGAATCCGGCGGCCCGCAAGACGGCCAAGGCGAAGAAGGCCCGCCGCAAGTAGGGCGCCCCGGCGTTGCGAACCCCTCGCCCCGGCCGGGCTGCCGAGGCCACGATGGTCACATGGCAACTACAAGCACCCCGGACTCCGGCCCGATCCCGTCGTCCTCTCCGCGCCCCTCGCCCGCACCCCCGCGCGCCCTGTCGTTCGACCGCGCCGCCGCCCAGTACGGCGCGGCCCGCCCCGGCTACCCGGACGCCCTCCTGGACGTCGTCGAGGAACTCTCCGGCCGGCCCCTGCGAGGTGCCCGCACCCTCGACGTCGGCGCGGGCACCGGTATCTCGACCCGCCGGCTCCACGACCGGGGCGCCGCCGTCGTCGCCGTCGAACCCGGTCCCGGGATGGCGGCGGAACTGCGCAGGACCCTGCCGGACGTCCCGCTGGTACGGGGCGACGGCAACCACCTCCCCTTCGCCGCGGCCTCGGCCGATCTGATCACGTACGCCCAGTCCTGGCACTGGACCGACTCCGCCCGCTCCGCCCCCGAAGCCATGCGCGTCCTGCGGCCGGGCGGTGCGCTGGCCCTGTGGTGGAACGTCGCCGACTCCGACGTGGCCTGGGTCGCGGAACAGGGCGCGCGGCTGCTCGCCTTCTTCGCCGCAGAGCTGCCCGAAGTGGCCGGGCCCGGGGCGGTGAACGCCGGTGCCCACGGCTCGGCCGTGTCCCCCCGCGACCTGCCGGCCGGGCTCACGTTCGTGCACCGTCGCGTGCCCTGGACCCGGCGCGTCCCGCTGGCCACCCACCTCTCCAACCTCGGCAGCCACTCCGCGTTCCTGATCCTCGGCGACGAGCGCGCCCGGCACTTCCTCTCCGAGGAGCGCGAGCACCTCGCGCGGCGCTTCCCGGACGGCACGGTGGAGGAGACGTACGTCGTCGAGCTGAGCCTGACCATCCTCTGAACCGGAAGGCGCGGAGGCCGCGGGGCCCTTGACGGAAGGATGCCACCGCGACAATATTCATCACATGATGAATTCTTCGGGCGTCGCCATCGAGGCCCGTGGCCTCACCGTCGTACGAGGCAACCGCACCGTCCTCAAAGGCCTCGGCTTCACCGTCGAGCGGGGCGGGATCACCGGGCTCCTCGGACCCTCCGGCTGCGGCAAATCCACCCTGCTGCGGGCCGTCGTCGGCACGCAGGCCAAGGTCACCGGCACCCTCGACGTCCTGGGCAGCCCGGCCGGCCACCCCGCCCTCCGGCCGCGGATCGGGTACGTCACCCAGGCACCGTCCGTCTACACGGACCTCACCGTCCGGCAGAACCTCGACTACTTCGCGGCGATCCTCCAGCCGGGCCGCCGACACCGGGAGGCCCGCCGCGAAGCCGTCACCCACGCCCTCACCGAGGTGGACCTGACCAGCCACTCCGCCGCCCTCGCCGGCACCCTCTCCGGCGGCCAGCGCACCCGCGTCTCCCTCGCCGTGGCGCTGCTCGGCACCCCCGAACTCCTCGTCCTCGACGAACCCACCGTCGGCCTGGACCCGGTGCTCCGGCGTGATCTGTGGAGCCTCTTCCACAGCCTCGCCGCCGACCGGGGCACCACCCTCCTCATCTCCTCCCACGTCATGGACGAGGCCGAGCGCTGCCACCGGCTGCTCCTGATGCGCGAGGGCGAGATCCTCGCCGACGACACCCCGGAGGCACTGCGCACCGGCTCCGGCACCGACACCGTCGAAGAAGCCTTCCTCCACCTGGTCGACGCGGCCGCCACCCGTCAGGAGAACGCCCGATGAGCACGACCACCGCCGTCTCACCCCTCAGCGCCGCCCGCACCCTCGCCACCGCCGCCCGCGTCCTGCGCCAACTGGCCCACGACCCCCGCACCGTCGCGCTGCTCCTGCTGATCCCGGTCGTCATGATCACGCTGCTGCGGTACGTCTTCGACGGCAGCCCCCGCACCTTCGACTCCATCGGCGCCTCGCTGCTCGGCATCTTCCCGCTGATCACGATGTTCCTGGTGACCTCGATCGCGACCCTGCGCGAACGCACCTCGGGCACCCTCGAACGCCTCCTCGCCATGCCGCTGGGCAAGGGCGACCTGATCGCGGGCTACGCCCTCGCGTTCGGCGCCGTCGCCGTCCTCCAGTCCCTCCTGGCGACGGGCCTCTCCGTCTGGGTCCTCGGCCTGGACGTCACCGGGTCACCGTGGCTGCTGCTCCTGGTCGCCCTGCTCGACGCCCTGCTCGGCACGGCGCTCGGCCTGTTCGTCTCGGCCTTCGCGGCGTCCGAGTTCCAGGCCGTCCAGTTCATGCCGGCCGTGATCTTCCCGCAGCTCCTGCTCTGCGGACTGTTCACCGCCCGGGACGGGATGGCACCCGCCCTCGAAGCGATCTCGAACGTCCTGCCCATGTCGTACGCCGTCGACGGCATGAACCAGGTCCTCCACCACACGGACCTCACCGGAGACTTCATCCGCGACCTCGTGATCGTGGCGGGCTGCGCGCTCCTGGTCCTCACCCTCGGCGCCGCCACCCTCCGCCGCCGCACCACCTGACGGGCCGGTGCGAGGATGGCGGGCACGAGCACCGAGAACCGCCGGCACCGCGTAACCGCCGGCACCGCCCGGAGGGTGAACCGCATGACCCAGACAGTTGCAGTCCTCGGCACCGGCAAGATCGGCGAGGCCCTGCTCAGCGGCATGATCCGGGCCGGGTGGCGCCCGGCGAACCTGCTGGTCACCACCCGCCGCTCCGAGCGCGCCGAGGAACTCCGCAACCGCTACGGGGTCGACTCCGTCAGCAACGCCGAGGCCGCCGGGCGCGCCGACATCCTCATCCTCGCCGCCAAGCCCCAGGACATGGGCCGCCTCCTCGACGAGCTCTCCGCCCATGTCACCGCCGACCGCCTGGTCATCAGCGCCGCGGCCGGCATCACGACCGCCTTCATCGAGGACCGCCTCACCGAGGGCACCCCGGTCGTCCGCGTCATGCCGAACACCCCCGTCCTGGTCGACGAGGGCATGTCCGTCATCTCCGCGGGCAGCCACGCCACCGGCGCACACCTCGCCACCGCGGAGGCGATCTTCGGCGGGGTCGGCAAGACCCTGCGCGTCCCCGAGTCCCAGCAGGACGCGGCCACCGCGCTCTCCGGCTCGGGCCCCGCGTACTTCTACTTCCTCGTCGAGGCGATGACGGACGCCGGCATCCTGCTGGGCCTGCCCCGCGCCCAGGCCCACGACCTGATCGTCCAGGCCGCCATCGGCGCCGCCGTGATGCTCCGGGACAGCGGCGAACACCCGGTCAAGCTCCGCGAAGCCGTCACCAGCCCGGCCGGCACCACCATCAGCGCCATCCGCGAGCTGGAGAACCACGGCGTACGCGCCGCCCTCATCGCGGCCCTCGAAGCCGCCCGCGACCGCAGCCGCGAGCTCGCCTCCGGGAACGGCTGAGCTAGCGCGCGGCGGCCGCGATCAGCTCCGCACTGCGCACCACCTCCGCGAACCCACCGCCGTGCAGCGACACGGCGGTGGCCCGCGCCAGCTCCTCCGCGCCGAGCGTCCACCCCCAGGGCCCGGCCCCGTCGAAGGTGTACGTCGCGTCGAACGCGAAGAACACCTCGTAGCCCAGGTTCCCCGCCATCCGCGCCGTGGTCTCCGCGCACATATTGGTCTGGATCCCGGCCACCACGATCTGCCGCACCCCGCCCGCGCTCAGCCACGCCCCCAGATCGGGCGTCCCGTAGAACGCCGAGTTCACGCTCTTCGTCAGAAACAGCTCGGGCCCACCGCCCTTTCCGCGCCGCTCCTCCACGTACGGCTTGAAGGCGTTCCCCGGATATCCCACCCGCAACGGCGAATCAGGCTTCGGCGAGTCATGCCGTACGAACACGACGGGACGCCCGCCCGCCTGCCAGGCGTCGATCAGCCCGGCGATGTTCCGGTCCGCCGAGGGATTGTTCCGCGGTCCCCAGTACCCCTCCTCCTCGAATCCCTGCTGCACGTCCACCACGACCAGCGCTGCGTTCTCCGCGATATCCATGGCTACGATGCTGCCGCCCCGGGCCCTGGCGGCCCAGAGGCCGGAAAGTCATCGATCGATGCTTTACTGCCACCATGGCCACGCCCCCGAGCAGGACCGCCGCCCCGTCCCGGATCGCGCTCGTCTCCTTCCCGGGCATCCGCGCGTTCGACGTCTCGGTCATCACGGAGGTCTGGGGCGTGGACCGCACCGACCGGGACGTCCCCGCGTTCGACCTGCGCCGCACGGCGGCCGACTCTGCCCCCATCCCGCTGCGCGGCGGCCTCTCACTGGCCCCCGACCGCACACTCGCCTGGCTGTCCCGCGCCGACCTGATCGTGGTCCCCGGCCTCGACGACCACCTGACACCGGCACCCGCCCCGGTCCTCGAAGCGCTCCGCCGCGCCCATGCCCGCGCCACACCGATCGCCGCCCTCTGCGGAGGCGCCTTCACGCTCGCCCAGGCGGGGCTCCTGGACGGCCGGCGTGCTGTCACCCACTGGAACCTCACCGACCTCCTGCGCACCCACCACCCCGGCGTGACGGTCGTTCCCGACGCCTTGTTCGTCCACGACGACAACCTCTGGACCTCCGCGGGAACGGCGGCGGGCATCGATCTCTGCCTGCACCTCGTCCGTACGGCCCATGGCGCGGAGGCCGCCGCGACGATCGCGCGTTCGATGGTCACGGCTCCGTTCCGCACCGGTACCCAGGCGCAGTTCATCGAGCACCCCACCCCGCACACCGACCGCGACGCCGACACCCTCGCGGCGGTACGGGCCTTCGCCCTGACACATCTGGCCGAACCGCACACGGTGGCCGGCCTCGCCGCCCGCGCGGGCATGTCCCCGCGCTCCTTCGCCCGCCACTTCCAGGCGACCACCGGCACCGCACCGCTGCGCTGGCTGATCACCCAACGCATCGCCGCAGCTCAGAAGCTCCTGGAGCGCACCGATCTCCCCCTCCCCGAGGTCGCCCGCCGCACCGGCTTCGGCAGCGAGATCACCATGCGCCAGCACTTCGCGACCCACCTGTCCACCAGCCCCCGTGACTACCGCCTGGCCTTCCACCACACCCCGGCAGGACCCGGGGTTGACACGCCCGGCCCGCATCCGTAATGTGCTCCGAGTTGTCCGACGTGAGCGCCGACCCCGGTCGGTCCCCGGACAGCCATTCCGCAGTAACCACAACGAGCGAGCGACAGCTGTCGCCTGCCTGTGCGTGCGCATTCGCGAAATGAGGAATCCACGTTCGAAGGAACGTGACCCCGATTAGCGTCGGGGGCCTGGATTCCGCTAAAGTCTCACTCGTCGGAACGGCCCAACGGCCGGGAAGACAAGCCCCACTGACTGGGAATCAGGCCCGAAAGGATCTGATAGAGTCGGACTCGCCGGAAAGGGAAACGCGAAAGCGAAGAACTGGAAAGCGA
>NZ_JBIUXR010000024.1:0-64716 GCF_044744085.1 Streptomyces sp. NPDC087428
TCCGCACCGAAGGCATCGAGAAGAACACCCACGACAACCCCTTCGGCGCCGTCCTCTCCTTCCGCGGCACCGTCACCGACACCACCGTCAAGCACGCGCTGTCCGGCAAGGTCATCGAACTCACCGACACCTTCCCGGTCCCGGACGCCAAGGCGTTCGCGGTGGGCCAGTGGTGGGCGGTGCAGGTCGCCCCGGTCGCGGGCGGCGGCGGTGACGAGCGCGAGCTGCAGAAAATGGTCGAGATCACCGAGATCATCGACGCGGGCCACATCCGGATCGGCTACCTCAACGGCTGGGAGCTCGCCGCGGGCCGCACACTCACCTGGACCCGCGTCGAACCGGTCCGCAACACCCACATCCGCAACATGGTCTTCGAGGGCGCGGGCACCGACGAGTACACCGGCTCCCACCCCGTCAGCTTCGAGTACGCCGTCGGCTGCGACGTCTCCGGCATCCACGCCACCGGCACCTTCTGGCCGGTGATCATGCGCCGCTGGTGCACCCGCTTCCGTACCGAGGACTGCTCGCTGAAGAACCCGCCCACCGTCGAGTACGGCGGCGCCGGCTACCTCACCCAGCAGATCTACTGCCTGTACGGCCGGGTCGCCGACTGCACGACCAGCAATGTGCGCCACCTCAACGACCTCACCGCCTCCGCCTACTGCACCGTCGTGAACTGCCACGGTGACGGCGACGACGCGGGCGGCAACCCCTTCACCACTCACGGCCAGTACGAGCACGATCTGCTCTTCGACGGCAACTCCGGGCTGATGGACATAGCCAACTCGGGTGCCCAGTGGGGCATTTCCGCCAAGCGGATCACCGTGCGCAGACACGTCTGCTCCTGGTTCACCGCCAATACGAAGATCACCGATCTGACCCTGGAAGACGTCACGGTGATCGCGCGCCCCACCTTCGACCAGGCCGGCACCCTCACGGTGAACGCCGACGGGGCCCAGGTGCGCGGCTGCACCGCGAAGACCTTCGCCGTCGCCCAGCGCTCGGACCGCTCCACCCGGCCGACCACCATCAGCGACTGCTCCTTCGAACCGCCCGCCGACGCCGTCCTCGTCCAGACCCCGGTCACCGCGCCCGTCCACTTCGTGCGCTGCACGTTCAAGGGCGTCGACGGCGTCGTCCTGCGCGGTGCGGGCCCCGTGCACCTCACCGACTGCACCGTCACCGGCGCCGACGACGCGGCCCCCCTCTCGGTGGGGTCGGCGGACCTGCGGCTGGACGGCGGTACGTACCACAACACCGGCATCGAACTCAGTGCCGTGCGCGACCAGCGGATCACCGTCACCGGAGGCACCCGGCTCACCGGCGGCAACAAGGCCAAGGCGCTGCTCGGCCGGGCGGCCGGCTCCGGGACCACCACCTGGGACCTCACCGGCCTCAGCAGCACCGCCGCCGGAGCGGACACCGCACATGTCCGTATCACGGACGGCACCAACCACTACGCGGCGACCGGGAGCCGCTTCACCGGCGGAGTCCTCCACCTCGCCCCGGAAGCCATGGACTCGGTCCTGCACACCGCGTGCGTGGAGAACGGCACGCGGCGCGGGGCGATGCCCGAGGACGGCGACCGGGTGCGCACGGACGGGAACCTGATCCTGTGAGCGCCACCGTCCGCACCGCCACGGCGGCCGACGACCCCGGGCTGTCAGCCCTGTGGAAGCGGTGTTTCGAGTCCCCGCACCTCGCCGCCCTGCACGCGCTCGACCCGGACCGCCACCGGCACACGTTCGTCGCGCAGAACGACGCGGGGGAGGGGGTCGACGCGGTCGTCGTCTATGTGCCGAGACTGATCCGGGACGCGGACGGCACCCCGCAGCGCGTCGGCGGCATCGGCAGTGTGGCGACCCGTCCCGAGGCCAGGGGGCAGGGCCTGGTGCGACGGCTGCTGGTGGCGGCGGAGCGCACCATGACGGCCGAACAGTGCGCATGGTCCCTGCTGTTCACCGGGACGCCGGGTGTCTACCGGGGCTCGGGGTGGCAGGAGTTCGCCGGCACGTACACGGAGGGGACACTCGCCGCCCCGTCCGCCCGGTCGTCCGCCGCCGGGGCGTTCCGGGTCCGTGACGCCACCGCGCGGGACGCCGTGGAGGTGGCCGCGCTGCACCACGCGTACAACGCGAAGCGGCCGCTCAGCTCGCTGCGGGCCCCCGAGGACTGGGCGGTGCGGGTCCCCGCCTGGTACGGCCCTGCCGACCGGTCGCTCGTGGCGGAGGACCCCGCTTCCGGCGCGCTCGCCGGCTGGATGGTGGCCGGGTACGAGGGGGACTGTGCGGAGGTGCGCGAGTTCGCGGGTGCGGACGCGTGCCTGGGGCCGCTGTTCGCCGCCGTCGCCTCCCGGGGCCGGGCGGCGGGGCAGACCCGGGCCCGGGTCCGTATTCCCGTCACTCCCGGTGTGCGGGCCGCGCTTCCCGCCCTGCTGGCGGACGCCCGGCAGGTCACCGAACACGTGGGAATGGCAAGGCCGTTGCACGCCTCGGCCGAGTCGGTACGGGCCACGGTCACGGCGCCCGGCGCGGTCCACTGGTACGGCGACTGCTTCTGAGCCCCGACCGGGACCCGCACGGTACCCCCGGCTCCTCCGACCGCGCCACGCGAGCGGTCGTCCGCCCGTAGGCTCGCGGTGGCGCCGGACGGCAGCGTGGCCCGGAGCCGGGAGGGGAACGAGGAGTGTCGGGCGTACGTCAGCAACGCCTCATCGCACAGAGGGAGTTGAGGCAGCGCAGACGACGTGCCCGCCGTCAGGCCATGGCCGTTGTCGCCTCCGCCGTGGTGGCCGTCGGTACGGCGGCCGGGGTGATCTCCGCCGTCGCGGGGGGAGGGGGAGCGGGCCGGCGCACGTCCCGCCATCACCGCGCCGCTGCCCGGGGTGCCCAGCGCGACGGCGACGCCGGCCTCGTCGGCGCCCGGCGCCCCGCATCCGGCCCGGTCACGGACACCGGCCCCGCCGCGGGTGTCCCACGGCGCTGCCGTCCCGTCCGGCGGCGGGCTCTACCGCCATCCCGGCTGCGAGGGTGCCGCAGGCACCTTCAGCCCCGACTACGCGTACCGGCCGGCGACGGGCTGAGCGGTCAGGCCCCGTCGGCCGGAGGCTTCTCGTCGTAGTCGGACGTCCCCGAGTCGAGCAGGGGCTCCTGGGTCTTCAGATGGGCGGGCGCGAAGGCCCGCAGCACGTGGTAGCCGGTGATCACGACGATGGTGCCGAGCGCGATACCGCTCAGCTCGAAGTTGTCGGACACCTTCAGGCTGACCCCGCCGACCCCGATGATGATGCCCGCCGCGGCCGGAACCAGGTTCAGTGGGTTGCGCAGATCCACCTTGGCGTTCAGCCAGATCTGGGCACCGAGGAGGCCGATCATGCCGTAGAGGATCACCGTGATGCCGCCGAGGACCCCGCCGGGAATGGCCGCCACGACCGCGCCGAACTTGGGGCAGAGGCCGAACAGCAGGGCGAAGCAGGCGGCGGCCCAGTAGGCGGCGGTGGAGTACACCCGGGTCGCGGCCATCACGCCGATGTTCTCCGAGTACGTCGTGTTGGGCGGGCCGCCCACCGCGGTCGACAGCATCGACGCGGCGCCGTCCGCGGCGATCGCGGTGCCCAGCTTGCCGTCCAGGGAGCGGCCGGTCATCTCGCCGACGGCCTTCACATGGCCGGCGTTCTCGGCGATGAGCGCGATGACGACGGGCAGCGCGACGAGGATCGCCGACCACTCGAAGCTCGGCGCGTGGAAGCTCGGCAGCCCGATCCAGTCGGCCTTCGCGACCCCGCTCAGGTTCAGCCGCCAGTGGTCAACGGTCTCGGCGCCGCCGGCAGGGGAGTGGATCTTCCCGAAGACCCGGTCCAGGACCCAGGACAGGACGTAGCCGAAGACCAGACCGAGGAAGATCGCGATCCGGGAGAGGAAGCCGCGCAGACAGACCACGGCCAGTCCGGTGAACAGCATCACCAGCAGGGCCGTCCACTGGTCCTGCGGCCAGTAGGTGGCGGCGGTCACCGGCGCCAGGTTGAAGCCGATCAGCATCACGACCGCACCCGTCACCACCGGCGGCATCGCCGCATGGATGATCCGGGCGCCGAACCGCTGCACCGCGAGACCGGCGAGGAAGAGCACCGCACCGACCACGAGGACCGCACCGGTGACCACGGCACTGTTGCCACCGCTCGCCCGGATCGTCGCGGCCACCCCGACGAACGAGAGCGAGCACCCCAGATAGCTGGGCACCTGCCCGCGCGTGGCGAGCAGGAAGATGGCCGTGGCGACACCCGACATCATGATCGCCAGGTTCGGGTCGAGCCCCATCAGCACCGGAGCGACGAACGACGCCCCGAACATCGCGACCACGTGCTGGGCGCCGAGCCCGAACGTACGGGGCCAGGTGAGCCGTTCGTCCGGCCGGACCACGGCTCCCGGTGCCGGGGTCTTCCCGTCGCCGTGCAAGGTCCAGCGCACGCCGAGGCCGCCCATGGTTGCTCCCTGTGTGGAGGTGCGGCCGGCCGGTGCCTCGCGGGGCACGGCGCGGACCGCGGAAATGATCAGCGCCATGTTAGTGCCGACTGGTCACCTGCCTCCGGCCGGGATCCGGGCACGAAGGCACCGGACCGCCGACCGCCGCGCCCGGTGACCCGGACGGCTCGGGGCGCGGACGGCTCAGGGGCGCGGCTCGGCCGCAGCGGTACCCGGAACGCCGGCGTCCGAGGAGGACACCGTCTTGCGGTCGCCCGCCCGCAGCACACCGGCTCCGAGCACCAGCCCGAAGGCCAGCACCGACACCAGACCGAAGGAGACGATCAGCGAGGTCGCCTCGGCGAGCGAACCGATCGCCGACGGGGCGATCAGGCCCGAGGTGTAGGTGATCGTCGCGACACCCGCGATCGCCTGGCTCGGGTTGGGCCCGCTGCGCCCCGCCGCCGCGAAGGCGAGCGGCACGACCACGGCGATGCCGAGGCCCATCAGACCGAACCCGCACATCGCCAGGGCCGCGTTGGGCGCGGTGACCACCAGCACCCCGCCGACCGTGGCGAGGACGCCGCCGGTCCGTACGGTCCGCACCGCGCCGAAGCGGTCGACGACCCGGTCGCCGGCGATCCGGGCCACCGCCATGGTCAGCGCGAACGCGGTCGTCGACGCGGCCGCCAGGCCCGCGGAGCTGCCCAGGACGTCCCGGAGGTAGATCGCCGACCAGTCGAGGCTGGCGCCCTCCGCGAACACCGCGCAGAAGCCCACCGCACCGATGATCAGGGCCGACTTGGGCGGCAGGGCGAAGCGAGGCGGTGCCTCGGTGTCCGGCTCGCTGCGCAGGTCCAGCACCCGCCGGCAGGCGAGCAGGCCGAGTGCGGTGAGGACGAGCGCGGCGATGACGTGGTGCAGCCGTGCGTCGGCTCCCAGATGGGCGGCCACCGTGCCCGCCGCCGAACCGATCAGGGCGCCCACGCTCCACATCCCGTGCAGCCCGGACATGATCGACTTGTTGAGGCGGTTCTCCACCTCGACCCCGAGCGCGTTCATCGCCACGTCCGACATGCCCGCCGACGCCCCGTACACCAGGAGCGCTCCGCACAACGTCAGCAGGTTGGGGGCCAGGGCGGGCAGGACCAGCGCCAGGGTCCACAGCATCAGCAGCCCGCGCAGCGCGGTCCGGGCGCCGAAGCGGTGACTGATCGCACCGGCCAGCGGCATCGCGAGCGAGGCGCCGATCGCCGGGAAGGCCAGGGCGATCCCGAGCTGTCCCGCGCTGACCCCGGCGTGGTCCTGGATCCACGGCACCCGCGTGGCGAAGCTGCCGGTCACCGCGCCGTGCACGGCGAAGACCGTGGCGACGGCATACCTGGCGCGCCTCACCTGCTCCATGCTGAAGACCGTTGCCGTGGAATCCGTCGTCATACCGCCGTGCCCTCCCCTGGGAAATGTCCGATGCCGCGGTTCCGACGCTCCCCGGCGCCCTTCTCCACGATGCGGGCAGTAAACTATCAGGAACCCTGCCTGATAAATAGACCGTGCCGCCACCGACCGCGGCACCGACCGCGGCGGCGGTCTGGAAGGATCCCGGCATGCCCGCATCACCGAGCACCGCCAGGGCCATCAACGACCGGCTCGCCCTGCGGCTCCTCCAGCAGGACGGCCCGCTGACGGCCACACAGCTGAAGACCTTGACGGGGCTCTCCCGGCCCACCGTCGCCGACCTGGTCGAACGGCTTCAGGGAGCGGGCCTGGTCCGGGTGGTCGGCGAGTCCGGGGCCGAGCGCCGCGGACCCAACGCCCGGCTCTACGGGATCGTCGCCGACCGCGCCCACCTGGCCGCCCTCGACGTACGTACCGACAGCGTCGCCGTGGTCGTCGCCGACCTCCTGGGCGCGACCCTGGCCGAGGCCACCCTGCCGATCGGCAGCGAGACCGCCGCCGACGACGCCGTCGAACAGGCCGTCGGTCTCGTGGAACGCACCGCGCGCCGGGCGGGCACCGCGCCGCTCCACAGCGTCGGCATCGGAGCCCCCGGCCTGATCGATCCGGTCACCGGGGAACTCCGCGACACCACGGGCCTGCCGGCCTGGCACCGCACCCTGGTCCGGGCGCTCCAGCAGCGGCTGCCCGCGACCGTCCTCGTCGAGAACGAGACCAATCTCGCCGCCGTCGCCGAACACCGCGTCGGAGCGGCCCGCGACCACGACACGTTCGTCCTGCTGTGGCTCGGACACGGCGTCGGCGCGGCCGTCATGCTGGACGGGAAGCTGCGCCGCGGGGCCTCCGGCGGCGCGGGCGAGATCGGCTTCCTGCCGGTTCCCGGCACCCTCGGCACGCCCTCTGCCGTCAACTGCGACGGCGGGTTTCACTCCCTGGTGGGCTCGGTGCCGCTCTGCGAACTGGCCGCCGCCCACGGCATCGCCACCCCGGCCGGCGGGCGGGAACCGGGCGCGGCGGTCGCCGTGCGCTCGGCCCTCGCGGGCACGGGCGACAGCGAGGCGTTCCTCGACACCCTCGCCGACCGGCTGGCCCTGGGCGCGGCAGCCGTCGCCTCGGTCCTCGACCCGGGCTGTGTGCTGCTGTCGGGCGAGGTCGGCCATGCGGGCGGCGACGCGCTGGCCGCCCGCGTCGAGGAACGCCTGGCCATGATGTCCCCGCTGCGCACCGAGGTCAGGGCCGGTCTCCTCGGCGGGACGGCGGTCCTGCGCGGCGCGCTGCTCGCGGCGCGGGAGGCGGCGCAGGACGCGCTGTTCGGTGCGGGGTCTCCGGGGCGCGGGGTTCCGTCCTCAATCGCCGGACGGGCTTGAGTGCGTGCGGGTGCCCCGTGGGGTGCGCCTGCGGTGCGGGTGGGGGTTCGGTGCCCCTCCGGGGCGTCTCCTCGGACGACGAACGTTCGGCGGGTACGCGAAGGGGCCCGGGTATCTGTTCGTCGTCCTGCGGGGACTCCCCTGCACGGCCCCGAACCCGGCCGTCCCGCGTCTGCGGCAGTCGCAGAACCGGTGTGCAGACGCGGGTGATGCAAGGGGTGGGGACGTGCAGGGGAGTCCCCGCAGGAAATGGCGTACGACCCGGGTCCCTCGCGTACCCGGGTGAACACGCCATTTCTGAGGTGATGCCCCGGAGGGGCACCACCCCCCCCACCCACCGGACATGGCGCACCCCTGCGGGGTACCCGCACAAAATCAAGCCCGTCCGGCGATTGAGGACAAAACCCCCACCCCGGAAAACGGCTGAAACCAGCCTGGTCACAGGCTGTCTGTGAGCCACTCCACAGCGTTCGCCCGTATGGGTCACGGCGAGTCGTGGCACACTGATCCTGTACCAGCAGCAGCGCACTCCGGGGTCGGTGCAATTCCGAACCGGCGGTTATAGTCCGCGACCCGTCCGCATCCAGCGGCCGGTTGACCAGGTGGGATTCCTGGACCGACGGTTAAAGTCCGGATGGGAGGCAGTGCGCGGCGGGCCGTTTCGCGGGTACGCCGCCGTCGGCGGATGGTTTTCGGGCGACCGATCCATCCGTTTTTCGGGCATTCGGCGTCCCCGTTCCGCGTTCCGCTTCATCTGTCGTCATCGACAGGCCCCGGAGTCCGTGCCCGAAGAGGCAGGAGGACCCGGTGGACACCGCAGCCGACATCACCGCAATGCGCCGAGCCATCGTGCTCGCAGCCCGCGGTCTCGGCTCCACCAGCCCCAACCCGGTCGTCGGGTGCGTCGTCCTCGACGCGGCGGGACGGCCCGTCGGTGAGGGCTTCCACCAGCGCGCCGGAGGGCCGCACGCCGAGATCCACGCCCTGCGCGCGGCCGGCGAGAAGGCCCGTGGCGGCACCGCCTACGTCACCCTCGAACCCTGTAACCACACCGGCCGCACCGGCCCCTGCGCCCAGGCACTCATCGAGGCCGGGCTCGCCCGCGTCGTGTACGCGGTCGGCGACCCGGACCCGCAGGCCACCGGCGGCGCGGACACCCTGCGCGCCGCCGGCGTCAAGACCGAGCAGGGCCTCCTCGCCGAAGAGGCCGAGCGGGGCAACGCCGCCTGGCTGACCTCGGTGCGCCTGGGCCGGCCCCACGTCACGTGGAAGTACGCGGCGACCCTGGACGGCCGGGTCGCGGCCGCCGACGCCACCAGCCGCTGGATCACCTCGGCCGAGTCCCGCGCCGACGTCCACCGGCTGCGCGCAGAGGCGGACGCCGTAGTGGTCGGCTCCGGCACCGCCCGCGCCGACGACCCCCAGCTCGGCGTCCGGGGCATCGACGGCGCGGTCCAGCCGCTGCGGGTCGTCGTCGACACCGCCGCCACCGCCGTGCGGCCCGGCGCCCGGGTCCTCGACACCAGGGCGCCCACCCTCGTCGCGGTCGCCGCCGACGCGGACGTCCGCCACCTCCCCGAAGAGGCCGTCCTGCGGCTGCCGCGCGCCGCGGCCGGCCCCGGACTGGACCTTCCCGAGCTGCTCGCCGCCCTCCACGGGCGCGGCATCCGCTCCGTACTCCTCGAAGGCGGACCGACCCTGGCCGGGGCCTTCGTCGCGGCCGGGGCGGTCGACCGGATCGTCGGTTACCTCGCCCCCGTGCTCCTCGGCGCGGGCCCCGCGGCCCTCGCCGACGCCGGAATCACCACCATCACCCAGGCGTTGCGCCTCCATGTGACCGAGACCGTGCGTATCGGCCCCGATCTGCGCATCACCGCCGTCCCCGGCCCCGCCCCGAAGGGAAACTGAGTGTTCACCGGAATTGTCGAAGAGCTGGGTGAGGTCACCGCCGTCGAGAACCTCGGCGACGCCTCCCGATTCCGCCTCCGCGGACCCGTGGTCACCGAGGGTGCCAAGCACGGCGACTCGATCGCCGTCAACGGCGTGTGCCTGACCGTCGTCGAACACGGCGAGCAGGAGTTCACCGCCGATGTGATGGCCGAGACGCTGAACCGGTCCAGCCTGGGCGCGCTGCGTCCCGGCTCCCGGGTCAACCTGGAGCGCCCCATGGCGGTCGGCGGCCGCCTCGGCGGGCACATCGTGCAGGGGCACGTGGACGGCACGGGCCGCATCGTCGAGCGCAAGGCCTCCGAGCACTGGGAGATCGTGAAGGTCTCCCTCCCCGCGGAGCTCACCCGGTACGTGGTGGAGAAGGGCTCGATCACCGTCGACGGCGTGAGCCTGACCGTCGTGGACGCCGGACCCGACTACTTCACCATCAGCCTCATCCCCACCACCCTCGCCCTGACCACGCTCGGCCACAAGGAGCCCGGCGACCCGGTCAACCTGGAGGTGGACGTCATCGCGAAGTACGTCGAGCGACTGCTCGGCCACCGCGCGCAGGAGCCCGAGGAGCCGGTGAAGTGAGCGCCCTGCACTGGCTGAACTCGGAGGCGTTCAGCGTCTTCGGACAGCACATCATCTGGTCCGACATGATCGGCAACACGATCGGTCTGATCGCCCTGACCCTGGGCTGGCTCCGCTCGATCTGGACCTGGCCCGCCCAGCTGCTGTCCGGTGCCGTCCTGGTCGCCGCCAACGTCTCCGTGCACCAGGCGGGCAGCGTGGGCAAGCAGGTCATCGTCATCGCCGTGGCCGTCTGGGGCTGGCAGCAGTGGACCCGGGGCAGGCAGCGGGCCCAGGACGGCTCCATCGCCGTCCGGTTCGCCACCTGGCGCGAACGCGGCTACCTGCTCGGCGGCGCCGCGGTCGGCACCCTCGCGGTCGGTGGCCTGTTCACCGCGTTCCCCTCGCTCTCCTGGAGCCCGTGGGCGGACGCGTACATATTCGCCGGCACGCTCGTGGCGATGCTCGCCCAGGCCCGCGGCATGGTCGAGTTCTGGTTCGCCTGGCTCCTCGTCGACCTGGTCGGCGTACCGCTCAACTTCCACAGCGGTCTCGCCTTCTCCGGTCTCATCTACGTCGTCTACGGCGCCCTCGTCCTGTGGGGCATGCGCGACTGGTGGCTGCGTACGCGGACACCCGCTCTGGAAGGAGCCACGGCATGACTGCCCAGCCCACCTGGTTGCACCGGGAACACCTCGCGCCCGACGAGGACCTCACCCTCGACCCCGTGGCGCAGGCCGTCCGCGACATCGCGGCCGGCCGCCCCGTCGTGGTCGTCGACGACGAGAACCGGGAGAACGAGGGCGACCTCGTCATCGCGGCAGAGAAGGCCACCCCCGAGATCGTCGCCTTCATGATGAGCGAGTGCCGCGGACTCATCTGCGCGCCGATGGAGAACGACGAGCTGGAACGGCTCGAACTCCCGCAGATGGTCGACCACAACACCGAGTCGATGAAGACCGCCTTCACCGTCACCGTCGACGCCGCCGCCGCACACGGCGTGACCACCGGCATCTCCGCCGCCGACCGGGCCACCACGCTCCGGATGCTCGCGGGCGGCACCGCCGGCCCCGGCGACTTCGTGCGCCCCGGCCACATCTTCCCGCTGCGCGCCCGCCCCGGCGGCGTGCTCGTGCGCAACGGCCACACCGAGGCGGCCGTCGACCTCGCCCGGCTCGCCGGACTGCGGCCCGCCGGGGCGATCGTCGAGATCGCGGGCGAGGACGGCGTCATGCTGCGCCTTCCCCAACTGGTCCCGTTCGCCCGCAAGCACGGGCTCACGATCATCTCCATCGAGGACCTGATCGCCTACCGGCGCACCTCCGAGCCGACGGTCCGCCGCGAGGCCGAGGTCCGGCTGCCCACGGACTTCGGCGCGTTCACCGCCTACGGCTACCGTTCCACCGTGGACGGCGTCGAGCACGTCGCGCTGGTCCACGGCGACATCGGGGACGGCGACGACGTCCTGGTCCGGGTCCACTCCGAGTGCCTGACCGGCGACATCTTCCAGTCGGAGCGCTGCGACTGCGGCCCCCAGCTGCACGCCTCCATGCGGCGCATCACGGACGAGGGCCGCGGCGTCGTGGTCTATCTGCGCGGCCACGAGGGGCGGGGCATCGGGCTCGTCTCCAAGCTGCGCGCGTACGAACTCCAGGAGCGCGGCGTCGACACCCTCGACGCCAATCTGGAGCTCGGTCTGCCGGCCGACGCACGGGACTACGCGGCCGGCGCCCAGATCCTCAAGGATCTCGGCGTCCACAGCCTGCGCCTGATGACGAACAACCCCGACAAGACCGCCGCGATCCTGCGGCACGGCCTGGCCGTCACCGGACGGGAACCGATGCCCGTCCAGGCCGGCGAACACAACCTGCGGTACCTGCGCACCAAGCGCGACCGCATGGGGCACGACCTGCCCTGGCTCGACGCCGCCACCGTGTCGACCTGCGGCAACCAGTAGATCCAGCAGTCACCCGAGGAATCGAGCGGTAGGAGAGACATGAGCGGCAAGGGCGCACCCGAACTGTCCGTACGCAACTGCGGTGACCTCCGCGTGGCGGTCATCGCCGCGCAGTGGCACGAGAAGGTGATGGACGGACTCGTCGACGGCGCACTGCGCGCCCTGCACGAGCTGGGCATCGACGAGCCGACCCTGCTGAGGGTCCCCGGCAGCTTCGAGCTCCCGGTGGTCGCCAAGGTGCTGGCCGGACGCGGTTACGACGCGATCGTCGCCCTCGGTGTGATCATCCGAGGCGGCACCCCGCACTTCGAATACGTGTCCCACGGCGTCACCAACGGCCTCACCCAGGTCGCGGTCGACACCGGTGTGCCGGTCGGCTTCGGCGTCCTCACCTGCGACACCGAGGAGCAGGCACTCGACCGGGCGGGCATCGAGGGGTCCAACGAGGACAAGGGGCACGAAGCGGTCACCGCCGCCGTGGCCACCGCCACCACACTGCGCTCGGTCAGCGAACCCTGGCGCTGAGTGCGGGTCCGGGACCCCGTATTCTAAGGACATCATGGCGAACAAAACCTTCGAAGAGCTCTTCGCCGAGCTGCAGCTCAAGGCCGCCAACGGCGACCCCTCCACCTCCCGTACCGCCGAACTGGTGGACAAGGGCGTGCATGCCATCGGCAAGAAGGTCGTGGAGGAGGCCGCCGAAGTCTGGATGGCCGCCGAGCACGAGAGCAAGGACGCCGCGGCCGAGGAGATCTCCCAGCTGCTCTACCACGTCCAGGTGATGATGGTCGCGCGCGGAATCTCGCTCGACGACGTCTACGCCCATCTCTGAGCCCGGATCCCCGAGCACGGCCCCCGTACCGCGTCCCGCATTCCACCGACCCCTTTCGCAAAGGAAACCCGACCTCATGCTGCGCATCGCCGTCCCCAACAAGGGTTCACTCTCAGGGCCTGCGATGGCGATGCTCCATGAGGCCGGCTACCAGCAGCGCAAGGAGTCCAAGGAGCTCGTCCTCGTCGACCCCGAGAACGAGGTGGAGTTCTTCTACCTGCGGCCCCGTGACATCGCGATCTACGTCAGCTCGGGCCGCCTCGACATCGGCATCACCGGCCGTGACCTGCTGCTGGACTCCGGTGCCGAGTCGGAGGAGATCCTCCAGCTCGGGTTCGCCCGCTCGACCTTCCGCTACGCCACCAAGCCCGGCACCGCCGAGGGACCGCAGGACTTCGACGGCCTGACGATCGCCACCTCCTACGAGGGCATCGTCGCCAAGCACCTCGTCGACGCCGGGGTCAACGCCTCCGTCGTCCACCTCGACGGCGCCGTCGAGACCGCCATCGAGCTCGGCGTCGCGCAGATCATCGCCGACGTCGTCGAGACCGGCACCAGCATGCGCAACGCCGGCCTGGAGGTCATCGGCGAGCCGATCATGCAGTCGGAAGCGGTCGTCATCCGGCGCATCGGCGCTCCGGACGACGAGCCCAAGGTGCAGCAGTTCCTGCGCCGGCTCCAGGGCGTCCTGGTCGCCCGCAGCTACGTGATGATGGACTACGACTGCCGCGTCGAGCACCTGGAGCGCGCGGTCGCCCTCACCCCGGGCCTGGAGTCGCCGACCATCTCCCCGCTGCACCACGAGGGCTGGGTCGCCGTCCGCTCCATGGTCGCCGCCAGGGAAGCACAGCGGATCATGGACGACCTGTACGACCTCGGCGCCCGCGCCATCCTCACCACGGCCATCCACGCCTGCCGTCTCTGACGGCGGGACACGGAAGAAGACCATGTCAGCGCCCGCACCACGGACCGAACCCCCCGCCCTTCCGGTCACCTTCCGGCCGACCCGCACCCGGGTGGTCCTGCTGAGCGTCGGGGTGGTGATGTTCGCCGTCATCACCGTCGTCGCCTTCACCCTGGAGCAGCTCAGCGCGGGGGAGCGGACCAGCTTCGTCCTCACCGCGCTGGTCTTCCTCGGCGTTCTCGCGCTGCTCAGCCGCCCCAAGATCGTCGCGGACGACAACGGGGTGACCGTGGTCAATCTCACCCGTACCAGGCGGCTGTCCTGGGCGGAGATCGTGCGCGTCAACCTGCGGGTCGGTGACCCGTGGGTCTTCCTCGACCTCAGCGACGGGACCAGCATGCCCGCCCTCGGCATCCAGCCCGGAATCGCCAAGGAGCAGGCCATTCGTGACGCCCGTTCGCTCCGCGCCCTCGCCGAGAACCACGGCTCGGGCACGGACAACGGCTGAGCCCCCTGCCCCGCAGGGCCTCTTGTTGTTTACTCTGGAGGGCGGCGGCGCCCTGTGCGCCCCGCCCCCACCAGAGGTCCCCGAGACCTGCGGGGCTTTCCCTGCGACCCAAGGAGTGACTCCCTCCAGCAATGGACGGATCTTCCGGTAGTACTTGCGCCGCCCCTTCTGTGGAGGCGGCGGTATGACCACCCCCCTGCTGCTTCTCACTGCGGCATTCCTTCTCATCCTCGCCAACGGATTCTTCGTGGCAGCCGAATTCGGGCTCGTCACCGTGGAACGGGCGGACGCCGAGCGCGCGGCCGCCGAGGGCGACCGGCGGGCCCGTACCGTCGTCGACGCCCTGCGCGAACTCTCCTTCCAGCTGTCCGGCACCCAGCTCGGCATCACCATCACCTCACTGGTGGTCGGCATGCTCGCCGAGCCGGCCCTCGCCCAGCTGCTGGAGAGCCCACTCACCCTGACCGGTCTCCCCGACGGTGCCGTTCCCGGCATCAGCGTGGTGATCGGCATGCTCCTCGCGGCAGCCGTCCAGATGGTGATCGGCGAACTCGTACCGAAGAACTGGGCGGTCTCCAAACCGCTCCAGGTCGCCCGGTTCGTCGCCGGACCCCAGCACCGGTTCACCATGGTCTTCCGGCCCGTGATCGGGCTGCTGAACACCGTCGCCAACCGGCTGGTGCGGCTGCTCGGCGTCGAGCCGACCGACGAGCTGGCCTCCGCCCGCACCCCGGGGGAGCTGGTCTCCCTGGCCAGGCACTCCGCCGAGGCCGGCACCCTCGAACAGGACACCGCGGATCTCTTCGTACGGACCCTGTCGCTCGCCGGCCTCACCGCCCAGCACGTCATGACCCCGCGGGTGAAGGTCAGCGCCCTCCAGACGTCCGCCACCGCGGCCGACGTCCTCAACCTCACCCGGGCCACCGGCCTCTCCCGCTTCCCCGTCTACCGGGAGCGCATCGACGAGGTCGTCGGCATGATCCACCTCAAGGACGCGCTCGCCGTCCCGTCCCGGGACCGGCTGCGCACCCCGGCCGGCCGGATCGCGGTGCCCCCGCTGCTGGTGCCCGAGACCCTGCCCGTCGAGCAGCTCCTCCAGCGGCTGCGCAAGGAACAGCCGATCGCCGTCGTGGTCGACGAGTACGGCGGCACCGCCGGTGTCGTCACCCTTGAGGACATCATCGAGGAACTCGTCGGCGAGGTCAGGGACGAGCACGACGCCGAAGGCGCCGACCGCCCAGAGCTGGCCCCCGCCGCCCCCGAGGACGGCAGGCCCGCCTGGGACGCCGAAGGCAGCTGCCGGGTCCTCACCCTGCGCCGGATAGGGCTCGACGTACCCGACGGCCCGTACGAGACGGTGGCCGGTCTGGTCGCCGATCTGCTGGGCCGGATCCCCGCGCCCGGCGACCGGGCCGAACTGCCCGGCTGGCGGATCTCGGTCCGCCAGGTCGGCCACTACCGGGCCGAGAAGGTCCGCTTCGTGCGGCTGGCAGGGGCCGCTGACCCGGTCACCGCCGGACCGGCCGCCCGCGGTGTCCTGGAGGCCGCACGATGAGCCTCGTCCAACTGCTGTTCGCCGGACTCCTGGTCCTCGCGAACGGCTTCTTCGTCGGCGCCGAGTTCGCACTCGTCTCCGTACGCCGCAGCCAGATCGAACCGCTCGCGGCAACCGGGTCCAGCCGGGCCCGGCAGGTGCTGTACGGACTGGAGAACCTGCCGCAGATGATGGCGGCCGCCCAGTTCGGCATCACCATCTGCTCACTGACCCTCGGAGCGGTCGCGGAACCGACCGTCGCCCAGCTGCTGGAGCCGGTCTTCCACGCCGTGCACCTGCCCGAGGGGCTGATCCACCCGCTCGGCTACGTGCTGGCGCTGGTCTTCGTCGTCTTCCTCCATCTCGTCATCGGCGAGATGGTCCCGAAGAACCTGGCGATGGCCGCACCGGAGAAGACCTCGCTGTGGCTCAGCCCCGGCCTGGTCGGCTTCGCCCGCCTCTGCCGGCCGGTCACCTCCGCGCTGGGCGCCTGCGCCCGGCTGGTGCTCCGGCTCTTCGGCGTCGAACCCAAGGACGAGGTGGAGGCCGTCTTCACCAGCGAGCAGCTCAACCGGCTGGTCGAGGACTCCGGGCAGGCCGGACTCCTGGGGCCGGACGCGCAGGAACGGCTGGAGGACGCACTGGAGCTGGGCAGCAGGCCCGTCACCGATGTGCTGCTCCGCCGGGCCGGCCTGGTGACGGTCGACCCGTCCGTCACCCCGCACCGCATCGAGGCCCTCACGGTACGGACCGGCTACTCGCGGTTCCCCGTCTGCGCCGAGGGCGGCGGCCCGTTCATGGGCTACCTCCACGTCAAGGACGTCCTCGACCTGGAGGACGGCGAGCGGGCTGTCCCGCAGCACGTGTGGCGCCCGATGGCGACGGTACGGGCCGAACTCCCGCTGGACGACGCCCTGACCGTGATGCGCCGCGCCGCGACGCACCTGGCCCAGGTCGCCGACGCGTCGGGCCGGGTACTCGGCCTGGTCGCCATGGAGGATGTCCTGGAGATGCTGGTCGGCGAGGTACGCGACCCGGCCCACCGGGTCTCGGAGCCGCGCCGCACCGAGGAGGAGAAGACCGGCTCGGACGAGCTCACGGCCCTGGTCGGCTGACCCGGCCGCCCTCGATCGCCGGACGGGCTTGTTCCCGTCCGGCGATCGAGGGCGTCTTCCGGCCCGTCCGGCGTACGAGGGCGAAGCAGCGGCCCCGCTCACCCCGCCGGCGGCCGCCGCCCCGACAGCACCTCGCCGTACGCCTGCATCAGATCCGGCAGCCGCAGCGTCGCCAGATCGTCCCGCGTCGGCACCGTCGCATAGCCGGAGAGCCGCAGATCGCGGTAGGCGCAGCTCTTCTCGTACAGCGTGCGCAGGAACCGCCCGTTGCCCAGCTCGTCGAGCCAGCCCTGGTCGACGACATGGCCGCTGATGGAACGCAGCTCGTCCAAGGACTCCTCGTCCCACGCGTCCCCGTTCTCCGCGGCCAGCACCTCACCGATCGAGGTGAGTTCCAGCGGCCGGTAGCTGGGGAAGTCCACCCGCGTGGTGAACCGCGAGGACAGCCCGGGATTGGTGGCCAGCAGCCGGTCCATGCCCTCCGGGTATCCCGCCAGGATGACGACGAGATGGTCCCGGTTGTCCTCCGCACGCTTGAGGAGGACTTGCAGGGCCTCGTCCCCGTACGCATCGCCCTTGCTGTAACCGGTGTTGGAGAGGCTGTACGCCTCGTCGACGAACAGCACCCCGCCCAGCGCCGAGTCGATCAGTTCATTGGCCTTGACCGCCGTCTGGCCAAGGAACTCACCGACCAGGTCCGCCCGTTGGGCCTCGACCAGATGGTCGCCGCCGAGCAGACCCAGCGCGTAGAACACCCGCCCCAGAATGCGGGCCACCGTGGTCTTCCCGGTGCCGGACGGTCCGGAGAAGACGAAATGGCGTTTCGGCGGCTGAACGGGCAGCCCCTGGCCGGCCCGCAACCGCGCCATGTTCAGCTGCGCGGACAAGGCCTTGACCTGCCGTTTCACCGGTTCCAGCCCGACCATCCGCTCCAGCTCCGCCAACGCCTCCGCAAGGAGCACCGGATCGCTGGGGCCGGCCGGGAACGGATGCGGCGCGGACTGGCCCGGGACCGCGGTCTTCTCCCGTGCCCCGCCCGGCGGCGGTGACACCCCGACCCCCGGCAGGTCCTGCGGCTCACCGCCGGGGCGCAGCTCCCGCCCGTCCACCAGATCGGTGCCCAGCAGCGAGTCGCCGTCCGGCTGGCTCTCCGCGAACGTGCCGTCGACGCCCGGACCGGTCAGGGACACCGCCGCCAGGCCCGACACCTCGTCGGAGCCGTCGAGGCCGTCGTAGTCCGCGATCGCGGCCAGCCGCGCCGAGGTGTCCATGAACGCCGGATCGATCCGGTGCACCGCCCGGTACAGGGGAAGGGCCGCCGCGCTGCGGCCGGTTCCCTCGTGCGCGCGGGCCAGCCAGTACCGCAGCTCCTTGCGCTGCGGCTGCTCGCTGCGACAGCGCATCAGCGCGGTGGAGAGCAGCGGCTCGGCCTGTCCGTACATCTCCAGCCGGACCCGCGCCATTCCGCCGAACAGGCCTGCCTCGATGCCCAGCAGCGGATCGTCGATCAGCTGCTCCGTATGGCGTACGAGCTGCTCCCAGTCCTTGACCAGGTAGGAGCGGCAGGCGTGCAGGAAGCGGACCTGCGCGTCGGCGTCCACCGGCGGGAGCCCGGCCAACGCCCGGTCGAGCTCCGGCACATGGCGTCCGTCCAGCCAGTGCGAGGCGTGCGCCAGCAGCAGGTCGCGCGGGCTCTCCAGCACCGGCTGCACCCACCAGCCCAGCCAGTACCAGGAGTTCAGCGTGCGGCGATGACGGCCGCGCTGTTCACCGAAGCGGTCGCGATGGCGGTACATGTGCAGCAGCGCCGTCGTGGTGTCGACCCGCAGGGCATGAAGGCCCAGCCAGGCGTCCGCCATGCCCGGATCGAGCCGCACCGCAGTGCTGAATTCCTCTTCGGCCTGCGGATAGGCGCCCATGGTGCAGGCGTCCACGCCGCGCAGCCAGGCGAGGTCGGCCGGGGCCTGTGCGCCCTGCGTGCCGATGTCCATCTGGTCCCCCACAAACCGTGCCCCCAGGATGTCCCGCCGCACGACCGCCCGTCGAGGCGCGCCGAATCACTGTGCCGTGGACGGGAATTGACCGCACCGAGAGGCATCGTACCTGCGCAGGGAGTGTCCGACTAAGGGCACCACAGGCCGAAGGAAGACCGTGACCCACGGTAAGCGGAATGCGGTGAACGACGGCCGGAAACGGGCGCCGGGCACAGAACGAAGCCCCCGATCACGGGGGAACAACCGGGGGCTTCGCGTCTGCGGGGGCTCCGAAAAGCCGCACATTGAGAACGTAAGACCTGTACCGCCCCGGGTCAAGCAGAGTTGAGGCACTTCCGGGCCGATTTCCGACTGCTCAGTATGGCGGCGCGAAATGATCACGGTGGGTGACGGAATGGTTCACTCCCGCTGTCGCACCGGATCCCTTCAGCCACTCGTACCCCACAGGCAACTGCCGTACCAGTACATCGGCCGAGGGGCGGGAGGGATCGGCCGAGAAGTGAGCCATTTCGGCGGCGGTCCAGTCGTCCCAGAACGCCGTCAGGGCCGGCCCGTCCCGACGCCGGCCCCGCCCCCAGGACTCGGCGGCGGGCAGATCCATCCACAGCAGGTGCGCGAGGAGGGGGCGCAGGGCCCGCCGGCCGGCGCCGACCCCCTCGACCAGCACCACCGGTGCGGGTTCCAGGACGCGCGGCGGCCCGAAGTCCCGGGCCGTCCAGTCGTACGGCTCGTAGCGTGCGGGCGTCCCGTGCGACAGCGGTTCCAGGACCTGCTCCCGGAGCCTGTCCGTCCAGTCGAAGAACTCCTCGTGGGTGGCCAGATCGTCCAGGTGCAGTACGGGTGCGCCGTCGAGCACCGACGCGAGCCGGGCGGCGAAGGTGCTCTTGCCGGAGCCCGCGTGGCCGTCGACGGCGATCAGCCGGACCGGTCCGCAGGAGGGCGGCAGGGCGCGCAGCCGTGCGGCGTGGGGCGAGAGGTCGTTCATCCGCCCAGCCTACGAGCCGGTGCCAAGCTGCCGCAGGTCACGCCAGTGGTCGAGACCAATATTGGTCGGGCGGCACGAGGCGAATCACTGGCCGAACCGGGGGACGACCCGCAATAGTTGGCGCACTGTCGTGCACCCGCAGCCCCATTCCGCTTACGACCGGGGGTCTCGCCCATGCCCAGTCCGACCTCACGCAGAACAGTGCTCACCGCCGCCATCGCGGCAGCGGCCGGCGCCGGAGCGGTGTCGTCCACCGCCTCCGCCGCCCCCTCTCGTGCCCCGCACCACGCACCTTCGACGGCAGCCTCTCCCGTGGACAACCACTCCTGGAGTACGTACACCGACTGGCGCTGCGGCTCCGGCGCCGGAACCCGCGCCGTCGCGGGCCGCCGCGCGGGCCTGGTGATCGGCCACCCGCTGGGCCGTACCGACTACACCGACCCGCACACCGGTACGACGGCGGCATGGGAGTACGCGACCTGGACCTCACCCGTCCACCGCTCCGCCGTCCCCGCCACCGAGGCGATCGCCTCCTGGAACGCGCACACACCGGCCGGCACCTGGATCCAGATCGAACTCCAGGGCGGCTACTCGGACGGCACCGGGACCCCCTGGTACGTCATGGGCCGCTGGGCGGCGGGCGACGGCGACATCCGCCGCACCTCCGTCGACGACCAGAGCGACGGCAAGAGCTCCATCTGGACCGACACCTTCTCGGTGGACGACGCCGCGAGCGGCCTGCGGCTCGTCTCCTACCGGCTGCGGCTGACCCTGTACCGCACCCCGGGAACCCGGCTCACCCCCACGGTGTGGCGAGTGGGCGCGATGGCGTCCGACATCCCCGACCGCTTCACCGTGCCCGCCTCCGTCCCCGGCCTGGTCCGGGAGCTGCCGGTGCCGCGCTACTCGCAGAACGTGCACGTGGGCCAGTACCCCGAGTACGACAACGGCGGCGAGGCGTGGTGCAGCCCCACCTCCTCGCAGATGATCATCGAGTACTGGGGCCGCAGGCCCAGCGCCGAGGACCTCGCCTGGGTCGAACCGGGACTCCAGGACCCGCAGGTCTGCCACGCGGCGCGCTTCACCTACGACAACCAGTACGAGGGCTGCGGCAACTGGCCGTTCAACGCCGCCTACGCGGCCACGTACGAGGGCATGAGCGCCGTGGTGACCCGGCTGGGCTCGCTGAAGGACCTGGAGACCCTGGTCCGGGCGGGGATCCCGGCCATAACGTCGCAGTCGTTCCTCAAGGAGGAGCTGACGGGCGCGGGGTACGGCACCTCGGGCCACCTGATGACCGTGATCGGCTTCACCGCGGACGGCGACGTGATCGCCAACGACCCCGCGTCACCGAGCGACGAGGCGGTCCGCCGCGTCTACCGGCGGCACGAGTGGGAGACGATCTGGCTCCGCACGAAGCGCTATGACGCGAACGGGCAGGTCAGAAGCGGTACGGGTGGGGTCTGTTACGTCTACTGGCCGTCTGACCCAGCACCAACTCAGCACCGTGCTCTGCGGTCGCTCGGCCTGGTGTGAGCATGTAGGGGCCCACGGCCACCTCGACTACCTGGCGGCAGCGTTCATGGCCGTCCTGCGTGAGGTGGCCGTACGGGTCGACCGTGACCTTGATCGAGCGATGTCCGAGCCAACGGGACACCTCGTGAATGGACACGCCGCTGGTCAAGGTCACGGTCGTCCACTTGTGCCGAAGGTCGTGCGGTGTGTATTTGGGGAGTCCCAGCAGCTTGATCGCCCGCACCCAGGACTTACGAAATAGATCCGGGTACGGAAGACCTCCGTCGGCGTTGCGGATGGGCGTTCGGCCGATGAAAGCCCCCGGAGAATCAGGGACGGGTGCATCGCGCTACTCGCCTTCCCTTCGATGCTTCAAAGGAGCGTACTTCTGTACGTACTTTCCGCTGGTGTCTCTGTAGCGCGTCACTTGCCTTCGAGTGCCTTCGAGCCCTGAGGATCCCGTCATGGAAATCGCCTGGACGTACTCCCGGAGATTCCCCTGTGCGGAGCCCGCAAGACGCCATAAGCCAAATTGCGGGGGCCGGTCGAGGCCCTATGGAATCAGCCAAGGGTGCGACGTGCAGGCACATGATGCGCTCGTAGGACTCAAGAGTTCCTGCTGACGCGGCTTTTCCCGCGAGCCACTCTTCTGTGTACCGATGGACGGAGACCTTGCCGGCGCTGGGGTCGACGTAGAGGTTCTCTCGTTTGTCCCGTTCTACCTTCGTGGCGAATTCGACAGCGTCCTTCTTCCTGTCGAACGACTTCTCTCGCTGACGGGCGGTTCGTCCGCCCGGCTCCCGGTACCGAACGGTCCACCGCTTGCCTGATGCGTCGGGGTCTCGGGCAGATGCTGAGCCCGGTAGGGCGTTGGCAGTGGGATTCGTAAAGCGGGACCAGTCCAACTCGCCCTGGGAACAGGTCTCGACGCGTACCACTGGATCAAGGACCTCACGCGAACCGCTCAGCGATCACAACCCAATACAGGCCCTGGGACGAGGCGTACGCGTGCGCGGAAGCCCGCCTTCATGCCGTCCAGGGCCCTGCCCGTACAACGCGCGGCTGTGCGGAGGCGGCGCGCGTCTGCGGTCAGCGGCCGGTCACGCCCCACGAACTCCGCGAAGCCCCAGCCAGGGCACTGCGTCGGCGTCGCCCTCCGACGCCACCACCGTGGCCGTCCGAGGCTTCCACCGCTCGGGCATCGCCGTATCCGACGATGTCCCCGCACCGCAGGTGAAGCGGACCGGCACGCGAGAAACACGGCGGTCGTGCTCACGGGTCCGGTGTCGGGGCACCACCGGACCTTGCTCCGGTGCTGGATATGGGGCAGCCCCGTCCGGGTGGGTTCTGGACGGGCTGGGTACGCGGGTGCGGAGGGGTGGCCCGCGGTCAGGTGGTGACGCTGCGGGTGCCGTTGGCGCGCTCATCCCGCACCGCACCCGCTGCCGGGGCATCAGCAGGCGCTGGGACGTCTCCGACAACCGCCGGGCAGGAACGAAAGTCCGACGTGAGGCCGCCGTTTCTCCTCGTCCGGGCGGTCGTTGTGCCTCCCATATGTGCCTTCTCTCGGGCACGGAGATTACTTCGGGAGGTATCACTCGTGCTGAAGCACGTGGAACGCGGGGGTATTTCGCTTGCCCTGACTCGGCGTGCCGGTCTCGGCCGGCCTCTTCTGATCGTGCCTGGTGTCATGGCCGACGCAGCCTCGTGGCAGCCGGTCGTGGACGCGCTGGAAGTGACCGGATCGGTCTACGTGCTCAACCGGCGCGGGAGGAGGCCGAGCGGTGCGCTCGGGCCGGGCTACTCGCTCCGCACCGAGATCGAGGACCTCGGCCACGTGCTGGAGGTGATCGCCGCGGAGGAGGGCGCGCGGCAGGGGGTGGACCTGTTCGGCTGGAGTTTCGGTGGGCTGGTGGCGCTGGAGACCGCCGCTCAGAACACCCGGTACGTCCATACGCTGACTCTCTACGAACCCGTCGTACGGCCTTTCGGTGACCAGGTGCTCGACGCGCTGCGGGAGGCTGATGCCGCAGATGACCTGGACCGTGCCGTGGAGATCGTGAACCGGGACCTGTCGGGGTTCTCCGCGCAGTACGTTGCGCGGCTGCGTGAAAGCGACACGTGGGAAGTCCTGAGGCCACTGGCCGCCCCTCTCCTCCACGAGTTGACCGCTCTCAACGAGCACCCCGCCGATCTCGGGGCGTTCGGTGCCCTCGATCTTCCCGTCACCCTGCTGCTCGGATCCGAGAACGAGGGCACCGTCCCCTATGGCGACGCGTTCGCTCGTTTCGCGTCGGCCCTGCCGCGCGCCCACGTCACCGTCATGCCCGAGCAGGGGCATCTTGCGCACGCGCAGGATCCGGTGGGGCTGGCCGGCCACATGACGGAGGCACTCGCCCGAGCAGTCCACCACCGCGGGACGGAACCCTGCCCGGGCTAAAGGTTGTCGGGCGCATCACCTGTCACCGATCCGCCTTCCGGACCGCTCCCCTCCCCGTCCTGTGTCCGAGGCTTCTGGTGCGTCGGCGGCGGGCCGGGGGCCAGTTCGGGAAGGGTGACGCGCCAGAAGAGTTCCAGAACCCGGGAATTCACTGGGGCGGCGCCGCGCTGGCGTGCCAGCATCTGGATGCCCACCGTGATCGCGACGACACATACGACGATGTCGTCGACCGCGGCGCCCGGTGCGAGGCTTCCGTCGCGCCGGGCCTCCTCCAGCAGCCCCACCAGAAGACAGGAGAGCCGACGGCGCAGGACCGGCTCTCCCCCCTCGGCACGGTCGCAGCTGACCTGGAACCCGGCCCGCACGACCACGTCGTCGGTCAGCGCGCGGGCGAGTTCGCGCGTCGTCTCGACCATCGTCGTCAGAGCCGGAGCCGGAGCCGGAGCCGGAGCCGGAGCCGGAGCCGGAGCCGGAGCCGGCCGGCACGTCCGGGCGGCCGCCATCTTGTCCAGTGCCCGTGCCGCCTCCTGCTCCAAAGCGGAGGCCAGCGCCTTCTTGTCGGCGAAGTGGAAGTAGATCGCGCCTTTGGAGAGGCCCGCCTCGACGCTCACCCTGGCGATGGTCGCGGCGGTCAGACCGTGCCGGTCGACGACCCTTGCCGCGGCTCGCAGGATAGCTTTGCGTGAACGGACGGCGCGTTGCTGTCGTACCACCGGAGGTCACTTTCCTCCTTCGTCGAGGGCGTCCGCGGGCGGATGAACCGTGAGAAGCTGCGGAAGAGGGCCGGGGGCGCTGCGGGCCGGGGCGGACGGAGCCGCCATCACGGCCGCGACGATCAGCAACACCGCTCCGATTACGACCACCCAGAGGTGCGGCGGCGGTTGCCCCGTCAGCGGCCCCAGGACGAGCGACCCGAGCACCTGTCCGCCGACCATGCCGAGCCCCGCGGCCAGTACACCGATGCGGCGCACGGCCAGCACGGCCGACAGCACCACCACACAGCCGAGCAGGCCGCCCGTGTAGTGCCACGGCGGGCCGGAACGAGGTGCGGACAGCCGGCCGAGTACCGCCAGTGCGGCGGCGGCGGCGAGCATCAGCGCGCTGCCGGTGGCGAAGCTGAGAAGGACCGCGGGGTACGGGTGCCGTCCGGCGGCTTCGTCCACCCGGCCGTTCACCGCCATCTGCCAGGACAGGGCGGCACCGGCGAGGAAGGGCAGGGCGGCGAGCGCCAGCGTGCGTCCGGCGTCCGGTGCGGCCAGCACAGGGAGGGCCACCGCGCACACGGAGAGCAGTCCCCCGGCCAGTCGGCGCCGGGTCGCCGGGTGCGGGGCGCCCGGACCCAGACCGAGATGGTCGACGAGCACCCCGCACAGTGTCTGGCCGGAGACGAGTGCGAGCGTGTACGAGGCCGGCCCGAGCGTCGCCGCGGTCAGCGCCTGGGTCAGGATCATGCTGCCGCCGGCGACACCGCCGAGGCAGTGCCGGGGACGCAGGGCACCGGACTGCAAGGCGGTGCGAAGCCCGGCGAACGCCGGTCGCAGCGCTGTCAGGAAGACCGCAGCGCCGACTACGACGGACAGGCTGAGCATGTTCGACCAGGTCGCCGCGGCCACGGATCCGGCGTGCTCCCCGAGCCTGCCGTTGACCACGGATTCCAGGGCGAGCGCGACGCCTCCGGCGACGGCCCCGGCCAGCGGCAGCGCGGCGGATCTGGTGGCACGTGACGCGTGCTCCGGATCGCCGCGCGGCCGGGTTCGTGGCGCCGGGTCGGTCTCGGGGATCCATCTGCGTGGTGTACGCGACAACGGCATGGGCGCTCCGGTGGAGGATTGGCAGGCGGCTCGGTGATGTCCGACCGATCGGGGCCGGACAACGCTCGGGAGGGTGTCGCAGGCCGGCCGGGTGCCGGGGGCGGTCGGCACCCGGTGGCGGCGCTACGGGGGATCGTCGCGGTGCCCGCTGCCCCGGCACCCCGCTCAGGCGGGCGGCGGGAAAGTGTTGATCGTCCGAATGATGTCGTGACGTGACACGTCGCAGTGCGTGATCATGCGGACGCCGCTATCCGTCGGCAGGGTGAGGATCCCGACCTGTCTGAGACGAGCGACGGTGCCGGCCGGGTCATCGACGGGCACGACGACGATGTTGGTCTGCGGGGGCGCGGTCTTCCATCCCCGGTCGGCGAGGCCGGCCGCGAGCAGCAGGGCGTGTTCGTGGTCGACGGCCAGTCGGTCCTGGCGCTCCAGGGCCACCAGTCCGGCCGCAGCCAGGACTCCGCCCTGCCGGACACCGCCCCCGAGCATCTTGCGGACCCGACGGGCCTGCCGTACGAACTCCGCGCTGCCCGCCAGCACCGAACCCACCGGCGCGCCGAGCCCTTTGCTGAGGCAGACCTGGACGGTGTCGGCGCCCTCGGCCAGCACCGCGGGCGCCACACCGAGTGCGGAAGCGGCGTTCCACAGGCGGGCGCCGTCGAGGTGAACCAGCAGCCCGGAGTCGTGGGCGGCGGCGACCAGGCTGCGGTGCTGCGACGCGGTGGTGACCGTGCCGCCGGCCGCGCCATGGGTGTTCTCCAGGCACAACAGCCGGTCCCGCAGGGCGAAATACGGTCCGCCGGGGGCGACGGCCCTGCTGATGTCGGAGAGGGCGGGCACCCCGGGGCCGGTCGTCCAGGGCAGGGCGCGGGGCATGCCTCCGGCCAGCCAGGCAGCCGTACCCGCTTCGAGATCGAGGATGTGGGCGCGGTCCGGGGCGAGGAAACGGTCTCCTCGTTCGAGGTGCACGCACAGGGCGATCAGGTTGCCCATCGATCCGCTGGGCACCCACAGCGCGTCCTCGGTCCCGAGGAGCCCGGAGACCTTCGCCTCCAGTGCCCGCATAGTGGGGTCGCCGTCGAGGACGTCGTCGCCGACCTCGGCGCGCGCCATGGCCGCGCGCATCCGTGCGTCCGGCCGGGTCACGGTGTCGGAGCGCAGGTCGACCGGCGGTCCGACGGGGGGGACAGTCATGGATGCCTCCGTCAGGGGGTTTTCGGCACGGGTGACGACGGGGCCCCGGCTACTCGGGGCGGGCGACGCTGTAGCGGGTCATCAGGAGGGCGGCGACCACGCTGAATCCGGCACCGATGAACATCACCGCGGATGGGCCTGAGGTGTCGACGAACCACCCGCCGATCAGTGCGCCGAGCGCGATGGAG
Organism: Streptomyces sp. NPDC087428; assembly: GCF_044744085.1. Lineage (NCBI taxonomy): Bacteria > Bacillati > Actinomycetota > Actinomycetes > Kitasatosporales > Streptomycetaceae > Streptomyces > Streptomyces sp. NPDC087428. The sequence continues at coordinate 26,765 of NZ_JBIUXR010000024.1, forward strand.
ATGTTGAAGGCGCAGATGTACAGCGAGGTCGCGGCTTCGGGGGCCTGCGGGGCGCTGGCGAAGACGAGGGTCTGCAGACAGACCGGCAGCGCGGTGTACGCGATGCCCCACACGAGCAGCAGGACGACCGTACCGGGGTGCCACTCGCCGTTCACCACCAGCAGGACGACGGCCGCGGCGAGCAGCAGGATGCAGGTGAGGGTGGTGGTGCGCAGTGCGCGGGCAGCGGCCGCGCCGCCCCCGAAATTGCCGACGACGCCGGCCACGCCGTACAGGAGCAGCAGGGCGCTGACCCAGTGGGCCGGGATGCCCGCGTCCTGTTCGAGGAAGGGCGCTACGTAGGTGTAGGCGGCGAAGTGTCCGATCACCATGGCCACGGTGACGAGGGTGGCGATCCGGAGATTGGCGTCCCGCAATAGCCGGGGCAGTTCGGCCAGGCGCACTACGGTGCGTGGTTCGAGGCGCGGCACGAGCAGCACCGACGCGGTCAGAATCAGGATGCCTATCCCCGAGATGACCCAGAACGCGGTACGCCAGTCGGACTGACCTATGAAAGTGCCGAAGGGCACGCCGACGACGGAGGCGATGGAGATGCCGCTGAAGACGACCGCGGTGGCCCGGACGGCCTGGCCTTTCGGCACCAGGCGGATGGCGATGCTCGCGGCGATCGACCACATCACGCCGTGTGCGAAGCCTGTCAGCAACCGCGAGACCATGAGGACGGTGTACGAGGACGACAGCGCAGTGAAGGCGTTGCCCGCGATGAAGATACCGAGGACCAGCAAAAGCAGCACCCGGCGGTCGAGCCTGCGGGTCGCCACAGTCAGCACCGGTGCGAAAAGACCCGCGATGGCGCCGTACAGGGTCACCGACAGGCCGACGGAGCCCTCCGAGACGCCGAGGTCCCGGCTCATCGCGGGAAGCAGTCCGATCGGGACCATTTCGGTCGTGGTGAAGGCGAAGACGCCCATGCCGACGGCGACCACGGCGAGCCAGCTGCGGACGGGGCCGAGGGGAACAAAGGGCTTGGCCGGGCGGTCGGGGCCGTCAGGGGTGGTCGTGGGTGCCTCGTCCGTGTCCGGGCGAGAGGGCAGCGAGGGTGTCACGGGTTTCTCCGGGTCGGGCTGGTGCGGGCGTGGTGGCCGGGCGGGTCGGCGGACAGGGATTCAGCGGCCCGCCGGAAGGGTTCGAGCGGGGGGAGGAACAGGACGGCGCCAGCGTGCCCGCCGTCGCGCAGCGTCGCGCCGAGGTGGACCGCGGGGACGATGCCGGTTTCCGCGACGCGCGTCACGTCGATGCCGCACGGCGCGCCGCGGTGGGCGAGGGCGGGGATGCGGTACTCGGGGTGCTCCCGCAGGGTGATGCGGTACATGCGTTCGGTCAGCCGAATCATGTCCGCCGGGGTGCCGGCGGAGTGGTCCTGCAGGGGCATGGCGGCCGCGGCGGACATGCCGCCGAGGCCGATCGTCTCCGTGATCAGGCTCTCGCCTCCCACGTACGCCAGGTCGTCCGTGGTCCAGCCGTCGTAGAGGCGGCCGCGCAGGGTGGACACCGGTGGGAGGGGTGCGGTGAACCATCGGTCGCCGAGACCGGACACCCGTAACCCGAACTGCTTCCCGTTGAGGTTCATCGCGGTGACCAGCGTGCTGCCGGTGATGCCGGAGGCGCTGTCGGTCGCGGCCTTGGCCGCCGCCATTACGAGGTGCAGGAACAGGTACTCGGCAGAGCGCAGATAGGCGGCCAGGGCCCGGTGGTGCGACGCGACCCCGCTCGCGGACAGGTCGAGCAGGGCGTCCAGCACGACGTTCCGCAACATGGCACCGGACGCCTTGTGACGGCTGTGCAGATCGTCGCCCATGGCCAGGGCCCGGCGGACGAGCGGGCCGAGCGGCAGCCCGCCCAGGTGCTCCAGCACCTCGGCGAGCGCGGGCGAGACGACGTCGGAGACGTGTCGCAGTCGGGCGCGGACCCCCTCGTCCCAGACTCCGAAGGTGAGCGAGGCGCGGTCGGCTCCCTCGTTCATCCGGCAGAAGGCGCGCCGTCCGGAAGCCTCGTCACGGACGACGACCACGGGCATTGACGCGGTGCACACACCGGTGAGCGATCCGACTGTGGCGTGATCGTGGGAGGCCCGCACCTCGATAGTGCCCTCGGCGAGCAGTGCCTCAGCCTCGGCTGTGCTCCGGGCGAGGCCCTCGTAGAGGACGGCGCCGGTGACGGCCCGGCGCTGACCGCCCGCGTACTCCTTCCACGGCATGGGAGGCCCGGAGACGAGGACCGTCAGGGGCGTCATGCCGGGGACCACGTCGCCGGCGGGGGCGACGGTCTCCAGGACGGGACGGGATCCGGTGATACGGGCCACGGCCCGCGTGTTGGCCGCGTCGCGCGCCGCGGCCCCGGTGCCGGTAGCGGGAGCGGCGGTGGGGCGGGCGGTCACCGCACTGCCTCCTCGGGCGCGGCGGGCGCCGGCTCCAGCGTGTGGATCTCCGTGACCGCGGTCACTTCGGCTACGGCCTTGTCGAGATCCGCGTCGAGGGGGCCGTCCAGGACGACGGAGACCGACCGGCCCTGGGAGTCGGACTGGTCACCGAGCAGGTCGCCGCGGTGCCGGCTCACCAGGACTGCGTGACTTCGGGGTGGAACGTCGCTCGGGAGCGGCGGCAGATCCGGCCACCGGCCCTGTTCACCGACCCAATGGACGGGTACGTCTCCTGCCGTCACGCCGGCGAGCAGCCCCCGGGGATGGTCGAGGTAGACCTGCTTGGCGCGGCGGCGCGGCGGCGCGGTGGCGGGCTCGGCGCCGAGCGCAAGGTCCAGCAGGGCGGCGTCCAGGTCCATGCCCGTGGCCAGGCGCCACAGCCGGGTAATGGCGTCACCGGGTGGCCGGGCCGCTGCCTCCATCAGGATCACCCGCTCCCGCGCCGTCAGTCTGAACTCGGCGTGGCACATGCCGGTGCCGAACCGGACGGCCCGCAGGAACTCGTTGTTGGCCTGGAGCAGCAGCTCTTCCTGGGCCGGGGTGAGGTCGGGTGCGGGGGAGGTGTGGCCGGTCTCGGTGAAGAAGGACGTGCCGGACTCGTTGGTGTCCTTCGCGGTGATGCCGGACCAGAGCACCTCTCCGTCCCGGACCAGGGTCTCGACGGAGTATTCGCGGCCGACGACCCGCTCCTCCAGCAGGAGCAGCTCGGCGGGGCCGTAGTCGGGCAGGAGCGGGGGCACGCCACCCGGCTCGTGGACCGCTCGTACGCCCGAACTGGACATCCGCGAAGCCGGTTTGAGGACGGCGGGGTACAGGTCCCAACCGTCCGCCGGCCTCGTCCGGCCGGGCTGGAGCAGGGTCCAGTGGGGCGCGAGGCCGGGGGTGGCCATGCGCTGGAGCACCTTGTTGCGGCAGACCAGCGCCGCGTGCGTACCGGGGCCGGGGAGCCCCAGCGTCTGGGCGAGGGCTCCGGCGGCCTCGACGAACACCTCACCGACGTTCAGCACCGCACGCACGGACCGGTCGCGCAGCCAGGGGGTTACCCCGTGCAGCAGGGTCTCCAGCGAGGTGTCCGCGAGGTGCCGGAGGTCTTCGTCGGGGATTGCGGAGAGCGGATGCTCCGGGTCGCCGCGGTGCCGGGCCAGTTCTTCGGCGGGGGTTTCGGGCCCGAAGACGAACAGCGGTGTCACGCCGCGCCGGCCGGCCGCGTCCAGCAGGCGCAGGTGCTTGGCGAGGACGACCAGGTCGGTGATGACGATGACGGCGGGCCTGGGACGGTCGGTGGCGGTCGCCGCGGATGGCGCGCCTCTGTCGCGGTAGGCGGTCATGGCTTCCCTCGGTCGGGGCGGGGCGCAGCCGTGGCTGCGCCCCGTAGGGTGGTGGGTCAGGCGGCGAGGCGCTCGGCGGGCACGGTCAGTTCGTGGACCTGGTTGCCCTCGCGGGTCCGCAGCACGACCCTGGGGTCCGGGCCGTCGGGGAAGACCTGGAGGGTGCGTTCCTCGCTCCAGCCGGAGAGGCGGTATTCGTCGTCACCGAGGTGCACCAGTGCGAAGTCACGGTCACCGGACAGCCGGAGCGTCATCCGGTCCCCGTCCTCGGCCAGCGTCGCGGTCTGCTGGGGCTGGTCGGCGGACAGCGGGGTGAAGTCCTCCCACAGGTGGAATGTGGCGGGGAGGGAGAAACGGGTGGCGCCGTTTCGACGGCGTTCGTCGGCGGTCTGCGGGCTCTCCTGGCGGTTGTACAGGACCTCGCCCTTGCTGAAGTACTCCTGCCAGGTCTCCGGGAAGAGGGAGGCCAGGCCGGGGGTGACCAGGACATCGAGGACCAGGTGCACGCGGTGCTCGCTGCCGCTGTTCTGGACGCGGTGGGTGCGACTGAAGTCGCCGAACCAGAAGTCCCCGGGCTGCCAGCGGTGTTCGACGCCGTCGAGGACCAGTACGGCGTCGGGGTTGGTGACGACCGGGACGTGCAGCCGTCCGACACCCCAGCGGGGCCCGTACTTGGGGTCGGTGTGGTCCATCCCGACGGTGTCGGGGCCGAGGGCCATGAACCGGACGGCGTGCAGCGGAGCCGGGATCGACTCCAGCACCTCGCGAACGTACGGGATGCGGTCGAGCCATACGGTGTCCGCGAAGCTCAGCGGGCCGGGGCCGCCCGGGTCCGTGCGGTCGCCGGCGCCGCCGGGACTGCGCAGGGCGAGGCAGCGCCAGTCGACCTCGGTGGCGTCACCGACGCCGTCCTCGGTGTAGACGCGCTGCTGGTCCCAGGAGTGCTCGCGGACGGAGGTGAGTTCGCGCAGTAATCGAGCAGCGTCGAACGTGGGCTTGAGCTGGGCTCCTTCGGCGGGCATGGGCGGTGCGCCCAGGAGCGTGGTGGAAGCGGCCATGAGGGTCACCTTCGTAGACGTGCGGGTACGGTCGGGTGGATGGTCCGTCGCGGTGCTGGTTCAGGCGTGGGCGACCGCGGGCGCCTCGTGGGCGGCGCTGCCCTCCTGGAGCTGGTGCCACCGCTCCAGCATGTAGAGCGTCCACAGCGCGTAGCTGTGCGCCGGGCGGAACTCGCGGACCGTGGAGCGCAGGACGTCCGGGCGGAAGTAGCCGCGTTCCAGTGAGGCTTCGGACAGCAGGGTGTCGGTGATGGTCGAGCGCAGCTCCGTGCCGAGCCAGCTTTCCAGGGGCACGGCGAGTTCCTGCTTGCGGCGCTCCAGGACCGGCCGCGGGAGGTAGCGGGCGGCCACCCGCTTGAGCGGGGTCTTCTCCTGCCCGCCGACGAGTTTGCGGGCGGCGGGGATACGGGTGACGTAGTCGATGAGCCGGTGGTCGAGCAGCGGGCTGCGGGGTTCGACGGAGTGGGCCATGGACATGCGGTCGATCTTCACCAGCTGCGCGTCGGGCAGCCAGAATCCGCTGTCGACCTGCATGGCGCGGTCCAGGTCCGGCACCGAGGGATCGGTTCGGCCGAAGCGGGCCCTGAGGTAGTTGTGCGGGTGTCCCGGGATCCGCGTGGCGAAGTCGGCCGAGTACAGCTCGTCCTTGAGCACGTGGGGCACGCCGTCCACAAGGACGCGCTCGTAGCGGTCGGCGAGGTCGCCGCCTCCGGTCAGGTCGCGCAGCCGCTGGTAGCGACCGTATCCGCAGAAGATCTCGTCGGCTCCGTCGCCGGTCAGCACGACGGTGACGTGCTGTTTGGCCAGCTTGTACATGCAGGATGCCGCGATGGCGGACGGGAACGCATAGGGCTCGCCCATGTGGGTGAGGATGGTGTCGACCGCCTCCTTCGCGTCCTGGGCGCCGATCCGGTACACGTGGTGGTGGGTGCCGCAGTGGTCGGCAACGGTGCGGGCGTGCACCGACTCGTCGAAGGCGGCGTGCTCGAAGCCGACGGAGAAGGTGTGGATGGGCCGGCCCAGCTGCCGGGTCGCCATGGCGACCACCAGACTGGAGTCGAGGCCGCCGCTGAGCATGGCGCCGAGCGGCACTTCCGATTCCAGTCGGTCCCGCACGGCCTGCTGGAGCAGTGTGTCGATCCGGTCGTCGATTTCGTCCTGCGGTGCGTCGGTCAGCTCGGCGGTGAAGTCGAACTGCCAGTACGTGCGCCTGCGTTCGGGGCGACCCGCCTCGAACACCAGCGTGGTCGCCGGTTCCAGCCTGCGGACTTGCCGGTAGATGGTGTGTGGTGCGGGTACGACCCGGTAGCTGAGGTATTGGTCGATTGCGACGGGGTCGGTGGACCTGCCGATGCCGGGGTGCAGCATGAGGGCGGGCAGTTCCGAGGCGAACGCCACCGAGTCGCCGGTCGGCCTGGTGTAGAACAGCGGTTTCTTGCCGACCCGGTCGGTGGCCAGGACGAGGCGTCGGTGGCGGGTGTCGTGGACGGCGATGGCGAACATGCCGTGGAGCCGTTCGACGAAGCTCTCGCCCAGCTCCTGGTACAGGTGCGGCAGTACCTGCGCGTCGCTGCCTCCGCGCACCGGACGGCCCCGGGAGGCCAGGAAGTCGCGCAGTTCCCTGTGGTTGTAGATCTCGCCGTTGAGGACGCAGACGACGGTGCCGTCGTCGCTGTGGACGGGCTGGGACCCGTCGTGGAGACCGATGATCTTCAGCCGGCACATCGCCAGGGCGGCGTCGGCCGTGCCGAAGGTCCCCGTCTCGTCGGGGCCCCGGTGCTCCATGGCCGCGCAGGCGGCGAGCGCGTAGGGAGAGTGGACGGGAGCGTGTCCGCCGAGGGACACCGTTCCGGCGATTCCGCACACGGTTCAGCCCTCCTTGAGGTCGAGGCGGCGCTTGGCATGACCGGACCTGAGCGCGTCCAGCGGAACGGCCTTCACACGGACCGGACCGACGAGGCCGGATGCGATCATCTGCGCGACGTCGGGGGCCAAACGGTCGACGGCCGCCCGGACCGCGGCGATCTGGTCGTCACCGACGCGGTCCGCGACGACGCTGATGATCAGACCGTCCTCGTCGGACGCTTCGAAGGGGCGGCCGGGGAAGTTCTCGGCCATGACCTGCGCGAGGTCGTGGTTGCTGACTCGCTCGCCGTGCTTGAGGTCTCCGGCGAGGCGCCCGTCGATGCGCTCGAACGCGAACACCTCGCGGCCGTCGTGGCGGATACGGTGCAGACCGGTGATGGCGTCGCCGGTCATGTAGCGGACCGCGGGGAAGTACCGGCGCGCGAGCGACGTGAGCAGGAGGGCCCCGCTTCCTTCCTGGCGGGACGGGACCCGGTCGTCCTCGGTGAGGTGAGCCAGCTTCTGGGGAGGAACCACCTCGGGGACGATGTGGTCGTGGAAGTGGTAGAGGCCGGTCTCGGCGCACGAGTGGGCGATGGCCCCGACCTCGATGGAACCGAACACGTCCAGGACGTCCTCGGTGCGCAGCCCGAACCGGGCGGCGATGTGGGCGCGCCAGGCGAGGGGTGCGACGTCGCCGACGACCATGATTTTCCGCGGGCGGATGTCCAGGCCGGGACGGGCCTGCAGCAGCTTGTCGAGGATCATCGGCATCGTGAAGAAGACGTCGGGGCGCGAGGCGTTGAGCTTGTCGATGTGCTCGTCCACGGGCCGGGTGAAGTCGATGTCGTAGGCCGTGAAGCCGAGCTCGAGGAAGACACGGCGAGCGGAGGCTGCGGCGTGGCCGGTGCCGAGGTCGGCCACCGCGACGGAGCCGCGCGGCACGGATCGGGTGAACTCCCCGAAGAGCAGGCGGCGGTGGGCCACGTAGGCGTCGTCGTCCGCGGGTGAGTAGAGGATGCGTTTGCGCTGCCCGCCGGAGGTTCCCGAGGTGTGGTAGGCCGATGCGTCCGGCATCTGCGGATGTTGGGCGGTGTAGTAGTGCGCACCGAGGAGGCCGGTGCCGATGACCGGGAGTCCGGACAGGTCGCCGGACCCCAGCACACCGCGGCGCAGGAGAAGTTCTCGGTACCAGGGGAAGCGCTGGGCGTGGCCGGCCGCGAGGGCGGCCAGCTCGGCTTCCCGCGCGAGGGCGCGGGGCCAGGCGGTGGTGGCGGTGCTGAGAGGCATGACGGGGCTCTTTCTCCGGGGGCGAGGAAAGCGTGCGGACGTCAGTTCCAGCGCTGTGTCTCACCGAAGAAGTCGGGGACGGACACCGCGAGGCCCTTGTCCACTGCCTGCTGGTAGAGGCGCTGTCCCACCGCGAGGTCGAGGACGCCGAGCCCGAAGGGTGAGAAGATGCGCGGCCGGTCCCTTGCCGGAGTGATCTCGCCGCGCAACACCTGTGCGAGGGTGCCGTCGATGAAGTCGCGGTTGCCGAGTTGCTGTTCGGCCAGGTGGGGCGAGGTGTTGGCGGTCAGGCAGTGGTCGACGTCGTCGAGGATGTTCTGCGCGCCGGCCACGACGTCCGGTCCGAGGTCGCGCAGCGAGATGTTGAGGACGGTCTGGCCCGGGGCGAAGGCGTCCGCCCGGGTGACCCAGGGCTCGGGTGCCGTGGTGGCGAAGACCACGATGTCGGCGTCGGCCGCGGCCCGCTCGTAGGAGTCCTCCTGCTCGGCGCGGTAGCCGAGTTCGCCGATGCGGCGGGTGAGTGAGGAGGCGTAGGAGACGTCCCGGTCGTGGACGACGAAGCTGTCGACCGACCACGACTGCGCGGCGAAGAACTCGGCGATGTTGCGCGCAATGACCCCGGCGCCCACCAGGCATATTCGGGTCGCAGTCGGTCCGCCCGCAAGTTCCCGGGCTCCCAGGACGGCGGACGCGGCGGTGCGGGCGGCGCTGATCTGGGACGCCTCCAGGCAGGCGAAGGGGTAGCCCGTCTCGTAGTCGTTGAGGAGCAGCGTGGCCGAGGCGCGCGGGATGTTGCGCTCGATGTTGCGGGGGTAACTGGCGATCCACTTGATGCCGGAGACGCCGTAGTCGCCTCCGAGGTGGGCGGGGAGGGCGATGATGCGGGCGTCCGGCTTGTCCGGGAAACGCAGGAAGTAGCTGTTGGGGTTGACGGAGTCGCCGTCGTAGTGGGTGAGGTAGGCGGAGCGTACTGTGTCGACGATGTCGGGGCGGGAGTCGTCGATGAGGGTGCGCAGCACTGCACCGCCCACCACGTGGAAGTCGAACATGCGGGATTTCCTCGTCTCGTTTCTGGTCGGAACGGGTGCGTCGTGCGTCGCTCGCCGGGCCGGGGGCAGGCCGGCGGCCGGTCACACGGCGACGGGATGTCTGCCGGAAGGGTCGAGAACGTGCGTGCCGAAGGTGTCGGCGACCCAGTCGTCGTCGTAGATCGTCCTGACGTAGCGGTCTCCCATGTCCGGGGACAGGGCCACGACGCGCGAGCCCGCGGGAATCCGGTCGGTCATCGACTCCAGCGCGGCGAGCACGGATCCCGTGGAGCCCCCGAGCGGCAGTCCTCGTTCGCGGGCCAGGCGGCGGCACATGCGGACGGCGTCGCTCTCGTCCACCAGGACGACCTCGTCCACCTGGTCGGGCCGGCACAGTTCGGGGCGGCGGCTGGTGCCGAGGCCGGGGATGTGACGGGGGCCGGGCGGGCCGCCGAAGGTCACGGATCCGACGGTGTCCACCGCGACGATCTTCGTCCACGGTGAGAACGTCCGGAAGTGCCGCGTGCAGCCCATGAGCGTGCCGGTGGTGCCCGCGCCCACCACCAAGACGTCGACGTGGCCGATGTTCTTCAGGATCGAGGTGGCGGTACGCCGCGCGTGGGCCTGCGCGTTGGCGGGGTTGGCGTACTGGTTGAGCCACACCAGGCCCGGGTCGGCGTCGGTCATCTCGTGGATGCGGGCGATCCGGGTGCCCAGGTAGCCGCCGTTGTGGTCCCGCCGGGTCACTTGGACGACATCGGCCCCCAGCGCACGGATGAGAGCGAGGCTCTGCGGGGAGACGTTCGGGTCGGTCACGCAGGTGAAGTCGTATCCGCGGGAGGCGGCGATCACGGAGAGCGCTATGCCGAGACTGCCGGAGGAGGACTCGACGATCCGGCCTCCGGGCCAGAGCACACCCTTGCGTTCGGCGTCGTCGACCATGCCGACCGCGGACTTGAGCTTGACCGACCCCGCCGGGTTCATCCCCTCCAGCTTCAGGAAGAGGTGAATGCCCGGCAGGACGTCGTCGGCTTCGAGGAAGACCTCGTCGGTGACGATGTCGCAGGCACGCTGGTAGATCATCGGTCCTCCTGCGGGGCGGTCGGCGTGGTGCGGGGTACGACGTCGCCGCCCGCAGTCCGCAGGTCCGTCCGGAGAGCGGCCAGACGGCGGAGGAAGAGCGCTTCGGCGTGGGCCAGCGCGGCGATCTCGCGTGGGCTCACGCTCTCGTCGGTGCCGTGGATGTTGGACGGGGGATCCTCGACACCGCACAGAAGGATCTCCGCGTCCGGGTAGAGCGTCCGCAGGACGGAGCACACGGCGATCGAACCGCCGGCCCCCACTTCGCGGGCGTGGACACCGAAGGCGTCCCGCAGGGCGTCACGCATCACGCCGTGGGCCTTTCCCCCGGTGTCGGCGAGGAAGGACGGACCGCTGGTGACACGCCGGACTTCCAGGTGCGCGCCCCAGGGGACCTGGTCCCGCAGGTGCCCAGCCAGCGCCTCATGCGTGCCGGACATGTCCGTGCCGGGCGGTGTGCGCACGCTGATCAGTGCCTTGGCCGAGGGCAGCAGCGCGGGTACGGCACTGTCGAGGGGTGGGGACTGTACGGCCAGGACGGTGACGGCCGGCAGGTTCCACAGCCGGTCGGCGATGCTGCCCGCGCCGATGAATTCGACGCCGTCCAGGAGGCCGGCGTCGGCGCGGAGGTCCTTCTCGGCGTACTCCGCGCGGTCCCCGCCGTCCCGGGCCCCGGATGCCGGCTCGGGATCGAGGCCGGGCACCCTGGTCGTGCCCCCGCTGTCGTGCAGTGTGCCCAGGAGACGGATGAGAGCGGTCATCGCGTCGGGCACGGGCCCGCCGAACTGGCCCGAGTGCAGCGTCTTGGACAGGGTGGAGACAGTGACCTCCACGACGGCCATGCCCCGCAGCGAGGTGGTGAGGGTCGGGACACCGGGGGCGACGTTCCCGGTGTCGGCGACGACGATCACGTCGGGTTCGACGACCAGACCGGGGTGGGCGCGCAGCACTTTCTCCAAGCCTCCGTCGCCCGGTTCCTCGCAGCCGTCTACGAGGACCACCAGGTCGAGGTCGGGGAGGGACGCGCCGGACCGGTCCCCCTGGAGGGCTCGCAGTGCCGTGAGGTGCATGACGACGTTGCCCTTGCAGTCCGCGCTGCCTCGGCCGAACCAGCGTCCGTCACGGTCGGTCAGCTCGAACGGGGGTGTGAGCCAGTCGGCTTCGTCCTGGGCGGAGACGACGTCGTAGTGGGCGTAGAGCACCACGGAAGGCGCGCCGGGCGACCCGGGGCGGCGGGCGTAGACCGTCTCGGGGCCGTCGTCGGTCAGGAGCAGGCGGGTCTCGGGAAACCCGGCGTCCGCGAGCAGATCGGCGATCCGGCGGGCCGCGCGGCGGAACTGGTCCGGGGGCGAGGCCCCTACGACGGTGCGCAGCGCGACCAGTTCCGCGAGGTCGTCGCGGGCTCGGGGTATCAGCGAGCGCACTGTCGCGGCTGAGGGGGATGCAGGCATGGTGGTCTCCGGCATGCGGGCGCGGTCGCTCAGACAGCGGCGGGGGTGGGGGCGAGCAGCGGAGCCAGCTCCGCGAGGACGAGGCGGACGACTTCCTGTCCGGCCCTGAGCTGGGCGCCGTTCGTACTGGCGCCCAGATGGGGGATTCCGAGAACGTTCGGCAGACCCAACAGCGCCGCGGGGCCAGGGGGCTCGGTGGTGAAGACATCGAGCGCGGCGCCGGCCAGCCGTCCTTCCCTCAGTGCCCGTTCCAGGGCGGCTTCGTCGACAATGCCGCCCCGTGCGGTGTTGATCAGGTAGGCGGTGGGCCGCATCAGGGAGATCTCCCGGGCCCCGACGAGACCCGCGGTCTCCGAAGTCCTAGGCAGATGCAGGGTCACGATGTCGCTGGCGGCGAGCAGTTCGTCGAGTTCGACGGACCGGACACCGCTGTCGGCAGGGACGGCGTACGGGTCGTGCACGAGGATCTGCATGTCGAAGGCGGCCAGCCGTCGTGCGACCTGCCGGCCGACTCGACCGTGTCCCACAATGCCCGCGGTACGGCCCGCGAGCTCCACGCCCGTGAAGTCGGCACGACGCCACTCCCCCGCCTCCAGCGAGCGCGCCGCGGTCTTGACGTGGCGGACCAAGGCGAGTAAGAGCCCGACGGTGAGTTCGGCCACGCTCACGGTGTTGGAGTCGGGGGCGTTCACCACAGTAATGCCACGTGCCGCGGCAGCGGCGGTGTCGACGTTGTCCAGGCCGACGCCCGCTCGCGCGACGATCCGCAACCGGGGCGCGTGGCCGAGCGCTTCGGCGTCGACCTTCGTACCGCTGCGCACGATCAGGGCGTCCGCGTCGGACAAGGCGGTGAACAGGGCGGCACGGTCGCGGCCGTCGATCCGGCGGACCTCGCACGCGGCTTCGAGCGGGACGACGGCGTCGTCCGGAAGCACGTCACTCACGATCACGATCGGTGTGGACACAGAGCTCTCCCTCAGGGAGGTGACGGGACACAGCCGAACTTTCATAAGCCGAACGATTGGTTTGTTTCTGAAAAAAGCCTAACGTTCGGTTTGTTTTAGGAGAAGGTGCGTGCGCGTGTGTCCTGCGTCACCTCCCGCAGCGGCCCTGCGGCGGGAGGTGACGCGGGATCAGAGCACCAACTGATCGCGGTACCAGGCGGCGTGGGCGGCCAGGCCCGCCGGGAGCCCGATCTCGGGCGCGTGGTGTCCCATGGCACCGAGGCGGGTCGCATCCAGCCAGTGGTCGACGCCGAGCAGATCCAGAATGTGACTGTCGCACCCGGCGGCGACCAGTGCCTGCCGAGCCTGCTCGAAGGACTGGTCACCACCCACGAGGGGGAAGCCGAGGTGACGATGGGCCGCCGCGACCAGCTCCCGCAGGCTGACAGGCCGGGACGGACAGGCATGGAAGACGCCGGCCGTTCCCCGGGCCCGGTGGGCCACGGCCATGCGGGTGAGGGACAGGGCGAGGCTGCCGACCTCGGTGAGCGAGAGCAGCGCGGCGCCGCGTTCGGGCAATCCCGAGGGCAGGGCGCGCAGCATGCGCAGCAACGCCGGCATCACCCACCGGTCACCGGTGCCGTACACGAGGTACGGACGGAGGACGGTACCGCCCGCCTCCAGGGTGAAGCGTTCGCCGACGAGGCGGCTGCGACTGGTCGGCGATACGGGACGCGGCTCCATCGCCCCTTCGGCCAGGTCTCGGAACGGGCCGTTGCCATACACGGCCGCGGTGCCCAGTTGGACGAACCGGTCCACACCGGCGCGCCTCGCCTCCTGCACGAGGCCGCGCGTGCCGTCGACGTTCACAGCGCCGCACCGGTCCTCGTCCTTGCCCACGTACGAGGCCAGATGCAGCACGGCATCCACGTCCCGGCAGATGCCTCGCAGGGACGATGGGTCCGCGAGGTCGCCGTCGACAACCTCGGCGTACCGCCCCGCCTCGACGGATTGCTCGTGGACCAGCACGCGCACCCGCACACCCGCGGAATTCAGCAGGGGAACGACCGTGCCGCCGATGAATCCGGATCCGCCGGAGACCAGGACGCGTGGGCGATTCACCGTGAGCCGCCCCGGGGCGCCGACGCGTCGTGGACTGTCAGGGTGCACTCGTAGACGACGGCGCCGCGCTGCTCGGCCGCCACCCGCACCCGGCGCGGACCGGAGCCCTGCGGTGGGTCCGGCAACCAGGCGCGGACGAGGCACGGGGTGTCGAACTCCACGTACTGGTGGAAGTGGTTGGACATCGAGGCCGCCAGTACCGCGCCCGGACCGGCGAGGCTATGGGCCGCCTGCCTGGCTGCTTCCAGCAAGAGCATCCCCGGCACATGGTCCGTCGGGTGGTCGAAGAGCGTCGGGTGTGACCAGTTGACGCGCAGCGGCCAGACCCTTTCGTGCCGGTCCCCGCCGCCGCCCTCCAGCGGCCGGCCGAGCACCACGTCGGCCTCAACGACCCTGCCCACCTCTCGCGGTGGGAGGGCTTCCGGCTGGGCGGGCAGGCGGGCAGGCGCCTCGGCGTACGCGCCCCGCAACCTGCGGTAGACGGAACCGCGCATGCAGTTGAACACCATTCGGGCGTGCCCCATCTCCGTCGCACCGCGGCTGAGCAGGACATCCATGGTCATCCCCGCGAGCCGGTTCGCATGCAGCACGACGTCCTTGCACGCGATGGCGAGTTCGACGTCGACGGGACGGTCGTCGAGGAGGAGAGCGTCCGGATCGAGATCGGTGCTCAGTTCCGTCATCAGGGTCGGGTGGTCCCGGGGCAGGTCGTAGAAGACATGACTGACCAGAGAAGATGCCTGGCGGATACTCTCGGCGGCGAGCAGGGGATCATGCCAGCGATCATTGACCGGGCTGTAGAAGCCGTGCCCGCGCGGCCACTGGGCGCCCACCTTGAAGCGGTGCGTCGCCAGACGTATCCAGTGGTCGGTCAGCAGCACTTCGCCTATGGCTCGGCGGTGCACCAGATCACGTGACGCTGTTCGCTCGAAGGAGAGAGGACTCATGGGCTCGGTGGGGAGGACGTGCGTAGAGGTCTGTAAGACAACCGGCATTTCACCGACTCCTGTCTGCGTTGCGTCCCCCAGGCGGCACTCGGTGGCCGCTGGACACGTCGAACCATACTTAACGTACGGTTTGTTTTTGAAGCATCGAATCAGCCTCACCACACGACCGACATCTCCAGGAAACGAGGAAGCAACACGATGACGCGACAGGAACGGGCGATCGAAACGCGACGAAGGCTGCTGGTGGGGGCCGCCAAGGTCTTTGACGAGCGTGGTTACGCGGCCGCGAGTATCAACGAGATCCAGGAGCGCAGCGGCATCACAAAAGGAGCCATGTATTTTCACTTCAAGTCGAAAGAAGAGATCGCGAGGGGGGTGATGACCGCTCAGACCGAAGCACCGATCGAGGTGGGCGACTCCACCGCATCACCGATACAGCAGGTCATCGACTTCACGCACGAGTTGGCCCACAGGCTGCGCACGGACGTCCTGTTCCGCGCGAGCATACGTCTCACTGTGGAACAGAGGATGTTTCAGCCGGACGACTCCGGCATGTACAACTGGTGGCTGCGCGCCTTCACACTTGATCTGGCACGTGCTCAGGGCGCATCGGAACTGCGTGAGGAGCTGGTACCCGAGGACGTGGCTGCCAGTGTGGTGGGCTGCTTCACCGGCATACAGATCCTCTCCTACGTCACGTGCGGACACCGCGACCTCCACCAGCGCCTGACCCGTTGGTGGCAGCAGATGTTGCCCGGCATCGCGACGCCGGAGGCCGCGGCTGCGGCTCTTCCGGCCGGATCCCGGAGGTTCGGTCAGGCCGACCAGGACTGACCGGGGGCCCCGGCCCGAGAGCGGTCACGCCGCGGCATGTAGGTCTTCGCCCTGACGAACGCCGCCCCATACTGACCGCACCCGTCGACGTTGACGTGCCGGGCCACTTCACGGAGCGTGGTCGTCCCTGCCAGTCGCGCAGGAGACTGCTGGGACGTCCGTGACGAGCGCCGGGTCGACGTTGGCCAGCAGCCCCGGCTCCTCAGCCCGGGGCCAGCCGCCCCAACGCGCTACTGCGGACGTCCGGCAGCGCCCCCCCGCCTGGTCGCCGAGGTCGGCCGCCCAGGTGGCCGCGACCGTCGCGGCCTCCACGATCAGGGCCTCGGTCCGGCGCCGGTAGCCGCACGCCTCGCACAGCCCACCGGCTTGCTGCTGCCCGCAGTCCTCGCACGCCGGCGCCTGACGGACCGCGTCAGCGTCAGCGGCCGCGCGCTCGCGCGTTCGCGCTCCGCACGCTCCTGGTCCGCTGCTCGGGCCTCAGCGTGCCGGGCCTCCGCATGGGCCTGCTCACGACACCGCACCTGGTCCTCCGCCTCGACATCCGCCTGCGCACGCAGCCGCTCGTCGTTGCCCAGGTGGGGCAGCTCCCGCTCGATCTGCGCTGCGCTGACCGAAGCTCGCAACAGCTCGGCGGCCGTCTGCTCCGTCTTGCCCCCTGCCAGCACGCGCGCCCGCGGTCGGCGTGCATTCGCGCCCTGCGCTCGGCGGTCGTGAACTGAGCCGGGTTCGGCTGTCGAGGAGTCGGTCCTCGGGTGGTGGGCAAAATCGGGCTGGGGATACAGAGGGCGGCTGCTGGCCTCAGTTCCCATGAGGTCAGCAACCGCTCTCCCTGCGGCCCTTCGCCTAGGGCCTGTTCCAGGTTCGGATCACTGTTGGGTCAAATCGCTCCGCCGGAGGGGCTCGGGACGGTAGACATCCGGGGTGACGCGAGGTGATCTGACGGATGCAGAGTGGGAGTTGTTCGAGCCGCACCTGCCGCTCGGCGTGAGTGGGCCGATCCCTGACCTGCGTAAACAGCTGAACGCGGTGATGTGGAGGTTCCGGACCGGGAGCCCGTGGCGCGACATCCCCGAACGCTACGGGTCTTGGTCCACCGTCTACGGCCGCTTCCAGAAGTGGGCGCTTGCAGGCACCTTCGAGACGCTGATGGAGCGGATGATCGCCGAGGCGGCCCGGCGTGGACAGGTCGATCTGGACCTGGTCAGCGTCGATTCCACCGTCGCCCGCGCGCATCACCACGCGGCCGGCATGGCGGTCGATCCCGAGCTCCTGGAGGACCTGGTGAAAGCCGCCGAGGAGGAAAAGGGGCTCCAATAAAGGGGCAAACCGCCCAGATGACGGCCGAAGGCGACGCGGCCGAGGAAGCGGAACGCGCCGAACGACGACGGGTACGCCGCCGTCACAAGGTCCGCCTGAAAGCTGCCGCGTTGGGGCGCTCGCGGGGCGGACTGACAGTCAAGACGCACTTGGCCACCGACCGACGGTGCCGCCCGCTGTCGTTCGTGGTGACGCCGGGACAGGCGGCCGACAGTCCCCGCTTCGCCGCGGTCGTCGACCGGGTCAGGATCCGTGGGCCGGCCGGTCGGCCCCGCACCCGCCCTGGGGCCGTCGCCGCCGACAAGGCGTACTCTTCCCGCGCGAACCGTTCCTACCTGTGTAGACGCCGGATCCAGGCGGTGATCCCGGAGAAGAAGGACCAGACCGCCAACCGCAAGAAGCGGGGCTCGAAGGGTGGTCGCCCGCTCTCCCGCGATGCCGAGTTGTACAAGGAGAGGAACACCGTCGAGCGCGGCATCAACAAGATCAAGGAATGGCGAGGGCTGGCCACCCGCTACGACAAGACCCCCGCCAGCTACCTTGCCGGACTCCACCTACGCGGATCGATCATCTGGCTGCGGAGTCTCCGCCCCCAGCGCGTGATCAGAGCTGGAGGCGGTCCCGCCGAAGGTGTTCTGGCCCCGTCGCGGCACCGAGTCGGGTGCGGCGTCGCACCCGCCGGAACATAGTAGCCATGGACATACTGTCCTTGTACCCTATCTGTCATGAGTAAGAGTTCACTGAGTCCCACGCCTGGATTCCTGGTATGGCGGCTCGCCAACAAGTGGCGCGTCGCGGTCGATCGCGCAGTGGCTCCGCTGGGTCTCACCCACGCGCAGTACTCGCTGGTCGCGTCGCTGCACGGCATGCAGCGCGCCGGCGAGCGTCCCAGTCAGCGCCAACTCGCCGACCACACGGGCCTGGAGGCACTTTACGTCTCAAAGCTGGCGCGCACCCTGGAGTCGGCCGGTCTGATCGATCGCACCCGCGATCCCCGCGACCCACGCGCCGTACAACTCGCGCTCACCGAGCAGGGCGAGGCCGTCACGCGACAGGCCATCGCGGTAGTCCAGGAACTGCTCCAGCAGTTGCTGGAGCCACTCGGCGGCCTCGACGCCCCGCGGACGCGTGCGTTCACCGGCGAACTGACGACCCTGCTTGACACACCTCTCGCTCCATCCATACCGAACGACGAGAGCAATCAGAGGACAACACCATGACCACTACCGCATCCACCATCACCGCACCCGTCGCCAACGCCCGTAACCTCGCCCTGGCCCACTACGCCGCCCGCGGCGTCCTGGAGAACGTCCTGGCCCGACACGGCGCCACGTTCCAGCAGCAGGTCGCCCTGCGCGCCGCCAGCACCTCCGACGCCCCGCAGACGCCGGACGATCTCCTCACCCAGGTCCAGGAGTCCCTCAAGGCGGATCCGGCCGACATCCGCGCCACGTTCGACGAGCTGCGGGCCAAGCAGCTGCTCGTCGCCGACGGTGTGCACCTTCGCCCCACCGACGCGGGGCGCGAGCTCCTCGCCGCCGTCGGCGCGGAGACCACCCCCATCTCCGCCCGCATCTGGGGCGGGATACCCGCCGAGGACTTGGCTGCCGCCGGCCGCGTCCTCGCCCTGGTCACCGAGCGCGCCAACACGGAGCTTGCGGCACTGACCGCCTGACCGAGCCGGTTGGGCCTGTTCCCGGCTCGGGGCACCGTCAGGAGCGGCGAGGGCTGGACACCCGCTACGGCAACCCCCACCAGTTACCTCGCCGAACTCCACCTGCATGGATCGATGACCTGACTCCGAAGCCTCTGCCCCATCATGATCCGAACCTAGAACAGGGCCTAATCCGCTTGCAGTACGAAGAACAGGAAGCACAGGAAGCGCGGCTCGGCCGCGATGGCCTCGGGGAACAGCTCGCGGGCGGCGGGATCAGGCTCCGGCTCGCTGATGACCGTAATCCGGAAACCGGCCCCGGTGAAAGCCTCGATCATCGCGTGCAGCGGCCTGTTCCAGCGACTCACCAGGGTGGTCTGGTCGCCTATGCTCCACTCTACGGTCCATTTGGTGGTGTCGAAGTAGTCGCACTCGGCCTCGCGACCGGCCTCACGGTGAATGAGGTTGACGGCAAAGGGATGGTCGACAGACGCGATCAGCCGACCGCCGGGCCTGAGTACGCGTCGCAGCTCGGCCAGCGCCGGCCCCCAGTCCTCCAGGTAGTGCAGCACCAGCGACGCCACCACATCGTCGAACGTGTCATCAGGGTAGGGAAGCGGGCTGCCCAGCTCCGCCACCTGCAGATCCGCACCGTCGCCGAGCCGCTGCCGAGCCAGCCCCAGCATCCCGGCACTCGAGTCGAAACCACTCACAATGGCGCCACGGTCACGCAGCGCGGCAAACAAGGCCGCCGAGCCACAGCCCGCGTCGAGGATCCGCCGGCCAGCCACGTCGCCAGCGAGGGTCAGCATCGCGGGACGCTCGTAGTAGGCATTGACCAGGTTGGTTTCGTTCGCAGCCGTGTACACCTCGGCGAAGCTGTTGTAGTCGTTGGTCTTCGGCGGATCCACACTCACCGAGGACGGTGAAACCAACCTGGTGGAAAACGTGTGCTCTTGGTGCTCGCCTGAGGTCATGGTGCAGGAGACGTGTGCTGCAGTAGATCGGTTCCTGGCCAGATCATCAATATGCGCACCCACAGAGCCCGCCTACAACTGCGGCTCGAATCAACGAATTTCGGGCACGTCCGGGCGCAGTCGACCCGCACGTGATCACGAAAACACACTGGAGTACTAGGCCAGTAGGTAGTCGAGGTCGCCCGCATGAAGACCTGGAAGATCCTCCGCGAATACCGCCTCAAAGGCTACGGCGTCCACCACGCCATGCTCGGCATCGCCCGGATGCACAACCTCGCCCTCGCCGGACAGACCAGCGTTGCCACACCGCGGCCAACCATGCCCGAGACGACTCGGAGATCATTTACGGGAGAATGATCTCGGTTCAGGGGGCGGAGAGATCTCACGGACGAGCAGTGGGCTGCGCTGGAGCCGGTGTTGCCGAAGGGCACGACGGCGGGGCGGCCGGCCGGCTGGCCGCGGCGGCAGTTGATCGGCGGCATACGGTTCCGGGTCCGAACCGGTGTGCCGTTGCGGGACGTGCCTCCCGAGTACGGGCCGTGGGGCCGGATCTGCGATCTGTTCCGCCGATGGCAGCGGAACGGTACCTGGCACAGGGTCTTCAGCCGGCTCCAGTCCCTGGCCGATGCGAAGGGGGCGATCACGTGGGACGTAAGCGTCGATTCCACGGTGTGGCGCGCCCATCAGTGCGTGCTTCCAATCCGTTCAGGCTGCGACGCGACAGCATGCTCAGGAAGTCGGAGGCGCCGCTGCCCGCGCGTCTCATACGATCAGCCTGCATCGAACCGTCGAGTATCACCAAGGACTCTGTGAATCACTCCGATCTCCGCGCCAAGGCCCCCTCGCTCGCGGCAGGCATGGCCGCCGCCGATCGTAACCCGGACATCCAGTTGTCCCAGACTCGCCACCGCGCCGCGCTCGTGGCGAGCTGGCACATTGCGCCAGGCTCAGCCGTTCTCGAATTGGGCTGCGGTCAGGGCGACATGACTGCCGTCCTTGCAGAGGCGGTTGGCCCCCATGGACGCGTGGTGGCGGTTGACGTGGCCGAACCCTCCTACGGGGCGCCGGTCACGCTCGGGGAATCGGCGGCCCGGCTCGCGGCGGGCCCTCTCGGGCCGCGCATCGACTTCCGCTTCGGCACCGACGTCCTCGACCGATCAGTCGACTTCCCCGAAAGTACCTTTGACCACGTGGTGCTCGCACATTGCTCCTGGTACTTCGCATCGCTCGGACAACTGCGAGACACCCTGGCCCGGGTACGGCCATGGGCGCGGCAACTATGGTTCACCGAGTGGGACTTGACGCCTGCGTCCGGCGACCAACTGGCGCACCTCCTCGCCGTGCTGATCCAGGGGCAGGCCGAGGCCGCAGGATCGCGTGGCCAGGGCAACGTTCGCACGCCTTTCTCCCGTGAAGGGCTGCTGCGGCTCCTGCCTGAGGCCGGCTGGACGGCCGACGGCAACAGGCTGGTCGATACCGAAGATCTTCAGGACGGGGACTGGGAAATCGCTGCCTGCCTCGACCTGGTCGCAACGGAGGAACGTCTGGCCGTGCTGCCCGAGCCGGTGCGACAGCTCGTCCTGAGCCAGGCCGACGTTCTCCGGGCCATCGCCAAGCCGCGCGGCAACCGCGCGCTCGCCGCGTATTCAGTCACCGCGCGCTGACATACGACCCCAGCGGCCGGCCCGGTCAAGAGCTCAGTGCGATCGGTCAGCCCTCGACCACCTCCGCTTCCAGGCCGCGGTTGTGGAAGGTGTCCGGCGAACTCCCGGCCGGGCCGAGGCGTCAGTGAGCGAGGTCCAGCAGAAATGACGACCTCGCGTCGCCATTGGCGACGTGGAGGAAGAGGAGGAGCAAGGAGCAGTCAGCCGTCGGCTACTACGGCTACTACGGCGCTGACCTGGCCGACTGCATCAACCACGAATCCGACGATTTCAGCGATCACACCTGACGACTGGAACCCGAGAGCGACCGTCGAATTCTGGCAGGACTTCCTCATCGACGCCATCAATGAGTGGCGGTGACCTCGGCCGTCACGCGGTAGGCGCACGGCTCCACTTCCCAGGCAGAGGTCGAAGTCGCGTACAGCGGGCGGCCGGGTCCCGTCGCTATGCCGTGCGGCGGCATCCGACGAGGAGGGTTGCGACCATGTGCTTGGCATCGGCCTGGTCGTAGTCGGGGCCGGTGATGCAGAGGTTTCCGATGGCGCGCATGAGTGTGTAGGCGGTGAAGCCGGGGCTGATTTCGTCGGCGGCGGTGCAGGCGTCGAGCAGCGTTGCGCAGGCCGGGACCAGGGTGTCGAGCATGAGGGCGTGGAGGTTCTCCAGCCCTGGGTCACCGGACCCCAGGGCGGCACCGAGGCCGTGCTTGGTTACCAGGAACTCCACGAACGCGTCCGCCCAGCGGGTCAGGGCGGTGAACGGGGAGGCCGAGTCCTCCAGGAGCTGGGCCGCGAGTGCGGTGCAGGTGTCGATCTGGTGCCGGTAGACGGCGGTGACGAGGTCCGCCCGGGTCGGGAAGTTCCGGTAGATCGTGCCGACGCCGACGCCGGCGCGTTCGGCGATGTCACGGATGGGGGCTTGGACGCCCTGGGTCACGAAGACCGCCGATGCGGCCGCCAGCACGCCGCTGCGGGTGCGCTGTGCCTGTGCTTGACGTACTCCGCCCGATTCAGGCACGAGACTCTCCCTTTTGCTCGCGGAACAATGTTCCGCTAGATTGGCGGAACGCTGCTCCGTCAAAGTATGGCAGAGCGATCCATGGAGAAAGCGCAGGACCCCCCATGTCTTCCAGCCACCCCGATCAGCGGATCGTCGCGGTCAAGCCCATCACCGTTCCCACGCCCGGCCGCGGCGTCGACCTCCAGGTGAAGGTCACCGCCCCACTGTCAGGCCAGAACCTTCCCGTCATCGTGTTCTCCCATGGCAACGCATGGTCCCTGGACGGATACGAACCCCTCGTCGACCGGTGGGCAGCCGCCGGATTCATCGTCGTGCAGCCCACCCACCTGGACTCCCGTCGCAACGGCATCGGGTGGGACGACCCGCGCTTCGCCACCATCTGGCGCGTCCGGGTTTCCGACCTCCACGCGGTCCTCGACGGCCTCGGTGACATCCTTCTCCAGGCCGGCGGCCTGGAGACCCGTGTCGACCATGAGCGCATCGCGATCGTCGGCCACTCCTGGGGCGCCCAAACCGCCGGCGTGATCCTGGGCGCGCGTGTGCTCGACGCCGACGGCGTTTCCGGAGAGGACTTGTCCCACTCCGCGGTCTCGGCCGGCGCGCTGATCGCCGCGACCGGAACCGGCGACACGCTCACCCCGTTCGCTGCCGAACACCTTCCGTTCATGAGGCCGGACTACTCCACCATGACCACTCCGGCCCTGGTCATCGCGGGCGGCAAGGACCAGTCCCAGCTTTCCACCCGGGGACCGGAGTGGTTCACCGACGCCTACCACCTCAGCCCGTCCCCGAAGAGCCTGCTCGCCATCGCCGAGGGCGAGCACACCCTGGGCGGCCTCGCCGGCGAGATGGTCGCCGAGACCACCGACGAGGACCCCACCCGCGTCGCTCTCGTCGCCGACGCGATCTCCGCCTACTTCCACGACGCCTTCAAGCTCAATGACGCCGCGTGGGCCGCCCTCAACAACGCCGCTGCGGCCGGCGACGGCACGTGGAGCATCACCAGCAAGTGAACCCATCCAGACCGCGCTGTCGACCGAGTCGGGTGCGCGCGGAGCGGGCCCACCGGTCCACACCAACCGCGGCTGCCTGCGTCGAGGCGGAATTCGCTGCACGATTCCGAAAAAACCCGACCTGATCCCCAACTGCGAGAACGGGGCGGCTCGCGGTGGCCAACCGCCGCGAGCGCCACGCGGTCGAGTGACCAGCACCTTCGATACACGCCCGGGGCCAATACGCCTAGCCGTTCGGTCGACTTCGTTCGCGCGGGGAGAGGACTGCCAGGCGGGAGGGAAAACGTAGCTGGAGTGGGGGACACAGCGCCTTGCGGAGGCAGCCGGCCGGCGGGAGTATCGCCATAATGCAAAAGGTGACGGACCCCTGGGATCCGTCACCGTCGGCTCAGAAGAGCCAGCTGACGAGTTCGTTGACCAGGGCACGGAGTACCGCGCTGACCAGGACGCGTGATACCTCGTGAGGGACCTCGCGTCGGATGACGGACTTGTGCAGGAACCGCGACGTTTATCCCAGACGAACTCAGCGACGGCTGCCTTCGTCCCGGCGGGCCGTAGATGGAGGCGCGTCCGAGCCGACCACCGACCTCGACATCCACCGGGCCGCAGTGAGCCCCCGGCCCCGCCCGCCGCCCCGCGCTCCACCGGCTGGGAGCGCGCCTGGGCGCCGTGCGAGGCGCGGCATCGATCTCGCGGAGGCGCCGCCGGCCGGGTGCCGGGCCCAGGGAACGCCGCGTGGCCCGTTTCCGGCCGAGGTGCCGGTTGAAGGAAACGGTGCCGATATCGCGCCTACCTTGACCGCGGCCTCGGCCGCCGAATCCAGGGTGTCCCTTGCGGACCGGGCCCAGGGCCGGAGCCCGGTCCGCAGGCGCCGGGGCTCAGATGGTGGCGGTGTCGATCACGAAGCGGTAGCGCACGTCGCTGGCGAGCACCCGCTCGTATGCCTCGTTGATCTGGTCCGCGCGGATCAGTTCGATCTCGGCGCCGAGGGAGTGCTGCGCGCAGAAGTCGAGCATCTCCTGCGTCTCGCGGATCCCGCCGATCCCGGAACCCGCGAGGGTCTTCCGGCCGCCGATGACGGAGAACAGGTTCAGCGAGACCGGCTCCTCCGGCGCTCCGACGTTCACCATCGCGCCGTCCGTCTTGAGCAGCGCGAGGTACGCGTCCAGCGGCAGCGGCGCCGAGACGGTGGAGACGATCAGGTCGAACGAGCCCTTGAGCTGCTGGAACGTCTCGGGATCGCTGGTCGCGAAGTAGTGGTCGGCGCCCAGCTTCAGCCCGTCGGCCTCCTTGCGCAGCGTCTGGCTGAGCACGGTCACCTCGGCGCCGAGTGCGTGCGCGATCTTGACGCCCATGTGTCCGAGGCCGCCCAGGCCGACGATCGCGACCGTCTTGCCGGGGCCGGCCTTCCAGTGGGCGAGTGGCGAGTACGTGGTGATGCCGGCGCAGAGCAGCGGTGCCGCCTCGTCCAGGGCGATGCCCTCGGGTATGCGCAGGGTGTAGTTCTCGTCGACCACGACGTGGGTGGAGTACCCGCCGTAGGTGGGTTCGCCGTCCTTGCCGACGGCGTTGTACGTGCCGACGTTGCCCTCGGTGCAGTACTGCTCCAGACCGGCCAGGCAGTTCTCGCACGTGCGGCACGAGTCGACCATGCAGCCGACGCCGACACGGTCGCCGACCTCGAACTTCGTCACGCCCGGACCGACCTCGGCGACGACGCCGGCGATCTCGTGGCCGGGCACCATCGGGAAGATGCCCTCGCCCCAGCCGTTGCGCGCCTGGTGGATGTCCGAGTGGCAGATCCCGGCGTACTTGATGTCGATCAGGACGTCGTGCTCGCCGACCGGGCGGCGCGGCACGGTCGTGCGCTCCAGCGGGGCCTTGGGGGCGGGGGCGGCGTATGCGGCGACGGTGGTGACAGTCATCCGGAAATGATCTCCTCAAAGGTGGGTTGGTTCTTCTCCACTGTGCCTCGTACCCCGGCAAACACCCAGATCCCGGCTGGACCTACGCCTGCCGTGCGTACTACTGGCAGGGTCACGCTGGCCGCCGTGCCGTACCCGGATACTGGGAGGCATGGACCAGCGCGCCGAACTCAGCGAATTCCTCCGCAGCCGCCGGGCCCGCCTCAAGCCCGGGGACGTCGGCCTGCCGGACGTGGGGCGCGCCCGCCGGGTCCCGGGGCTGCGCCGCGAGGAGCTGGCGCAGCTCGCTGGGGTGTCCGTGGCGTACTACACGCGCCTGGAGCAGGGGAACAGCGGGAACGTCTCCGGTGAAGTACTGGACGCGATCGCCAGGGCACTGCGCCTGTCGGACACCGAGCACGCCCACCTCACGCATCTGGCGAACCCGAAGACGAAGAAGAAGCGGGCCGCGGCCGCCCGTCCACAGCGGCTGCGGGCGGAGCTCCAGCACCTGATCGACGCCATGGAGAGCGTGCCGGCGTACGTAGTGGGGATGCGGATGGAGATCCTGGCGTCGAACCGGATGGCACGGGCGCTCCTCGGTGACGAGACGGCACTGCCGCCCGAGGAGCGGAACATGGCGCGGATCGTGTTCCTCGACCCGGACGCGCGAGACCTGTACGTGGACTGGGAGTGCAAGGCCGTCGAGCTGGTGAGCGCGCTGCGGCTCTGCGCGGGCTGCTGGCCGGACGATCAGCAGCTCTCGGCGCTGGTGGGAGAGCTCTCGGTGAAGAGCGAGGAGTTCCGGACCCTGTGGGCCGCGCACACGGTTCAGGAGAAGGGGTACGGCACGAAGCGGCTGCACCATCCGCTGGTGGGTGATCTGACCCTGTCGTACGAGACGCTGAAGCTGCCCGCCGATCAGGACATGTCCCTGATCACCTTCCACGCGGCGCCGGGCTCGGCGTCAGAGGAGTCGATGCGGCTCCTGGGCAGCTGGGGCCTGGACACGGAGCCCCGAGCCGTGAACCGCTGACCGGCTCTTCCTCCCCGGTCAAGGTGGATGGGGCTGGATCACGGATGGTGCTGTCCGGGACTGCGCCGCCCTGATGCCCACCGTCAGGGGGTCTGATCAGGCTGCCGATGGGTGCCGTAGGCGGTTGCGGTTCCGGCGATGCCTGGGCCGTAGCGGGTCCGGGGCCGGTCCTCAGACGGTGAACCGCGGCTGGTCCGGGCTGAGGTAGTACACGGCGGTCTGTTCGGCGTGTGGGGCGAGCAGCCCCTGCAGTTCCAGCGCTGCGGCCTTGAGGAGGTGGCCGTCGCGGGCGGCGTGGAGGGTTTCGAGGACGAAGGCGACGTGGGTGGAGTCTTCGGTGACTCGGGTGCGGTGGGCATCGCGGTGGTTCCAGTGGCGGGTCAGGACGCCGGTGGTGTCCGTGTAGATGATCTCGCCGGGCCTGGGGTTCTCGACGGTGTCGGGTTCGCCGAGCGGGGTGAATTCCTCGGTGCCGTCGGCGTACCGGATGTCGACGTCACCGGCCACGTGGTCCAGGTCGAAGGCGCCGGCGGGCAGGCCGTGCTGGACGGAGACGGCGTTGTAGGAGTCGACGGCCGAATTGATGCGCGGCAGGGTTCCCTTCTTCGTGAAGCGGCGGCCGAGCGCGTCGACGCTGGGACGGATGCGGCGGGGGTTGGTACCGAAGGACCGGTAGGCGGTGTGCCACGCCTCGATCCGCGGATCGGTCTCGTCGGCGGGCTGCCAGGTGCCGTCGGCGAGTTGCTGCTCCAGGTCCTGAAGGGCGGTGGTGGTGGAGGGCCAGGACTCGTGGCCGCGGAGGCCGGTGGCGGTGACCACGGCGATGAGGGTGTCGGGGAAGGCGTCGGCGACTGCGGGCGCGATACGGAAGGCGGTCATGAGGGGCTCCGTTCCTCGGTGCGTGCGGGGCGGCGGGGGTCAGGGCTTCCAAGGGCCGAGGCGGTCCAGGCGGCGGCGCTGCTGTCGTGCGGTGGGAACGTCGAGATCCTGTCCGCGTTCGGTGAGGCGGTCGGCGATGTCGGCCCGCTGTTCGACGGGCTTGCGGTCGTCGTACGTGAACTTCCTCCGCACGCCGGTGACTTGAAGGCGCAGGCCGCGGATGCCGGACAGCATCCTGCCGTAGCGTGGCCGGTCGACGGCGACCAGGGGGTGATCGCCGCCTGGCTGGAAGTGGGCGAGCCGGCGGCGCAGCGTGGGCGCGGCAGATGAACTGCGCGGCCACGTAGTCAACCAACCGACCGCACGGTGCATTCCAGTGGCCCGAGTGAGGACGGTGGCCGGATGGCCGAGACGGACGCAGCCCTGCGGACGCTCGCGCACAACGGCAGGGCGGCCCGCACCCGGGCCGGGCTCTCCCCGGCTGAACTCGGCCGGTGCGCCGAAGTCAGCAATGGCGCCCTGGTCGCACTGGACAAGGCACAGGGGAACCCGAACTTCGCGACCCTGGTCCGGCCGGCCGACACACTCGGCGTTTCCGCCACCTTCGGCGGCGACGCTCCCCACACCTACCGCGGCACCGGCACCGAAACCTGTCACCGAGGCACGCCGTGTCCACGAGAGCTGTCACGTCACCCGGCCAGGAGGAGACGCGGACGGCCGGTACCTCGCCCCCGAGGTACCGGCCGCTCCCGAACCGCTCACAGCCTTGCGGTTGCCTGCTTCTTCAGTGACGTCAGGTGGGCGAAGACGACGACGTTGGCCGAGTAGCCGTTCTTCTTGTTGAAGCGTCCGCCGCACGTCATGAGTCGCAGTTCCGGACGGTTGCCGGCCCCGTATACCTTGTCGTCCGGGAACTTGTCCTTCGTATAGGTCTTGACCTCATCGACGGTGAAGAGCGCGGTGAGCCGGTCGGCCCGGGTGACCTTCACCGTGTCGCCCCGGTGCAGCGCGTTGAGGTTGAGGAAGATCGCCGGCCCTGTTTCGGTGTCGCGGTGACCGACGATCAGAGACGTTCCCGCGTCACCGGGTGACGGGCCGTTCCGATACCAGCCCACCACCCTCGGCTTGCTCAGCGGCGGGGCACCGAGGTGCCCCTCGGCGTCGAGCCCGAGACCAATGACCGGGGCCTCGATGAAGATCCCGGGCACCGCGATCTTCGTCGGCCGTGCGGGCGACAGGGGTACGTGCGAGACCCGCCGGGTCGGGAGGTCTCCGCCGCCCGCGGCGTCGCCGTCGTGGGCGGCGGAGACCGACGGGTCGTCGGACGAGTCCGAACTCGCCGAGACGATGCCCGCCACCAGCGAGGAGAGCACGCACAGTGTCATCGTGAGACGGCACGCCCGGCTCGGCCCCCGTCGCCGTCGCCGTCGGCTGTGCGTGCTAGGCCTCGTTGCGGGCACGACGGCGAGCGGCTCGACGGACCATGATCAGTCCCGCGGCCCCGACCGCCCCCGCAGCCAGCGCGACAGTGGTCCCCACGTTCCCGTCGCTCTCGGCGCTGAGGTTGGTCATGTCGGGGACGCCGCCGCCGCCGGCGGGCACCGCACCGGACGGCCGGTCGTACTTCGATTCGTCACCCGACGCGGACGCGTCCCGGCCGCTGTCCTCCGCGCGGCCGCCGTTGTTCGCCGGCTTGGAGCAGTCGACGCGGAAGCTCTTCGCCTTCGGACCCGCCGTGGTGATCCACACCAGCTGGTACGTGCCCTCCGGGAGCAGGTACTCCTGGCTGCGCGCCGAGCCGTTCACGAGCGGCAGCGTGCTCTGCAGCGTGTCGCCCGGGGGAACGGTCGGGGGCTGCGCGGTAATCGTCCAAGGAACGGCCGGGAGGGACTCGAAGTTGCTGGCGGCGAGGACGAACTTGCACACCTCGACCCCGTCACCGCCGCGTGAGTTCCAGCCGACCGAACGGATGCCGATGTCACCGCTGTCGCCGGGGGCGGCGTAGGCGGCGGACGCACCGGCCAGCGTCGCTCCGGCGATGACGACCGCGGCAGCCACGGAACCGCCCGCACGGACACTGCGGGCGCGGACGGAAGCGGAAATGCGCATGCTGAACTCCCTCAAGCCGAGATGATTGTCATACTGATCGATTGATCGCCTAAGGAATGGCATGGATCGGCGGAGAAACATGTCGTAACACTCTAAAAAAGCCGACAAGTACCCTGAGTAGCCGATAGCGGTACAGAACGGTGCCGAGGTGGCGAGCCGTCCGATACGCGGCGTCCTTGTCTGCCACCAGACCGACGAGCGCGGCGACGGATTGCCTGAGGATGCCCCGTGCGAACGGCGCGAAGGCCGAGTTGGGGTGGCGCAGTCCGAGGAGGATCCGGCCGTTCCGTGCCTGTGATCCACACTTTTGTGCGGGAGGGCGTCGCGTGGCCGGTGACGTCTTCCCCCATGGGAGGCGATCCGGCCGCGCACCAAGCGCTACACCGCGAACGGCAGTGTGGTCTCCGGCACAGGTGGCGTCTGCTACCCGTACGTCCCCGCGCGTCCCGTACCCGCCCAGCGCCGGGCTCCGGCCGCCGTCGGGGTCCGCTGACACGGTCCGGCTCTCCCGGGGCAGTGACGCGGGTCTCTACCCCGTGGGCCTGTCCTGCTGGCACTGTGGTCGGGTCCTCGGGGGACAACGACTGCCGGCCGACCGAACGAGATGCCATGACCGCGACTGCCGCCGCAACCACCACCCCTGCCCGCCGCCGCACGCGGACGGGCGGGCCCGGAGACCGCTCCGGGCTGCTGGAGACCGCCCTGGGCTGGACGCTCGTCGTCGTCATCGCCATGTTCGTCACACAGATCGGTCTCATGTGACCTGACGGGGGCGTGGCGGCGGACGCGACGGGGGCGGGGAGTCCGCCCGGCTCCCCGCCCCCGTCATGCACGCTGCGACGATGTCAGTTGATCGCCTTGATCAGCTCGCCGTCGGTGGTGTCACCGCTGAGCTCCCAGAGGAAGGTGCCGCCCAGGCCCTGCTGGTTCTTGTACTCCATCTTGGTGCCGATGGTGGCCGGGGTGTCGTAGCTCCACCAGTTGGTGCCGCAGTGCGCGTACGCCGTGCCGGCGACCGTGCCCGTGGTGGGGCAGCTGGTCTTGAGGACCTTGTAGTCCTCGATGCCCGCCTCGTACTTGCCCGCGGCCGCGCCGGTGGCCGTGCCGCCCGGCTCGTCCTGCGTGACACCGGTCCAGCCGCGGCCGTAGAAGCCGATGCCGAGCAGCAGCTTCGACGCGGGAACGCCCGCGGCCTTCAGCTTGGAGATGGCCGCGTCGCTGTTGAAGCCCTCCTTGGGGATGCCAGGGTAGGAGTTCAGCGGGGAGTGCGGCGCCGTCGGACCCTTGGCGTCCCAGGCGCCGAAGAAGTCGTACGTCATCGGGTTGTACCAGTCGACGTACTGCGCCGCGCCGCCGTAGTCGACGGCGTCGAGCTTGCCGCCGTCGGAGCCGTCCGCGCTGATCGCCGAGGTGACCAGGTTGTTCGCGCCGAACTTGGAGCGCAGGGCGGACAGCAGGTTGCCGTAGGCGTCACGGCCGCTGGTGTCACAGGTCAGACCGCACTCGTTGGGGTACTCCCAGTCGATGTCGATGCCGTCGAAGACATCGGCCCAACGGGGGTCCTCCACCAGGCTGTAGCAGGAGTCGGCGAAGGCGGCCGGGTTCTGCGCGGCCGCACCGAAGCCGCCGGACCAGGTCCAGCCGCCGAACGACCAGAGGATCTTGAGGTCGGGGTGCAGCTTCTTCAGCTTGCGGAGCTGGTTGAAGCTGCCGCGCAGCTCCTGGTCCCAGGTGTCGGCCACCCCGTCGACCGACTGGTCGGCCGTGTACGCCTTCTCGTAGTCGGCGTAGGAGTCGCCGACCGTGCACTTGCCGCCCTGGACGTTGCCGAAGGCGTAGTTGATGTGCGTGAGCTTGTCGGCCGAGCCCGACGTCTCGATGTTCTTGACGTGGTAATTGCGGTCGTAGACACCCCAGTCGGTGAAGTAGCCGACCACCTTGCTGCCGGCCGCGGTGGGGGCGGCGGGCGCTGCCGCGGGAGCGGCCTTCAGGTCGGCGGGGGCCGCTCCGGCGGATCCGGTGCCCGCGACACCCAGCAGGGCGGCGCCCAGGGCGGCGGTACAGGCGGCAGCGGCGAACGCCCGGAGACGGGCTCCCGGGCGATGCAGTCCGATCATCGTTGCTCCTCGTGGGGGAGGGGACTTGCCGGTGGACGACCGGCTTTCGACGCCCACATGATTGGCATGAACGCGGAAAGCCGGTTCGCAGCGAACCGTAGATGGACTAGACCAGTTGGGTCAATGGTTCGGACCAATTCTGGTGACGGACGCCCGACGGACGCCCGACGGGCCGCTGACCGCCGCCGGTTGCCGGGTGCCGTGACCGAAGAGTTCTGTCACCCAGTGACGGATACCGTCCGATCGGGCATACTCAAGCCGCCACAGCCGCTGACCGGCACCTCTCGTAATCCGGGAGGGCAACATCGGCTGGTCCGCAGTCTTTTCGGGCCCCGCCCGGAGATCCCCCGGCGGCGCCGCTCACACCCCGCGCGCGCGACCGCCGCAACGCCCGACAGGGAGGAGAGCGCCGTCATGTCCGACCGTGCCCCGCAGGCAGTGGAACGCCGTCTGCCCACCGAGGAGTCCAGGCAGCTCATCGCGCTCGTCCGCGACATCGCCCAGCGGGAGATCGCACCGCGGGCGGCCGAGGAGGAGGACGCCGGCCGGTTCCCGCGCGAAGTCTTCACACTGCTCTCCGAGTCCGGCCTCCTCGGGCTGCCGTACGACTCCGCCCACGGCGGTGGTGACCAGCCGTACGAGGTGTACCTCCAGGTCCTCGAAGAGCTCGCGGCCGCCCGCCTCACCGTCGGGCTCGGCGTGAGCGTCCACTCCCTCGCCTGCCACGCGGTCGCCGGCTACGGCACCAAGGAGCAGCAGGCCGAGCACCTTCCGTCGATGCTCGGGGGCGGCCTGCTGGGCGCCTACTGCCTCTCGGAGCCCGCCTCGGGCTCCGACGCCGCCTCGCTGCGGACGAAGGCCGTACGGGACGGGGACGACTGGGTCGTCACCGGCACCAAGGCGTGGATCACCCATGGCGGCATCGCCGACTTCTACACCGTGCTGGCCCGCACCGGCGTCGACGGCGCCCGCGGAATCACCGCCTTCCTCGTCCCCGGGGACGCGGCGGGACTGAGCGCCGCCCTCCCGGAGAAGAAGATGGGAATGAAGGGCTCGCCCACCGCCCAGCTCCATTTCGACGGCGTACGGGTCCCGGACGCGCGCCGGATCGGCGAGGAGGGGCAGGGCTTCGCGATCGCGCTGTCCGCACTCGACTCCGGCCGGCTGGGCATCGCCGCCTGCGCGATCGGTGTGGCCCAGGCGGCGCTGGACGAGGCCGTCGCGTACGCCACCGGCCGCAAGCAGTTCGGCCGCCCCATCGCGGACTTCCAGGGGCTGCGGTTCATGCTCGCCGACATGGCCACCCAGATCGAGGCCGGCCGGGCGCTCTATCTGGAGGCGGCCAGGCTGCGTGACGCGGGCAGCCCGTTCTCGCGGCAGGCGGCCATGGCCAAGCTGTTCTGCACGGACGCCGCGATGCGGGTCACCATCGACGCCGTCCAGGTGCTCGGCGGATACGGCTACACGCTGGACTTCCCCGTCGAACGGCTCATGCGCGAGGCGAAGGTGCTCCAGATCGTCGAAGGCACCAACCAGATCCAGCGCATGGTCATCGCCCGCCACCTCGCGGGTCCTGAGACGCACTGACCCGCAGCGGCCGGTCCGACCACACGGGCATCGTCATGATCCGGTTCCACTCGTGGTCATGGCGGCCCGGCAGGGTCCTGTCGGTGCCCTCCCACTGCCGGAGCATCGCGCGGTAGAGGGGCGGATCGGTCGAACGGGGCACCGAGCGCGGCGCCGGGCGGGGCGGCTCGGACTGCGGCGCCGGTGACGATCCGGACTGCGGAACCGATTCTTCGGAGGCCGGAACGGCGAGACGGCGGCGGCCGGCCGTGGAGTGCGGCAGGGTCATGCCGGGGGAACGCCGCAGGGCGGGGCCGGGTCACTGTCCGGCCGATTCGGGCGCCCGTTCGCCAGGTCCTCCGGCGCGCCGGAGCCCCGTTGGCTGCCCGCACCACGCCGGTCGGGCCGTCGTGGTGCAGCGCAGTTCTGTCGTCAGGAGGGAGGCGGCCTCAGGCGGCGTCGCGCCGGAGCTGGTGCGGCACCCGGAGCGGGCGCGAGCCGTCGCCCCCGGCGTGCGAGAAGGGCTGCATCCTCCAGTCGAGCCCCTGAGGGAGCGTCAACAGCAGGGCCGTCTCCTGCTCCTGGACGTCGGTCGACTCATCGGCGGGCCGCGCCTTCGACGCCGGACGTCCGGTCCCCGCGCACACCGTCAGGACGAACGGGTTCCACGCGGTCGGGCACAGGGCGTGCTCCGGCAGTGTGTCCTCGTCCGCCAGGAGGGCGATCGGCTGTGCGCAGTCCGGGCAGGTGACCCGGTACATCTCAAGTGTGTCGTACTCGTCGGGAGCGGTGTCCTCGAAAGGATCAACGGGTTCCGGTTCGGTACGTCCGGTGAGCTTCATGCTCTGCATGGGAAATTCCCCCCTCGGGTGGGCCGACAAGGCGCCGCGGCCTCGGCCAAAGCAAGCACTTCCCGTCGCGGATCGGCCGTAACCGCGAGGTGCCCGGCTACCGACCCGTAAACCTGTGGCATTCATCACATGACTGCCGTGGGCGCCCTCCCGTCGGCTCCCGTGGCTGTGCCTGGAGGCACCTGGGGCCATAGATTGATCCATATGGAGGAGCTGGACCGTCAAATCGTGGAGTTGCTCGTCAAGGACGGGCGGATGAGCTACACCGACCTGGGCAAGGCGACCGGCCTGTCCACCTCGGCCGTTCATCAGCGAGTCCGCAGGCTGGAGCAGCGCGGGGTGATCCGGGGGTATGCCGCGGTCGTCGACCCCGAAGCCGTCGGCCTGCCGCTGACCGCGTTCATCTCGGTCAAGCCCTTCGACCCGAGCGCCCCGGACGACATCGCGGAGCGGCTCGCCGGCGTCCCGGAGCTGGAGGCGTGCCACAGCGTCGCGGGTGACGAGAATTACATTCTGAAGGTACGGGTCGCGACCCCGCTGGAGCTCGAGCACCTGCTGACGCGGATCCGCTCGCTCGCCGGTGTCTCCACGCGCACCACGGTCGTCCTGTCCACACCGTACGAGGCGCGGCCGCCGCAGATCTGAGGGGTCGTGCACGGGGCGGGACCCGGCAGGCGGGAGACTGTTCCCATGACCGAGAGCACCGCCCCCCAGAGCGAACACCACACCGTGCTGCTGCGCGGTGGAGACGTCCACAGCCCCGCCGACCCCTTCGCCACCGCCATGGTGGTCGAACGGGGCCATGTCGCCTGGGTCGGCTCAGAGGGGGCCGCCGACGCCTTCGCGGGTGGCGTCGACGAGGTCATCGACCTCGACGGGGCGCTGGTCACCCCCGCGTTCACCGACGCCCACGTCCACACCACGTCGACCGGACTGGCCCTCACCGGCCTCGACCTCTCCGGTGCCCGCACCCTGGACGAGGCCCTCGGCCTCGTACGGACGTACGTGGCGGCGCACCCCGCCGACCGG
This sequence comes from Streptomyces sp. NPDC087428, assembly GCF_044744085.1. Taxonomy (NCBI): domain Bacteria; kingdom Bacillati; phylum Actinomycetota; class Actinomycetes; order Kitasatosporales; family Streptomycetaceae; genus Streptomyces; species Streptomyces sp. NPDC087428. The sequence continues at coordinate 61,304 of NZ_JBIUXR010000024.1, forward strand.
GTGGTCCTGGGGCACGGCTGGGACGCCACGCGCTGGCCCGAGCAGCGGCCGCCCACCCGCGCGGAGCTCGATACGGCGGCCGGCGGGCGGGCGGTCTACCTGCCCCGGGTCGACGTGCACTCGGCGGTCGCCAGTACCGCGCTGCTGGACCTGGTTCCCCGGATCGCCTCGATGCCCGGCTACCACCCCCAGGCGCCGCTGACCGGCGCAGCCCACCACGCGGTGCGCGCGGCGGCCCACGGGGCCGTCTCGCCGCGGCAGCGCGCCGACGCCCAGCGGGCCGCGCTGCGCGAGGCGGCCTCCCTGGGCATCGGAACCGTCCACGAGTGCGGCGGCCCCGACATCTCCGACGAGGAGGACTTCACCGCCCTGCTCAAGCTCGCCGCGGGGCAGCGCGGACCGCGGGTCTTCGGCTACTGGGCCGAACAGGTCGCCGACGGGAAGGACGCCCGGCGCATCCGGGAGCTCGGCGCGGTGGGCGCGGCCGGGGACCTCTTCGTCGACGGCTCGCTCGGCTCGCACACCGCCTGCCTCCACGAGCCCTACGCCGACGCCCCGGTGACCGGCGCCGCCCATCTGGACGCCGGGCAGATCGCGGCCCATGTCGCGGCCTGCACCGAGGCCGGGCTGCAGGCGGGCTTCCACGCCATCGGCGACGCCGCGCTCTCCGCCGTCGTCGAGGGCGTCAGGGGCGCCGCCGAGAAGGTGGGCCTGGGCCGGGTCAGGGCCGCCAGGCACCGGATCGAGCACGCCGAGATGCTCACCCCGGAGACCGTCGCCGCTTTCGCGGAACTGGGACTCACCGCCTCGGTCCAGCCCGCCTTCGACGCCGCCTGGGGCGGTGAGGAGGGCATGTACGTCCAGCGGCTGGGTGCCGGGCGGGCGAGGACCCTGAACCCGTACGCGGCCCTCCTGCGGGCCGGTGTGCCCCTCGCCTTCGGCTCGGACAGCCCGGTGACCCCGCTGGACCCGTGGGGGACCGTGCGGGCCGCCGCGTTCCACCGGACGCCCGAGCACCGGATCTCCGTGCGGGCCGGCTTCACCGCCCACACCAGGGGCGGCTGGCGGGCCGTCGGCCGCGACGACGCGGGCACCCTGGTGCCGGGCGCCCCGGCCGACTACGCGGTCTGGCGCACCGAGGAACTGGTGGTCCAGGCGCCGGACGACCGGGTCGCCCGCTGGTCGACGGACCCCAGGTCGGGGACGCCGGGGCTGCCGGACCTCAGTCCGGGGGCCGAACTCCCGGTCTGCCTGCGCACGGTGGTGTTCGGACAAACTGTCTACGTACGGCCGAACGAGTGACGTGCGGACATTTCGTACCGCCGATCGAAGGTGCCCCGGTTCTCCCGCGACCTGGGGATCTCCGGTACTGACCAGGCAAGTTCGGTAAACGATGCAGGTCAGGCAACTATTGACAGAATGCGCCCACCGGCCGGTAGGTTCGGCCGAGTCCACCACAGGACGTCCGACCGGTTAAACGTCCACGCAGTCGTCGAACGCCGCTGAGTCATGGGGTGGTGTGCCGCACCGGCGCACCACCGCTGACAGCCAGGTTCAGCGCCGGCGCCTCGGGGGCGAGGGAAGGTTTCAGCCGGACGGAGGGTGCGACCCGGGTGGGGCCCGGACGTTCAGTAGACAACGGCTCTAGGTCGACCCGCAGCCGGCGGGTCCCAGGTCGGCCCGAAGGACGCCGGGCCCCGATCCGCAGTTCTGTCCGTACTTCCGCTCTTCTGTCCGCCGACGCGTTCGGGCTGCCCCGCCCGGGTCGGTCTGCGGCCCCGTCACGCTGGATATGGTGTGCACCTGCGTACGGACTTAAGGGGCAGTAAGTGAACGACGGCGGTCAGAGGCGATACGGCCCGCTCGGCAGAACCTTGGTGATCATTCCGACCTACAACGAGGCCGAGAACATCAAGCCGATCGTCAGCCGGGTGCGCGCCGCCGTACCGGAGGCCGACATCCTGGTCGCCGACGACAACAGCCCCGACGGCACCGGCAAGCTGGCCGACGAGCTGGCCGCCGAGGACGACCGGGTCCATGTGCTGCACCGCCAGGGCAAGGAAGGCCTGGGCGCGGCCTATCTCGCCGGTTTCCGCTGGGGGATGGAACACGACTACGGCGTGCTCGTCGAGATGGACGCGGACGGCTCCCACCAGCCCGAGGAACTGCCCCGGCTGCTCACCGCGCTCAAGGGCGCCGACCTGGTGCTGGGTTCCCGCTGGGTCCCGGGCGGGCGCGTGGTCAACTGGCCGAAGTCCCGGGAGATGATCTCCCGCGGCGGCAGCACCTACTCGCGGCTGATGCTCGGGCTCCGGACCAGGGACGTCACCGGTGGATACCGGGCGTTCCGCACGGAGACCCTGAAGGGGATCGGCCTCGACGAGGTCGCCTCGCAGGGCTACTGCTTCCAGGTGGACCTGGCGCGCCGCGCGATCGAGGCCGGCTACCACGTCGTCGAGGTCCCGATCACCTTCGTGGACCGGGAGATCGGTGACTCCAAGATGAGCCGGGACATCCTCGTCGAGGCGCTCTGGCGGGTCACCGCCTGGGGCGTCACCACCCGTACGAACCGGGTGCTGGGACGCCGGACGCCCTGACGTCCGCGGGGCGATGATCTCCACCCCCTTACGGCGTTCGGACCCGTGGCCAGGCACACTGGGGGCATGACGACCGGCACACCGCCCCCGACCGCCCGCAGGCGCTCGCGCGCCCGGACCTTCGTACCCCTCGCCATCGCCGTCTGGGCGGTGCTGGAGATCTGGCTGCTCATCGTGGTGGGGGAGGCGGCGGGCGGGTTCGTCGTCCTGCTGCTCCTGGCCGCGGGGGTCGTGCTCGGAGCCGTGGTGATGAAGTCGGCGGGCCGCCGCGCCTTCCGCAATCTCACCGAGACGCTCCAGCAGATGCCGGGACAGCCCGGCGCCGATGGCTCCTCACCCGCTCCTCCGAGCAGCAGGGGCAACGGCTTCCTCATGCTCGGCGGGCTGCTGATCATGATTCCGGGGATGATCTCGGACGTCGCCGGACTGCTGCTCCTGGTGCCGCCGGTCCGCTCCGCGCTCAGCAGGTACGCGGAGCGGTCGCTGGAGCGCCGGATGCGGGCTGCGGCTCCCGGTGGCCTCTCTGACGCCTTCCAGCAGGCCCGGATGCACAGGCCCGACGGAAAGGTCGTCCAGGGCGAGGTCATCCGCGACGACCCCCCTCACCCCGACGAGAACCCCCGCCCGCCCCTGACGCCGTAACCCCCGAGCGGCCGGTGCCATGCCCCCCCTTGGCACCGGCTCGCGGGCAGCACAGAGCCGGGCAGCACAGAGCCGCGGGGGGGGGGGCCCCCGGGGGGGGGGGGCGCGGGGGGGGGGGGGGGGGGGCGCGGGGGGGGGGGGGGCCCCGGGGCGGGGGGGGGGGGGGCCGGCACC
>NZ_JBIUXR010000024.1:64726-99205 GCF_044744085.1 Streptomyces sp. NPDC087428
TCGTCCTCCCCCCCCCCGCCCCCGCCCCCCCCCCCCCCCCCCCCCCCCCCCCCCCCCGGGCCCCCCCCCCCCCGGGGCCCCCCCCCCCGCGGCTCTGTCTCAGTGCTGTGCTACGCGGTCAAGCAGACTTCCTGCTGTCCCGCGGATGCACGGCAATATTCATGGCTCCGGAGCGCAGAACCGCCAGCCTCTCGGCCAGCACCTCTTCCAGCTCCTCGCGTGTGCGCCGCTCCATGAGCATGTCCCAGTGCGTACGCGCAGGCTTGCCCTTCTTCTCCTCGGGGCCATCCCCGTCCACCAGGAGTGCCTGGGCGCCACACGCCTTGCACTCCCACTCCGGCGGAATTTCCGCCTCTACCGAGAACGGCATCTCAAATCGATGTCCGTTCTGGCATGCGTACTCCACCGCCTGGCGCGGGGCCAGATCGATGCCGCGGTCCGTCTCGTAGCTGGTAACCACAAGTCGCGTGCCGCGGAGAGCTCGCTCACTCATGAATCGTGCCTCCCGGGCTTGTCGCCCACAGGACAGGTGTCGCTGTCGTCGTCATCCGGCTCAACGTCCGGTCGACGGCAAAGATTCCCGTTGCCGGTCATGCGTCGCCCGTCGGCCGCTGAGTATTCAGGTTTGCCAGGGTTCAAGTACCCGCCAGCGCCCGGTTTGTCACATCTGGCAGAAGTTGTCACCCAACGGTTTGGATTCTTCCACTGGCAGTAACGGTCCTCCGGGCAGGCCAAAGGCGTACACTACCGGCCTTTTACTTCAACGTCTAAATCCGCTCCGGAACGGGATTCCCCGCCGCCGCCACGGCCAGCCGTACCGGCACCCTCGCGAGCAGCACCGAACCGACCACGAAGAAGATCACCAACGAGATGATCGCATCCCGATAACTGCCGGTCAGCTGGTACGCGAGCCCGAACACCAGTGGCCCCAGCCAGCTCAGTCCGCGGTCGCTCATCTCGTACGCCGAGAAGTACTCGGCCTCCTTGCCGCGCGGCACCAGATGCGAGTAGAGCGAGCGCGACAGGGCCTGGCTGCCGCCGAGGACCAGGCCGATCGCCGCGGCCAGCGCGTAGAAGAACACCGGCGCGTCGGCGGGCAGGAAGTATCCGGCGACGAGGATCGCCGTCCAGACGACCAGGGACGCCAGGATTGTGCGCTTCGCGCCGTACACCCGGGCCAGCCGGCCCATCCCCAGCGCTCCGGCCACCGCGAGTATCTGGACCAGCAGGACGGCTGTGATCAGCGTCGTCTGGTCGAGGCCCAGTTCCTCGGAGCCGTACACAGAGGCCTGCGAGATCACGGTCTGCACGCCGTCGTTGTAGACGAGGTAGGCGAGCAGGAAGGAGAGGGTGAGCGGATGGCGGCGCATGTCCCGCAGGGTCGCCATCAGCTGTCCCCATCCGGACCCGACCGCTCCGCGTCCGCTCGGCGCCACCTTCCGGTCGCGCAGCCGGCGCAGCGGTACGACGGTGAACGCGCCCCACCAGACACCGGCGGAGGCGAGACAGATCCGGACGGCGTCCGACTCGGAGAGGCCGAAGGAGTCGTGGCCCGTGTAGAGGATCAGGTTGAGGACGAGGACCAGCGCCCCCGACGTGTAGCCGAAGGCCCAGCCGCGCGAGGAGACCGCGTCACGCTCGTCGGGTTCCGAGATCTGCGGCAGATAGGCGTTGTAGAGGACCATCGACACGGATATCGCGGCGTTCGCCACGATGAGCAGGAAGGCCCCGAGCAGGTAGCGGGTGCCGTCCAGGAAGAACATCGCGGCCGTCGCGGTGGCGCCCACGTACGCGGCCGCCGCCAGCAGCGGCTTCTTGCGGCCGGTGCGGTCGGCGGCCGCGCCCACGATCGGCATCAGGATCACCGCGACGACGAGGGAGGCCGAGATCGTGTACGCGAACAGCGACCCGGCGCGGATGGGGATGCCGAGCGGACGGACATAGCCCTCGGCGTCGGCGGCGGCCTTGGCGACCGAGGTCAGATACGGCCCGAGGAACACGGTGACGACGCTCGTCGAGTAGACGGAGCAGGCGAAGTCGTAGAAGTACCAGCCCCGCTGCTCGCGCCGGCGCTCGCCGGGATCGGCCGCCCCGGCCGTACTCTCCGTCGGTTCCGCGGTCTCGGCGCTCATCGCGCACTCCTCGTCTCTCCCCGTGGAGACGTCACCGGGCCGGCGTCAGGCCCAGGCCCCCCGCTCGCTCAGCACCGTACGCAGCGTCTCGATGTGATCGGTCATGATGCCATCCACGCCGAGGTCCAGGAGCGCTGCCATCCGCCCGGGTTCGTTCACCGTCCAGACATGCACCTGGAGCCCCCGCGCGTGCGCCTCCCGCACGAAGCGCCGGTCCACGACCCGGACGCCGCCCTGGCTCTCCGGTACCTGCGCGCACACCGCGCCGGCGCGCAGCGCCGCCGGGATGCCGTACGAGCGCAGCCGCAGGCCCAGGACACCGCGGACTCCGTAGGAGGTGGCCAGCCGGGGGCCCGCCAGCCGGTGCGCCCTGGCGACCCTGGCCTCGGAGAACGAGCCGACGCACACCCGGTCCCAGGAGTCCGTCCGGCGGATCAGGTCCACCAGCGGCTCAAGGGCCGGCCCGGCCTTGATGTCCACGTTCCAGCGGGCCCCGGGGAACTCCTCCAGCAGCTCCTCGAACAGCGGCAGCGGTTCACGGCCCGCCACCCGGGCCCGCCGTATCTCGCTCCACGGCAGCTCGGACATCCGGCCCCGGGCGTCCGTCACGCGGTCCAGCGTGGCGTCGTGGAAGGCGACCAGCCGGCCGTCCGCCGAGGCGTGCACATCGGTCTCGAAGTACCGGTACCCGGCCTCTGCTGCCCGGCGGAACGCGGCCGCGGTGTTCTCGATCCCGTCCGCCGCCCCGCCCCGGTGGGCGAACGCGAGCGGGGCGGGGTGGTCCAGGTAGGGGTGGCGTACGGAAGTCACTGCGGCAGTATGGCCTGCCCGGGTGCCGGGGCGGTGGCCGTGGTGCGGCCGTTGTCCGGGATCGCGAAGGCGCGCAGGAAGAACTGGGCGAGCGGGCCGATCGCCAGGGCGTAGAGGACCGTGCCGACGCCGAGGGAACCGCCGAGCAGGAATCCGGTCACCACGACCGCCACCTCGATCGCCGTGCGGACGAGCCGGATGGAGCGGCCGGTGTGCCGGTGCAGCCCGGTCATGAGCCCGTCGCGTGGCCCGGGGCCGAACCGGGCCGCGATGTACAGCCCCGTCGCGACACCGTTCAGCACGATGCCCGCCACCATCACCCCGGCCTGCGCGGCGAGCCCGTGCACCTCGGGGACGAGCGCCAGTGTGCCGTCCATCGCGATCCCCACCGCGAAGACGTTGGAGACGGTGCCCAGTCCAGGACGCTGCCGGAGCGGAATCCACAGCAGCAGCACGATCGCGCCGATGATGATCGAGACGACGCCGATGGTGATCCCGGTGCGCTCGGCGAGCCCCTGGTGGAGCACCCCCCACGGCTCCAGACCGAGCCCGGCGACGACCAGCAGCGCCGAACTCGCCCCGTACAGCGCCAGCCCTGTGTAGAGCTGGATCAGCCGTCGGGTGAGGTGCGCCGCGCGCGGGGCTTCGGTGGTGGACAAAGGGTGCCCCCTGGTGTGGTGGTAGTGGACTGCTGCGTGTCACTCTGTGGCAGGGGATTGGCTGCCAACCATGGCCAATCTGAGGAAGGTGGACTGATTCTCATGGCGCAGTGGACTTCCGCGGTCGGTGCGGCTCAGCTCGCCCGGCAGCTCCAGGCCCAGCAGCCCAGGCCGACGGGCCCCGGCACCCGCAGGCCGCCGGCCTACCGCGCGCTCGCCGACGGCATCCGGCTGCTCGTCCTGGAAGGCCGGGTCCCGGTCGCCGCCCGGCTCCCCGCGGAGCGGGAACTGGCGCTCGCCCTGGCCGTCAGCCGTACGACGGTCGCCGCGGCCTACGAGGGGCTGCGGGCCGAGGGATTCCTGGAGTCCCGGCGCGGGGCCGGCAGCTGGACGGCCGTGCCCGCGGGCAACCCGCTGCCCGCCCGCGGCCTGGAGCCGCTGCCCCCGGAGGCACTCGGATCGATGATCGACCTCGGCTGCGCCTCGCTGCCCGCCCCCGAACCATGGCTGACCCGGGCGGTCCAGGGAGCCCTGGAGGAGCTCGCCCCGTACGCGCACACGCACGGCGACTACCCGGCGGGGCTGCCCGCGCTGCGGCAGATGATCGCCGACCGGTACACCGCCGACGGCATCCCGACGATGCCCGAACAGATCATGGTCACCACCGGCGCGATGGGCGCGATCGACGCCATCTGCCACCTCTTCGCCGGCCGCGGGGAACGGATCGCGGTGGAGTCCCCGAGTTACGCCAACATCCTCCAGCTGATGCGGGAGGCGGGCGCCCGTCTCGTACCGGTGGCCATGGAGGAGGGGCTCGGCGGCTGGGACATGAACCGGTGGCGCCAGGTGCTGCGGGACGCGGCCCCCAGGCTCGCGTACGTCGTCGCGGACTTCCACAACCCCACCGGCGCCCTGGCCGACGAGGACCGGCGCCGTCAGCTGGTGGACGCCGCCCGTTCGGCCGGCACGGTCCTGGTCGTCGACGAGACGATGAACGAACTGCACCTGGACGACGACGTGCGGATGCCGCGCCGGGTCTGCGCCTTCGACCCGGCCGGCAGCACCGTGCTCACCGTCGGATCGGCCAGCAAGGCCTTCTGGGCCGGTATGCGGATCGGCTGGGTGCGCGCCGCACCGGACGTCATCCGCAGCCTGGTGGCCGCCCGCGCCTACGCCGACATGGGCACCCCGGTCCTGGAACAGCTGGCCGTCAACTGGCTGATGCGCACCGGTGGCTGGGAAGAGGCCGTGCAGATCCGCCGGGAGCAGGCGCGGGGCAACCGGGACGCGCTGGTCACGGCCGTGCGGCGGGAGCTGCCGGACTGGGAGTTCACCGTGCCGCGCGGCGGACTGACGCTCTGGGTGCGCACCGGCGGGCTCTCCGGATCGCGGCTCGCGGTGGCCGGGGAGCGGGTCGGGGTGCGGGTGCCGTCCGGGCCCCGGTTCGGTGTCGACGGCGCCTTCGAGGGATACGTACGACTGCCGTTCACGGTCGGCGGGCCGGTGGCGGACGAGGCGGCCCTGCGGCTCGCGGCCGCCGCCCGGCTGGTCAGCTCGGGAGCGGGCGCGGGCGCGGAGGCGCCTCGGACGTTCGTCGCCTGAGCGGTCGCCGGGGAGGGCATGAGGGAGGGCCCGCGGATCACCTGATCCGCGGGCCCTCCCTCGCCTCCGCATCCGTCAGTCGCTGACGGCCACGGCCTCCATGGCGACGGAATCGGTCGCGGTCTCCGCCGCCGCCGGGTCGGGCGCGCTCGCCTCGATCGCCGTCCGCCGTTCGGGCAGCAGGCCGAGCACCGTCTGCCGCTGCGCCTCGCTGGTCGCGTCGTCGTACGGGTCGGGCGTGGCCGGCACCTGGATGCGCAGCACCGGACCGTTGCCGAGCCGTGCGTACCCGCGGCCGGGCGGGACGTCCGGGGTCGGAGTGGTGTGCGGCTCCAGCCCCAGGACGGACTCGATCTGAGCGGGGGAGCAGTGGCCGAGTACCACCCGGGCCCGGGTGTGGGTCCGCACGGTGTCGTTCAGGCCGTCCAGGCTGTCGAGCTGCTCGGTCATCACCACGGTGACGTTGGCGGCCCTGCCGTGCCGCAGCGGTACCTGGAGCAGTTCCTGCGGGTCGGGCCCGCCGCCGGCGGCGGCCAGGTGGCCGAGCACGCTGGGCCGGTCCAGCAGGATCCAGAGCGGGCGCCCGGTGTCCTCGGGGACGGCATGGCCTGCCTGCCGGGCCCGGTTGGCCTCGATCAGCCGGCGCTCCGTCTCGTGCGCCGCCCATTCCAGGGTGGCCAGCGCCCCGGCCGCGCCGCACTCCACGGCGAGCACACCCTCGCGGCCGTTGAAGCAGGCGTACTCGCCGACGCCGCTGCCCTCGATGATCAGGATGTCGCCCTGCTGGAGGGCCTGGAGGGCGATGGAGCGCATCAGCGTGGTGGTGCCGCTGCCGGGCTGTCCCGCGATCAGCAGATGCGGCTCCGTGGTGCGTGCGCCGGTCCGCCAGACGACTCCGGGCGCGTCCCGGGTCGCGTCCCCGTCGCTCACCGGGACGGTGCGCTGCACCGCGTCGTCGTCCGTGAAGCCGAGGACGGTCTCGCCGGGGGCGATGACGAAGCGCTGGGCGGCGATCGAGGTCGGCAGGGCGTCGAGCACGCTCATGACGAGCTGGTTGCCCTCCTCGTCCCAGCCGAACCGGTACTCCCGGCCGCGGCCCGACTTGGCGTGCAGCAGCTGTTCGATCCGGGCGCGGGAGGCGGCCTCGCTGTCGGTGAAGTGCGCGGGGTACGTCACCCGGAGCCGGGAGACCCGGCCGTCGCCGTCGAACTCGTAGTCGTTGAAGACCTGGTCCCAGTCGCCGCCGTGGGCGAACAGCGGACTGGGGTCGTCGGGTGTGGAGAAGTACGGCACGAGCGCTTCGTACAGGGCGCGCAGGCGTGCGGTCTCCGCCTCGTCCGGGCCGGTCCTGACGGGAGTGCGGGCCCGTCCCTTCCATGCGGCCGCGGCCATCACCGCCACCAGGGCCGTGAACGTCCCGTAGGGGACGAGGGCGACCACGAGTACGCAGGCCGCGACGAGGAACAGCGTGGGACCACGCCGGTCCTTGGGCGTCGCGGCCCACTTCTGCCGTCCGGCCCCCGCGAGCAGCCGCAGACCACGGGTGATCATGATCAGCGGATGGAGCACGTCGGTGGCGCTGTCGGCGGCCGTGCGCGCGAACTCTCGACTGCGAGTGATCGAAGCGCTGCCGCTGCTCAGAATGCGGGGGAGTGGTCGCCGGGCCACGTCTGTCTCCTGAAGGGGGTGGGAGCGGGAGCGGTACGTCAGAACTTGATCCCGCCCAAGAGGCCGGCGAGGCTCGCACCGCCCGCGGTGATGCTCGGTGCGATGGCGGTGCCGGCCAGGTAGAAGCCGAACAGGGCGGTGATGAGGGCGTGCGAGGCCTTGAGGCCGTCCTTCCTGAAGAACAGGAAGACGATGATGCCGAGGATGACGACGCCTGACATGGAAAGGATCATGAGTGGTTCTCCTGGTTGGGGGGACAGTCACCATGAGTCCTTCCAGGCTCACCGGAAGTATCTATAGGATAAAAGGTGCAAGTGGGTGAAAAGTCGGGTTTTTCACTGGACTGGCGGACAGTGGAGTGCAGGTCGGAGGGGTCTCCGGTGCCGCGCATCGCCCCGCCGTCACTCGACGTGATCTTTTGCCATGGGCGGGCCGGGTCATGGGCGCGTCCGGGCAGTACCCTGTCGATTCACTCGTACGGCCGCGAGGTGCATGCCCCCACAGGCCGGCGGCGGAGAATTCGGTTAATGGAAGGGCGGTCCCCCGATGAGCGAAACCCCTGATCCCGAGGTGGTGGAGCTGGCGACCAAGGTCTTCGACCTGGCGCGCCGCGGCGACACCGACGCGCTCGCGGCCTACGTCGACGCCGGTGTCCCCGCGAACCTCACCAACGACCGGGGCGACTCGCTGCTGATGCTCGCCGCCTATCACGGCCATGCCCCCGCGGTCACGGCACTGGTGGGTCGCGGCGCGGACCCGGACCGGGCCAACGACCGGGGGCAGACGCCGCTCGCCGGAGCCGTCTTCAAGGGCGAGGACGCGGTGATCGCGGCCCTCCTCGCCGCAGGGGCCGATCCGGCGGCCGGAACACCCTCCGCCCTGGACACCGCACGCATGTTCGGCAAGGCCGACCTGCTGGAACTCTTCGGTTCCCGCTGACCGGGTCCGCCGTAAATGTGGTCGCGGTGGCGAAATGGGTGGGTCATCATGACGTCGCGGGCCCGATTCGGGCCACCGACGAGAGGCAGAGGAAGATGGTCTACACCAGGCGGAAGACGGCGGTCGGCCGATCATGTTGCTGCGCGGTCTAGTGCCTGTCCGGCACGCGGCACTGCACAGTCCCCGGTTGCGTCGACAGCTTGATGTGAGGCTTTTCCCATGTTTGATCCGTTCATAGCGCCGAGCGGCACGCTGCTCGGCCTGTTGCAGAGGGGCCGCGGCGACGGCACGCTCCACGCGCTCGCCGCACCGCGCCCCGAGGCCCTGGCGGCTCTCAACCACTGCGTCCTGAGCGATCCGCGTCACGACTGGCAGGTGGAGAACCGCTCCCTCTACTACGCGCGCCTCTACCTCGACCTCGACGGCGGCATCGAGGAGATCGAACGGCACCTCGGTGATCCCGACGACCACCTCGACACCGACGAGTCACGGACCGGCCTGGCCCTCGCGGTACTCGGGCACCTCGCCTCGTACGGACGCGACGACGCCCTCGCCCTGCTGCGGCGCTACGCCGCTACCGGCGCGAACTGGGCCTGGGCCCTGGACGAACTGGCCCTGCGCGACGACGACGCCGGCCTGCGCTCCCTCGCCGTGCCCGTGCTGGCCCGCTTCGGTACGGACGCCGAGGGCTCCGCCGAACTGGCCACCGCCGTACGCGACGCCTTCGAACCCCGGCCCTGGCGGCTCTGGGCCGACGATCCGCGCGAAGCGGTCGGAGCCCGGGTGCGGGCCGCCTCCGAACAGGGCTCGTTCGACCGCTGGCAGCGCCAGATGCGGCCCGGAGGACCCCGCCCCGGCTGGAGCGTCCAGGCCGTCTTCGACTGGGCCCAGCAAGGGCTCGACCGCGGCAGCGACCTCCATGTGCCGGCCGCCCGCTGCCTCTCCGCCGTCGCGGGACCGGAGGACCGGCCCGTGATCGTCGAGGCCGCCCGCAGTGGTCCCGAAGGCGCCCGGTGCGCCGCCCTGCACTACCTGACAGAGGCCCAGGACCCGGTCGTGCTCGACCTGATCGAGGCCGCGGCGGTCAGCTCCTCGCGCACCGTCGCCGACGCGGCCGTCGCCGCCTTCGAGCGGATGTGCGGTGAAGCGGCCGTCGACCGCGCCCGGCGCTGGGCCCGGCGGCCCGACGCGCTCGGCGCCTCGGCGGCGGGTGTACTGGCCGGCCGCGGCGGCGCACAGGACGCCTCGCTGGTCCTCGGCGCCCTGCGCGAAGCCGTACGCGGCGACGGGCCCGACGCCCCCCGCCTGTGGACACTGGTCGACGGCACCGGACGGCTGGGCATCGCCTGCGCCGCTCCCGTCCTGCGCCACGTCTACCGGGAGACCTCCTCCTCCCACCTGCGGGGCAGAGCCGCCCGCGCACTGGCCGCCACCGACCCCTCCTTCGCCACCGGCTTCGCCGTCGAGTGTCTGTGGGACTGCGAGGAGACGACCCGCGAAGTCGCCGCACGCCACGCGGAGACCGGCGACATCAGGGTGGCCGAACGGCTGCGCCGGCTGGCCGCCGACCCGGCCGAGGAGGCCGAGGTGCAGACAGCCGTACGCAGCAGGATCGGTCCGGACGCACCCGCCGTCTGACCGGGGTACGCACAGCAGGGCGTTGCGCGTCGGGGGGCGCGCGGCGCGACATCGCCCGGCCGGTCACGGGCCGCGCCGGTACGGTGCCCGGCCGGGGTGCGGACCCGGTGCCGAGGGCCTGGGAGCGGAGCCGTCCGGGGCCCGCGGGGCCGGCCGGCAGCGCGTGACCGACTCCGGGGCAACCAGCCGCTTCTGCGCCGTTTCGACCGTTGTCGGTGCGAGGACCTAATCTGTGCAGCGTGACTTCGCCTGCCTATACGGAAAACGCTGCGCCCCAGCTCAGCGCGGGGCCGCGGCCCGCACCGGGCCCGGCCGCCGACGAGGGGCTCTCGCGGCGGCTGCGCGCCCTCGCCTGCACGGCGCCGCTGCACGACCTCGACGTGCGCAAGGCGAACCTCGCCGGTGAGTTCACCGTCTACGCGATGGCGGAGGTCGCGCTCGCCGCGATCGACCACGTCACGCTCAACATGGACTTCGACACCGGCGCGGATCACGACCAGATAGTGGCCAGACTCCTCCCGCGCGTCGCCGCGCAGGCCCCCCGCCGCCCGGCCGCCGAACACGAACGGGTCGCCCGCTGGGTCCTGGAGAACCTGATCAACGTCGGCAGTGTCGACCGGGGCTTCCGGGCCGTCTACGGCACCTTCGGCCCGGACGGCACCTACGTCCGCCGGGACTACGACTTCAAACTGATCGAGGAAGTCCCCGGATACGGCGGCAGCGTCTACCTGCGGGCCACCGACGAGGCGGTCAACGTCCTGGTCGGCGCCCTCGACACGGACGTCACCAGCGCCCAGATCGCCGCAGAGGTGAAGCTGGAGGTCCTGATCAGCCGCGGCCGCCTCGCCGACGCGCAGCTCGCCGCCGAGCAGGCCCGCTACCGGACCGTCCAGTACGCGGAGACGCTCCGCAAGACACTCGACGCGACCCGGCGCAACGTCCGGGCGGTCGACTGGCTCAATGCCGTGCCCGACATGATCGCCGAGGCGCTGGACCACGTCGCCGACCGCTACCGCCACGAGAACGCCATCCTCACCAACATCCGCAAGGCCCGTGACGAGGCCGAGGAGCCCGAGCACAAGCGGCGCGCCGCCGAGCTCGTCGACATCGTCAAGGACTGCATCCGCCGCCACACCCAGCTGCAGTCCCGCCTGCTGGAGGCCGGACCGCTGTTCCGCGCCGAGCAGGACCGGCAGGCGTTCGCCGCACCCGCCGTCCGCACCGGTCTCGACCTGTACGGACAACTGCTGGCACCGCTGCTGCCGCTCCCCGTCGAGCAGGCGATCCGCGCCACCGACGCGTTCTTCGCCCACGGCACGGGACTGCGCACCCCCACCTCGGTACGGGTGGGCGACCTCGTCGACATGCTGCTGACCCCGCCGCTGGAGCGCGAGCACCTCGGCGCCGAGATGCCCGAACCCGATCTGATCGCCACCCCGGCCGACAGCCGGTTCAGCGAGGAGCAACTGGCCAGCGCCATGGAGCTGCTGGACCTGGAGCCCGACGCGCCGCGCCGCCTCTCCGGGCTGCTGGCCGAGGCCAGACTGCGCGACGCGGACCTCCCCTACCTCGTCGCCCTGCTCGCGGTGCACGCGGCGAGCCCACCGGTCGGCACCGCCCACCGGCAGGGCGAGCGCCGCCTGCTCTTCTCCGTCGACGACGGAACCCAGCTGGAGGACCACGAATTCGGCGGGGCCGACCTGATCGTGGGCATGGCCCTGCTGGACGTGGCGGGCACGGCGACGGACCGCTCGGAGGCGGCGTGAGCGCCCCGCGGCCAGCCCGGACCGCTCCCGCCCGGACCGCTTCCTCCCGGCTCGCGGCCGCGAGCACCCGAACCGCCCACCCCGTATCCGCACCCGTACCGAAGTCCGTCCGCAGCAAGGAGCGTCCGTCGTGAGCGACCACCGCGCAGAGCACGCCGACGCGTGGAGCGAGCAGAGCGCCGGGTACCCGGCCGACCGGACCGCGTCCGCGCCGCCGTCCGCCCCCGCCGCCGTCACCCCGGCCGATGCCGCCGACGCCGCCCGGCTCGTCGCCTTCGGGCTCCAGCCCAAGCTGCTGCCCGCCCGCGACGCCGAGTACGCCGAACTGCTGCGCCGCTACCGGGAGGAACCGGCCTTCGGCCGCCTCGCGGACGCCGTGGCCACCGGGCTCGGCCTCATCGTGCTCGAGGTGTCCACCCGGGCCGGCATGGCCGTCACGGCGGGCGAGGACTCGGTCTTCGCCGTCCGCATGGGCGACTACGCCCGCCGGGCCTCGCCGGACTCCGCCGACCGCTTCCTGCACGGCCTCGCCCACCTGGCCGTCGCCGCGATGGCCTTCCCGCGCCCCGAGGACCTCGCCGACGACGCGTACATCGGCCGGATCACGGTCAACGGCGTCGACGCCTTCGTCCGCCAGGCGTGCCACCGCCTGGAGGAGCGTGCCGACGAGCACGGCGACAACACCGACCCGGCCAGTGACGCCCCCGGCCTGGAGGCCGGCTGGCGGGTCTACGCCCGGCGCAGCTCCACCGGAGCGACGAAGGACGCCCGGCGGCTGGCCGGATCCACCACCGGCATCGTCGGCAAGGCCGTCGCCTTCCTCACCGACTCCGGTTTCCTCCAGCGCACCGGGGACGACGCCGGAGGCGCCTTCCGCACCACCGCCCGCTACCAGCTCCAGGTCCGCGACATGGCGGGCGGATCCGCCATGGCCGAACTGCTGGAGCTGGGGGTGGTCCCGGTCACCGACGGATCGGCGACGCTGCTGCCGCCACCCGACCCCGACGACCTGGAGCTGGCGGCCGACGCAGGCCTGCCCTTCCACGGCTGACCGGCCCCCGCCGGCCACCGCACGGCCGGCCCTCCACCGATGCCTCCTTCCCGCTGCCTGAACGACGAGAGTCCGCCGCCATGTACGAGTTGTCCCGGGTCCGCCTCTACTCCATCGGGCCCGCCGGTGCGCGCTACGCCGACACCGTGCTCGACCTGCGCGGGGTCGGCGCGCCCGTGCCCCACCCCGCACCGGCGCAGGCGGAGTTCTTCGAGGAGGAACCGGTCGGCCCGCCCCGCCGCCCCGCCCCCGCCGGAGTGCTCTTCCTGGAGAACGGCGGCGGCAAGTCCGTCCTGCTGAAGCTGATCTTCTCGGTGATGCTGCCCGGCCACCGCAACACCCTCGGCGGCGCCAGCTCCGGTGTGCTGCGCAAGTTCCTGCTCGCCGAGGACTGCGGCCATGTCGCGCTGGAGTGGCAGCACACCCTGACCGGCGAGTGCGTCGTCGTCGGCAAGGTCAGTGAGTGGCGTGGACGCCAGGTCTCCAACGACCCGCGGAAGTTCGCCGAGGCCTGGTACTCCTTCCGGCCCGGTCCCGGACTCAGCCTCGACTCGCTGCCCGTCGCAGAGGCGACCTCGGTGGGCCGTCCCGCCGAAGGCGTCTCCGGCGCCCGCGGCAGGCGCCGCACCATGAAGGGCTTCCGGGACGCGCTCACCGAGGCCGGCAAGTTCTACCAGCACCTCGACGTGCACTGGGAAGAGATCCACGACCGCTGGAACGAGCACCTCGGCGACATCGGCCTGGACCCCGAACTCTTCCGCTACCAGCGCGAGATGAACGCCGACGAGGGCGAGGCCGCAGGACTCTTCGCCGTCAAGAAGGACTCCGACTTCACCGACCTGCTGCTGCGCGCCGTCACCGACACCCGCGACACCGACGGCCTCGCCGACCTCGTCAGCGGCTTCGGCAACAAACTGGGCCGCAGAGCCGAACTCACCGCCGAGCGCGACTTCACCGCGGGCTCCGTCGACCTGCTCGGCCGCATCGTGGAGGCCACAGAAACGCGTTCACGTACCCGCGACGTCCACGCCGGCGCCGAGCGCCGCACCCGCACGCTGGCCCGCAGGCTCTCCGCCCGCGCCGGTCTGGAGCGCGGCCGGACCGCGGAGCTCGCCCAGCAGGTCACCGGCGCGGCCCACACCGTCACCGGCGCCGAGCAGACCCGCGGCCGGGCCGCCCTGATCGCCGCCGAACTCGCCTACCGGCACGCCTCCCTGGCCCTCACCTCGGCCGAGAAGAGCGCGGCGGCCCAGCGCCGCGAGCTGGTCGACGCCCGCACCCTGCACTCCGCCTGGCAGGCGGCAGAGGCCGTACTGCGCCACCGCGCCGCCGCCGACCGGGCCGCCCGCGTCGCCGTCGCGATCCGCGAGGCCGAGCGCGACGCCGCCCCGGCACTGGCCGCACGTGCCACCGCCGCCGCCGATCTCGTACGGGCCCTGCACACCGCGGCGGAGGCGGGCGAGAGCGTGGCCAACGAGGAGGAGGAGCGCTCCGAGACGCTTCAGACCTCGGGCGAGGCCGCGCACCGTGACGCCACCACGGCCGCCACCGAGGCCCAGCGCGCCCGCAGCGAGGCCGGCCACCTCCGCCAGCGCCTCTCCGAGGTCGAGCAGGAGACCGCGGAAGCGGTCCGGGCCGGCTGGCTCGACGACACCGCACCGAACGCGGACCCCGCCCGCGCGGCCCTCGCGGCGAACGACGCCGAACAGTCCGCGGTGGCCGCCTGGGACACCGCGCGCGAGGCCGCCGGGTCGGCGGCGGACCGGTCCCGGCAGGCGGCGGCCACCGAGAGCCGCGCCGAACTCGCCGCGGCGCGGGCCGCCGACGGCGCGCGGGCCGCGGAGCAGGCGTACGAGGCCGAGCTCAGGGCCGCCGAGTCGATCGCCGCCGAGCACCGCCTCGCCGACCTGCTCGGCCTGCCCACGGCGCAGGCCGGCGGCGTACCCCGGCCGCGGCGGGGCGCCACCGGACCCGGATCCGGGGAGGAGGACCAGGGACCGCAGCAGGAGGCCCCGGACTCCGAGGGGAGCGCCGCCGCCTCCGGCGCCGACGGGACAGAACCGGCCGCGCACGGCGCCCACACCGTCACGGCCCGGCAGCCCCGCCCGGCCGAACAGCCGCTCACCGCAGCCGAGTTCGACCGCAACGCCGACGAGCTGCGCGAGCTCCTCGAACAGGGCGTCAGCTCCGCCGAACGACGCCTCTTCGAGCTGCGCACCGCGGCCGCCGACGACTCCCGCATCCTGGGCGCGCTCGGCGACGGCGGACTGCTGCCGCCCGGCCCCGACGTCCTCGCCACCGTCGAATACCTCGGCGAGCACGGCATCCCGGCCCTCCCCGGCTGGCGCTACCTCGCCCAGGCCGTCGACCCCGCCGACCACGCGGCCGTCCTCGCGGCCCGGCCCGAACTCGTCGACGGCGTCGTGATCACCGACCCGGACGCGCACACCCGCGCCCGTGAGGTCCTCGGCGCCGCCGCCCTGCTGCCGCGCTCTGCCGTGGCCGTCGGCACCGCCGCCGCCCTGCTCGCCCCCGTCCCGGAGCCCGGCACCGGCTCCGCCGCGAGCGGTGACGGGGTCTTCCTCGTCCCGCCGAACCCGGCCATGCACGACGAGCACGCCGCCGACGAGGAGCGGCACGCGCTCAGGAGCCGCACCGCCGCCCGCGACGAGGACATCCGCACCCTCGCGGCCAGGCTCGCCGCGGACCGCGCGCTCGCCGCCCGGATCGGCTCCTGGCGCGTGGACTGCCCGCCCGGCACCCTCGCCGAACTGGCGGAGACGGCAGGCACCGCCCGTACGGCCGCCGAGACGGCCGAGGCCGCGCTCGCCGAGGCCCGTACGGTGCGCGCCGAGGCCGACGAGGCCGCCGCGGACACCGCCCGCGTCCGCGACGAGCGACAGGAGGCCGCCCAGCGCGCCCGCCGGGCCGCCGACGCACTCGCCGGACTCGCCTTCCGCCTCCGCGAACGGGCGGGCTGGCAGGTGAAGCTGCGCGAACTGGTCGACGAGGCGGCGGAGTCCGAGGGCCGTGCCACCGTCTGCCTGGACCGGGCCAGGGCCGCCGACGAGGACCGCAGGGCCGCCCAGCGCGCCGCCGACGACGCCCGCCGCACCTCCCGCGCCCTGCGGGCGGAACGGGCCGAGATCGCCGGTGCGCCGGAGCACATCCCGGAGCCCGCGCCGGACGCCCCGCGCCACGCGCTGCCCGCCCTGCGCGAGGCCTACCGGGCGGCGTCCCAGCTCTACGAGAAGGTGGGCGTCGGCGCCGACCTGCGCGCCGAACAGGCCCGCGCGGAGAGCGACGAGAGTGCCGCACTGGCCGAGCTGGACCGGCTCACCAACAAGGTCCGCACCCGGGCCGCCCAGCTCCTGGAGGGAACGGACGGCGCCGACGGCCCGTCCCGGCAGGCGGCGGCCGCCCGCGCCGAGTCCCTGGTCCAGCTCCTGGAGACCCGGGCGTCGGCCGCCAGCGAGCAACTGGGCAGGCTGCGCGGCGAGGCCGAGCGGCTGGCCCCCGCCGACGGCGAGACCCTCCACACCGAACTCCCCGACGAGCAGGTCCCCGCCGACGCCGGAGCGGCCCAGGCCCTCCTGCGCACCGCCACGGGCGAACTCGCCTCCGCCACCGCCTCCCTGGACACCGCCAGGGCCGCCCACGCCGAGCTGCTGCACGCCCATCGCACGGCCGAGGACTCGGCAGGCGGCTTCGACGAGACCGCGGCCCTCCTGCGCGACCTCCTCAGGGACCACGGCGACGACGAGCCGGAGACCCCCGAGCCCTACCCCGGCAGCCTCGACGAGGCCCGGCAGTCCGCAGCGGAGGCACGCCGTTCACTGCGCGGCTGCGCCGCCGACCTGTCCACCGCGGAAGCGGCCGTCAGGGAGGCCGGCGATGTGCTGGTCCGGCACGCCAACTCCACCCGTTACGAACAGGTCCGCACCCCGGCCCGCCAGCAGATCCGTGAACTCCCCGCCGCCGCACTGCCCGATCACGCGGAGAAGTGGGCCATCGCCTTCGCCCCCAGGCTGCGGGTCCTCACCGATGAACTGACCCAGCTGGAGCGCAACCGCGACTCCATCGTCGACCGGCTGCGCGGCCTCGTGGACTCCGCGCTCACCACACTCCGCTCCGCCCAGCGGCTCTCCCGGCTCCCCGAGGGCCTGGGGGAGTGGTCCGGCCAGGAGTTCCTCCGGATCCGCTTCGAGGAACCCGACCAGGCCACCCTGACCGAACGGCTCGGCGAGGTCGTCGACGAGGCCACCAAGGCGGCCCTCAAGAAGAACTCCGACCTGCGCCGGGACGGCATGTCCCTGCTGCTGCGAGGTGTGCAGGCGGCACTGGAGCCCAAGGGCATCGCCGTGGAGATCCTCAAGCCGGACGCGGTGCTGCGCGCCGAGCGCGTACCCGTCGGGCAGATGGGCGACGTTTTCTCCGGCGGCCAGCTGCTGACCGCCGCCATCGCCCTGTACTGCACGATGGCCGCACTGCGCAGCAACGACCGGGGCCGTGACCGGCACCAGCCCCAGCACGCGGGCACGCTCTTCCTCGACAACCCCATCGGCCGCGCCAACGCCACCTATCTGCTGGAGCTCCAGCGGGCGGTGTCGGACGCGCTCGGCGTACAACTGCTCTACACCACCGGGCTGTTCGACACGACGGCGCTCGCCGAATTCCCGCTGGTGATCAGGTTGCGCAATGACGCGGACCTGCGGGCCGGACTGAAGTACATCAGCGTCGAGGAGCATCTGCGCCCCGGACTGCCGCAGCAGGACCCCGGTGTCGAGACCGTCCACGGCGAGATCACCGCCACCCGGATGTTCAAGCGCTCCGCACCGACGCCCGACGCGCTCCCGGCACGGACCGGGGCAGAAGCCACGGACGAACGTACCGGCTGAGAGCGCGGGCACCGGCCGGGACGGCGGGCGCGGTCCGGTGGGTGCCCGCGAGTCGGCACCCACCGGGTGTGGGCCGCCGCGGTGGCTTCAGGCCCGGGACAGTCCGCGGTCCGTGGAGCGGCGGCGTATCCGCGTACCGTCCCGGACCTCGGTCCGGGCGGCCCGCCGCGCGCGGCGCCTCTCGCGGCGCAGCCGCCGGGCCGAGCTGCTCGGAATCGACACGACGCCGTTGCGCTGATTCCACACCTGCCGGGTGACCCACACGTCCAGCACCGACCATGTCGCGCCCACCGTGCTGGCCACGCTGCTCAGCACCATCGGGAAGGCCAGCCAGGACCCTGTCACCGAGGACAGGAAGGCCACCATCGCCTGGATGATCGTCAGCGACATGATCAGAACGGCCCGCACGGCCGCGGCGCGTACCGGGTCCGGCATCCGCCGCCGCAGCGCGGGCTCCTCGACCCAGAGCTGCTGCCGCGGAATCTCCGGCCGGCCGCCCGCAGAGGGCGTCGCACCCTTCGCCGCCCGGAACCGCTCCGACTCCGCGGCGCCATGACGCTCTTCCGTTTCCAAGGTCTTTCAACTCCCCACCACTGTCCGACTTCAGGGTTGCTGCCCGGCATGGGCGGTTTCTACGCGGACGGGCCGCCCCATCCTGCCGAACGCGCCCCTGCAGTCCCCCTACCCCCGTACAGACAGACGAGTGCCGGGCTGTGAAGATTCCCCCGAACCGTCACGGAACGAAGAATTCCAGCCAACTGGCGCGGGGAGGAATGTGGGGCTCTGGCTGGTCTCTTCTGTCGCTTTCACGAATTTCATCTCCAGGAATACCGGGACAACCCATGGTCAACTCCCAGTAAGGAGGCCGAAAATCGTCCGGATGTCCCTTCGAGTTGTCTGTGCGTCGGTAGTAGGCTCGCGCCGTTTGTTGACGGAACACCATCACCGCCCTGCGGTGCCGAGCTGGGGGAGGCCATGCGCTTTCGCGGAAAGTCCATCCGCAGGAAGATCGTGGCGTTGCTCCTGGTGCCGCTCGTCTCCCTCACCGCACTATGGGGCTTCGCCACTTATCTGACCGGTCGCGAGGCCGGTCAGCTGATGAGCGCGAGCACCGTGGTGGAGAAGATCGGCCACCCCCTGGAGGACACCGTCCGGGCCGTCCAGAACGAGCGCCGGCAGACCCTCGTCTTCCTCGCGGACCCGCGCGCCTCCGACGCCCTGCCTGTCCTGCGCCGCCAGCGCGCCGCCACCGACCGGGTCGTGAAGCAGGTCAACAGGAGCGCGGCGGAGAAAGACATCCGCGACGCGCTGCGCCCCGACGCCGAGACCCAGCTCAGCTCGATCCTGGGCGCCGTCGAGGGACTGCAGTCGCTCCGCGACTCCGTCGACAAGCGCACCATCGACCGGACCAAGGCGATGGAGTACTACAACAACCTCATCGACCCCTGCTACCGCTTCCTGACCGGCCTCCACGTCATGGAGAACGTGTCGATGGACAAGCAGGTCCGTGCCCTGGCGGGCATCTCGCGCGCCCGCGAAATGCTCTCCCAGGAAGACGCGCTCGCCGTGTCGGGGCTCCTCGCGGGACGGCTGACGGCCCCTGAACTCCGGCAGATCTCCGACCTCATCGCCAAGCGCGGACTGCTGTACGAGATCAACCTCGAAGCGCTTCCGGCCTCGGAGCGCCGCCGTGTCGAGCAGTACTGGGCGAGCCCGGACAGCGAGCCCCTGCGCTCCGCCGAGGACAAGCTCATCGCTCAGGGGCCCACCCACGACCCCCGCGCGATGGACGCCGCACGCTGGCAGGAGGTGGCCCCGCCGGTCCTGGACCGGCTGGCCAACGATTCGACCGAGATGAACAACCGCTTCCAGGACCGCGGCAGGCCCGCCGGCTACGGCGTCCTGATCAAGGCGGGTGTGGCCGGCGTCCTGGGATTCCTGGCCCTGCTCGTCTCGGTCTTCGTCTCCGTGCGCATCGGCCGGGAACTCATCCGCGACCTCTCACGCCTGCGCAAGGACGCCCACGAGGTCTCCGGGGTGCGCCTGCCGAGTGTGATGCGGCGTCTCGCGGCGGGCGAACACATCGACGTCGAGACCGAGTCCCCGCACCTCAACTACGAGCGTGACGAGATCGGCCAGGTCGGGCAGGCACTCAACATCCTGCAACGGGCCGCCGTCGAGGCCGCCGTCAGGCAGGCCGACATGCGCCGCGGGGTGTCCGAGGTGTTCGTCAACCTCGCCCGCCGCAACCAGGTGCTGCTGCACCGCCAGCTGACGCTCCTGGACACCATGGAGCGCCGCACCGAGAACACCGAGGAACTCGCCGACCTGTTCCGTCTCGACCACCTGACCACGCGCATGCGGCGCCACGCCGAGGGCCTGGTGATCCTCTCGGGAGCCGCGCCGTCACGGCAGTGGCGCAAGCCCATCCAGCTGATGGACGTGGTGCGCGCCGCGGTCGCCGAGGTGGAGGACTACGAACGGATCGAGGTCCGCAGGCTCCCCAGGATCGGTGTGGGCGGCCCGGCCGTCGCCGACCTCACCCACCTGATCGCCGAACTCCTGGAGAACGCCACGGTGTTCTCGCCCCCGCACACCGCGGTCCAGGTGCACGGCGAGCGCGTCGCCAACGGGTTCACCCTCGAAATCCACGACCGCGGGCTCGGCATGCCCGCGGAACTCCTCCTGGACGCCAACCTCCGACTCGCCGAGACACCCGAGTTCGAGCTGTCCGACACCGACCGGCTCGGCCTCTTCGTCGTCAGCCGGCTGGCCCAGCGGCAGAACGTCAGGGTGTCGCTCCAGACCTCCCCCTACGGCGGCACCACCGCGGTCGTCTTCATCCCGGCGGCGCTGCTCACCGACGCCCCGGAGGCGCACGGCACCGGATTCCGCCTCGACCGCAGGTCCGAGCGGGCGATCGCCAGCAGCAGGCCGGGCGGCGACGCGGCGGGCGGCGGCAAGGACGGCGGCGACGCGTCGGAGCGCCCCGACGGCGGCCGTCCGCAGAGCGGCAGGGCCGCCGGCCTCTCACCGGTGCCCACCGGGCTGGTGGATCCGGCACTGCTCGACGGTCCGGTCGAGCTCGAAGGGCCGGTCGGCCCGCTGGACTTCACCCGTGACCCGGTACTCGAAGCCGTCGCCGGACCAGGGCTCGACCCGGTGCTCGACGGTGTGTCCGACCTGGAGGACACCGAGAGCGAACGAGGCGGCATCTTCCGGGCCCGTGAGCTCCGGCGCGACGGCGACCGCGATCAGCACCAGCAGGCCGCCGACCAGATCGAGGACCCGGACGGTGTCCGGGAACTGCGCCCCGACGGTGTCAGGCCGCTGCCCCGCCGCACCCCGCCGACCCTGGTCACCGACCGGGGCCGCCGGATCGACGAGACGGGCCGGGCCCACCCCACGGCAGCCGACCCGGAGAGCACCCGCCCGGCGCCCGGACCCGGCCGGTCCGCGGACCGCGGCCGGCCCTCCGAGCCCCGGCAGTCCAACGGCTCGCCGGCCCGCACCGAGCACGCCATGTCTCCGGCGGCCACGCGCTCGGTGCCGGCGCCCCGCCCGTCGTCACCCGCCCGGACCCCGGCGCCCGCCCCCGAGACGGTCGGCGGGCTGCCCCGCAGGGTCCGGCAGGCCAGCCTCGCCCCGCAGCTCCGCGAGGGATCCGTCGGCCGCGCCGCGGAGCCGGACCCGGTGGAGAGCGCGGAGGACATCGAACGCGACGCCGACGAGGTACGCAGCCGCATGGCGTCGCTCCAGCGCGGCTGGCAGCGCGGCCGCCTCCAGAACGCCGAGGACGTGACCGGCCCCGGTGACACAGCACAAGGAACCACTCCGGGAGGGGACGGTCCATGACCGCACCGAACGCCGCAGCACTCAACTCAGCACGCGAGGGGTCCGGCGAACTCAACTGGCTCCTCGACGAACTCGTCGAGCGCGTCGCCAGCATCCGCAAGGCGCTGGTGCTCTCCAGCGACGGTCTCCCCACCGGCGCGTCCAAGGACCTGACCAGGGAGGACGGTGAGCACCTGGCGGCCGTGGCCTCCGGGTTCCACAGCCTCGCCAAGGGAGTCGGGCGGCACTTCGACGCCGGCCGGGTCCGCCAGACCGTCGTCGAACTCGACGAGGCGTTCCTGTTCGTCACGGCGGCCGGTGACGGCAGCTGTCTGGCCGTGCTCGCCGACTCCGACTCGGACGTCGGCCAGGTGGCGTACGAGATGACGCTGATGGTCAAGCGTGTGGGCGCCCACCTGGCCAACTCCCCCCGGACGACCGGTCTGCCCTCCGGAGGGTGAGTGGATGGCATGAGCGCCGACTCCTCCCGTTCCCCGGCTTCCCCCGGCGGTCCGCAGTCCTCGCGCTGGTACGACGCCGACGCGGGGCCGGTCGTCCGTCCGTACGCGATGACACGGGGACGTACCAGCAGCGCGTCCCGTCATCGTCTCGACCTGATCGCGATCGTCGTCCCCGAACCCGCGGCCGACGATCCCGGCCGGGACCAGATGCTCTC
This sequence comes from Streptomyces sp. NPDC087428, assembly GCF_044744085.1. Lineage (NCBI taxonomy): Bacteria > Bacillati > Actinomycetota > Actinomycetes > Kitasatosporales > Streptomycetaceae > Streptomyces > Streptomyces sp. NPDC087428. Next base: position 86,400 of record NZ_JBIUXR010000024.1, read on the forward strand.
CCCGGAACACGTGGAGATCATCGAACTGTGCAACGGCATGCCCCAGTCGATCGCCGAGCTCGCGGCCGGTCTGGACCTCCCCGTCGGGGTGGTCCGGGTGCTGGTCGGTGATCTCGTCGAGGACGAGCTGGTGCATGTGACCCGTCCCGTTCCGCCGGCCGAGCTGCCGGACGTGAACATTCTTCGCGAGGTGATCAATGGCCTTCGGGCGCTCTAGCCGCAGCAGGCGGCCCGTGGAGCCCGTTACCCTGAAAATCCTGGTGGCGGGCGGCTTCGGAGTGGGCAAGACGACCATGGTGGGAGCGGTCAGCGAGATCAGGCCGCTGCGCACCGAGGAGAGGCTGACCGAGGCGGGACGTCCCGTGGACGACCTGGAGGGTGTCGAGGCGAAGACCACCACGACGGTGGCCATGGACTTCGGGCGGATCACGCTCCGCGAGGACCTGGTGCTGTACCTCTTCGGCACCCCGGGGCAGGACCGGTTCTGGTTCCTCTGGGACGAACTCGCCCAGGGCGCGCTGGGGGCGGTCGTCCTCGCGGACACCCGGCGCCTGGAGGACTGCTTCGCGGCGGTCGACTACTTCGAACGCCGGGCGATCCCCTTCGCCGTCGCCGTCAACTGTTTCGAGGGCGCCGACCTGTTCCCCACCGGGACGGTGCAGGCGGCGCTGGACCTGGATCCGGAGGTACCCGTGCTCCTGTGCGACGCGCGGGACAGGTCGTCCGTACGGGACGTGCTGGTGGCCGTCGTCGAACACGCGCTGGACCGCGTGGACGCACTGCGCGAACCCGCCACGACGTAGTCCGGCCCTGCGCGGGCCGGGCGGCACGTACCCCTGTTGGCAAGGGGTACGTGCCGCGCGTCGTGCGTACGGCGGCAGAGGCCGGAACGGGCCCGTCAGCGGACCGCGATCACCGCCGAGCCGTGGCCGAACAGCCCCTGGTTCGCGGTGATCCCGGCACGCGCGCCCGGAACCTGGCGCGCTCCCGCCGTGCCGCGCAACTGCCAGGTCAGCTCGCAGACCTGGGCGATCGCCTGCGCGGGCACGGCCTCGCCGAAGGACGCCAGCCCGCCGCTCGGGTTCACCGGGATGCGCCCGCCGAGCGCCGTCGCCCCCTCCCGGACGAGTACCGCGCCCTCACCGGCCGGGCACAGCCCGATGTCCTCGTACCACTCCAGCTCCAGGGCCGTCGAGAGGTCGTACACCTCGGCCAGCGACAGGTCGCCGGGCCCGATCCCGGCCTCCTCGTACGCCGCCCGTGCGATCGAGGCGCGGAAACTCGCGCTCGCCGGTTCCGCTGCGACCGCCGAATCGGTGGCGATGTCCGGCAGATCGAGCACCGCCTTCGGATACGTCGGCGTCACGGTCGACACGGCACGGATGCGGACCGGATCCGCGGCCCCGTGCCGCCGGGCGAACTCCATGCTGGACAGCACCAGCGCCGCCGCGCCGTCGGACGTGGCGCAGATGTCGAGCAGCCGCAGCGGATCGGCGACCACCGCGGACGCCGCGACCTGCTCGGCGCTCACGGCTGCCCGGTAGCGGGCATTGGGGTTCAGCGCGCCGGCTGCCGCATTCTTCACCTTGACCAGCGCGAAGTCCTCCGGGGTGTCCCCGTGCAAGGCCATCCGGCGACGGGCGTAGAGGGCGAAGTACGCGGGGTTCGTCGCGCCGAGCACCCGGAACCGCAGCCAGTCCGGATCGTCGGGCCGTTCGCCGCCCGCCGGGGCGAAGAACCCCTTGGGCGCCGCGTCCGCCCCCACCACGAGCACCACGTCCGCCATACCGGCCAGGATCTGCGCCCTGGCGGTGTTGACGGCCTGGGCGCCCGACGCGCAGGCCGCGTACACGCTGGTGACCCGGGCGCCCTGCCAGCCCAGCGCCTGCGCGAACGTCGCCCCGGCCACGTACCCCGGGTATCCGCCGCGCACGGTGTCCGCGCCGACCACCGACTGCACGTCCGGCCAGTCGACGCCCGCATCGGCGAGCGCGTCACGGGCCGCCACCCTGCCGTACTCCACGAAGCTGCGCCCCCACTTGCCCCACGGGTGCATCCCGGCCCCGAGAACCGCCACGTCCCCGCTCATCGCACACCGTCCCCGGCGCCGGTGTCCATGGGCCGCCAGTGCCAGGTCGTCCACACCGTGCCGTCGTCCGTGCCGTCGCCGGACTCCGGACCGAGCACCCCGGGCACGACCTCGACCGTCATCCCGACCGCGAGATCCGCCACGCCGACCCCCGGCGCGGCCTGCCCGAGCACCACCATCCGCTCGGCCGCGAGCTCCACGGCCACCAGCGTGTACGGCTCCCAGGGCACATCCGGGTCCGAGGGATAGGGGGCGGGCGGCCGGTAGCGGCCGTCGGTGTACGACCAGACCGTGCCGCGCCCGGACAGCGGGACCTCGACCGGTTCGCCGCCGGTACAGCGCGGATTGCGGCAGAAGCCGTCCTGACGGGGGAAGAAGACCGACGAGCAGAGCGGACAGCGGGTGCCCAGCAGCCGGAAGTCCTCCTCGGGGCCGTCCTCGGTGAACCACCCGGCCACCACGGGTATGTGCTTGCGCGGCAAAGTTCCTCCCCAGCACTGAATCTGACGGATCGTCAGAAGTGTGCCACGGTCAGCTGTTGTCGGCGAGCCACTTGGCAGCGGTCTCCGCGAGCTCCCGGTCGCGGCCGGCCAGCATCATCCGGATCATCTGCACATCGCCGCGCAACGACCAGGCCGGATGACCGAAGGAGGCCGGGTTGTTCCCCTCGATCAGGAAGTGGGCGGGCCAGGCGGTCCCGTACCCGATCAGCGGCAGCGCCGCCGCGTACCGCTTCCGGCCGCGTGCCAGGCCGTAGGCGGTGATCGCGAGCCCGGTCAGGGTGCCGGTCAGATGGACCCAGCGGGTCGCCGCCCTGGAGTGCATCGCGACGTAATAGGGCCAGAATTCCTCGTACGAATCGAACGTCTGCTGTGACATACGGGCACCGTAATGGCTGGAACGGCAACCGGATACGGCCGATTCGCGTCCGAGAAGAAGAACGGGTGGCCGGAACCCACGGGGGTGGTCCCAGTCACCCGTTTCCTCCCTTCGGTCTCAGTGACCGGCGACGGACCGACGGGCCACCGGGAAGTCGAAATAGGTGTCGGGGAACAGCTCCGGCGTGAAGGTGTAGTGCCACCACTCCTCGGCCAGATTGACGAATCCGGCGTCGGTGAGCGTCTTCTTCAGGAACTGCCGGTTGGTGCGCTGCACCCCCTGGATCCGCGGATCATCCGTGTGCGAGAGGGTGTCGAAGCAGTCGAATCCGGTGCCCATGTCGATCGAGTTGTCCGGGAAGCGCTCGGCCTGCGGCGCGTAGCAGGGGACCAGTTCCTGGCCCGGCCGGTACGGCGGGGTCGGCCGGGCCGGCAGCCTCACCAGCGTCAGGTCCACGGTGCTGCCCCGGCTGTGCCCGGACTTCTCCGCGATGTAACCGTCGGCGAACAGCCGGGTCTTGTCGACCCGGGGATAGAACTCGTCCTTCATGGTCTCGTCGTCGAGGTCCTTCGCCCACCGTACGAAGTGGTCGACGGCCCTCTGGGGCCGGTAGCAGTCGTACACCTTCAGTGAGTAGCCCAGGCGCAGCAGCCTGAGCTGGGCCCGGTGCAGTGCCTGGGCGGCGGGCCGGGTCAGGATGCAGAGGGGCTCGCGGTATCCGTCCACCGGTTCGCCCATGAAGTCGTGCCCGGTGGGATAGCGCATCTCCTGGATGATCGTGGCATCCACCGCACGCAGCGCGACGAACCCGTCGGGTGCCCTGGGCTCGGGCCTCGCCCGCGCCACCGGGGCTGCGGCGGTGACGGCGAGCAGAGCGGCGGCAGTGGCTGCCAGGACGCGGAGAGCGGAAACAAGACCTGTCATGAGCACATCGTCCATCAGTCCGGCGGTGCCGGGCACGTGATCGGATACAGTCCGCGCGTGTCCGCGACGACGAGGAGACCGGAGAAGCCCGTGAAGGACTCCCACTGCGACAGCTGCGGAGCCCCGTACACCGCCCTCGCGTCCCCGGACGCCTGGCCCCGCACCTGCGCCGTCTGCGGCGCCACCGCCTACCGCAACCCGCTCCCGGTCGCCGTCGCCCTGCTCCCCGTCACCGGCCGGGACGGCACCGGACTGGTCGTCATCACCCGCACCATCGAACCCTGCCCCGGCGGACGCGCACTCCCCGGCGGCTTCGTCGACCACGCCGAGGACTGGAAGCACGCGGTCGTCCGCGAACTCCGCGAGGAGACCGGCATCGAGGCCCACCGCGACGACGTCCGGCTCGCCGACGCCCTCAGCTCACCGGACGGCCACCTGCTCCTGTTCGGCCTGCTCCCGGCCCGGCCGGCCGCCGCCCTCCCGCCGTCCGCACCCACCGAAGAGACCTCAGGACACGAAGTCCTCTACGCCCCCGAGGACCTGGCGTTCCCCCTGCACACCGAGGCAGTCCGCTCCTGGTTCGCCGGCCGCTACCGCTGAGCGCGCTCACCGCCCCGGACCCGCACCGGGCAGTCCACCAGCCCTTCCTCACCGTCCCGCTCCACCACGACCCGCCCACCCGCCAGCCGCGTCGTGTACCGCTCGACCACCGCCGGCTCCCGGCCGTCCCCCGCGTCACGGACCACCGAACCGCCACCGCCGCGCCCCTCCGCCGGAGCCCAGACCTCCAGCTCCAGCCCACCGTCCGCACCCCGCACCGGAATCACGGAGCCGGCCCGCGCCAGCACCGGCACCCGCGACAACGGTGCCTCGACCACCACCTGACCAGGCCCCTCGTACACCGCACCGGTCACCGTGTCGTACCAGCGCCCCGGCGGGAGCCGCACCGCCCGTTCACCCACCCCCGGCCCCAGCACCGGCGCCACCAGCAGGGCGTCCCCCAGCAGGAACGCGTCCTCGCACTCCCGCAGCGCCCGGTCGCCCGGCGCACCCCACCACAACGGACGCGCGTACGGCGCACCCGTCAGCCGGGCCAGCTCCGCCAGCGTCACCCAGTACGGGCGCAGCCGCTCCCGCTCCCGCAGCACCTCCCGGGCCGCGTCGAGCACCCGGGGCCCGAACTCCCACGGCTCCCGGCGGCCCGCGTCGATCGCCGAATGCGTACGGAACAACGGCAGATACGCCCCCAGCTGGAACCACCTCAGATACATCTCCGGCGACGGCGAACCGTCGAACCCGCCCACATCCGGGCCCGAGTACGGCACCCCGCACAGCCCTAGACCCAGCACCAGCGCCAACGAGGCCCGCAGCCCCGGCCAGCCCGTCGACACGTCACCGGACCACGTGCCCCCGTACCGCTGCATCCCCGCCCACCCGGACCGCGAGAACAGGAACGGCCGCTCGTCCGGACGCAGCCGGCGCAGCCCCTCGTACCCGGCGCGCGCCATGGCGAGGCCGTACACGTTGTGCGCCTCCCGGTGATCGCCGCCGCGCCCCTCCAGCGAGTGGCGCGCCGAACGGGGCAGCGTCGGGTCACCGAACGCCGCGAACGACACCGGCTCGTTCATGTCGTGCCAGACACCGGAGAACCCCTGCGCCAGCCGCTCCCCGTACAGCCCGCCCCACCACTCGCGCACCCGCGGATCGGTGAAGTCCGGATACACGCACTCACCCGGCCACACCTCCCCGCGCACGATCCGGCCCCGGGCGTCCCGCACGAACGCACCCGAGACCCCCACCGCCGTACCGCCGTCGAACACCGCGTTCCCCGGCGTGGCGGGCACCGCCGGGTCGACGATCGACACCAGCCGCACCCCGTCCCCGCGCAACTCCTCGGCCAGCCCCGGAAGACCGGGAAACCGTTCCTGATCCACCGTGAACACCCGGTGCGCGTCGTAGTGGTCTATGTCCAGATGCAGCACGGACAACGGCAGCCCCCGCTCCCGGTACCCCGACACGATCCGCCGTACCTCCCGCCCGCTCCCGAAGCCCCAGCGGGCGTGCTGCGGACCCAGCGCCCAGGACGGCGGCAGCGCCGGCGCGCCCGTCAGGGCCGTCCAGCCCTGGAGCACCCGGGCCGGTGTGCCCGCCACCACCCAGCAGCGCAGCGGCCCGCCGTCCATCCGCACCTCGGACATCCCCGGACGGTCGTGACCGGAACCGGCGCCCTCCTCTCCCTCGCGCAGGGTCACCCGGCCCGCCCAGGAGTTGTCGTGGAAGGCCAGATGCGTCCCCGCGTCCGAGACCACCAGCTGGACCGGCATCGTCACGTACAGGGGGTCGTCGTCCGGCCCGAACCGCCCGCCCGGATCGGTGTTCCACAACCCGTACACGCCGTCCCGCAGCCGGGGCCCGCCCGCTCGCCCGCCGAGCCCGAAGAACCGTGCGTCCGCCGGGACCTCCGAGCGCTGCACCCAGCGCGCGGGCCCGCCCGCCACCGGCTCCCACCACCGGGGCGGCAGCTCACGACGGAGCACCACACCGCCCGGAGTGCGCAGCTCCACCGCCCCGTGCCGGGACACCGCGACGGTCAGCCGCTCCGACACCACCTGCCATCCGCCGTCCTTGTCCGGCTCCAGAACGGCCCGCGGATCCGCGTCGGGAGCCGGCCCCGGCAGGGCGTACGACGGCAGCGGCTCCGCCCCGTCCCACCCCCAGAAGACCGCACCCCCCACAGCCACCCGGACGCTCAGCTCCGAACGCGCGAACCGCACCACACCACCGCCCTGCCCCGGCTCCGCCCCCACCACGGGCCCCGGCACCCTCGCCCGCTCCGGGCCGCGCGACGGCAACGCCCGCGCATCCGCCCGCGAGCGCCGCCACGCCGAGCGCACCGTACGCAGTCCCTGCCTCGAACCCACCGACTTCACCGAGCGCACCAGGTCACGACCGTTCATGCGGCTCACCCTGCCATCCGCCGGGACGGGAACGGGCGCTGTTCAACTTCCGTTCACTCACGGACCGGACACGGCCCGAGGCGGCCGGACGTGGCCGGACCACATATCCGGACACGCGGTCGTGGACGGGCGGCCCTGGTGCGAAGGACGATCACATGGCATCGTCCGTGAAGGCCGCCTCACGCGCACACCCCAGCACGTGCGCGCGACCCACGCCGACCCGCGTACCCGTACAGCCAGGAGCCGACCCATGACCTCAGCAGCCGACGAAGCCCCCCTCTGGCAGCCCGGCCCGGACCGCATCGCGACCGCGACCGTCACCCGCTTCCAGAAGTGGGCGGCCGAGCGCCACGGAGCACCGGCCGAAGGCGGATACGCGGCGCTGCACCGCTGGTCGGTCGACGAACTGGACACCTTCTGGCAGGCCGTCGCCGAATGGTTCGACGTACGGTTCTCCACCCCGTACGAGACCGTCCTCGGCGACCGCACCATGCCCGGCGCCCAGTGGTTCCCCGGCGCCACCCTCAACTACGCCGAACACGCGCTGCGCACCGCCGAGAACGCCCTGCGCGCCGACGCGCCCGCACTGCTCCACGTGGACGAGACCCACACCCAGATCCCCACCTCCTGGTCCGAGCTCCGCCGCCGGGTCGGCTCGCTCGCCGCCGAACTCCGCGCGCTCGGCGTCACCCCCGGCGACCGGGTCAGCGGCTACCTCCCCAACATCCCCGAGGCGGTCGTCGCCTTCCTCGCCACCGCCGCCGTCGGAGCCGTCTGGACCTCCTGCGCCCCCGACTTCGGCGCCCGCAGCGTCCTCGACCGCTTCCAGCAGGTCGAGCCCGTCGTCCTGTTCACCGTCGACGGCTACCGATACGGCGGCAAGGAGCACCACCGCGCCGACACCGTCGCCGAACTGCGCCGCGAACTCCCCACCCTGCGCGCCGTCGTCCACATCCCGCTGCTGGGCACCGACGCGCCCGAAGGCGCCCTCGACTGGTCCGCGCTCATCGCCGCGGACACCGAACCCGTCTTCGAGCAGGTCCCCTTCGACCACCCGCTGTGGGTGCTCTACTCCTCCGGCACCACCGGCCTCCCCAAGGCCATCGTCCAGTCCCAGGGCGGCATCCTGCTCGAACACTTCAAGCAGATCGGCCTGCACTGCGACCTCGGCCCCGAGGACCGCTTCTTCTGGTACACCTCCACCGGCTGGATGATGTGGAACTTCCTCGTCTCCGGCCTCCTCACCGGCACCACACTCGTGCTGTACGACGGAAGCCCCGGCTACCCGGACGTCAGCGCCCAGTGGCGCGTCGCGGAACAGACGGGCGCCACACTGTTCGGCACCTCCGCCGCCTACGTCATGGCCTGCCGCAAGGCCGGCATCCACCCGGGGCGCGACTTCGACCTCTCCCGCGTCCAGTGCGTCGCCACCACCGGCTCCCCGCTCCCGCCCGACGGGTTCCGCTGGCTCCACGACGAAGTGGCCGACGACCTGTGGATCGCGTCCGTCAGCGGCGGCACCGACGTCTGCAGCTGCTTCGCCGGAGCGGTCCCCACCCTCCCCGTCCACATCGGTGAGCTCCAGGCCCCCGCTCTCGGCACGGATCTCCAGTCCTGGGACCCGGCGGGCAACCCGCTGACCGGCGAGGTCGGCGAACTCGTCGTCACCAAGCCCATGCCGTCCATGCCGATCCGCTTCTGGAACGACCCCGACGGCAGCCGCTACCACGACAGCTACTTCGACATGTACCCCGGAGTCTGGCGCCACGGGGACTGGATCACGATCACCGACCGCGGCTCCGTCGTCATCCACGGCCGCTCCGACTCCACCCTCAACCGCCAGGGCGTACGGATGGGTTCCGCCGACATCTACGAAGCGGTCGAGCGCCTCCCGCAGATTCGCGAATCGCTCGTCATCGGGCTGGAGGAGCCCGACGGCGGCTACTGGATGCCGCTCTTCGTCCACCTCGCGGAGGGCGCCGCGCTCGACGACGAACTGCGCGCCGCCATCAAGCGCACCATTCGCGAGAACCTCTCCCCGCGCCACGTCCCGGACGAGGTCATCGAGGTCCCCGGCATCCCGCACACCCTCACCGGCAAGCGCATCGAGGTTCCGGTCAAGCGGCTGCTCCAGGGAACGGCCCTGGCCAAGGCTGTCAACCCCGGCTCCATCGACAACCTGGAACTCCTCCACTTCTACGAGGAGCTGGCACGCAAGCGCCGCTGACGGACGCCACTGTCAGTACCCGTGATTACTCTGAGTGAGCAATGATCGACAGCGCACTGGGGGAATCATGGCGCAGACCAGGAACAAGCAGACCAGGAACAAACGGGCCACGATCCACGGCCGGACCGGCACCACCATGCGACGCGCGCTGCGCCGCGAAGCACCGAGCACCATCGGCCTCCTGACCGATGAACAGGACTTCGCGGTGATGCGCCACTACGCCACGTTCACCTTCGACGACCACTCCGTCTACCTCCAGCAGGTGGAAGGCCTGCTCAAAGCACTCGCCGCGCAGGGCATGCACACCACGGTCGCCCTCTTCGACCCGGAGGAGTACGCGGAGTTCTGCGCCGAATCGGACATCGCGCCCGACTCCCCGGCCAGCCGCAGCCGCTTCACCGCGGAGATCGCCGCGATCGGAGCCACCGTCACCTACACCGGACAGCCACTCGACACCCTGATCCCGCTCCTCGTCTCCCGGTCGGTGCGCCGGGCCACCTGGGAGTACGCCACGATGCTCCTGGCCGGTCTGGGGGAGTGCGCCGACTGCGGCCAGGACGTCGGCCGCGCGGCATTCGACCGGGCGTCCCACCTCCTGCTGCGCACCCTTGAGACAGCGGGCCCCGGCACCCACCACCTGGTGTGCAGCACCCCCACGGAGAACGAGCAGCTGCTCGCCGTCCTGCACACCGAACGCCACATGAGCGGACCGGCCCGCCTCGACTCGGCGGAAGGAGCCGAATTCGTGACCGTGCTTGCCGTCGGCATCGCCCTCGAAAGCCGCGGGGGAGTGGTCCTGCGGACGAGCGCGCCCGGCACCCCGGACCGGGTGCACGGCTGGCGGCTGATCCGCGGCAGCCTCGCACCGCTCACCGCGGGCGAGGTCTTCAGCGCCTACTGCACCGATGCCGACACCGGGGAGCCGGTCTCCCCGGAGTCCGGCGTGGAGTACTGCGCGGGCTTCGACATCGGCGCCGACGAGCCGGAACCCCACCACTGACAAGCGGAAGGGGCTCCCCGCCACCATCGGCGGGAAGCCCCTTCTCCTCAGCGTCCGGGCGACGCGGTCCTACTCGCCCGAAAGCACCGCCTGCGCGGCGACCCGCGCCTCCTCTGCGGAGTCCGACGCACGTGCGGCGGACGCGGCCCGCTCGCACTGCGCGAGCGTGTACTTCGCCAGGGTGGTGCGCACATAAGGAATGGAAGCGGCGCCCATCGACAGCGACGTCACCCCCAGGCCGGTCAGGACACAGGCGAGCAGCGGATCGGCGGCAGCCTCGCCACAGACGCCACAGCTCTTGCCCTCGGCCCTGGCCGCGTCGGCCGACATGGCCACGAGGTCCAGCAGTGCGGGCTGCCACGGGTCCTGCAGCCGGGACACCGCACCCACCTGACGGTCCGCCGCGAAGGTGTACTGCGCCAGGTCGTTGGTGCCCAGCGACAGGAACTCCACCTCCTGAAGCACCGAACGGGCGCGCAGCGCGGCCGACGGGATCTCGACCATCGCGCCGAACTTCGCGTTCAGCCCTGCCTCGCGGCACGCGTCGGCGAACGCCTTGGCGTCCGCACGGTCCGCGACCATGGGCGCCATGACCTCGAGATAGACGGGCAGCCCCTCGGCCGCCTTCGACAGCGCGGTCAGCTGGGTCCGCAGCACATCGGGGTGGTCCAGCAGACTGCGCAGCCCGCGCACGCCCAGCGCCGGGTTCGGCTCGTCCGCCGGGGTCAGGAACTCCAGCGGCTTGTCCGCGCCGGCGTCCAGCACCCGCACCACGACACGTCCCTCGGGGAACGCCTCAAGCACCGCGCGGTACGCCGCGATCTGCTTCTCCTCGGACGGCGCCTGCTTGCTGTCGTCGAGGAAGAGGAACTCGGTGCGGAACAGCCCCACACCCTCGGCACCCGCCTCGACGGCCGCCGGCACATCGCCGGGCCCGCCGACATTGGCGAGCAGCGGCACCTTGTGGCCGTCGGACGTCGCACCGGGACCGGTCGACGTGGACAACGCGGCCTTCCGCGCGGCCGCGGCGCTCTCCATCTCCGCCCGCTTCTCGGCGCTCGGCTCGACGAAGATCTCGCCGGTGCTGCCGTCCACCGCGATCACGGTGCCCTCGGCCAGCTCGCCGGCGCCGGGGAGTGCCACGACGGCGGGCACACCGAGCGCCCGCGCCAGAATGGCGCTGTGGCTGGTCGGTCCGCCCTCCTCGGTGACGAAGCCGAGCACCAGCGTCGGGTCGAGCAGCGCCGTGTCGGCGGGAGCCAGGTCCCGCGCGATCAGCACGTACGGCTCGTCGCTGTCGGGGACACCCGGCATCGGGACACCGAGCAGCCGGGCCACGATCCGATTGCGCACATCGTCGAGGTCGGCGACACGGCCCGCGAGGTACTCCCCGGCACCGGCCAGCAGCGCCCGGTACGAGGCGAACGCGTCGTACACGCCCCGCTCGGCGGTGCTGCCGACAGCGATGCGCCGGTCGACATCAGCCATGAGCTCGGGGTCCTGGGCCATCATGGCCTGGGCCTCCAGCACGTGCTGGGCCTCGCCACCGGCCAGGTTGCCGCGTGCGACGAGGTCGGCCGCCACAGCTTCCACGGCCTGCCGCGCCCGCCCCTGTTCGCGCTCCGCCTCCTCGGCCGGGATCTGCTTGGCCGGCGGTTCGAGCACTGCTGTGCCCATGTGCCGTACCTCGCCGATCGCCACACCGTGGCTCACGCCTACGCCCCGCAGCGTTGTCTCCATTTCACCTGTCTCCGATTGTGCGGCGGACGATGTCCCCGCGGTGGATATCCGGTCGGCTGTCACTGCGCCGAACGTATTACTGCCAGCCGAACAGCGCGTCGCCGACCTTCACGTCGCCGTCCTCGACGACGTCGGAGAGGGAATCCGGAGTTGCCTCCAGCGCGACGACGGGGCAGATCGGGGACTTGCCGGCAGCCTCCACGGCGGCCGGGTCCCAACGCACGATGCTCTGGCCGCGCGTGACGGTGTCACCCTTGTTCACGAGGAGCTCGAAGCCGTCACCATTGAGCTGGACCGTGTCGATACCGAGGTGGGTCAGAACCCCGTGTCCCTCGCCGTCCACCACTACAAAGGCGTGCGGGTGGAGGGAGACGACGATTCCGTCGACCGGCGACACGGCCTCCGACGGCTCACGCACGGGGTCGATGGCGGTACCGGGACCGACCATCGCGCCGGAGAAGACCGGGTCGGGCACCGCGGCGAGCCCGATGGCGCGTCCGGCAAGAGGGGACGTCACAGTGGTCATGGGGAGCCTCCCAGAGTGGAGCATTCAATGGTGCCGCCGGGGCTTGGTAGGAGGGCGGCGTACTGCTCAGCAGGGTAAGTCATGGGAAGTCCCGGTTCCGCCTGAGTCCTGGCGGTTCGAGGACCTAGGGGTGCACCGGAAACGATTTGCCTCGTCTCCCGGCAGCCTGTACTGTCGTACTCCTGCCTGACCCCAACGCGACATTGAGTCGGGGGTCGGCGGCGACTATTAAGCCCAAACCCTAACCCGAAGTCGGCACCGGCATGTCTGCTGGGGCTGGTAAATCGGACCGGAAAGGCCTGATAGAGTCGGACTCACCGAAAGGGAAAAGCGCGAAAGCGAAATTCCCCGAAGGTAATCCAGAACAATCCCGCTTCGACCGGGAATCGGACACGAAAGAGTCTGATAGAGTCGGAAACGCAAGACCGAAGGGAAGCGCCCGGAGGAAAGCCCCAGAAAATGTT
>NZ_JBIUXR010000025.1:0-97240 GCF_044744085.1 Streptomyces sp. NPDC087428
GCGTGGGCGTGGCCCTGGCTGCCGTAACCAAGGACCGCGACCTTGCGGCCCTGGATGATGGACAGGTCGGCATCGTCGTCGTAGAACAGCTCGGCGGGCATGGGGAGTTCTCCTTGGTTCCTGTGATGTGAGGGTGTGCGGACGCGATAGAGGTGGACGGGCGTGCTACGCGCTCTGCGCGCGTGCCGCGGTGGCGGTGCCGGCCGGGGTCAGGCGGATCGGCCGGGCCTCTCGCGCGGTGCGGTCGGCCAGGGCCCGGGAGCCGCGGCCGATCGCGATCGCGCCGGACTGGACGAGCTCCTTGATGCCGAAGGCCGCGAGCATCCGGAGCATCGCGTCGAGCTTGTCGCCGGAGCCGGTCGCCTCCAGGGTGACGGCGTCGGGCGAGACGTCCACGGTCCTGGCCCGGAACAGCTCGGCGATCTGGACGATCTGGGAGCGGGAGCCGTTGTCGGCGCTCACCTTCACCAGGACCAGTTCGCGCTGGACGGCGGAGTCGGCCTCCAGCTCGACGATCTTCAGGACGTTGACCAGCTTGTTGAGCTGCTTCGTCACCTGCTCCAGGGCGAGTTCGTGGTCGACCCTGACGACGATGGTGATGCGGGAGAGATCGGGGTGCTCGGTCGTGCCGACGGCGAGCGAGTCGATGTTGAAGCCGCGGCGCGAGAACAGGGCGGCGACCCGGGCGAGGATGCCGGGCGTGTTCTCGACCAGGACGGAGAGCGTGTGCTGGGACATGTCGGGAGGTCCTCTCAGTCGTCCGCGGAGTCGCCGAAGTCGGGGCGTACGTCGCGTGCGGCCATGATGTCGTCGTTGGAGGTGCCGGCTGGGACCATCGGCCACACCATCGCGTCCTCGTGGACGATGAAGTCCACCACGACGGGGCGGTCGTTGATCGCGTTGGCCTTGTCGATGATCGCGTCGAGCTCGTACGGGTTCTCGCAGCGCAGGCCCACACAGCCCATCGCCTCGGAGAGCTGTACGAAGTCCGGGACCCGGGTGCCGCGGTTGGTGGTGGATCCCACTCCGCGGGTCGAGCCGGTGGTGGCGTTGGTGGCGCCGTCGTGCAGCACCGTGTTGGAGAAGCGTGCGCCGTAGAAGAGGCTCTGCCACTGGCGGACCATCCCGAGCGCGCCGTTGTTGATGATCGCGACCTTGATCGGGATGTTGTTGAGCGCGCAGGTGGTGAGTTCCTGATTGGTCATCTGGAAGCAGCCGTCACCGTCGATCGCCCAAACCGTACGGTCCGGCATCCCGGCCTTGGCGCCCATCGCCGCCGGCACCGCGTACCCCATTGTCCCGGCGCCGCCCGAGTTGAACCAGGTGCCGGGCTCCTCGTGCGGGAGGAACTGCGCCGCCCACATCTGGTGCTGGCCCACCCCGGACGCGAACAGCGTTCCCTCCGGCGCGAGTTGGCCGATGCGTTCGATGACCTGCTGCGGGGAGAGCAGCCCCGGGTCCGCGGGGAGTTCGTAGCCGCGCCGGTAGGTGGTCCGCCAGCGGTCCAGGTCCCGCCACCAGTCGGCGTAGTCGCCGGCGTTCCCCTCCTCCCGGTCATCGCGCACGGCGGCGGCCAGGGCGGCGAGCACCTCGCGGGCGTCGCCGACGATGGGGACGTCCGCGAGCCGGTTCTTGCCGATCTCCGCCGGGTCGATGTCGGCGTGGACGACCTTGGCGTGCGGGGCGAAGCCGTCCAGCTTCCCGGTGACCCGGTCGTCGAACCGGGCGCCGAGCGCGACGATCAGGTCGGCCTTCTGGAGCGCGGCGACCGCCGCGACGTCCCCGTGCATACCGGGCATTCCCACGTGCTGCGGGTGGCTGCCGGGGAAGGCGCCGAGCGCCATCAGGGTGGTGACGACCGGCGCCCCGGTCAGCTCGGCCAGGGTGCGCAGCTCGTCGGTGGCACGCGCCTTGAGCACCCCGCCGCCGACGTACAGGACCGGCCGGCGGGCCGCGGCGATGAGCCGGGCGGCCTCGCGGATCTGCTTGGGGTGCGGCTTGGTGACCGGGCGGTATCCGGACAGTTCCATCACCGGCGGCCACTGGAAGGTGGTGGCCGCCTGGAGGGCGTCCTTGGTGATGTCGATGAGTACCGGTCCCGGGCGGCCGGTGGAGGCGATGTGGAAGGCCTCCGCGATCGTCCGCGGGATGTCGTCGGGGTTGGTGACCAGGAAGTTGTGCTTGGTGATCGGCATGGTGATGCCGACGATGTCCGCCTCCTGGAACGCGTCCGTGCCGATCGACTTGGAGGGGACCTGGCCGGTGATCGCGACCATCGGCACCGAGTCCATGTGCGCGTCCGCGATCGGGGTCACCAGATTGGTGGCGCCCGGCCCGGAGGTCGCCATGCACACCCCCACCTTGCCGGTGGCCTGGGCGTAGCCGGTGGCCGCGTGCCCGGCGCCCTGCTCGTGGCGGACCAGCACATGACGGACCCGGGTCGAGTCCATCAGGGGGTCGTACGCCGGAAGGATGCAGCCGCCCGGGATACCGAACACGGTGTCCGCGCCCACCTCTTCGAGAGCGCGGATGAGGGACTGGGCGCCCGTCACCTGCTCGGCGCCGGTGTCCGGCTGCCCGGTGGTACGGGTCCGCACTTGCGGGAGGAGGGCCGCGGGGGCCTGCTGCACAGCGTTTGACATCGTCAGTTCCAAAAGTCCGTAGGAGTGTTGTCGAGGACGTTTCGGTGATCGGCGGCCGCGGGAGCGGCCGGGTGGTACGTGCCCGCCGCCGGGTGATCACCGCAACGGTGCACCCGGCGGACCCCGGGCCGGGTCAGGGCGGCGTCCCCGCCGTCCGCAGCGCGTCGCGGGCGTGCAGTACGACATCGAGGCCGGAGAGCCTCTTGACGAACGGCCCGTCCACGTTCAGCTCCCCGCGCACCGCCACCGCCGCCGCGTAGCCCCGGTCCACCGGGACGTCGAGGAGGGTCCAGCCGGACGGCGGGTACGGGCCCTCGGGACGGCCCGAGCCGACGTAGTCGAGAGCGGGATCGCGGCCGAGACCGGTACCGAGGCCCTTGAGGTAGGCCTCCTTGCGGGTCCACAGCCGGGCCAGCGCCCGGGGCCGTTCCGCGGGGCCGAGCGCGGCCAGTTCGGCCTGCTCGTCCACGTGCAGCATCGAGGCGAGTTCCGCGGTGCCCTCCTCGTCGCCCACCAGTTCCACGTCGACCCCTATGGGGGCCGCCGCGGTGCCGACGACGGCGAGATCGCCGCGGTGGGACAGGGAGAAGAACAGCCGGTCGTCGGCGTCGACCACGGTGGGCCGGCCGTGCGGTCCGCCGCAGCAGGGGCAGGTGTCCCGGCCGAAGTGGACCTCCTCGGGGCGCAGGCTCAGGTACGAGCCGAGCAGCCGGCGGAGGGCGACATGCGCGGCCGTGAACCGGGTCCGGTCGGCGGCGTGCATGAGGGTGGCGGCACGTTGACGCTCGGTCGCGTCGAGTACCTGTTCGTCCAGGATGCCGAGGGGGACATCCGAGACCCTCAGGAGCCAGAGGTCCAGTGAGCCGGGGGGTGGCAGCTCACGAACGACCCACGGCAGGGTTTGTTCCACGGGGTCTCTCCTGTTCGTACGAGAGTGACAGGCGAGCCGGGTCTCACCGTGTGGCCGGCGCGACCGGCAGGTCGCGCCTTCCGCGCAGCGGCCCGATCAGGAGGAGCAGCGGGGTCAGGGCGAGTCCGGCGGTGAGCAGCCACAGGGTGGGCCGCATACCGAGGACGGTGCCGAGGGTTCCGCCGAGCAGTGAACCGATGGGAATGGCGCCGAAGTTGGCGACCGAGATGCTGGCCGAGACGCGGCCGAGCAGCTGGGGCGGGCAGTAGCGCTGGCGGAACGCTCCCTGGATCACGTTGGCGAGCACGACGCCGAGCGAGAGCACGGCGCTCCCGACCACCAGCGCGGACAGGGTCCAGTTCTTGTTGGTCAGCGGGATGAGCAGGGCGAACGGGGCGCTGCAGACCGTGGCGACCAGCAGTCCGCGGGCCGAGCCGAACCGGGCGATCAGGCGTTGCGCGTTGGCGGCACCGAGGATGCCGCCGATGCTGCTCGACGCGAGGAGCCATCCGGTGGCGCCTTCCGGAACCCCGAGCCCACGGAGGATGAAGACGGGCAGGATCGCCGCCTCGGCCGTGAGCAGCAGGTTGGTGACGGTTCCGTACAGGGTGAGGACTCGGAGGTAGGGGTCCTTGAAGGCGAAGCGGAGGCCCTCCTTGATGTCCTGCATCAGGGCAGGCCGTTCGGTGGGTTTCTCCGGGATCGGCTCCTTCTCACGGATGCCGGACAGGCAGAGCGCGGAGACGAGGAAGGTCGCCGAGTTGACGAGGAGTCCGGAGGTGGCGCCGAACACCTGGGCCAGCAGACCGCCCCCGCCCAGCCCCGCGACCTGGGCGACCGATTCGCTGCCCTGGAGCTTGGCGTTGGCCTCCTGGAGGTCCTCGGGTCCGACGATGGAGGGCACGTAGACCTTGTACGAGATTCCGAAGAACACCGCGGCGAACCCATTGATGAGTGCCACGAACAGCAGTTGGGTCAGCGTCAGGATTCCGAGCCAGCCCGCGACCGGCACGCTCGCCAGGAGTACGAGCGAGACCAGGTTGCAGATCTGCATGATCGGCCGTCGCCTCATCCGGTCGACCCAGGCGCCGGCCGGCAGACCGATCAGCAGCCAGGGCAGCCAGGGGGCCGCGGCCAGCAGACTCACCGAGAAGAGGCTCTCCTTGAGCGTCACCGTGGCCACGAGGGGCATGGCGACGGCGGTGATGTTGATGCCGACGCGGTTGGTCGTCTCCCCGATCCACAGGAGCCGGAAATCGCGGTTGGCGCGCAGTCCGCCGCGCGGCGGCGGCCCCTGCTCCGTGTCGCTGTCGCGCTCGGTCAGCCGGGCGTTCATGACGTCACCGCCCTGAGTACGGCCTGCGTGAGCAGTGCGCTCCCGTCCGACCAGCGGGTGCGCCGACCGGTCAGCTCTGTTCTCAGCACGTCCCGCCGGGTGGCGAGGGTGCGTATCCCGTCGGCCGTGGAGCCCGGTCCGCCGCCGTGGGCGCACGCCTCGGCCACCCGGTCGGGGGCCAGTCCGCCCTCGTCGACGGCGGTGAAGCGGGCGGCGTCCGCCAGCGACCGGCCGGAGTCCAGGGCGCCGAGCACGGTCTCACCGACCAGATGGTGTGCGGCCCTGAACGGCATCCCGTCCAGCACGAGCCGCTCCGCCAGGTAGGTGGCCGAGGTGAAGCCGTCCACGGCCCGCTCCGTCATGCGCTCGCGCTCCGGTTCGGTGCCCGCGACCACCAGGCTCAGTAACGTCACGGCGTCGGTGGTGCCGCTGAGGCCGGGCCACAGGTGCCGTACGGCCTCGGTGCCGACCGCGATGGCGTTGGTGTAGCCGCCGGTGGTCATCGCGGACGCCGCGCCGACGAAGGCGCCCAGGCCGGCACCGGACCGGCCCTGGATGTGTTCGAGGAGGAACGGGTTGCGCTTCTGCGGCATCATCGAGCTGGAACCGACGAGGGTGTCGCCCACCCGCAGCAGCCCGAACTCCTCCGACGTCCAGGTGCTCAGGTCCCGGCCGGCCCGTGCGAGCGCGACGCCGAGGACGGCGGACGCCGACAGCAGGTCCAGGACGAAGTCACGGGAGGCCACGGCGTCGACCGAGTTGGGCGCGGCGGAGCTGAAGCCGAGGAGTTCGGCGGTGCGCCGGGGGTCGATGGGGACGGAGGTCCCGCCGATCGCGCCGGCTCCCAGCGGGTTGACGTCGATCTGGCGTCCGGCGTCCAGCAGTGCCTCGTACGCGCGCAGTACGGCGCCCGCGACGCCGGCGAGGTAGTGGCCGTAGCTGATCGGCACGGCGGGCTGGCCGTGGGTGTAGGCGGGCATGACCACGTCCCGGTACGCCTCGGCCCGGTCGAGGAGTACCCCCGCGAGCCGGTCGACGGCGTCGAGCAGTGCCAGGTAGGGGCCGCGGGTCTTCAGCCGGGTGGTGGTGGCGTTGAGGTCGTTGCGCGAGCGGCCGGTGTGCAGGATGCCGCCGGTCCGGTCGCCCAGCTGCTCGATGAGGTGTCCCTCGTAGGCGAGATAGACGCCGCGCGGCATCGGCCTGGAGCGGACGGGTGCGAAGTCCTGCCCGCGCAGTTCCTCGATGGCGAGCAGCAGGGCCGCGGCCCGGTCGGCGTCGACGATCCCGCGCTCGGTGAGCATGATCAGGTGGGCCCGGTCGACCTCGCTGATGCTGCGCAGCTCCTCGCCGAGCCCGTCGGCGGTGTCCGGCAGGTACTGGTCGTAGACGATGCGGTGCGCCTCGGCGTCGAGCGCGGCTTTGAGCCGGCCGGTGTCGACGCCGTGCGCGGGCGCTGTGGTCATGCGTATGCCTCCTCTGTGTGCAGATCCGCGTAGGACACGGCCTCGCCGAGCAGGGCGACGGCCCGGTCGGCGGCTTCGGCGGCCCGTCCCGAGCGGTCCGCCACGGTGATGACGTGGCCGATGCGGCCCCGGAAGTCCTGGGCGGGGCCGACGGGTTCGCCCGGGGCGCGGTAGAGCAGCGCCTCGACGGTGCCCGGTACGGTCCGGGCCCGGTGCACGGCTTCGTCCAGAGCGGCGGACGGCGCCAGGATGCCGTCCTGCGCGCAGGTGAGGAACCGGATCGAGGCACGGGCGTACCCGCCGCGCTCCAGTTCGGGAGCGGCGCCGAGGGCGGCCAGCACCTGGGCTCGTACGAGGTCGATCCCGCAGGCCCTGCGGACCAGTTCGGGGATCATGCCGCCGGCCAGCCGGGGGTTGACCTCGATGACCGCGGCGGTCCGGGTGCCGGTGAGCCGTAGTTCGACATGGGCGGCGCCCCAGCCGAGGCCGAGCGCCCGCACCGCGCGTACCGCGGTCTCGCGCAGGGCGATGTCCTGCTCGCCCGGGAGCGCGGCCGGCACGTCGTGCCCGGTCTCGACGAAGGCCGGCAGCGGTCCGACGTGTTTGGCGACGGTGACGACGGCTTCGGTGCCGAACACCTCGACGGAGAACTCCGGCCCGGTCAGGTACTCCTCGACCAGGATCCGGCCCGGTGCGGCGATGCCCCGCTCGTTGACGGTGGCCGACAGCAGTGTCCCGGCGTGCTCGGCGACCTCGTCGAGGTCCGCGCAGAGCCGTACGCCCAGACTTCCCGAGCCCTGCACGGGTTTGACCACCACGGGCAGTCCGATGCCACGGGCCGCGTCGATCGCGCCGGCCACCTCGGAGACGACGGCGAAGTCCGCCGGGCCGACGCCCGCGCCGGTCAGGGTCCGGCGCTGCTCGGCCTTGTCGCGGCAGGCCCGCACGGCCTCGGCCGACGGGCCGGGCAGCCCGAGCCGGTAGGCCAGTGCGGCGGCGGTGGGTACGTAGTACTCGGAGCTGGTCAGGACGCCCGCGACGGTGGCCTCGCTCTCCAGCGCCCGGACGGCCGCCCACAGCGCGGACTCGTCGGAGGTGTCCACGACGACCGTCCGCAGCCGGTCCTGCGCGGCGTACGGGTAGCGGCCCGGGTCCGCGCAGAGCAGCACCGGCACCACACCCAGCTCGGCCGCGCGCCGCGCGAACAGCCGTCCCGTACCGGTGGTGTTGCTCTCCACCAGGAGCAGCAGGCGCTCGCTCATGAGCCGACCACCGGCATCACCACGTCGTCGAAGCCGCGGCGGGCCCACAGCAGCCGGGACCAGGCGGCGGTGGCGTCCAGCGGGTGTTCGACGGTGCGGGGGCCGCCCGCGGCGGGGGCGGGGACGATGCCCTGCTCGCTCAGCCAGGTGTCGTTGTAGACGGTGGACTGGTAGCGGTAGCCCTCGTCGGGGAGGACCATCACGACGGTGCTCTCCGGGTTCTGCTCGGCCCACCAGGACGCCACCTGGAAGGACGCGCCGCTGGTCGGGCCCATGAACAGGCCGTGCGCGCGGTAGAGCTCGTGGGTCGCGTGGAACGCCTCGGGGGCGGTCACCCAGTGGACCTCGTCGTAGGCGTTGTGGCTGACGTTGCCCGGGTGGATGCTGCTGCCCAGTCCGCGCAGTGTGCGCGGTCCGTCGGGGCTGCCGAAGATGATGCTGCCCTGGGTGTCCACGCCGACCAGGTGCAGTGCCGGGCCGGTCTGCCGCAGCGCGGCGGCGAGTCCGCCGGTGGAGCCGCCCGAACCCACCGGGCCGACCAGGCAGTCCACGGCGCCGACGGTGTCCCCGATGAGATCGGCGACGACGCCGTACGCGCCGGGGTTGTCGGGGTTGTCGTACTGGCCGGGGACGAAGGCCTCGGGGTCCTGGCGGCGCAGCTCCTCCACGCGGGCGAGCCGGGCGCCCTGGATGCCGCCGGCCTGGCCGGTGTGCTCGACGATCTCCACGGTCGTGCCGAGCATTTCGAGGCGGGTGCGCAGATCGCGGTCGATCGCCGAGTCCCCGACGATGGTCAGCGGGTAGCCGCGCAGACGGCAGACCATGGCCAGGCCCAGGGCGAAGGTGCCGGAGGAGGTCTCGATGATCCGGGTGCCGGGGGAGATCAGGCCGGCGGCCTCGGCGCGGTCGAGTATGTAGCGGGCGGGCAGCAGCTTCATCAGGCTGAAGGCGGCCGCGTAGAGGTTGTCGCTCACCTTGATGATGCGGGGCAGCTCCGTCGCCTCCACGATCGAGGAGTGAGCCTTGGGCAGAGTCGTCGTCGTCATGTCAGTCACCCGTTGTGTAGTTCCACTGCTCGTGAATTCCGAGCTCTTGCAGGAGGTCCTGGGCCACGTCGGTCCGCGCCTCGACCTCGGGGTCGTCCCGGTCGAAGAGGAGTCCGGCGATGTCCCCGCTGTGCGCCGCCTGTATTCCGACGGCTCCGGTGGTCCGCGCGATGTCACGGATGCGGTCGAGCTCTGGGATCGGCAGATGGCGCTGGTTGATCTCCGTGCTGGCGGTGGCCACCGATCCCAGCAGGGCCACGTCCTTCATCTGGATGGCCTCCCGGAGCATCGCCTGCAGCCGGGTGAAGAGGTCGATGTCGTCCTGCCCGTAGCGGGCCGGCGAGAGGGCCAGCGTGTCCACGCCCCGCCCGCCGCCCTCGGGGCGGGAGCCGAAGCCGAGAATCCGCAGGGCCGGCATCCGGTAGCCGAAGTCCTCGATCACCGTGCCCTCGCGCTGGGCGAACAGGACGGTGGACTCCTCGAACATGAGGGAGTCGGAGGCGGTCTCGGCGCGCACCGCGATCCTGGCGACCTCCTGCGGGGGCAGCGGGCTGACGAACGCGTCCTTGACCGCCCAGATCGCGGCGAGCACATCGCTCGTCGACGAGCCGAAGCCCCGGCACAGCGGTACGTCGCCGGTGAGGTCCAGATGGCCGCCCGCCGGCTCGGCGCCCGGCGGAGTCACGGCGCGGACCGCGAGTTCGGCCGCGCGCCGTGCCTTGCCCTTCCACTCCGGCGTGACGGTGACCTCGTCGCCGGGGGCGGGGATGAACGTCGCGCGGGTCGCGTGAATGGTGCAGGGAAGAGTGACGAGACCTCGGGTGAGCCCGCTGTCGCCGGTGAAAACGCCTTGCAGGATCTCACCGTGGTGGACGGGGGCTGAAGCTACCCCGACACGCCAGCCGGAATGATCAACCATTTCCTTGACTTTCTGTTGCCGGGAGCCATGGCCTGCGGATGGGTTCACGCTATGCAGGCCGGAACCTGCCGCCCGGCGGCAAGAGCGGCAGCCCGCGGGCAACTTGGGGGGCCGCGGCCGGCCGGGAACGCGCAGGTGCCCGGGTCCGCCGTGGTGGCGGTCCCGGGCACCTGGGCCGTGTCGTGAGGATCAGTGGCGTACCCCGCGCAACTCGTCCGCCAGCACCTTTCCGATCTCGCGCAGGGGCTCGGCGGTGGTCATGTCCCAGTGCTCGCAGTCGATGTCGTACTCCTCGACCCGGCCCAGGACATGGGGTGCCCAGGAGTCGGCGCCGGTCGCCGCGGCGGGTGTGCGGGCGGCGTTGAAGAACACCGTGTCGCCGCCGAACCGCCGCTGCGGAACGTACCGGTAGCGCATCTCCAGGTTCCCGGCCGTGGTGGCGACGACCGCGGCGGCCTGGGCCGGTTCCAGCGCGCCCAGGATCGCGTCCTCGGCGCGCAGCACGGCGGCCAGCTCCGCCGCGTCCGGGGCGCTGTCGGCGCACCGCACGTCGAGTTCGGCGCCGCGGCCCCCGAGCAGGGCGGTCAGGACCTCGCGGCCGGTGACGGCGGGTGGCCGGAACCCGTCGGGCAGCGGGTAGGAGTCGAGCAGCGCCAGGAGCGCCACCTCCTCGCCCTGCTCCTCCAGCCGGGCCGCGATGGCGTGCGCCACGAGACCGCCGAACGACCAGCCGAGCAGGTGGTACGGGCCGTGGGCCTGGACCGAGCGGATCTCGGCCACATAGCTGTCGGCCATCTCCTCGATGCCGGCCGGCCGGTCCGCGGGGCTCGTCAACTCCCTTGCCTGCAAGCCGATCAGCGGCCGCTGTCCGCCGATGTGCCGGAGCAGTCCGGCGTACGACCAGCTCATCCCGGAGATCGCGTGGACGCAGAACAGCGGGGCCTCGGTGGCGGCGGGGCCCGCGGCGCGGATCGGCAGCAGCGTCTCCATCGGGTCGCCGCTCGTGTCAGAGGCGATGTGCTCGGCGAGCAGTGCGGGCGTCGGGTACTGGAAGAGGTCCCGGATGGTGACGCGGGTCTCCCAGATGCCGCGGATCCGGCCGATCAGCCGGGTGGCGAGCAGGGAGTGGCCGCCCAGTTGGAAGAAGTGGTCGTCGATGGTGACCGACCGCACCCCGAGGGTCGCGGCGAAGAGGCCGCACAGGACTTCCTCCGCCGGGGTGCGCGGTGCCCGGCCGCCGCCGGTGTCGGCCTGTGGCGGTTCGGGCAGGGCGGGCCGGTCGAGCTTGCCGTTGACGGTCAGGGGCAGTGCGTCCAGGGGCACGATCGTCGCCGGCACCATGTACTCGGGCAGCGCCGCGACCGCGTGCCGGCGCAGCTCGGACACGTCGGGCCGGCCGCTGCCCTCGGTGGGCACCACGTACGCCACCAGGCGCTTGTCACCGGGCCGGTCCTCCCGGATCAGCACCGCCACCTGCGCGAGGGAGGGGTGCCGCAGCAGTGCCGATTCGATCTCGCCCGGCTCGATGCGGAATCCCCGCAACTTGATCTGCTGGTCGGCCCGGCCGAAATACTCCAGTGCCCCGTCCTGGCTCCAGCGGGCCAGGTCGCCGGTCCGGTACATCCGGGAGCCGGGCGCGCCGTGCGGGTCGGCGACGAAGCGTTCCGCGCTCAGTGCGGGCTGCCCGATGTAGCCGTGGGCGAGGCCGTGCCCGGCGACGTAGAGCTCGCCGGGGACGCCCGGCGGCAGTTGCCGGAGGTTCTCGTCGAGCACGTAGGCGTGCTTTCCGGTGATGGGCCGTCCGATCGGGATGGCGGGCGCCGGCCGGGTGAGGACGTGGGCGGTGGTGAAGCCCATGCTCTCGGCCGGTCCGTAGCCGTTGACCAGGTGGAGGTGGGGGTGGTCGGCGAGCGCCTTGGCGGTGTGGGCGGGCGAGGCCGCCTCACCGGCGGTCATCGCCTCCTTGATCCGGGAGAAGACCACCGGGTGCTCGTCGAGCATGTGGTTGAACAGGCTCGCCGACATCTGGAGGGTGGTGACGCCGTGCCGCTCGACCAGCTCCGCGATCTGGTGCGGGTCGGTGTGCTGGCCGGGCTGCAGGACGCAGACGCCGCCGTGCAGGAGCGGTCCGAAGACCTCCAGGGCGAAGGCGTCCCAGGACACGGGCGAGCTCTGCAGATAGGTCTGTTCCGGTCCGAAGTCCAGGTAGTCGGGGCCGATGAAGGTGGCGGCCAGCGCCCGGTGCGAGGCGGCGACGCCCTTGGGGAGTCCGGTCGACCCGGAGGTGAACATCACGCAGGCGAGGGATTCGGGGTGCCCGCCCGTCGCCACCGGTGTCCCGGGCAGGCCGCTGATCGCGGGGATCTCCGCGGTCAGGTCGACGAGGGTGGCCGGGGTCGACAGGGCCGTCAGGTGGGCCTGGGTGACCAGCGCCGACGGACCGGTCTGCCCGAGCACGGTGTTCAGCCGGTCGGCCGGGAACTGCGGGTCGAGCAGGGTGTATCCGGCCCCGGCCTTCAGGGCGGCGAGCAGGGAGGCGATGAGCTGCGGTGAACGCTCCAGGTGGATGGCGACGACGCTGCCCGGGGTGACGCCGCGCGAGGTCAGGTGGCGGGCCAGCCGGTTGGACCAGATGTCCAGCTCCTGGTACGTCACCCGCTGCTCCTCGTGGACCAGCGCCACCGAGTGCGGGGTGCGGGCGGCCTGTTCGGTGAAGAGTCCGTCGAGCCCCAGGGCGGGCGCCGGCGCCGGTGCGCCGCTCCACTCGCGCAGCCGGACCCGCTCGTCCTCGGAGACCGTCTCCAGTTCCGCCAGCGGCAGATCGGGGCCGGCCACGGCCCCGGTGAGGAGCCGGACCAGGCGGTCCGCCGTGGCCTCGACGGTACGTGCCTCGTAGAGGTCGGTGGTGTACTCGATCAGGATGTCGAGGCCGTCGGGGCGGCCGTCCGCGGTGCGGTGCTCGGCGAAGGCGAAGGTGAGGTCGAACTTCGCGACGGAGACCGGCGGGGCGGCGAACTCGCTCTCCAGCCCGGCGAGGCGGGGGGCCTCGTTGCTGGTGTCCCCGACGGTGAGCATGATCTGGAAGAGGGGGTGCCGGGCGGTGGTGCGCTCGGGGTTGAGTGCTTCGACCAGCCGGTCGAACGGCAGGTCCTGGTGGGCCCATGCGGCGAGGTCGGTCTCCCGGACGCGGGTCAGCAGCTCCCGGAAGGTCGGGTCTCCGCTGGTGTCGGTGCGCAGGACCAGGGTGTTGACGAAGAACCCGACGAGGTCGTCGAGCTTCTGGTCGGTGCGGCCGGCGACGGGTGAGCCGAGCGGGATGTCGTGCCCGGCACCGGACCGCGCGAGCAGCGCCGCGACGGCCGCCTGGGCCACCATGAAGAACGTGGTCCCGGTGTCCTGGGCCAGGGACATCAGGGCGGTGTGCAGTTCGGCGGGGCAGTGCACGGCGTGGGTGCGGCCCCGGTTGGAGGCGACTGCGGGGCGGGCGTGGTCGGTGGGGAGTGTGGCCTCCTCCGGCAGGTCGGCGAGCACCTCGCGCCAGTGGCCGAGCTGGCGTTCCTCGTCCCGCTCCAGGAGGCGCTGTTGCCAGAGGGAGTAGTCGGCGTACTGGACCGGCAGCGGCTCCCAGGCGGGGGCGGCGCCCTCGGTGCGGGCCGCGTAGGCGGTGGCGAGGTCACGGAAGAGCGGACCGTTCGACCAGCCGTCGGAGGCGATGTGGTGGATCACGAGCAGGAGTACGTGGTCCTCGGCGCCGAGCTTCAGCAGCTTCGCCCGGTACGGGGTCTCGGCCGACAGGTCGAAGGTCCGGCCGGCCTCGGCGGCCAGGCGTTCCGTGAGCGCGTCCTCGGTGGTGCTGATGAGGGGCAAGTCGGTGGTGGTCGGGGGCAGGACGTGCTGGTACGGGATGTTCTGGTGGGTGGGGAAGACGGTGCGCAGGCCTTCGTGCCGGGTGGTGAGGTCGGTGAGGGCCAGGGCGAGGGCCCGCTGGTCGAGGGCGCCCTTGAGCCGCAGGGCGAGCGGGATGTTGTAGGTGGCGGAGGGGCCTTCCATCTGGTCGAGGAACCACAGCCGCTGCTGGGCGGAGGAGAGCGGAACACGCTCCGGCCGCTCCTGGGGCATCAGCGCCGGCCGCCGCTCCCCGCTGCCCTCGGCCGCGATCCGCTCGGCGAGCTGCGCGACCGTCGCGTACTGGAAGAGGTCCCGGATGGTGATCTCGGTGTCCCACACGGCGCGGATGCGGCTGACGAGCCGGGTGGCGAGCAGGGAGTGCCCGCCGCGCCGGAAGAAGTGGTCGTCGATGGTGACCGACGGCAGTCCGAGCACGGCCGCGAAGAGACCGCACAGGACTTCCTCGGCGGGCGTCCTGGGCGGGCGGCCGCCGGCGTCGGCGCTCAGCAGGGGTGCGGGCAGGGCGCGTCGGTCGACCTTGCCGTTGGTGGTGAGGGGGATCTCGTCGAGGACGACGAAGGCGGCCGGGACCATGTACTCCGGGAGTGCGACGGAGATCTCGCGGTGCACGGCGTCGGTGTCGATCCTGGCGCCGTCGGCGGCGACGAGGTAGGCGGCGAGGCGCTTGTCGCCGGGCCGGTCCTCCCGGACGACGACGGTCGCCTGCCCCACGCTCTCGTGGGCGGCCAGCGCCGTCTCGATCTCGCCGAGTTCGATACGGAAGCCGCGGAGCTTGACCTGCTGGTCGGCCCGGCCCAGGTACTCGACGGAGCCCTCAAGGTTCCACCGGACCAGGTCGCCCGTCCGGTACATCCGTGTACCGGGCGGACCGAACGGGTCCGCGACGAAGCGCTCCGCCGTCAGCGAGGCGCGGTTGAGATATCCCTGGGCCAGGCCGGCGCCGGCGATGTACAGCTCGCCGGGAGCGCCGGGCGCGGCGAGCTGGAGGGCGGCGTCTAGGACGTAGACGCGGTGGTTGTCGAGGGGCTCACCGATCGGAATGGCACCCGCGTAGTCGAGGGGGCGGTGGATGCGGTGGGTGGTGGCGAACGTCGTGGTCTCCGTCGGACCGTAACCGTTGACGACGGTGACCTCCGGGCAGCGGTCCATCACCCGGCGAACCGCCTCCGGCGGAACCACGTCACCGCCCGCCCACACCTCACGCACCCCGGCGAACGCCTCCGGAGCCTCCTCCGCCATCACCCGGAAGAGTCCCGCGGTCAGCCAGAGCGAGGTGATCCGGTGCTCGGCCAGCAGCCGCTGGTAGTCGGCCGGGGCGAGATGGCCGCGCGGTGCCACCACGACCGTGCGGCCGTTCAGCCACGGCACCCAGATCTCGTACGTCGAGGCGTCGAAGGCGGCCGGTGAGTGGAACAGCACGCGCCGGTGGCTGCCGTTCGCGTACATGCTCTGGGCGGCCAGGTCCGCCACATTGCGATGCGTGACAGCGACACCCTTCGGCACCCCCGTCGAACCCGACGTGAACATCGCGTAGACGGGCTGGTCGGGGTGGATGGCGTACGCCGGAGCGGTGGCCGGAAGGTGGCCGAGGTCGGTGGCACCGCCCAGGACGACGACCTGCGCGTCGGCGTCCAGGACGACTTGGTGGTCCGACAGGGCCTGGTCGGTGAGCAGGACCGGCGCCTGTGTGTCGGCGAGGATCCGGACGAGCCGGCTGTCGGGGTCGGTGGTGTTCAGCGGGGCGTACACGGCCCCGGCCTTGACGACGGCGAGCAGAGCGGTGAGCAGGTCGGTCGAGCGCTCCATCAGGACGGCGACGACGTCGTGCTGCCGGATCCCGAGGTTGACGAGGTGGTGGGCCAGCCGGTTGGTGATCTCGTCGAGTTCGGCGAACGTCAGGTCGCGGTCCTCGTCCACCAGGGCTACCGCGTCGGGGGTCCGGGCGGCCTGCGCGGCGAACAGCTCGGCCAGGCTCTTCCCGGACGAGCCGGTGGCGGCGCCGCTCCGCTCCTCCAGGAGCAGCCGCCGCTCGTGCTCGCCGAGCAGGTCGAGGACGGACAGCGGGGTGTCGGGCGAGGTGACGACGGCTTCCAGGAGGCGGATCAGCCGTGCCATGAGCGCCTCGATCGTCCGGGCGTCGTAGAGGTCGGTGGCGTACTCGATGGTGATGTCCAGGCCGTCCGGGCGGCCGTCGCGGGTGCGGTGCTCGGCGAAGCCGAACGTCAGGTCGAACTTGGCGATCTGCAGGGCGCTGTACTCGGTCCGGGCGTCGAGCCCCGGGAACCCGATGACGTCCGAACCGGCCTCGCCCATGGTCAGCATCACCTGGAACAGCGGGTGGCGGGAGGCGGAACGCTCGGGGTTCAGTACTTCGACCAGCCGGTCGAAGGGCAGGTCCTGGTTGTCCCAGGCGGCCAGAT
This sequence comes from Streptomyces sp. NPDC087428, assembly GCF_044744085.1. Taxonomy (NCBI): domain Bacteria; kingdom Bacillati; phylum Actinomycetota; class Actinomycetes; order Kitasatosporales; family Streptomycetaceae; genus Streptomyces; species Streptomyces sp. NPDC087428. The sequence continues at coordinate 15,908 of NZ_JBIUXR010000025.1, forward strand.
CCGTCCTGCGGACCCTGGACAGCAGTTCGCGGAAGCTCGGGTCGCCCGTGACGTCCGTCCGCAGCACCAGGGTGTTGACGAAGAAGCCGACCAGCCCGTCGAGTGCTTCGTCGATGCGCCCCGACACCGGGGAGCCGATCGCTATGTCGAGACCGGCGCCGGAACGCGAGAGGGCGGTCGCGACGGCGGCCTGGACGGCCATGAACAGGGTGGCACCGGACTCCCGCGCCAGGTGAGTCAGCGCGGTGTGGGCGTCGGCGGGCAGCCGGGCGTCGCAGGTGGCGCCCACGTACGAGGCAGAGGCGGGGCGCGGACGGTCGGCCGGCAGCGTCCCCTCCTCCGGCAGGTCCGCCAACGCCTGCTGCCAGAACTCGAGTTGACGCGATCCGGCGCTCTCCGGGTCGTCGCCCTCGCCGAGCAGTTCCTGCTGCCACAGGGTGTAGTCGGCGTACTGGACCGGCAGCGGCTCCCACGCGGGGGCGGCGCCCCCGACCCGCGCCTCGTAGGCGGTGGCGAGGTCCTGGAGCAGCGGCGCGGTCGAACCGCCGTCCGACACGATGTGGTGCATGACGATGAGCAGGACGTGTTCCTGCGCGCCGAGGGCGATGAGACGGGCCCGGACGGGCAGGTCCACCGCGAGGTGGAAGACCTGGGCGGACTGCTCCGCGAGGACGACCGGCAGCGTCGCGGTGTCGGCCGGGACGACGTCGAGCGGGAGCTCCACCTCTTCCTCGGCGAGGATGCGCTGATACGGGGTGCCGTCCTGGTCGGGGAAGAGGGTGCGCAGGCTCTCGTGCCTGCCGACGAGGTCCAGGAGCGCCGAGTGGAGCGCCAGGCGGTCGAGCCGGCCGTTCAGCCGGACGGCGAGCGGGATGTTGTAGGTGGTCGAGGGCCCTTCCATCTGGGCGATGAACCACAGCCGCTGCTGGGCGAAGGACAAGGGAATCACTTGGTCACTCCCATCCGGCGCATCGGCCGAAGTTTGGGCCGCGCGGCCGCGGCGCCGTCGAGCTTCTCGACGAGCGTGGCCACGATCGGGTTTTCGAAGAGGGTCGCCACGGAGAGTTCGACCCCGAGTACGGTGCGGATCCGGCCCGCGAGCCGGGTGGCGAGGAGCGAGTGCCCGCCGAGGTGGAAGAAGTGGTCGTCGATGGTGACCGAGGTCAGTCCGAGGACCTCCGCGAAGAGTCCGCACAGGACTTCTTCCTTGGCGGTGCGCGGTGCGCGCCCGGTGGCGTCGTTGACGATCTGCGGTGCGGGCAGGGCGCGTCGGTCGACCTTGCCGTTGACGGTGAGCGGGATCTCGTCGAGGACGACGAAGGCGGACGGGACCATGTACTCGGGCAGCAGCCCGGACATCTGCCGCTGTACGTCGCCGGGTTCGATCCGCACGCCGTCGGCCGCGGTGAGGTAGGCGACGAGGCGTTTGTCGCCGGGCCGGTCCTCCCGGACGACGACGGTGGCCTGGGCCACGCCCGGCTGTCCGACGAGGGCGGTCTCGATCTCGCCCGGTTCGATGCGGAAGCCGCGGAGTTTGACCTGCTGGTCGGCCCGGCCGAGGTATTCGAGGGAACCTTCGTGGTTCCACCGCACGAGATCACCGGTGCGGTACATCCGCGTCCCGGAGGGACCGTACGGGTCGGCCACGAAACGGTCCGCCGTGAGCGACGGGCGGTCGAGATACCCCTGCGCCAGGCCGGCACCCGCGATGTACAACTCGCCCGGAACACCCGGAGCGACGAGCCGAAGCCCCTCGTCCAGCACATACACCCGGTGATTGTCCAAGGGCTCCCCGATGGGGATCGCACCCGCATAGTCCAGGGGCCGGTGGACACGGTGCGTGGTGGCGAACGTCGTCGTCTCCGTCGGACCGTAACCGTTGACCACGGTGACCCCCGGGCAACGGTCCATCACCCGGCGAACCGCCTCCGGCGGAACCACATCACCACCCGCCCACACCTCACGCACCCCCGCGAACGCCTCCGGCGCCTCCTCCGCCATCACGCGGAACAGCCCGGCCGTCAGCCAGAGGGCGGTGATCCGGTGCTCGGCCAGCAGCCGCTGGTAGTCCGCCGAGGCCAGGTGTCCTGCGGGGGCGACGACGAGTGTGCCGCCGTTGAGCCACGGCACCCACATCTCGTAGGTGGAGGCGTCGAACGCCATCGCGGAGTGGAACAGCACCCGCCCGTGACCGCCGTTCGCATACATCGTCTGCGCGGCCAGGTCCGCCACATTGCGATGCGTGACCGCGACACCCTTCGGCACCCCCGTCGAACCCGACGTGAACATCGCGTACACCGGCTGATCCACATGCACCGCAACCAACGGATCCGACGCATCACCCCCACCACCCCACACCGGCCCCAGCACCCGCACCCCCGCCGGCACCACCAACGAACCCGCACCCCGATCCGTCACCACATGCGACACACCCGACCCACCAACAATCAACTCCACCCGCTCCGCCGGATAACGCGTATCCAACGGCACATACACCGCACCCGCCTTCACCACGGCCAGCGTCGTCACCACAGCACTCACCGAGCGCTCCAGGAACAACGCCACCCGACCACCCGGCCGCACACCCTCACCCATCAGCACACGCGCCGCACGATTGGCCAGCACATCCACCTCACGGTAGGAGAACTCACGCCCCTCGCCCACCACCGCCACCGCATCCGGCGTCCGCACCACCTGCGCCGCGAACAACTCCGCAAGCCCCACACCCGGCGAACCGGTCACCTCACCGGCCCACTCCCCCAACAACACCCCACGCTCATCCCCGGACAACAACTCCAGCTCACCCAACGGCACATCCGGAGCCGACGCCGCGGCACCCAGCAACCGCACCAGACGCTCACCCGCCAACTCCACCGACCGCGCGTCATACAGATCCGTCGCATACTCGATCGTGATGTCCAGCCCACCCGGCCGACCATCCACCCCACGATGCTCCGCGAAGCCGAAGGTCAGGTCGAACTTGGCGATCTCCACCTTGGAGAACTCGTACGCCGCTTCCAGCCCCGGGAGTTCGGGCTCCTCGGCCGACATGTCGCCGACGGTGAGCATGACCTGGAAGAGGGGGTGCCGGGCGGTGGTGCGCTCGGGGTTGAGTGCTTCGACCAGCCGGTCGAACGGCAGGTCCTGGTGGCTCCATGCGGCGAGGTCGGTCTCCCTGACCCGGGTCAGCAGTTCCCGGAAGCTCGGGTCGCCGCTGGTGTCGGTGCGGAGCACGAGGGTGTTGACGAAGAATCCGATGAGGTCGTCGAGCGCCGGGTCGGTGCGGCCGGCGACGGGTGAGCCGAGCGGAATGTCGTGCCCGGCGCCGGACCGCGACAGCAGGGTCGACACCGCCGCCTGGGCCACCATGAAGAGCGTGCTGCCGGTGTCCTGGGCCAGCGAGGTGAGCGAGTCGTGCAGGGCGGGCGGGCAGTGCACGGTGTGTGTGGTGCCCCGGTTGGACGCGGTGGCCGGCCTGGGCCGGTCGGCCGGCAGCGTGGCCTCCTCCGGCAGCTCGGCCAGTGCCGAGCGCCAGTAGTCGAGTTGGCGTTCCTCGTCGCTTCCCAGGAGGCGTTGTTGCCAGAGGGAGTAGTCGGCGTACTGGACCGGCAGCGGCTCCCAGGCGGGGGCGGTGCCCTCGGTGCGGGCCGCGTAGGCGGTGGCGAGGTCACGGAAGAGCGGGCCGTTCGACCAGCCGTCGGAGGCGATGTGGTGGATGACCACCAGCAGGATGTGCTCCTGCTCGCCGAGCGAGAGCAGATGCGTGCGGATGGGGGGCTGGACGGCCAGATCGAAGGTGGCCGCGGAGAGGGCGGCCAGTTGTGCGGTGAGGGCGTCCTCGGTGGTGCTGATGAGGGGCAGGTCGGTGGTGGTCGGGGGCAGGACGTGCTGGTACGGGATGTTCTGGTGGGTGGGGAAGACGGTGCGCAGGCCTTCGTGCCGGGTGGTGAGGTCGGTGAGGGCCAGGGCGAGGGCCCGCTGGTCGAGGGCGCCCTTGAGCCGCAGGGCCAGGGGGATGTTGTAGGTGGCGGAGGGGCCTTCCATCTGGTCGAGGAACCACAGCCGCTGCTGGGCGGAGGAGAGCGGAACACGCTCCGGCCGCTCCTCCGGCATCAGTGCCGGCCGGGGCAGTTCGCCGCTGCCCGCGGTGACGCACTCCGAGAGGGCGAGCACCGTCGGGTTGCGGAACAGGTCCTTCACGCCGAGCTGGACGCCGAATGCCCGCCGGATGCGGCTGATCAGCCGGGTGCCGAGCACCGAGTGGCCGCCCCGGTGGAAGAAGTGGTCGTCGATGGTGACCGACGGCAGTCCGAGCACGGCCGCGAAGAGTCCGCAGAGGACTTCTTCCTGCGGTGTGCGTGGTGCGCGCCCGTTGGTGGCGTGCGCGACCTGGGGTGCGGGCAGGGCGCGTCGGTCGACCTTGCCGTTGACGGTGAGGGGGATCTCGTCGAGGACGACGAAGGCGGCCGGGACCATGTATTCGGGCAGGGCGGCCGAGACGTGCCCCCGCAGCTCCGCCACGTCGATCCGGGCGCCGTCGGTGGCGACGAGGTAGGCGGCGAGGCGTTTGTCGCCGGGCCGGTCCTCCCGGACCATGACGGTCGCCTGCCCCACGCTCTCGTGGGCGGCCAGCGCCGTCTCGATCTCGCCGAGTTCGATACGGAAGCCGCGGAGCTTGACCTGCTGGTCGGCCCGGCCCAGGTACTCGACGGAGCCCTCAAGGTTCCACCGGACCAGGTCGCCGGTCCGGTACATCCGCGTGCCGGGCGGACCGAACGGGTCCGCGACGAAGCGCTCCGCCGTCATGCCCGGCCGGCCCAGGTAGCCACGGGCGAGACCGGCTCCGGCGATGTACAGCTCGCCGGGGGTGCCCGGAGGCACGAGCCGCAGGTTCTCGTCCACCACGTAGACGCGGTGGTTGTCGAGGGGCTCACCGATCGGAATGGCGCCCGCGTGGTCGAGGGGGCGGTGGATGCGGTGGGTGGTGGCGAACGTCGTGGTCTCCGTCGGACCGTAACCGTTGACGACGGTGACCTCCGGGCAGCGGTCCATGACCCGGCGTACCGCCTCCGGCGGAACCACGTCACCGCCCGCCCACACCTCACGCACCCCGGCGAACGCCTCCGGCGCCTCCTCCGCCATCACCCGGAACAACCCGGCCGTCAGCCAAAGCGAGCTGATGCCGCGCTCGGTCAGCAGCCCGCCCAGGGTCCCGGGGTCGAGGTAGCCCGGAGGTGCGACGACGACCGTGCCCCCGTTCAGCCACGGCACCCAGATCTCGTGTGTCGAGGCGTCGAAGGTGTGCGGCGAGTGGAAGAGCACCCGGGTGTGGCTGCCGTTCGCGTACATGCCCTGGGCGGCCAAGTCCGCGACATTGCGGTGGGTGACCGCGACGCCCTTCGGCACCCCCGTCGAACCCGACGTGAACATCACGTACAGCCACTGGTCGGGATGGGCCGGCTGGGCCGGCGGCGTCGACGGGAGGTGGGCGAAGCCCACGGTGCCGTCGAGCACGACGGTCCGCGCGGTGGTCCGGGCCACGACCGGGTGATCGGCCAGCACCTTGTCGGTGAGCAGGACCGGCGCCCCGGTCTCGGCGAGGATCCGCAGCAGGCGGGTGTCGGGGTCCGCGGTGTTGAGCGGGGCGTAGACGCCTCCGGCCTTGACGACCGCGAGGAGCCCGGTGAGCAGGTCCGCCGACCGCTCCATCAGGACGGCGACGACGCTCTCCGGCCGGACGCCGAGGCCCACGAGGTGGCGGGCCAGCCGGTTGGCGTCCGCGTCCAGCTCCGCGTACGTCAGCTCGCGGTCGCCGTCGACCAGGGCGATCGTGTCCGGGGTGCGGGCGGCCTGCGCGGCGAACAGCTCCGCGAGACCGGCGTCGGAGGAACCGGTGACCGCGCCGTTCCAGCCCTCCAGCAACTGGTGACGCTCGTCACGACCGATGAACTCCAGTTCACCCACGGGGATTTCGGGGCGTTCGACGGCGTCGCCCAGCAGCCGGACCAGTCGGTCGGTGACTGCCTCGACGGTGCCGGCGTCGTACAGGTCGGTGGCGTACTCGACCCTGATGTCCAGACCGTCCGGGCTGCCGTCCGCCGTGCGGTGCTCGTGGAAGGAGAAGGTCAGGTCGAACTTGGAGATGTCCAGCGAAGTGAAGCCCGACTCGGCTGTGATTCCCGGGAGTTCGACCGTGGGGGTGAGCGCCTCCTGAAGGGTGAGGACCACCTGGAAGAGCGGGTGGCGGGCGGTGGAACGCTCGGGGTTGAGGGCCTCCACCAGCCGGTCGAAGGGCAGGTCCTGGTGGGCCCAGGCGGCGAGATCGGCCTCCCGGACCCGGGTCAGCAGTTCGCGGAAGCTCGGGTCGCCCGTGAGATCCGTGCGCAGCACCAGGGTGTTGACGAAGAACCCGACCAGGTCGTCGAGGGACTGCTCCGAGCGGCCCGCGATCGGGGCACCGATCGGGATGTCCTCCCCGGCGCCGGAGCGGGACAGCGCGGTGGCGACGGCGGCCTGAGCCACCATGAACAGCGTGCTGCCGGTCTCGCGGGCCAGCCGGGTCAGCCCGGCGTGCAGCGCCGCGGGGACGTGAACGCCGTGAGTGGTGCCGCGGTAGGTGGCCACCACCGGGCGCGGGCGGTCGGCCGGCAGGGTGGCCTCGTCGGGCAGCCCGTCCAGCGTGGCGCGCCAGAACTCCTCCTGCCGCTCCCCGTCCGCCGCGAGCAGTTCCTGCTGCCAGAGGGTGTAGTCGGCGTACTGGACCGGCAGCGGCTCCCAGTCGGGGGCGGCGCCCTGGGTGCGCGCCGTGTAGGCGGCCGTGAGGTCCCGCAGCAGCGGGGTGGTGGACCAGCCGTCGGAGGCGATGTGGTGCATCACCACCAGCAGGACGTGCTCCTCGGCCCCGAGGGCGAACAGGGCTGCCCGGACGGGCAGTTCGGATTCGAGGGCGAAGCTCCGCGCGGCGTGGTCGGCGAGCTCCGCCTCCAGCGTGTCCCCGGTCGCCGCGATGACGGGCAGTTCCACCCGGACCTCGGCCGCCGGAAGCTGCCACTGGTAGGCGGCGTCGTCAGCCATTCCGAAGAGGGTGCGCAGCGACTCGTGACGCACCACCAGGTCGGTGAGCGCGAGTTGGAGCGCGTCCGTGTCGAGTGCGCCCGTGAGGCGCAGGGACAGCGGGATGTTGTACGTCGCGGACGGCCCCTCCAGGTGGTGGAGGAACCAGAGGCGCTGCTGCGCCGAGGAGAGCGGCACCCGCTCCGGCCGGACGGCCTCCCGCAGGACGGGGCGCTGTACGGTCTCCTCGCCGCCCGCTTCGACGTACTCGGCCAGAGCGGCGACTGTCGGGCCCTGGAAGAGGTCCCTGACCGTGATCTGGACGCCGAAGGCCTGCCGGATGCGGCTGATGAGGCGGGTGGCGAGCAGGGAGTGCCCGCCGAGGTGGAAGAAGTGGTCGTCGATGGTGACCGAGGTCAGCCCGAGGACCTCCGCGAAGAGACCGCACAGGACCTCCTCGCCCGGCCCCCGAGGCGCGCGCCCGGCGGCCTCGCCGCTCAACTGCGGTGCGGGAAGGGCGCGTCGGTCGACCTTGCCGTTGACGGTGAGCGGGATCTCGTCGAGGACGACGAAGGCGGACGGGACCATGTACTCGGGGAGGGCGCCGGCCATGGCGCGGCGCACGGACTCGGTGTCGATCCGGGCGCTGTCGGCGGCGACGAGGTAGGCGGCGAGGCGTTTGTCGCCGGGCCGGTCCTCCCGGACGACGACGGTCGCCTGCCCCACGCTCTCGTGGGCGGTCAACGCCGTCTCGATCTCGCCGAGTTCGATGCGGAAGCCGCGGAGTTTGACCTGCTGGTCGGCCCGGCCGAGGTATTCGAGGGAACCTTCGTGGTTCCACCGCACGAGATCACCGGTGCGGTACATCCGCGTCCCGGAGGGACCGTACGGGTCGGCCACGAAACGGTCCGCCGTGAGCGACGGGCGGTCGAGATACCCCTGCGCCAGGCCGGCACCCGCGATGTACAACTCGCCCGGAACACCCGGAGCGACGAGCCGAAGCCCCTCGTCCAGCACATACACCCGGTGATTGTCCAAGGGCTCCCCGATGGGGATCGCACCCGCATAGTCCAGGGGCCGGTGGACACGGTGCGTGGTAGCGAACGTCGTCGTCTCCGTCGGACCGTAACCGTTGACCACGGTGACCCCCGGGCAACGGTCCATCACCCGGCGAACCGCCTCCGGCGGAACCACATCACCACCCGCCCACACCTCACGCACCCCCGCGAACGCCTCCGGCGCCTCCTCCGCCATCACGCGGAACAGCCCGGCCGTCAGCCAGAGGGCCGTGATCCCGTGCTCGGCGATCAGTCCTTCGTACGCGGCTGCGTCGAGGTGTCCTGCGGGGGCGACGACAAGGGTGCCGCCGTTCAGCCACGGCACCCACATCTCGTACGTCGAGGCATCGAACGCCATCGCGGAGTGGAACAGCACCCGCCCGTGACCGCCGTTCGCGTACATCGTCTGCGCGGCCAGGTCCGCCACATTGCGATGCGTGACCGCGACACCCTTCGGCACCCCCGTCGAACCCGACGTGAACATCGCGTACACCGGCTGATCCACATGCACCGCAACCAACGGATCCGACGCATCACCCCCACCACCCCACACCGGCCCCAGCACCCGCACCCCCGCCGGCACCACCAACGAACCCGCACCCCGATCCGTCACCACATGCGACACACCCGACCCACCAACAATCAACTCCACCCGCTCCGCCGGATAACGCGTATCCAACGGCACATACACCGCACCCGCCTTCACCACGGCCAGCGTCGTCACCACAGCACTCACCGAGCGCTCCAGGAACAACGCCACCCGACCACCCGGCCGCACACCCTCACCCATCAGCACCCGCGCCGCACGATTGGCCAGCACATCCACCTCACGGTAGGAGAACTCACGCCCCTCGCCCACCACCGCCACCGCATCCGGCGTCCGCACCACCTGCGCCGCGAACAACTCCGCAAGCCCCACACCCGGCGAACCGGTCACCTCACCGGCCCACTCCCCCAACAACACCCCACGCTCATCAGCCGACAACAACTCCAGCTCACCCAACGGCACATCCGGAGCCGACGCCGCGGCACCCAGCAACCGCACCAGACGCTCACCCACCAACTCCACCGACCGCGCGTCATACAGATCCGTCGCATACTCGATCGTGATGTCCAGCCCACCCGGCCGACCATCCACCCCACGATGCTCCGCGAACGAGAACGTGACGTCGAACTTGGCGAATCGCAGCCAGGTGAACTCCGACTCGGTGTCCAGGTCACCGGCGACGAGTGTCGGTGTGTCCGCGTCGGTCAGTGTCAGCATCACCTGGAACAGCGGGTGCCTGGCCGCAGAGCGGTCCGGGTTGAGGGCTTCCACGAGCCGGTCGAAGGGCAGGTCCTGGTTCCCCCATGCGGCGAGGTCGGTCTCCCTGACCCGGGTCAGCAACTCCCGGAAGGTCGGGTCCCCGCTGGTGTCGGTGCGCAGGACCAGGGTGTTGACGAAGAACCCGACGAGATCGTCGAGGGCCTGGTCCGTACGGCCGGCGATCGGTGAGCCGAGGGGGATGTCGTGCCCGGCGCCGGACCGCGACAGCAGCGCCGACACCGCCGCCTGGGCCACCATGAACACCGAGGCGCCCGACTCGCTCGCCAGTTCCGCGAGCTGGGTGTGGACTGCCTCTGCGCAGTGCACGGTGTGTGTGGCGCCGCGGTAGGAGGCGACGGCCGGCCGCTGCCGGTCGGCGGGCAGGGTGACTTCCTCCGGGAGCTCGGCCAACGCCTGCTTCCAGTAGTCGATTTGCTGTGCGGCGACGCTCTCCTGGTCCGCCGGGTCACCGAGTATGCCGCGGTGCCAGAGGGCGTAGTCCGCGTACTGGGCGGGCAGCGCGTCCCATGCGGGGCGCTCACCGCGTGAGCGGGTCGCGTACGCGGTGCTCAGGTCGCGCATGAGCGGCTGGTAGGACCAGCCGTCGGAGACGATGTGGTGCATGACGACCAGGAGTACGTACTCCTGCTCGCCGAGGCTGAACAGCCGTGCGCGGAACGGCAGATCGGCTGCCAGGTCGAAGATGCGCTCTGACTCGGAGGTGAGCAGCGCGGCGACGGTGTCCTCGGTGGCCGGCGTGACCGGCAGTTCGACCCGGACGCTGTCGGCCGGCAGGATCCGCTGGTAGGTCCGGCCGTCGGCCTGGCCGAACACGGTGCGCAGGCTCTCGTGCCGTCCGGCGACATCGATGAACGCCGATTCCAGGGCCGTCACGTCGAGTTCGCCCCGCACCCGGACGGCGAGCGGGATGTTGTACGTCGCCGACGGGCCCTCCAACTGGTCGAGGAACCAGAGCCGCTGCTGGGCCGCCGAGAGGGGCAGCGGCTCCGGCCGTTCCTGGGCTGTCAGGGCCGGGCGGGCGGACTCGCCGCCGCCGGTGGCGACGTATCCGGCGAGCAGGGCCACGGTCGGGTACTCGAAGAACTGCCGCAGGGTCAGCTGGACGTCGAGGACGGTGCGCACCCGGCTGACCAGCCGGGTGGCGAGCAGGGAGTGGCCGCCGACGGCGAAGAAGTCGTCGTCGATGCCGATCGACGGCAGGCCGAGGGAGTGGGCGAACAGCCCGCAGAGGACCTCCTCGACGGGGTTGCGCGGGGCCCGGCCGTTGGGGGTCGCGCCGAGTCGGGGTGCGGGCAGTGCGCGCCGGTCCAGCTTGCCGTTCGGGGTCAGCGGCAGGGTTCCCAGCGGAACGACGGCCGAGGGCACCATGTACTCGACGAGGTGTTCGCCCACGTGGCGCAGGAGTTCGGCGCCGTCCAGGACGCCTGGCTCGGCGGGCACGGCGTAGGCCACCAGGCGCTTGTCGCCGGGCCGGTCCTCGCGGACGATGACCGCGGCCTGGGCGACGGAGGGGTGGCGGACGAGCACGGTCTCGATCTCGCCGAGTTCGATGCGGTTGCCGCGGAGCTTGACCTGCTGGTCGGCGCGGCCCAGGAAGACGACCTCGCCGTGCTCGTTCCACGCGGCCAGGTCGCCGGTGCGGTACATGCGGCTGCCGGCGGGTCCGTACGGGTCGGCGGTGAACCGCTCGGCAGTCATGGCCGGCAGCCGTCCGTAGCCCTGGGCGAGGTGCGGTCCCGCGACGTAGAGTTCACCGGCTTCGCCGGGGGCGGTGTGGCGGAGTTCCGCGTCCAGGACGTACATGGCGGTGTTCGCCATCGGGATGCCGAGGTGGAGCCGGTCGAGGGTGCGTACCTCGGGGGTGAAGGTCTGGTAGCTGCAGAAGACGGTCGCCTCTGTGGGGCCGTAGACGTGCACGAAGGTGGTGTCCGGGCAGTGGTCGAGGGCTCGTTGGAGGGCGACGCCGGACAGGACGTCGCCGCCGGTCCAGATCTCGCGCAGCTGCCGCAGCCCGTCGATCGCCTCGCCGGCCATGGCGTCGAAGAGGGCGGTGGTGAAATAGGCGGCGGTCACCTGGTGGCGGGTGATGGCCTCGGCCAGTTCACCGATGTCGATCTTCGGGGCGGACAGGATGACGGCCAGTCCGCCGCGCAGCAGGGGAACCCACAGCTCGTAGGTGGAGGAGTCGAAGGGCAGGGGCGAGTAGGCGAGTACCCGCTCGTGGGCGGCGGCGCCGAAGCCGGGGTCCAGGGCCAGTTCGACGACGTTGCGGTGGGTGTTGACGACGCCCTTGGGGGTGCCGCTGGAGCCGGAGGTGAACATGATGTACAGCGGCTGGTCGGGGTGGACCGTGATGTCGGGTGCCGTGGGCGCGCTGCCGGCCGTGGCGCTGTCGTCGTCGAGCCGCAGGGTGCGCAGGTCCGCGGCGAAGTCCGTCTCCCCGGGCGCGCGGTCGGTCACCAGGAGGGTGGCGCCGGTGTTGCCGAGGATCCAGCTGAGCCGCTCCTCGGTCTGGCGGGGGTCGAGGGGTACGTAGACGCCGCCGCTCTTCAGTACGGCGAGGACCGTGATGACGTACGCGAACGAGCGGTCGAAGAGGAGGCCGACGGCGTCGCCGGGCTGTACGCCGTCGGTGACGAGCCGGTGCGCGAGTGCGTTGGCCGCACTGTCCAGCTCCCGGTAGGTGAGGCTGCGGTCCTCGCGGACGAGGGCGACGGCCCGCGGGGTGCGGGCGGCCTGCGCGGCGAAGAGCGTGTGCAGCTCACCCTCGGGAAGGTCCTCGGCCGTGTCGTTGTACGTGGCGACGTGCGCGGGGACGCCGACGCCGAGGATGAGGGCTGGGTCTGCTTGCGGCTGGGACATCTCGACACCTTCTTGGTAGCTCGGATCTCGTGGTCTCGCGGCGTGCCGGGAGACCGACGGAGCCACGGTGGATGACGTGCGGATGGTGCGAAGTCGTGCGGTGGGGCTGGGAGTCAGCCGGTGCGGGATGCTGTCGCGGCGTCGGCGGGCAGCAGGATGTCGTCCGCTTCCAGGGCGTTCGCGTGGTACTTGCCGACGGAGCTGATCAGCAGCCGGAGTTCCAGGGCGATGCTCTCGGCCAGCCGGACGAGGCCGGCGTCGGCGTCCTCGTCGACGGCGAGGAGTGCGGCCCGGCCGAGGCCGACGGCGCGGGCGCCGAGCGCGAGTGCCTTCGCGGCCCGGCCGCCCTCCCAGATCCGCCCGCTGGCGAGCAGGCAGTGGTCGGTGGCCCCGATGCGGGTGAGGCACTCGCCGAGCGGGAGCCCCACCTGGCCGAGGAAGCCGGTCGGGGCCCAGGCGGTGCCGCCCTCGGCTCCGTCCACCGTGACGGAGTCGGCGCCCGCCGCCCAGGCGGTGGCCGCGGCGAGGGCGATGTCGCGGCCGGGGTGCAGCTTCACCCAGACCTTCACGCGGGGGAAGTTGTTCCGCATCAGCCGGATCTGCTGGCGCAGGATCTCCTCGGTGAAGGTGCCGGGGCTGCTGATCCGCAGGACCGAGTCGCTGTCCGCGCCGAACACCTCGTCCAGGGCGTACTGTTCGGCGACCCTGCCGCCGGCCTCGCGGCCCAGGACGGTGAGGCCGCCGAGCCCAGGCTTCGCACCCTGGCCGACCTTCAGTTCGAAGGCGAGCCGGCCGGTGGCCAGCAGCGGTTCGGAGACGGGGTCGCTGTAGACCAGGTTCCACACCTCGGCGTCCGCGTCCTCGGTGGACTGCTGGACCACCACCCCGCCGTGCTCGTCGTCGGCGGCGGCGGTGTAGGCGGCGATCCGGCCGAGCAGCGGGGAGGCCGCGGAGTCGGAGGCGGCGCGGTAGCCGTTGACCGGCACCACGTTCTCCCCGATGACCATCGGGATGCCGAGCTGTCCGGCCTGCCGCCCGGCCGCCTCGCCCAGGTCGTGGCTGGCGACCTGGGTGGAGCCGAACGCGGACACGTACAGCGGCAGCCGGGAGGCGAACCCGCCCACGGAGGTGCCGAGTTCGACATCGGTGTACAGCGGTTCGCGGGCCAGGTCGATGAGCTTCTTCAGCCGTTCCGGCATGAACACCGGGGGCACGATCCTGGCGCGCTCCAGCACGTCGTACGGGTCGTGGCCGGCCGGGATCGCCCCCAGCAGGCTGCTGCCGTAGGAGTCCAGGGCGGGGAAGACCGCCGCCGCTCCGGCCCTGGCCCGGTGCCGCACCTGTTCCTCGGGGAAGCCTTCGGCGCTCAGTACGCTCATGCCGACACCACTCCGGGGAGCTTCGGGTAGGCGCTGGCCTCCCAGGCGGCGGTGCGGCCGGTGACGTAGCGGGTGAAGCGCTCCAGGCCGATGCCGAAGCCGGCGCTGGCGGGGATGCCGCGGCGGGCCAGGTCGAGGTACCAGCCGTACTTCGCGGGGTTCTCGCCGGTCTCGCGCATCCGGGTGACCAGGGCCGCGTAGTCGTGTTCGCGTTCGCTGCCGCTGGCCAGTTCGCCGTAGCCCTCGGGGGCGATGAGGTCGAAGTTGCGGAGGATGCCGGGGCGGTCGGTGTCCTCCTGGTCGTAGAAGCCCCGCGAACCCTTGGGATAGTCGACGACGAAGAACGGGCGGCTGGTCTTCGCGGAGAGGATCTCCTCCCCCTCCCAGTCGATCTCGGCACCCGGGTCCTGCGGGTGGCCGAGCGCCACCAGGTCCGCGGTGGCCTCCCGGTGCGTGGTGCGGGCGAACGCCCCCTGGACCACTTCCCGGAAGGCGTCCCGGTCCCGGCCCAGGAGCTCCAGTTCCCCCGGCATCCCGCGGACGACCTCGTCGACGACGTGTGCCACGAGCCGTTCGGCGAGCTCCATCGCGTCCTCGCGGCCGGCGTCGCGGATCTCCACGTCTATCTGGTGGAACTCGGCGAGGTGGCGGTGCGTGACGGCCGTCTCCAGCGGTTCCAGGCGGACGTTGGGAGCGATGTAGAAGATCTTCTCGAAGGCCATCAGCGATGCCTGCTTGTAGAGGATCGCGCTCGTCATCAGCTTGTACTTGTGGCCGTAGAAGTCGACGTCGACCTGCTTGGAGCCCCGGATGCCGGGGTCGGTGACGGGTCCGATGACCGGCGGCAGCAGTTCCTGGAAGCCCTGCGCGGTCAGGAAGGAGCGGGTGGCCGCGAGCATGCGGCTCTGCACCCGCAGCGTGGCGCGGGTCGGCTCTGCCATCAGGTGCTGGTCGGGAGAGGCCGGGAACGCGGGCGCGATGCGGCCGTAGGGCTCGGCGATCGTACTGGTCATGGTGCTACCTCCTGGGTGTGCTGCCGATGGGCTGCCGGGCGTCGGGCCGCCGAGGGAAGCGGGGGGCGGGAAACGGACGGGGGAAGGGTGCGGTCGTGCCGGCGCTGGACGAACGACAGGGCGTCGAACAGTCCGGCGGCGGTGAGGCGGCGGCCGCGGTCGCGGACGGGCCCCAGGGGCATCGCCCCGATCTCGGACCAGGCGAGGCGGCCGGACCCGTCGATGAGGCTCCGGGAGCGGCCCGCGTTGTCGGGGTGCAGGCAGAAGGGGACGTCGAGGTATCCGCGGGCGAAGGCCTTCAGCAGGGCCTGGCCCAGGTCGTCGTCGAGGTCCAGCACGGCGTCCACCAGGGCGCGGGCCTCCGCGTAGACCGCGTTGTCCGCCGGGTCGGTGTGCGCGACCGGCACGGACGTGGGCCGGGGCCCGGCCGCCGCGCGGTGCCGGGACGCGGCCCGTGCGGCGACCCGCAGGGCCTCGACGTTCTCCGGCACGGTCGGGATGCGGTGGGCCTCGGCGGCCGTCTTCACGATCAGCCGGGCCGCGCCGGTCTCCACGGCCAGTTCGGCCGAGCGCTCCAGGAGGTCCAGCGAACCGCGCCGGGTCTGCGGGTAGAGGCCCATGTAGGTGTAGAGGACGATGTGCCAGTCGGTGTCCGGCAGGAATTCGCCGGCCAGTCGGCGCAGGGCGTGCACCGCGTCGCGGTCCTGCGCCGCGTTGGTCTGCTGGGCGTAGCTGAGCGAGATGCTGCGCAGTCCGGCCCGGTGGAAGAAGAGTGCTTCCAGCGCGCTGATCGCGACGAGGAGTCCGGGCGGGCAGAGCTGGCCGAGCATGCAGCCGCCGAAGGTCTCCAGGTGCGGTTCGGCCCCGGTGGCGCGCAGTCCGGCGAGGAACTCGCAGCTCTCCTGCCAGTTGCGTACGGAGTCCAGGAGCGGGGTGCGCCCGTAGGGCAGGCAGTAGGAGACCGGGCCGCCCTCGGTCGCGTCCAGGCCGAGCCGGGCCAGCGCGGTGACGATGCGCTGGGGGCGGGCGGAACCGTGCCGGATCTGGACCGGGAAGCCGGCGTCCCGGACACCGTCCAGGACCCAGCGCGAGGTGTGGGGGCTGTAGGAGGTGATGGGGAATCCGTTGAGCGGGACGCCGCTGTTCAGCGCGCGGACCGCGGACGCCTCGTCGCTCACCCGGGTGTAGCTGTCGATCGTCATGGTGCCGACGACCGCGTCGGCGGCGCCCTTGGTGGCCAGCAGGCCGGCCCGCATCAGTGCGGGGTCGGAGAAGCCCATGCGGGGCTGCACCACGAGGGTGCCGCGGTCCTGGGCCTCGGCGACGAAGCGGCCGAAGGAGAGCGGGCGCCGGTGCACGGTGGTGCGGCTCTCCGGGGCTGCCGCGAGGACCGGCGGGGTCATCGTTCCACCTCTCTGGGCAGTGAGCCGACATAGGACTCGAAAGCGGTGAGATCGGCACCGTCCTGGAAGACCGCGTCGAACCCGGCCCTCCTGAGGACGTCGGCCTCTTCCTCCCCGCCGCCCAGGACGCCGAGCTTGCCGCCGATGACGGCGGGCAGCCCGGTCAGCTCCCAGCGCGACCGGATGGCCCCGATCAGCGGCTGGGCATCGTTGAAGCCGTGTCCGTTGACGCTGCTGACGACCAGCAGGTCGGGCTGGAACTTGCAGCAGGACTCGACGATCTCGTCCTCGGGCACGCAGGAACCCAGATTGACGACCTTGTGCCCGAGGTCTTCGAGCAGCAATTGGATGTAGATGAGATTCCAGGTGTGCGCATCGGATTGCAGTCCGGTGACAACAACGTCCAGCGGCCCGGATCGATGACGAGCCGCCCATTCCGCAGGCTTCATTGTTCGCTTCGTCCACATCATTGGATGACAGGGGGAGAAAGAGGTCCAGGTGTGACCTGAACTTCCTTTCGGCCACCACCGTAGATTCGGCGCGGAGCCGATTCCGGCGTGACCGGCGGCAACTGGGCGGCAGGACGGGAGCAGTTGGCCGACAGCCCTGTGCCGGGCGGGTGGCGGGGCGTGAGACTGGCCGGACTGCGCCCGCAGAATTCACCGCCCGGCCCTGTGCACACCGCCGGCGAACGACCGAGGAGTCATGACATGGCAGAGACCGGCCACAGTGTCCGTGCGGCGGACGTGCTCGCGGACGTCCTGGCACAGGTGCGGGAGAGGGTCGACCGGAGGGAGGCGCTCGGCGAGGCGCAGATCGCCGTGCTCGAAGCGGCGGTGACCATCGTCCGTGCCGGTCAGACCGGTTTCGAGGGCGGGCCGGTGGAGCGTTCGGAGCTGGTGCGGGAGGCGCTCGGTGCGGTGCGCGCGGCGACCGTGGCCACCGGGGTCGCCCTCACCTACGCGCATCAGACGGCCCGCGTGCTCGCCTGATCCGCGGTCCGTGGTGCCGCCGATCTGCCTGGGCTTCTGCCCGGCGAACCAGCCTGCGGCTCCTAGCCTGTGATGCAGGCGAGAAGAACTCCGTCAGACCCGACGACCGAATGCATACCTTCGTCCAACCGAGGTGGAAATCATGGCAACCAACCCGTTCGAGGACTCTCAGGGCCGTTATGTGGTGCTGGCCAACGAAGAGGGCCAGTATTCGCTGTGGCCGGCCCGGATCCAGCAGCCGGCGGGCTGGGAACTGGTGAAGGACGAGGGCAGCAAGCAGGAGTGCGGCGAATACATCGAGGCGAACTGGACCGATATGCGGCCGCGTTCCGTCGTCGCGGCGATGAGTGGCTGAACCGGCTTTTCGTCCCGTGCCGGAAGGGCGGGTGCGCGGCGCTCATCGCGTCTCGTACCCGCCCTTTCCGTGCGTGTGCGGGATGACCGGCGGGCGTACGCACGAAGCTCCCGGCAGCCATGGGGTTCTCGATGGGGAACCCATGGCTGCCGGGAGCTTCGTCGTATGCCCGGTCCGCCGGACGCGGTGCGGGTGGTCAGTCCTGCGGGCCGGCGACACACCATTCCAGGACCGCCGCGGCGGCGGTCATCTTGTGGTGGGCCTGGCGCCAGGCCAGGCTGGCCGGGCCGTCCAGCACCTCGTCGGTGACCTCCTGCCCGCGGACCGCGGGCAGGTCGTGCAGGAAGACGGTCCGCGGGCCGCCGAAGCGCTCCAGGAAGCCGCGGTTGATCTGGAAGCCGTCGAAGTCGCTGAGCCAGTCGGGGTTCTCCTTCGTCACGCCCATGGTCTGCCACCGGCTGGTGTACACCGCGTCCACCGGGCCCTCGACCTCGTCGGGCGTCACGATCTGGGTCACCAGGGCCCTGCCGCCGCTGAGTTCGGCCGCCAGGTCCAGGGTGTCCTTGGGTACCTCGTATCCCGGCGGGCACAGCAGGGTGAGGCGCAGGCCGGGGGTGAGGGCGGCGGCGAGCGCGAGGGCAGCGCCGGAGCTGTTGCCCTCGCCGACGGCGAGCAGGTGCAGACCGTCGAGCGAGCCGAACCGCTCGGTGAGCGTGGCGAGGTCGGCGATCGCCTGGGTCGGGTGCTCGTCCAGGCTCAGGGCGTTGACGACGGCCAGGTCCTCGCTGCTGCCGAGCCGGCGGATCTCGTCCACGTCCCCGTTGGTCCGTACGACGAGCGCGTCGAGGTACTGGCCGAGGACCCGGGCGGTGTCCTCCACCGTCTCGCCGGTGGTGAGCTGGAGTTCGTTCGGACCGAAGGTGATCACGTCGGCGCCGAGCCGGGTGGCCCCGCTCCAGAAGGACGTACGGGTCCGGGTCGAGGACTTGCGGAAGTAGAGGCCGATCTGGCTTCCGGCCAGCGGCTTCTGGACGATGCCGTCGCGGCCGAACGAGGCGGCGCGCCGGACGAGGTGGTCCAGCTCGGCGGGCGTGAGGTCGGCGAGCGAGATCAGGTTGCGCATGGGTGGGGTGCCTTTCACGAGGACGAGGACGTGGCGAGAACGGGAACGGGAACGGGAACGGGGGGACGGGACCGGAACGGGCGGACCGCCCTCAGTCGACGAGTACCGGGACGGGAGCGGCGGGCGCCGTCTCCCGCTCCGCCGCGAGCACCGCACGGACCAGGTTGAGCACCGTGAAGCCCACCGAGTCGCCCGCCGTGGCGGGCAGTCGGCGGATCAGGCCGCGGACGAGCAGGGCGTGTACATCACGGGCGGTGCCCGCCAGCGAGGTTCCGCAGGCGCGCGCGGCGTCGTCCACCGACCACGGGTCCTCCAGGGTCGCCAGTGTGCGGAGCAGGGCGGCCGCCTGCGGGGCGAGCCCGGTCACGGCGGTGGTGAGCCGCTCGCTCAGGGTGGGGCCGGCGGCGGGGTCGGTGGGCGTGACGCCGTCGAGCAGGACCAGCGGTGTGGTGCGGGCGATGTCCAGGAGCTGCTGGGGGGAGTACAGCAGCAGCCACGAGGCCGCGGCCTCCAGTGCCTGCGGCATCCCGTCCAGCGCCCGGCAGATGTGGGCCACGGTGGTGACGACGGCGTCCGTGGGGAGGAAGTCGGGTCGCATGTAACTGACATGGGAGAGCGTCAGCTCGACGGCGTGCCGGTCCGCGACGAGGGTGTCGCCGGCCACCCCGACGGCCAGATCGGCGGCGGACGGCACCGCGAGCGGTGCCAGTGGGAGCAGCCGCCCGCCGGGCAGTTGCACCGGCCGGTCGGTGGTGGTGAGTATTTTCAGGCGCTCGCAGGCACGCAGCAGGCTCAGCAGCCGAGGGGTGACGGAAGGTGACGCGTCGTGACCGTCCAGGACGATCAGGGTCGCCTTGGATCCGATGAGTGTGGCCAGCTCCTCGAATTCCTCGCCGTCGCGGACAAGGGAGCGCACCCAGCCGGCCACGGTCGACTGCGGGCTGCTGGGGGCCGCTTCCGCGGTCTCGGCCGAGTCGTCCAGGGATACCCACAGCACCGGAACCCGGTCCCGGGCGTGAATGAGGGAGGCGGCCTCCTGGGCGAGCCGCGACTTCCCCACCCCCGGCAGGCCCACCAGCGTCAGCAGCCGCTCGTGATCCGTGCTCAACCGGGCTGTCAGCGCCTCCAGTTCGGGGCGCCGCCCCACCAGCGGACGCAGCGGAGGGGGCGGTGTGGCGAGGTCCGCCCCGTAAATGTCCTGGAAGACCCGGCCCACGGCCTTCGCGTCGACGGAGAGTTCGAGCTCGACGCGTCGCGCGTCACTCAGTCTCATGGCATTGGCGAGGAGCTTCAGCGTTTCCCTGCGCGGGTGCTGGACCCTCCCCAGCTCCAGGTCTCGAATGGCCCGTACGCTCACCGTGGAAAGCCCCGCCAGCTGTTCCTGAGTGAGCCCCGCACGTCTGCGCGCATTCTGCAGCAGAGCGTCAAGCCCGGGTGCAGGCTGGGAATTCATCATTGTCTCCTCGGTCTCCACTTGCTCAGAAAATGCAATAGCCGGTTGCCCGGCCTCCCAGGACTGTCCGGAACACGCGCCCGGGAACGGGATCTTTCCGGTCCGCTCACGCTCCGTACTCTCCGTGGCAGCGAAGGCCTGCCGTCGATGAACAGCTTCCATCGAGCCATTCCCGAAGTCTTCCCGGTGCAGTACCGCGTCTTCCCGCACCCAGGGGCTACGATCGCCTCGCGCCTGGGTAGAGCTGCGGGTGGGCAGCGTTGAGGGGGAGGATGCGTGTCAACAGCGGAAGAGGTTCGTCTGCGTTTCAACATTCTTGGCCCGATAGAGGGGTGGTCGAACGGGACGCGGCTCCGGCTGGGGGGAGTCATCCAGGAGCGAGTTCTGGCCACTTTGCTTCTGGAGCCCGGAAAGGTGCTTCCGGTTTCCCGGCTGGTCGAGGCGGCCTGGGACGAAGAACCGCCGCCGACGGCGCCGCACCAAGTGCGCAAGGCAGTTGCGGATCTCCGAAGGCGGATACCGGGGGGTGCCGACGTCCTGCTCACCGATGGGCCCGGCTATCGCGTCGCCGACGAACAATGCGATATCGACTTGGCTGAATTTGGCCTACTGATCCGGAAAGCGAAGCAGACGGCGTCCGAGGGCCGTACGGCAGAGGCCGCCGAGATATTGCGCGGCGCCCTCGCCCTGTGGCGGGGGCCCGTTCTGTCGGGCGACGGCGGTCCGGTCATCGAGGCCGCGTCCACGTCCATCGAGGAGCGCCGGCTGACCGCGGCGGAACAGCTCTTCGAACTCCACCTGGGACTCGGCGAGGCCTCCGAACTCGTCGTCGAACTGCGGGAACTGGTCCAGCAGAACCCACTGCGCGAGTCCCTGCGCGGCCAGTTGATGATCGCCCTCTACCGGTCCGGGCGGCAGGCCGAGGCGCTGGAGGAGTACGGCAAGGTGCGCGAGCTCCTCGTGGAGGAACTCGGCGTCGACCCCGGCCCCCATCTGACCAAGCTGTACGAGGGAATCCTCCGGGACAGCCCCGAACTGGCCGGACCCGAGCCGGCGGCCGCCCCGGTCGTGTCCGTGGCCCTGCCCGCCGAACCCCCCAGCACCCTCCCGTACGACCTCGCGGACTTCACCGGACGGGACCGGGAACTGGCCGAGATCCTGCGTGCCGCCAAGGACGGCGGTGAGCAGGGCCCGCAGATCGTGGCCATCGACGGCATGGGGGGCTGCGGCAAGACCTCGCTCGCGGTACGGGCGGCGCACCGCCTCGCACCGGAGTACCCGGACGGGCAGCTCCACATAGACCTGCGCGGGTACACGCCCGGCGACCAGCCGGTGACCGCGGGCATGGCGCTCGACAGTCTGCTGCGGGCCCTCGGCGTTCCCGGCAACCTCATCCCCGACGACGTACCCGCCCGCACCGCCCTGTGGCGGGCCACCCTGGTCGGCAAGCAGTTGCTGATCCTCTTCGACAACGCGGCGGACGCCGCCGCCATCCGCCCGCTCCTGCCCGCCTCCCCCGGCAGCCTGATCATGGTCACCAGCCGGGCCCGGCTGGTCGATCTGGACGGCGCGCGGTGGATCTCCATCGGGGTGATGCCGCCCCAGGACAGCGCGATGCTGGTCGCGGAGACGCTCGGTGCCCAGCGCGTCGCCGCCGAGCCCGAGGCGGCCGCCGAGCTCGCGCAGCTCTGCGGCCACCTCCCCCTCGCCCTGCGGATCGCCACCGCCCGGCTGCGCAACCGCCCGCGCTGGACCCTCCAGTACCTGGCCGAGCGGCTGCGCGACGAGACCCGAAGACTCGACGAGCTCAGCTCGGGCGCCCGCAGCGTCTCCGCCACCCTGCGCCTGTCGTACCAGGCTCTGGACGAGGAGTGCCGGAACGCGTTCTCGACGCTGGCGCTCCACCCGGGCAGCGACATGGACATCCACGCCGCCGGCGCGCTCCTCGGCACGGGTGCCCGGGACGCGGAAGACCTGCTGGAGATGCTGCTCGACGTCCATCTCGTACAGCAGCCGGAGATCGGCCTCTACACCTTCCACGACCTGGTCCGCAGCTTCGCGCAGAGCCTGCTCGTCGAGTCCGCGGAGGACTCCGGTGCGGTGGAGCGGCTGTTGGGCTACTACCTGACCGCCACCGAAGTGGCGTGCGACCTTCTCTATTCCGGGCGGCGCAGGCGCAGCACCGGCATCCCGCCCTCCACGGCCGAACTGCCCGACCTCGGCACCGCGGAGCGGGCACGCAAGTGGTTCCTGCGCGAGCAGACGGCGCTCCTCGCTGCCGTCACGCTCGCCGAACGCAAGGGCCACGACCGCTATGTGGTGTGCCTGTCGCGCAATCTCGTCTTCCAGCTCAACGACCTCGGTCTCCTGGAGGACTTCGGCGAGCTGAGCCGGGTCGCGGTCGCCGCCGCCGGACGCTTGCAGGACCTGGCGCTGCTGGGGGTGAGCCTCTCCAATCTGGGCGTCGCCTGCTGGAAACTCGGCCGTCTCGCCGAGGGGCTCGAAGCCGCCCGGGAGAGCCGGGACGTCGCGATCCGGCTCGGCGATCTGCACACCCAGGCCCACAGCGAGAGCATCCTCGGCCAGTTCAACAGCCTTCTCGGCGACTTCTCCGCGGCCCTGGGCCACATGGAGACGGCGATCGCGCACGAACGCGACCTGGACATGCCGCGCGCGGAGGCCGAGAGCCTGACCATCCTGAGCACGCTCTACGAACAGTGGGGACGGTACGAGGAGGCGCGGGACGCGGCGCTGCGGTCGGCCGAACTGAGCCGGCAGCTGGGGCAGCACGAGGGACTGCCCGGAGCCATCACCGACCTCGCCTTCGCCCATGTCGGCCTGGGCGCCTACGAGGAGGCCGACCGCTGCCTGGCGGAGGCCCGCGGACTGTACGGGGACGCCGGCAACGAGGTGAACCTCGCCCTGACCCTGGCGCTGTCCGCCGATGTGGAGAACCTGCTGGGCCGGCCGGCCCGGGACCCGGACCAGGCGGAGCGGGCCCTCGGCCTGATGCGCACGAACTCCTCTCCCCTGCGCCGGGCCAAGGTGGAGAACGTGGTGGGCCGGCTGCGCCGGCGCCAGGGCGACATGGCGGCGGCGCTCACGCTGCACACCCACGCCCATGAACTCGCCTCGTCCCTCAGCTACCGCATCGAGGAGGCCTACGCCCTGGCGGGCATGGCCGACGCCCTCGGTGACACGCCCGACGCGGTCCGGTACCGGGCCGAGGCCGAGAAACTCTTCGCCGAGATGGGCGTGCTGAAGGGCCACCGTCGCGGCTGACGGCCGGCCACCGTCGCGGCACCCCGCCACCGCACGTCGTCCCACCGCCCCGGAACAGCACCGCGCCCCGCACCGAGGCTCCGGTGCGGGGCGTGCTTGTCGAGGCGCGGGATCTCACACAGTGGGGGACGTCGGGCCCTTGTCGTCGTTGGTCGTGTCGGTGATGACCGTCGGGCCCTTGTCGTCGTTCGGGGTGGCGACGATGACCGTGGGGCCCTTGTCGTCAGCGAGTATGTGGGTGCCGATCACCGTCGGGCCCTTGTCGTCATTGGGGGTGGCGACGATGACCGTGGGGCCCTTGTCGTCAGCGAGCGTGTGGGTGCCGATCACCGTCGGGCCCTTGTCGTCGGCCACAACCTGCTGGGTGCTCCGGGGGCTGTGCGACTGCCCCGCCTCAACCGTGACGCCGATACCGAAGGCCAGCGTCGCCGCGATGATTCCGAAGAGCCCAGCAAGCTTGTGTCCCATGGTCCCGCCCCTAAGTGGTGTTTGTGGGTTTTTGCGGTGTTCCGCTTCCCGACACCACTGATGTTGCTGACAGGCGTTCCCGGTCCGTTCCTGCCCCGATACCGCCGCCGGGAACTGCCGCGGGAACGGACCGGAATCGCCTGTGCCAGGGGGCTTCTAGA
Source organism: Streptomyces sp. NPDC087428 (assembly GCF_044744085.1). NCBI lineage: Bacteria > Bacillati > Actinomycetota > Actinomycetes > Kitasatosporales > Streptomycetaceae > Streptomyces > Streptomyces sp. NPDC087428. The sequence continues at coordinate 39,837 of NZ_JBIUXR010000025.1, forward strand.
ACACGACTAGTCCACGTCGAGCTGGCAGGCGGTGACGCGGGGACCGACGGGCGTGAGCACCACACGGGTGCGGGCGGCGCCCGACTCGTGGCCGGCCAGGTCGAGCAGCGATCTCACGAGGGAGCGGAGCACCGCACGCTCCGCCTCGTCCAGGACGGCCACCCCGGCGTCGCCCCCGGGCGGCCACTCCACGATCCCGGCCACCGTGTGCATGCCGTCCTCGGTTCTGGTCTCGACGCTGAGCTGAGGGCCCTCCAAGGACTCCGGCGCGGCGTACGGGTGGGAATGACCGCCGGACGCGACGTGCTCGGCCCACCGCTCCACGGTGGTCAGGTCCTGGAAGGCCTGGCGCAGCTCCGTCCCGTCGGGAGAGCGATCCCTGGGGTCCTTCACTTGAGTACTCCTCACTGCAGACAACTACGCAACGACCCTTGCCGTCCCGGCTCCCGCTTCCCTCCCGATCCGTTCCCGCTTCGTTCCCGTTCCCTCGTTCGCTAAGGGAACGCAGCGGTAATCGGTGGCCGCATGATGACCCCGTTCGATTGAGACAGGGATCCGTGGTGATCCGCAGGTGATGCGACATCCGGGAGATTGAGGCGTGGTAACCAAACCATTCGACGGCGGCGGCACGAGGTGCCGGAAGCCGGTACACAACGGACCCGAATCCTGATGGGCGCCCGAACATCACATGACATTCCCGGCCGTTTCTCGGGAATGGGCCCCTTTCTCCTTGTCTGGTCGGGTCAGGCGGTATCCCTGGCGGGCAGCGCGGCGGTCCGGTTCGCCTTCATCGTCGAGGTGTGGTCGTCCGGTCAGAAGGCGACCGCCGTCACGATCCTCTCGCTGTGCGCGATGCTGCCGCAGGCCGTGTTCAGTCCCATTGCGGGCGCAATCGTCGACCGGATATCCAAGCGCGCCGCGCTGCAGATAGCCGATGCCGGCGGGCTCCTCGTCGTGGGTTCACTGGCCCTGTCCCACTACGTCGGCGCGTTCCAGGCCTGGCAGGTCTATCCGGCCTCCGTACTGCTCGGTGTCTGCGCCGCCTTCCAGTTCCCGGCCCTGTCATCGGCCGTTCCGCTGCTGGTCCGCAAGGACCAGCTCGACCGCACCAACGGCCTGTTGGCGGGTGCGAAGAGCGCCGCCGGGATCGGTGGCCCGGCACTGGGCGGTCTCCTGCTCGCGCTCTTCGGGATCGGCCCGACCCTCCTGGTCGACGTGGCGAGCTACGCCTTCGCCCTCGTCGGCGTCCGGATCGTGCGCTTCGCGGGCGACCACGTGCCGGCGAAGAGGCCCGACGCCCCGCGCAGACGGATCACCGCCGACTCCGTCGAGGGGCTGCGCTATCTGTTCCGGGTGCCCAGTCTGCGCGACCTGATCATCAACTTCTGTGTCGTCAACCTGGTCATGGTCTTCGGCTTCGCCCTCATCTCGCCGATGGTGCTGCTCCGGGCCGGGAACGGCGCACTCGCCGCCGTCAACACCTCGGTCGGGGTCGGCGGAGTGGCCGGCGCCCTGCTGATGGCCGCCTGGGGCGGCCCCGCGAACCGGGGCCGGGGCATGATGCTCGGCGTGGTCGGCATGTGCCTCTCCGGCCTGGTGGTGATGGGCCTGGTGGGCGGGGTGACCGGCTGGTGCCTGGCCATCCTGGTCGGCGCGCTCCTCATGACCCTCGTCAACGCCTCGATGCAGACGATCGTGCAGACCAAGGTCCCCCACGAATGGCAGGGCCGGGTCTTCGGCGCGGTGATGTTCCTGTCGCAGATCTCCGTGCCCGTGGCCATGGCGATCTCCGGACCGCTCGCCGACCACGTCTTCGAACCGCAGGCCGCCCAGGGCTCCGGCCTCTTCACCGTGCTCGGGCCCCTCGTCGGCGACTCACCGGGCAGCGGTATGGCGGCCATGTTGTTCCTGGCCGGCGTCGGCGGGACCGGGGTCGCGATCTGGGGGCTCGCCAGCCGTTCCATCAGGGACATCGACACCCTGCTGCCCGATCTCGACGCCCCTGGCGAGCCGGTCGGACCGAGCGAACGCCTGGGAGGTGAACGCGATGAGGTGCGCGCATGAACTGTTCGAGGAGCAGGTGGCGCTGGCGCCCGGCGCGACCGCGCTGATCGACGGCGACGAGCGGATCGGCTACACCGAACTCGACGTACGGGCCGACCGGCTGGCCGCGCTGCTGGTCGCCCGGGGCATCCGTTCCGGTGACACGGTCGGGGTGTACCTGGAGCGCTCGGCCGCGCTCGTCGTGGCGGTGCTCGGCATCCTCAAGGCGGGAGCCGGCTATGTGATGCTCGACCCCGGCTTCCCCGCCGCCAGGCTGCGCGCGATGGCCGAGGACGCGGGAACGGCCGCGGTCGTGTCGGCCCGGGGCACGGAGCCCGAGGGGCTCGGCGTGACACACGTGCACATCGAGGACGCCCCGGGGGCGCGGCCGCTGCCGCGCGGCACCGTCCCGGTCCGGCCGGACGACATCGCGTGCGTGATGTTCACCTCCGGATCGACCGGGCGGCCGAAGGGCATCGCCGCGTCGCACCACGCGCTCACGTCCACCCTCACCGGACAGGACTTCGCGTCCTTCGGCCCCGGCGCCGTCTGGCTCCAGTGCGCACCGCTGTCCTGGGACGCGTTCGCCCTGGAACTGTGGGGGCCGCTCATGAACGGCGGGACCTGCGTCCTGCACCCGGGCCGGCGGCCCGAACCCTTCCTGATGGCACGGCTCGTCGCCGAGCACGGCATCACGTCCATGTACCTCTCCGCCTCCCTCTTCAACGTCGTCGTCGACGAGTACCCGCGGGTACTGGACGGGCTGCGGGAACTCGTGGTGGGCGGCGAGGCGCTGTCCGCACCTCATGCGGCCCGCGCCCTGGAACACAGCCCGGAGCTGAGGCTGAGCAACGGGTACGGACCCGTCGAGTGCATGGTCTTCCTGACCGTCCACCCGGTGACCCTCGCCGGACTCGGCGACGGCCCGGTGCCGATCGGCCGTCCGCTGGCCGGCAAGCGGCTGCTCGTCCTCGACGAGGAGATGCGTCCGGTCCCGGACGGCTGGACCGGCGAGATCTACGCCGCCGGGGCGGGCGTCGCCCGTGAGTACCGGGGGCGGCCCGCGCTGACCGCGGAGCGCTTCGTCGCCGCCCCGTCCGGTGAGCGCGTCTACCGCACCGGTGACCTGGGACGGCGCCGCGCGGACGGAGTCCTCGAATACCTGGGACGGGCCGACAGCCAGGTGAAGATCCGGGGCTTCAGGGTGGAGCCGGGTGAGGTCGAGAACGTACTGGCCAGGCATCCCGGCATCGACCGGGCGGCCGTCGTCGCCCATGAACACCCGGCGGGCGACCGCCAGCTGACCGCGTACGTGGTGCCGCGCGGCGGCGTCCGACAGGGCTTCCGGGAGGCCGAGTTGCGGGCGTACGCGAGCAGCGTGCTGGCCGACTACCTGGTGCCGGCGGTCTTCGTACCGCTGGACGCGCTGCCGCTGACCCCCAGCGGGAAGCTGGACCGGTCCGCGCTGCCGGAGCCCGGGGTCTCCGCGGCCCCGGCCGGCCGGGCGGCGGCGAGCGGGACCGTGGCCGATCTGTGCGGTCTCTTCGCCCAGGTGCTCCGCACGGAGGCGGTCGGCCCGGACGACGACTTCTTCTCGCTCGGCGGCCACTCCCTGCTCGCCGCACGGCTGCTGGGCCGGATCCGTACCGTGCTCGGCGCCGAGATCGACATCCGCGGGCTCTTCGAGGCGCCCACCCCGGCGCTGCTCGCCCCGTTCGTCGACACCGCTCCCCCGGCGCCCGTCGCCGCTCCCACGCCCGGCACCCCCTCCGGCGCGCTTCCGGTCTCGCACGCGCAGCACAGGCTGTGGTTCCTGGACCGGACCGGGGCCGGGGCCGCGTACAACCTGCCGATGCTGGTGCGGCTGCGGGGCGCGGTCGACGCGGCCGCGCTGGGTGACGCCCTGGCCCGGGTCGCCGACCGGCACGAAGTGCTACGGACCGTCTTCGAGGAGGCCGACGGCGCCCCCGTGCGACGGGTGCTGAGCGGGGCGGCCGCGCGGCCGCCGCTGCGTCACCTGCGCGTCGCCGGGGACTCGGTGGACCGGGAGATCGCGCGGGAGGCCCGCCACCGCTTCGACCTGAGCACCGAACTCCCCTTGCGCGCCACCCTGTTCACCACCCGGGAGCGGCCGGACGAGCACGCGCTCCTGGTGCTGGTCCACCACATCGCCGGTGACGGGTGGTCCCTGCGGCCGCTCTTCCGCGATCTGTCCCGCGCCTACGCGGCACGGGTCGCGGGCGCCGACGCCGGACTCCCGCCGCTCGCCGTCCCGTACGGGGAGCACGCCCGTCACCAGCTCGGCCGGCTCGGCTCGCCGTCCGATCCGCACGCGCTCGCCGCCCGCCAGCTCACGTACTGGCGCAAGGAGCTGGACGGGCTGGCGGCCGGCGGTCCGCTGCTGCCCCGTCGCGCCGGGCGGCCCGCCGTACCCGGCCCGGCCGCCGGGACCGTGGTGTGCCGGCTGGACGCGGCGGCCCACGCCCGGGTCGTCGAGTCGGCCCGCGCCCGGGGCGCCACCCTCTTCATGGCGCTGCACGCCGCGCTGGCCACGGTGCTCGTGCGGGCCGGTGCGGACGAGGACGTGGCGGTCGGCGCACCGGTGGCCGGCCGGGCCGGGGACGGCGGCGTCGAGGACGTCGTCGGATTCTTCGTCAACATGCTGGTGCTGCGCACCGATCTGTCCGGCGACCCCACGGCCGCGGAGCTGCTCGCCCGGGTGCGGGAGACGGACCTGGCCGCGTTCGGCCACCAGGACGTGCCGTTCGAGGACGTGGTCGGGGCCCTCAACCCACCGCGCTCCCCGGGCCGTCAGCCGTTCACCGACGTGGTCCTCGCGCTCCAGAACAACGCACGGGCCGAGGTCACCCTGCCCGGTGCCGAACACGGGGTCGAGGTCGTGCGCACCGGCGCCGCCCGGTTCGAACTCCTCGTGGACGTCACGGACTCCACCACGGCGGACGGTGCGCCGGACGGGCTGACCCTGACCTTCGAGTACCGCGGGGAGGCGCTGGAGGCGGACTTCGTCCAGTGGCTCGCACGCGCACTCCCGCAGGCCCTGGAGGCGGCCGCGGCCGCTCCCGGCACGCCGCTGTCGCGGCTGGGGCTCACCGCGCCGCCCCGGCGGGCCGGCCGGGACGACCGGATCACGGCACCGGCCCGGCGCGCAGGCACCGCGGAGCGCCCGCTGACCGCGCTGGAACAGGAGATCGCCACCGTGTGGTGCGAGGTCCTCGGCGTGCCGGGCGCCGGCCCGCACGACGACTTCTTCGCCCTCGGCGGCAACTCCCTGCGGGCGGTACGCGTCGTCGCCCGGCTCGGCGCCGGACGGCCGGTGACCGTGGCCCAGTTGTTCGCCGCGCCCACGGTCGCCGCCTTCGCGGCCGAGCTGGAACGGGCGTCCGCCCTGCCCGGACCGGTCGCCCCCGCCCCCATCCCGCGCCGCCCCCGGGTGCCCCGGCGCCCCGAGACACCGACCCAGACCCAGACCCAGCCCAGCAGGAAGCAGGAGGAGCGGCAGTGGACCTCAGTGTGATGTTCTTCGGTGCGGACAGCACCACCGCCGGCGAGGCCCGGCACACCGAGACGTACGAGGACATCCTCGCCGTGGCCCGTACGGCCGACCGGCTCGGGTTCCACGCCGTCTGGACCCCCGAACGCCACTTCCAGCAGGTGGGGCAGGTCTTCCCCAGCCCTCCGGTGCTCAGCGCGGCACTCGCCGTCGCCACCGAGCGGATCGGGATCCGGGCGGGCAGCGTCGTGCTGCCGCTCCACCACCCGCTGCGGGTGGCGGAGGACTGGGCCGTCGTGGACAACCTCTCGCACGGGCGGGTCGGCCTCTCCGTCGCCACCGGCTGGCACTCCAAGGACTTCACGCTGGCCCCGGAGCAGTACGCGGACCGGCGGCGGACCGCCCTGGAGACCATCCCCCGGCTGCGGGCGCTGTGGGCGGGCGAGGCAGCCGAGTACCCCGACGGCACCGGCACCCCGGTATCCGTGACACCCCAGCCCCGGCCCGTGCAGGACACCCTGCCGCTGTGGGTCACCACGTCCGGCAACCCGGAGACCTGGGAGGCGGCCGGCGGGCTGCGCGCGGGAGTGCTCGGCGCGACGGTCGGGCAGAGCAGGGAGGAGCTGGCGGAGAAGATCGCCCGCTACCGCGCCGCCTGTGCCGCGGCCCCCGACCAGCGGGGCACCGACGCACACGGCCGGGTCACGCTCATGGCCCACACCTACGTCGGCGCCGACGACGCGGAGGTCCGCCGGATGGCGGGCGCCCCGCTCAAGACCTATCTCGCCTCGTACGTCCGCCAGACGGCGGCCAACCGGTCCGCGGACCCCACGACCGCACAGCTCACCGAGGAACAGACCGCGATGATGGCCGACTTCGCCTTCGAGCGCTATCTGAGCTGGGGCAGTCTGCTCGGCTCTCCCGGCCACTGCGCCAAGATGCTCGCCGATCTGGCCGAGCTGGGCGTCGACGAGGTCGCCTGCTTCATCGACTTCGGTATCGGACGGGACGACGTACTGGCCGGGCTGCACCGGCTGGCCGAACTGAAAGAGAACCTGTGATGAGCGCCCCCACCGTCTCGCGACCCGTTCCGGGCGCGGCATCCCCCTCCATGGCCGACCGGTTCGGCGCGCTCGGCCGCGAACAACGGGTCCGGCTGATGCGCCGTCTCCTGGAGGCGGGGCGGGCCCGTGAGATACCCGCCGTCATACCGCCGCGCGACCCGGCCCGCCGGGTGCCGCTCAGCCCCGCGCAGCACGACCTGTGGGTGTACGACTCGCTGTATCCCGGCACCCCGGCCCTCAATCTGTGCGCCGCCTACCACTTCGAGCGGCCCGTCGACCCGGCGCATCTGGAGGCGGCGCTGACGCTGATCCAGCGTCACCACGACATCCTGCGGACCCGGATCGTGACGGACCCGTCGGGAGAGCTGCATGTCGAGTTCCCCGACGACGGGGCCTTCGCCCTGGAGCACGAGGATCTGCGGGGCACCGGCGGGACGATCGACGAGGCCTTCGAGGCCTTCCGCAACCGCCCCTTCGACCTGGGCCGGGACAAGCTGATCCGGGCCCGGTTCGTCCGGGTCGGCGGGCAGCGCTCCACCCTGATGCTGAGCCTGCACCACACCATCAGCGACTGGTGGTCGTTCGATGTGCTGCAGAACGAGTTCGCCCAGGCGTACGGCGCCCTGCGCGACGGTCTGGAGCCGCCCCTCACCCGGCCGGAGGTCCAGTACGCCGACTTCTCGTCCTGGCAGAGCGAACTGGTGGAGGCCGGGGTCTTCGGGAACCGGCTCGACTTCTGGCGCCGCTACCTCGCCGACCCGCCCGGTCCGCTGACCGTGCCCGGTGCCGGCACCGGCACCACCACCGGGGGCGACGGCATCGCGAACGTCCCCTTCCACATCGACGCGGCGACCACCGCCGCCGTACGGGCCCTGGCCCGGGAGCGCGGCGCCTCCGTCTACGTCGTCCTCATGGCCGCCTTCGCCGTCCTGGCGCACCGCGTCAGCGGCGCCGACGACCTGGTGATCGGTACCCCGATCGCCAACCGTGCGGCCAAGGGCCTCGACCAGGTCATCGGGTACGTCATGAACGCCGTGCCGACCCGCTGGCAGGTGCGCCCCGACCGGTCGTTCGCGGATGTGCTCGCCGGGTTCGCCGTCGACTTCCCGGACCTGATGGCCAACGCGGACGTGCCCGTCGGCCGGATCGTGTCGGCGGCCGCGCCCGAGCGCAGCGCGGGCCGGGCCCCGCTCTACCAGTGGGTGTTCATGCACCTGACGCAGCAGCCCAGCGTCACGGTGATGAAGGAGTTCGCGGAGCCCGAGCGCATCCACACCGGTGGCGAGCACGACCTCGTCGGTGTGGTGAAGGACAGCGGCGACGGCATGGAGGGCAGCTTCGGTCTGCGCACCGACGTCTTCAGCCCGGCGACGGTGGCCCGCTGGACGCAGTGCTACGTCGAGCTGCTGCGGCAGATCACCGCCGACCCCACGGCGCTCGTCGGGGACATCGACCTGGTGCCCGCGGCCATGCGCGGTGAACTCCTGGCCGGCTCCGCCGGGGCCGCCGCCCCCGCCCCCCTCTCGCTGCCCGGTCTGGTGGCCCGGCAGGCGGCCCGCACGCCGGACGCGCCGGCCGTCGAGTCCGCGGGGCACACCCTGAGCTATGCCCAACTGGACGACCGGGTCGCCCGGCTGGCCGGCCGGCTGGTGCGCCTCGGCGCGGGCCCCGGGCGGACCGTGGCGCTCGCCCTCGCCCGCGGCAGCGACTGGCCGGTGGCGGCGCTGGCCGTGCAGCGCGCCGGCGCCGCGTATCTGCCGCTCGACCCCGCCCACCCGGCCGGGCGCATCCGCCGGGTCCTCGCCGAGGCCGCGCCCGTCCTCCTGATCACCGAACCGGGCGCCGCGTCCCTGGGGACGGACCTCCCGACGCTGGTCCTCGACGAGGACGCCTGGGCCGGGGCACCGCTGCCGCCCGGCGGCCCGGCGGCCCACGACGTCGCCCATGTCATCCACACGTCCGGCTCCACCGGCACGCCCAAGGGCGTGCTGGTCACCCACGCCGGGGTGGCCGCGCTCACCCGGAGCCTGGTGGACGGCGTCGCACTGGACGCCGGCAGCCGGGTGCTCCAGCTCGGGCCGCCCTCCTTCGACATCTCCGTCGGCGAACTGTGCCTGGCCTTCGGCTCGGGCGGCACCCTGGTGCTGCCGCCCCCCGGACCGCTCGTGGGCGCCGTCCTCGGGACGGTGCTGGAGGAGCGGCGGATCTCCTGCGCGTTCGTCCCGCCGTCCGTGCTCGCGACGGTGCCGGCCGGACCGCACCCGCGGCTGCGCGCGCTCGTCGTCGGCGCGGAGGCCTGCCCGCCCGACCTGGTGGCCCGCTGGGCCGTCCGGGGACGGCGCTTCCACAACGCCTACGGGCCCACCGAATCCACCGTCGTCTCCACGGTCTCCGGGCCGCTGGACGCCGACGGAACCGTGCCGCCCATCGGCACACCGGTGGCGGGCACCACGGCCTACGTCCTGGACGAGCGGCTGCGGCCCGTACCGGCCGGGACGGGCGGCGAGCTCTACCTGGCGGGTGACGCGCTCGCCCGCGGCTACCTGGGGCGTGCCGCGCTCACCGCAGAGCGGTTCGTCGCCGACCCCTACGGTCCGCCCGGCAGCCGCATGTACCGCACCGGCGACCTCGTGCACCGGGACGACAACGGCCTCACGTACTACCTCGGGCGCGGCGACGAACAGGTGAAGCTGCGCGGGCTGCGGATCGAGCCGGGCGAGATCGCCGCCGCCCTGGTGGAACACCCGTCCGTGGAACAGGCGGTGGCCGTCGTGCGGCACGACCGGGGCACCGCGCAGCTCGTCGCGTACGTGGTTCCCGCCCGGGGAGCGGGGAGCGACGCGGACGCGCTGCTCCTGCACGCCGCGGAGCGCCTGCCCGCGGCGATGGTCCCGGCGGCCGTGGTCACTCTGGACGCGCTGCCGCTCTCGTCCCACGGGAAGCTCGACCGGTCCGCCCTGCCGGCGCCGGCGGAGCGGACCGGGGACAGCGTCCGGCTCCCGGGCTCGGCGCGCGAGGAGATCCTGTGCGGGCTCTTCGCCGAACTGCTGGATCTCGATCAGGCCGGTGCCGACGACGACTTCTTCCGTCTCGGCGGTGACAGCATCATGGCGATCCAGTTCGCCGCGCGGGCGCGGGCGGCCGGTCTGGTGCTCTCGCCGCACGACGTGTTCACCGTCCGCACCCCCGCCCGGCTGGCCGTGCTGGCGCGGACGCCCGACGCCGACGCCCCGGCGGAGGCGGACACCGGAACGGGGCGGCTGCCCCTCACCCCGGTGATGCACTGGTGGCGCGAACAGGCCGTGGACACCTCGGCGTTCACCCAGTCCATGCTGTTCCCGCTGGCGGCAGGCACCGGACTCGCCGCGGTCGAGGAGGCCGTCGCCGCCCTGACCGAGCGGCACGCCGCGCTGCGGATGCGGCTGGTGCGCGACGGCGACGCGGGATGGGAGCTGGAGGTGCCCGCCGAGGGCGCACCGGCCGGGGCGCGAGCCGTCCGGCTGGCCGTCGCGGCGGACACCGATCTGCACTCCCGGGCGACGGAGCTGGCCCGCACCGCCACGCTGCGCCCCGAGGACGGCGAGATGGTCCGGGCGGTGTGGCTGGACCCCGGGTCCGGCCGGCCCGGGGCCCTGGTCCTGACCGTGCACCACCTGGCCGTCGACGGGTTCTCCTGGCGGGTGCTCGGCCAGGAACTCGCCGCCGCGCTCGACCGGCGCGCCGGGGACGGGACGGCGCCCGCGAGGACCGCCTCGTTCACCCGGTGGTCCCGGCTGCTGTCCCGGGAGGCCGCGCTGCGCACCGGTGAACTCCCCTGGTGGGATAGGCAGCTGGCGGACGGTGCGGCACGGCTCACCGGCGGCCGGGAGCCGGGCGGGCACCGCGAGACGCTCACCTTCGAGCTGGGCCCCGAGCTCTCCCGGAGTGTCCTGGTGACCCTGCCGGCCGACTTCAACTGCCGTCCTGACGCGGTGATGCTGACCGCGCTGACCGCGGCGGCCGTCCAGCGGCGGGGAACGGGATCCGCTCTGCTCGTCCATCTGGAGGGCCATGGGCGCGAGGCGATCTCCACCGAGGTCGATGTGTCGGGCACCGTCGGCTGGTTCACCACGCAGTACCCGGTCCGGCTGGACCTCGGCGCCGCCTCGGTGGAGCCCGGCGGCCGGCCGGGCGAGGCCCTGAAGTCCGTCAAGGAGCAGTTGCGGGAGGTGCCTTCGGGCGGACTCGGCTGGGGACTGCTCCGCCATCTCCACCCGGAGACCGGCCCGGCACTCGCCGCACTGCCCGCACCCGATGTGCGCTTCAACTACCTGGGCCGGTTCACCGCGACCGACGCGGCGGGCGGGCGGCTGCTCGACCTCGGGCCGGACGCCGTGCCGCTCGCGCACACCCTGGAGGTGGATGTGCTGGCCCGCGAGGAGAACGGCGAGCTCCTGGTGGAGGCGAGCTTCTCGTACCCGTCGGGGGTGTTCACGCGGGACGAGGCACACGCGCTGGCCGGGGCGTGGTCCGAGGCGCTCGGCGTCCTCGCCGACCACTGCGGGCCGGACGGCGGAGCCGTCCACACCCCGTCCGACTTCCCGCTCGTCGACCTCACCGGCGACCAGCTCGAACTGCTCGCGCAGGACATGGACTTCGGTGATCTCGACGGCCTCGACGCCGTGCACGACGAAGAAGAAGGGGATCGACGATGAACGCGCGCATCGCGGACGTACTGCCGCTCTCCCCGCTCCAGGAGGGCCTGCTCTTCCACGCGGCCCGGGAGACCGGAGGACCCGACCCCTATCTGGTGCAGGCCCGGTTCCGGACCGGACCGGGAACCGCGCGGGAGACGGTACGGGCCTCGGTCGCCGCACTCCTGGACCGGCATCCCAACCTGCGCTCCTGCTTCCGGCACGAGCGCCTGGACCGGCCGGTCCAGGTCGTGCCGAAGGCGGTCACGGTGCCGTGGGCCGACGTGGACCTGACGGGCCTCGCCCCGGACGAGGTGAACGTACGGACCGAGGAGGCGCTGCGCGAGGACGCGGCACTCCGCTTCGACCTGGCCCGCCCGCCGCTGGTGCGTGCCACGTTCCTGCGGAACGACACCGGCGGCGAACTGATCGTGTCCTTCCACCACATCCTCCTGGACGGCTGGTCGATGCCGGTCGTCGAACGGGATCTCGCGGCCCTGGTGGCGGGGCGGCCGCTGCCGCCCGCCGCGCCCTACCGGAACTATCTGGTGTGGCTGGGCGGTCAGGACCGGAACAGGGCCGAGGCCGCGTGGGCAGAGGCGCTGGAGGGCCTGGAACGGCCCGCGCTGCTGGCCCCCACCGGGCCGGACACGGCACCCGACCGTTCCCGGATGTGGCTGACCACGGATCTCACCGCGACGCTGGTCCGGCGGGCCGCCGACGCGGGCGTCACCCTCAACACCCTGGTGCAGGTCTCCTGGGCGCTGGTGCTGGCCAGACTGACCGGCTCCCGCGACCTGGTCTTCGGCGCGGTCGTCTCGGGGCGCCCGCACGACCTGCCCGGCGTCGAGTCCATGGTGGGCCTGTTCATCAACACCCTGCCGGTACGGGTCCGGCTGCGGGACGGCGAGCGGGTGGACGAGCTGCTGCGCAGGATCCAGGACGAGCAGTCCCGGCTGCTGGCCCACCACCACGCCCGCGCCGCCGAGGTGCAGCGCGCCGTGGGGGTCGGTGAGCTCTTCGATTCGATCATCGCCTTCGAGAACTTCCCCCGGACCGACGGGAGCGAGGACGCACCCGACGCGGTGCGCCTGGCGAAGGTGACGGACGCGACGCACTACCCGGTCACGATCGCGGTGGTCGCAGAGGACCGGCTGCTGCTCTCGGTGAGCTGCCGGCGGGGCATCTCGGCGGCAGCGGTCACCGGGCGCCTGGCCCACGTACTGGAGCAGCTGGCCCGTTCTCCGCGGTCACCCGTGGACGGCATCGACGCGCTGCCCGTGGCGGAGCAGCACGCGCTGCTGGCACTGGCCGACGGACCGGACAGAGCGCTCGCCGCGCCCGCCACCGTGACCGGTCGGTTCGCCGCCCAGGCGGCCCGTACCCCGGACGCGCCGGCCGTCGACGCGGACGGCGAGATCCTCAGCTACGCCCGGCTCGACGCCGCGTCCGACCAACTGGCGGGCCGGCTCGTCCGGGCCGGTGTGGCGCCGGGGCGGACCGTGGGCCTGCTGCTGCCCCGCTCCGCGTCCATGGTCGTCGCCCAGCTCGCGGTCCTGAAGGCGGGCGCCTGCTGGCTCCCCCTCGACCCGGCGCATCCGCCGCAGCGGCTGGCCAGGCTGCTGACCGCGGCGGCGCCCGTCCTCGTCCTCACCGCGCGAGAAGGCTCCACCGCGACCCGGCTGCCCGCCGGTACCGCGGTACTGGACGTCACGGAGAAGTCCGGCCCGGCGCCCTTCGACGGGGTCACCATCCATCCCGGGGCCGCCGCCTGCGTGCTCTACACCTCCGGCTCCACCGGAGAGCCCAAGGGAGTGGTCGTCCCGCAGCGGGCGATCACCGAACTCGCCGCCGACGCCCGTTTCGCGGGCGGCGCCCACCACCGGGTGCTGCTGCACAACCCGTACACGTTCGACGCCTCGACGTACGAGGTGTGGGTCCCGCTCCTGAACGGCGGGACCGTGGTCGTCGCCCCCGCGGAGGCGATCACCCCCGACCTGCTCAAGCGGGTGGTCCCCGACCGGGGGGTCACCGCGCTCATGCTCACCCCCGAACTGCTGCGCACCGTCGCGGAGATCGCGCCCGACGCGCTCTCCGGGCTCCGCGAGGTGTGGTCCGGCGGCGACGTCCTCGCGCCCGGCACCGTGCGCCGCCTCCACGAGCACTGCCCGGGGACGGTCGTCGTCAACGGGTACGGGCCCACCGAGACGACGGTGTTCGCCACCGCGCACACCGCGACGGAGGAGTCGGCGGCCCACCCGGGCGGCGTCCCCATCGGGCGCCCCCTGGACAACACCCGCGCCCACGTCCTGGACGACCGGCTGCGTCCCGTCCCGGCGGGCGCCACCGGCGAGCTGTACATCGGCGGCACCGGGCTCGCGCTGGGCTACCTCGGGCGGCCGGTGTCCACCGCCGAGCGGTTCGTCGCCGATCCCTACGGGCCGCCGGGCAGCCGCATGTACCGCACCGGGGACCTGGTGCGCCGACTGCCCGACGGGACCCTGGAGTTCGCGGGCCGGGCCGATGACCAGGTCAAGGTGCGGGGTTTCCGCGTGGAGCCCGCCGAGGTCGAGACCGTGCTGGCCGGCTGCCCCGGCGTGGCGCGGGCCGTGGCCGGCGCCCGGCCGGACGCGGCGGGCGGCAAGCTGCTGGCCGCCTGGCTGGTGCCGGCGAAGGGCGTGCGGGACGGTTCCGGTGCGCTCCCGGACGAGGCGGAGCGGTGGCGGCGCACGCTCGACCGGGCGCGGGCGCACGCCGCGGAGCACCTGCCCGCGCACCTGGTGCCGTCCCTGTGGGCCCGGATCGAGGAGGTGCCGCTCACCCGCCACGGGAAGGTCGACCGGGCCGCGCTCCCCGACCCCGGTCCCACCGGTGAACCGGCGGTCCACCGGACTCCGCGCACCCCGCGCGAGCGCGAACTGTGCGCCCTGTTCGGCACGGTGCTGGGCATCCCGGCGGTCGGGCCCGACACCGATTTCTTCCTGGCGGGCGGGCATTCGCTGACCGCGCTGCGCCTGAAGTCGAAGATAGAGACGGTGCTCGGGGTCCGGATCCCGCTGTCGGCGCTGTTCGACGCGCCCACCCCGGCCGCTCTCGCCGCCCGGCTCGACGCGCCGGCGTCCGGGAAGGACCCGGCGCCGCGCATCGCGCTGCGCCCCGCCCGCAACCGCACCGCGACCGCCACAGCCACAGCCGCAGCGACAGCGACAGCGACAGCGACAGCGACAGCAGATCCGCAGCACACCAGCCTGGCGCCCGTGCTCACCCTGCGGGCCGGCGGGGACCTCACCCCGCTCATCTGCGTGCACCCGGGGCTCGGCCTCGGCTGGTCGTACGTGAACCTGCTGCCGCACCTCGATCCGGCCCGTCCCGTACACGCCCTCCAGAGCCCGGCGCTGCTCACCGGCGTGGACCGGCTCCCGCCGTCCATGGGCGAGACGGCGGACCTGTATCTGCCGCGCATCCGTGAACTCCAGCCGAGGGGTCCGTATCTGCTCCTCGGCCGGTCCTTCGGCGGTGCTCTCGCCCACGAGCTGGCGGTACGGCTTCGCCGGGCCGGCGAGGAGGTGCGGATGCTCGCCGTGGTGGACGCCATGCCGATGCCGGACGGGATCCTCGACACCCCGCTGGACCCCGCCGCCGTCGAGGACGAGATGCTGCGCATCCTGCTCCACTCCCACGCGCCCGGCGCACCGGTCCCGGACGGGCCGCTGAACCGCACCACGGTGTTCTCCACCAGCCACGAGGGCGCCTTCGACGGCCTCTCCGAGGCCCGTCTGCACACCCTGGTCGACATCGGCGCGCACCACAGCGCGCTCGTACGCGGGTGGCGGCCGTCCGACTACGGGGGCGGGATCACCCTCTTCTCCGCGACCCACGACACCTGGCCGAGCACGGCCGAGAAGACCGGCGCCTGGCGGCGCGTGGCCGCCTCGCTCGACGTCCACGAACTGGACTGCGGCCACAGCGACGTCCTCAACCCGGGCCCGGCGGCGAAGATCGCCGCGGTCCTCGAATCCGCCCTCAGAAGGGACTGAAACCCATGACCGTCGACACCGTCGATCTCATCGACCTCTACGCCGGGGAGGGCGGCGGAAACGAGGAGTACGAGTTCCCCGCCTCCGACGCCCAGAGCCGTCTGCTGGTCCTCGACCAGCTGAATCCGGGCACCGCCCAGTACAACGTGCCGGTCGCCTTCGCCGTGCGCGGGCCCTTCGACACCTACGCGTTCGGCCGGGCGCTCGACGCGCTCGTCGCCCGCCACGAGGCGCTGCGGACGGTCTTCCGGACCGCCGAGGACGGCACCCCGGCGCAGCGCGTCTCGGCCGCCGGGCGGGTACGGCCGGCCATCCACCGGGACGTGCCCGCGGGCCGCGTGGACTCCCTGATCCGCGCCGAGGCCGCCCGCCCCTTCGACACCGCGGCGGGACCGCTGCTGCGCTGCGCCGTGTACGCGGTGGACGACGGCAGCCACCGGGTGCTCCTCGTCGCCCACCACCTGGTCTGCGACGGCTGGTCGCTCGGCCTGATACTGGACGGGCTGTCCGAGGGATACGGGCACGAGAGCCGGGGCTCGGCGTACCGGCCGGCCGAACTCCCCCTCCAGTTCCCCGACTACGCGGCCTGGCAGCGGGAGCGCACCGCCGACGGCGCGTTCGAGGCGTCGGTGGAGCACTGGGCCGACCGGCTGCGCGGCGCGCCCACCGCCGTGGAACTGCCACTGGACCGCCCGCGCCCGCCGGTCCGCACCGCCGCGGGCGGCACCGAACGCTTCCTGCTCGGTGCCGGGATCAGGGAACGGCTGGCCGAGGTGGCCTCGGCCCAGGGCGCCACCCCGTTCATGACGGTGTTCGCGGTGTACACCGCGTTCCTCTCCCGTCTCTCGGGCGGCGAGGACCTGGTCGTCGGCTACCCGGCGTCGGGGCGCGAGCGGCCCGAGCTCCAGGAGATGGTCGGGATGCTGACCAACACCCTGGCGCTGCGCGTGGACGTGTCCGGCGATCCGTCGCTCGACGAGCTCACCCGCCGCGTGCGGGCCTCCCTGCTGGCGGCCCAGCCGCACCAGGACGCACCGTTCGAGGCGGTGGTCGACACCCTCGCCCCGGTCCGCGAGACCAGTCACGACCCGGTGGTGCAGGTGGCGCTCAGCTACGAGGACGAGGCCGCGCCCGGTCTGCGGCTGGCCGGTGCCACGACCGAGCGGCTCGCCCTGACGCTGGACACCGCCAAGTTCGACTTCCACCTGTTCGTGGAGCGGTGGGACGATCTGCTCGCCGCCCAGTTCATCTACCGCAGCGACCTGTTCGAGGCCGCGACGGTCCGCCGCTGGACGGACAACTTCCGGACCCTGCTGGCCGGGCTCCTCGCGGACCCCTCCGCGCCGCTGTCCGCCGTGGAGCTGGTGGGGGCCGACGAGCGCCGCCGGACTCTCGACGGCGCCGACCGCCTCGCCGAGGCCGCTCCGCCGGACCGCCTGGTGCCGGACCTGATCGCCGACCGGGCGGCCGAACACCCCGACGCCACGGCCCTGGTCTGCGGCAGCCTCCGGCTGAGCTACGCCGAACTGCTCGGCCGGGCGGACGCGCTGGCCGCCCGGCTGCGCGCGGCCGGGGTGCGGCCCGGCTTCCGGGTCGGCCTGCTCCTGCCCCGCTCGGCCGACCAGGGCATCGCGGCCCTCGCCGTCCTGCGCGCGGGCGGCGCCTACGTACCGCTGGACCACGCCCACCCGGAGGCCAGGCTCCGCCACATGCTGGAGAGTTCGGGCACGGGTCTGCTGCTGACCGCCCGGGACACCGCGGGAAAGGGGGCGGGTCTGGAGGTGCCGTGCATCCGGGTCGACCGCCCGGCCGTCACGGACCCCGTCATGCCCACGCCGGCCCCGGCCGCCGCGCCGATGCCCGGGGACCTCGCCTACGTCCTGTTCACCTCGGGCTCCACCGGCGTCCCCAAGGGCGTCGCCGTCGAGCACCGGGCGCTGGTCAATCTCACCCGGGCGGTCCGGCACTCCTTCCCGGTGAACGCCGACGACCGCGTGCTCCAGTTCGTCTCGTTCGGCTTCGACGTCGCCGTCTCCGACCTGTTCTTCCCCTGGGTGGCCGGAGCGGAGCTGCACATCCCGCGGGAGGACGAGCGGATCGGCGAAGCACTGCTGGAGCGGCTGCGGGACTCCCGCATCACCTATGTGTTCCTGCCTCCGTCCGCCGCGATGCTGCTCCCCGACCTCACCGGACAACTGCCCGACCTGCGGACCGTCGCGGTCGGCGGCGAGGCGTGCCCCGCCGAGCTGGTCGGACGGCTCAGCGCGCCCGGCCGGCGGATCGTGAACGCGTACGGACCCAGCGAGGTGACCGTCTACGCGACCACCGGGGACCTCACCCCCGGCGAGCCGGTGGCGCTCGGCGGCGCCGTGCCCGGGGCCCGTGTCTACGTCCTCGACGAACGCCTCCGGCCGGTCCCCGCCGGGGTCGCCGGTGAGATCTACGTGGCCGGTGCCTCACTGGGGCGGGGTTACGTCGGCCGGCCGGCCCTGACCGCGGAACGGTTCGTCGCCGACCCGCACGGCGCACCCGGCACCCGGATGTACCGCACCGGCGACCTCGGCCGGATCGACGCGCACGGCGTCATCCACTACCTCGGACGCACCGACCTCCAGGTCAAGCTGCGCGGCGTGCGCATCGAACTCGGTGAGATCGAGACCCTGCTGGCCGGGGCGCCGGGCGTCGCGCTGGCGGCGGCCACCGTGCGGGGCGCGGGCACCGAGCAGCGGCTCGTGGCGTACGTGGTCGGCCGGGACGGTGAAGCGGCACCGGACGCGGAGCTGCGCGCCCATCTCGCCCGGCGGCTGCCGGGGTCGATGGTGCCCGAGGTGTTCGTGCGGCTGGACGAGATGCCGGTCAGCGGCAACGGCAAGCTCGACCGGGCCCGGCTCCCGGAACCCGTCACCGTGCGGTGCCGGCCGGACGGCTCCGCCACGGTCGCGGGCACCGCGACCGAGCGGCTGGTGGCCGGTCTGTGGGCCCGGGTCCTCAACCTCGAACGGGTCGCCGTGACCGACAACTTCTTCGATCTGGGCGGCAATTCGATCCGGCTGCTCAGCGTCCTGTCCGCCCTGCGGGAGCTGGGGACGTACGGCGAACTCAGCCTCGTCGACCTGTTCCGCCACCCCACCGTCACCTCCCTCGCCGCCCACCTCGAAGGGTCGGCCCCCGGGCCCGCCGCCGGGGCTCCGGGCACCGGCCCCACCGCCGAATCGGCCGCCGCCCGCGGCGGTGACCGGCACGCACGACGCACCGCCGCCGCCCGACGACTCAGCTACCGGAAAGGCTCCACACGATGACCGAGAACGCAAGCGCCGCCGAGCCCCTCGCAGCCGACTCCGCGATCGCGGTCGTCGGAATGAGCGGCCGTTTCCCCGGCGCCCCCGACCTGGACACCTACTGGCGCAATCTGCTCGGCGGGCTCTGCTCGGTGACCGACTTCACCGAGGAGGAGCTGATCGCCGACGGCGCCGACCCGCAGGAGGTCAGGGGCCGCGACTACATACCGGCCAAGGGCCATCTCGCCGACGCGGACCGCTTCGACGCGGAGCTGTTCGGTTTCAACCGCACCGAGGCGGCGGCCCTCGACCCCCAGCACCGGTTGCTCCTGGAGACGGCCTGGTCCGCGCTGGAGGACGCGGGCCGCAACCCGCTGGGCGGGTCCGCGCGCACCGGTGTGTACGTCGGCGGCGGCTCCACCAAGCACATGCTCGCGGCGCAGACCGACCCGAGGCTCGCCGCGTCCATCGGGGCGCTCCAGGTGCGCATCCTCACCGACCGCGAGTTCCTGGCCCCGTGGGTCTCCTACCGGCTGGGCCTGGAGGGGCCGAGCCTGACGGTGCAGACGGCCTGCTCGACCTCGCTGACGGCGGTGCACCTCGCGGTGCAGTCGCTGCTGCTCGGCGAGTGCGACACCGCGCTGGCCGGCGGTGTCGCCGTGGACACGGTGCACAAGCGGGGCTACGTCCACCACCAGGGCGGCATCTTCTCCCCGGACGGGCGCTGCCGGCCGTTCGAGGAGCGGGCCGGCGGCACCGTGCCCGGCAACGGGGTGGGGGTGGTCGTGCTGCGCCGGCTGTCCGACGCGCTCGCCGACAACGACCCGGTCAGGGCGGTCATCCGGGGCAGTGCCGTCACCAACGACGGCGCCACCAAGGTCGGGTTCACCGCGCCCGGCGTCGACCAGCAGACCGCCGCGATCGTGGAGGCCTGGGCCGCGGCGGGTCTCGACCCGGCCGACGCCCAGTACCTGGAGGCGCACGGCACGGCCACCGCGCTCGGTGACCGCATCGAGGCGGCGGCGGCGAGCGCCGCGTTCAAGGGGGCGCTCGGTACCGGGCGGATCGGGATCGGCTCGGTGAAGTCGAACATCGGGCACCTGGACGCGGCGGCGGGCGTGGCCGCCCTGATCAAGTCGGTGCTCATGCTGGAGCACGCCACGCTGGTGCCGAACGCCGACGCCGGCCGCCCGCACCCCGAACTGGGCTTCGACGACTCGCCGTTCCACCTGATCGAGCGGGCAGCCGCCTGGCCGGAGCCGGAACTCGGTCCCCGGCGGGCCGGGGTGAGCTCGGTCGGCATCGGCGGCACGAACGTGCACGTGGCCCTGGAGCAGGCTCCCCCGCGCGACGCCGCCGGGGCGCAGGACGGCCCTGAGGTGCTGCTGCTGTCCGCCCGCACCCGGGAGGATCTCGACGCGCTGGCCGGCCGGCTGGCCGCGGCGCTGCGGGCGCCGGACGCCCCGTCCCTCGCCGATGCCGCGTACACGCTGCGCGTGGGCCGCGCCCCGATGGCCGTGCGCGGCTATGTGCGGGCCGGGGACCGCGCGGAGGCGGCGGAGCTGCTCGGCGGACTGGGGTCGGGCGGTGCGGTGTGCCACGGCGGGCCCGACCCGCTGGGCGAGGCCTGGCTGGCGGGCGAGTCCGTGCTGCCGGCGGACGGTGGCCGGCGGACCGCGCTGCCGTCCTATCCCTTCGCGGGGACGGGCTTCGGCGCGTACCGCCTCTTCCCGGTCACGCGAAGCGGGGAGCAGCCGGAGCAGGAGGGCGGCTCCGCGGACCTGGAGCAGGACATCCGCGCGCTGCTCGCCGAGGCCCTGGGTCTGACGGACGCCGACGACCCGGAGATGACGTACTTCGCGGCCGGCGGCGACTCCCTGACCGCGGTCCACCTGGTCGGCTGCCTCCGGGACGACTTCGACCTCGACGTCCCCATCACGCTGTTCCTGGAACAGCTGACGCTGCACGAGATGGCCCGGCAGATCATCGCGGTCCGGGACGGTGACGACTCCCTCGACGCCCTGCTGGCGGAGTTCGAGGCGGAGTGAGTGACCGCATCGCACAGGGCTTGGGCCCCGACCCGGAAGGGGGTCGGGGCCCAAGCCCTGTGCGGTGTGCGATGTGGGGTGTGCGGTGTCAGCCGGTGGAACGGACCGCCCGGCCGGGCACGTTCGCGGCGACGAGTTCCGCCACCCGGCCCAGGTGCTCGCCGAGGAAGAAGTGGCCGCCGGACAGCACGTGCCGCTCGAAGGGGCCCTCGGTCTCCTGCTCCCAGGCCTGCACGCCCTCGACGGAGACCCGGGGGTCCCTGTCGCCGGTCAGCGCGACGACCGGGCAGCGCAGCGGCGGCCCGGGGACATGGGTGCGGGCGAAGAGCATGGCGTAGTCGGCGCGCAGGGGCGGCAGTGCGAGCCCGAGGATTTCGGGATCGGTCAGCAGTTCCTCGTCCGTACCGGACAGCAGCCGCATCTCCCCGATCAGGTCCTCGTCGCTGGCGGGGGTGGGCAGCCGGGCCCGTCGCGGCAGTGACGGGGCTTCGCTCCCCGAGACCAACAGCGCCGCGGGCGCCCGCCCTTCGGCCGCGAGTCGCCGCGCGGTCTCGAACGCCAGGAGAGCGCCCATGCTGTGGCCGAACAGCATGAGCGGCCGGCCCCCGCTCGCGGGGAGCGAGGCCAGCACCGCGTCAACGACATCGCCGAACCGTTCGGCGAACGGTTCGGCGATGCGGTCGTGCCTCCCGGGGTACTGCACGACCAGTGTCTCCGCCGTCCCCGCGACCGCGATCGACAGCGGGTGGTAGCCACTGGCAGAACCACCCGCGTGGGGGAAGCACAGCAGTTGGGCTCCGGCGTCGGGGGCCGGGCGGAAACACCGTATCCAGTTGTTCACGATATCCCTTCTCTCGTGCTCGGTCCGGTCCGTGACCGGCCCCGTGAACGATCCCCGCTCATGGAGCGGCGGCGATCCAGTTCTCCAATTGTTCACGAGTGGTGGCCGGGTCCGCGACAAGAACGGCGAGTTCGTTGTCGCGGGGTTGCAGCGTCGTGAGGGCGGGGCAGCGGTGGCAGGCATCGACGCCGGCCTGGTTCCACCACTTGCAGTGCGGGCGGAGGTGGCACCGCGGCACGGCGACCGGTCCGGTCTCGGCCGGTACGGTCTTGATGCGTTCGATCAGCCCGCAGGCCTCACCGACCCGGTTCGCGCAGTCCGACACGCAGTGCGAGGCGAACCGGAGCACCCGATTGGGGGAGATCCCCTCCGGGATGGCCCCGAGAACATCGGCGGCGGGTACGGGTTCGGCCAGGTAGACGACCTGGTCGCGATCCCCGGACCGAACGCCGAGGACAACGGACTCCGGGCGGCTCGCATCGCCGCTCGGACACCATCTGAGAGGGCTCTCCTGCCCGTCCTGGGCAAGGTCCGCAGTGCTGTCCACGGTGCTCACCTCCTATTCGTCAGCAGGAACGCGTGGAAGCCGAGGTGAGCACCAGACCGCCGATGACCCCGCCGTTCACGGGGCCGTTCTCCTGTTCGGCGGCCACCGCCTGAGCGATGCTCTTGGCGAGCTGCTCCTGGCTGGTGATCCGGTCCGGACGCTCGGCCGCGTTTGCGGTACCGCTGACCGTGACGAGACCGGCGACGAGAGCTGCGGCGGCGGCTGCGGTGCGAATGCTGTTGTTCATCCCTGTCCTCCAAGAAGTCGGTTATCTCTTACGGGAGTTGACGGTAGGTTCCGCGTCGGGCCGCGATCGGCAGTTACGGCGGCATCTTCGGCGGCCGGTTCCCGCCGGGACACCGAACCGGCCGTCCGGGGTCACTCGTCCGGCTCATGCGGGGCTCGCGGGATCCGGCACACGCCCTGATCCGACCTGGTACAAACGAAAGGCCCTCGGCGCGGTCCGCCGGAACGTCCGCTCGTCGTATCTCTCAGTCTGGAGAGCCCTGTTGAACACCTCCCCGGTGAACTCCGCAGCCGGTCAGCCGCACCGCATGGACCCGGCGGGCGGCTGTCCGCACGCGGCCAACGCCCGGCTGCTCGCCCGGGGGCCCGTGACGTCGGTGATCCTCCCCGGCGAGGTCGAGGGCATGGCGGTACTGGGCCACGACGCGCTCAAGGAGTTCCTC
The DNA here is from genome assembly GCF_044744085.1 of Streptomyces sp. NPDC087428. Classification (NCBI taxonomy): domain Bacteria; kingdom Bacillati; phylum Actinomycetota; class Actinomycetes; order Kitasatosporales; family Streptomycetaceae; genus Streptomyces; species Streptomyces sp. NPDC087428. The sequence continues at coordinate 62,568 of NZ_JBIUXR010000025.1, forward strand.
TCGCACCCCGACGTCGCCAAGGACGCGCGGCACTTCGCGGCGCTCCAGGCCGGTGAGATCGCCGACGGCTGGCCGTTGCGGACGTTCGCGACGGTGCAGGGCATGACCACCGCGGACGGCGCCGACCACCGGCGGCTGCGGTCCCTGGTGAGCAAGGCGTTCACCGCGCGCCGGGTCGAGGAACTGCGTCCCCGCGTCGAGGCGTTGACGGACTCGCTCCTGGACGGCCTCGAAGAGGCGGCCGCCACCGGTGACGGCGTCGCGGATCTGCGTGCGCACTTCGCGTTGCCGTTGCCGATGGGTGTCATCTGCGAACTGCTGGGCGTGGAGGCCGCACACCACGACCGGCTGCACCACCTGTCCAACCTGATCGTCGCCACGGACATCGGCCCGGAGGAGGCGAAGGCGGCCAACCGGGAGATGGTCGAGGTCCTCAGCGCGGTCGCCGCCGCCCGGACGGAGCGTCCGGGGGACGATCTCACCAGCGCGCTGATCGCGGCCCGGGAGGAGAACGGCGACCGGCTCGGCCCGCACGAGCTGATCGGCACCCTGATGCTCACGATCATCGCCGGCCACGAGACGACGCTCAATCTGATCACCAACGCCGTACGGGCCCTGTGCACCCACCGCGACCAGCTGGCCCTGGTGCGGTCGGGCGGGGCGAGCTGGGCGGACGTGGTCGAGGAGACCCTGCGCTGGGACAGTCCGGTCAGCTACTTCCCGTTCCGCTACCCGACCCGCGACCTCGCCATCGGCGGCACCGTGATCCCCAGAGGGACCCCGGTGCTGGCCGGTTACTCCGCGGCGGGCCGCGACCCCTCGGCCCACGGTCCCGACGCCGGGCGCTTCGACATCGCCCGCGACCGCGGGGTCCGGCACCTGTCACTGGGGCATGGCGCGCACTACTGCATGGGCGCCCCGCTGGCCCGGATGGAGGGCGTTGCCGCACTGGAGCGGCTCTTCGCGCGCTTCCCCGGCCTCGATCTCGCCGTCCCCGAGTCCGAACTGCCGCGGCACGCGTCCTTCGTGGGCAACAGCGTGCGGCGGCTGCCGGTACGGCTGCGCGGCTGAGAGGCTGCCGGGCGGCTCCGGGCCGGGGTGGCGGAACGCGGCCTGTATCCGGTGGATTTCGACCTGTCATGGTGTCGCCATGACTCCCCCTCCCGGCTCACCGGCCGATGCCCTCGCGACCGCGACCGAGCGGTTCCCCGTCCAGTTCGCCCGCACCCGGCGCTTCTCCCTCGGGGTGCCCCGGCACTTCACCGTCTCCCCGGACGGGGAGCGGGTCCTGTTCGTGCGCGGCACGTCGGGCACCGACCCGGTGAGCCGGCTGTGGCTGTACGAGAACGGCGCGGAGCGGATGCTCGCCGACCCCCTCGCGCCGGGCCTCACGGACGAGGGTCAGGACGAGGAGCCGCCGGCGGAGCGGGCGCGGCGGGAACGGGCCCGGGAGACCTCCTTGGGCGTGGTCTCCTACGCGGCGGACGGGTCCGCGCGGCTGGTGGCCTTCGCCCTTGGGGGCACACTCTGGGTGGTGCGCACCGACGGCGGGGCGCCGCGCCGGATCGCCACGGCGGGACCGGTCGTGGACCCGCGCCCCTCGCCCGACGGTTCCCTGATCGCGTACGTGTCCGGCGGGGCGCTGCACACCGTACGGGCCGACGGGACGCCCGGCCGCACGCTCGCCGGGCCGGACGGCGAGCACGTGACGTACGGGCTGTCCGACTACGTGTCGCAGGAGTCGATCGGGCGCTCGCGCGGCTACTGGTGGTCGCCGCGCGGCGATGCGCTGCTGGTGGCCCGGGTGGACACCGCCGGGGTCCGGCGCCGGTACATCAGCGATCCGGCGGACCCGGAGCGGCCGCCGCGCGTGGTGCCGTATCCGGCCGCCGGTACACCGAACGCGAAGGTGTCGCTGCATCTGGTCCGGGTGTCCGGGGAACGGACCGATGTACGGCTGCCCGCGGCCGCCGGCGAGGACCATCCGGAAGGCACCTGGACCGACCGGACCTTCGAGTACGTCGTGTCGGCGGACTGGGACAGCCTTGGGCCGCTGGTCTCCGTGCAGACGCGTGACCAGCGGTCCGTCCACGTCCTGGAAGTGGACGAGCGCTCGGGCGCGACCCGCACGGTGAGCCGGGCCCACGACCCCGCCTGGGTGGCGCTGCGGCCGGGCACCCCGCTGCGTCTCGCCTCGGGCGCGCTCACCGTCGCCGCCCGTCCGGGCGGCGACACCCAGGGACTCGACATCGACGGCACCCCGACACCGCCGGGCCTGGAGGTCCGCGAGGTGGTCGGCGCGTCCGGCGGACGGGTGTACTTCACCGCGGGCGACGAGCCGACCGAGACGCACGTCTGGTCGTACGCGACGGACGCGCCCGAGGAGGGTTTCGTACGGGTCAGCGGCGCACCCGGTGTGCACACGGCGTCGGTCGGCGGGCCGGCGGTGGTGCTGGAGAGCAGGACTCCGGACGGCCACGGCGTGACGGTGCTGCGGGACGGCGTCCCGGTCGGCCGGATCGCGGTCCTGGCGGAGGAACCGCTCGTCGTCCCGCGGCCGCTGGCCCTGAGCCTGGGCGGGCGGGAACTGCGCAGCAGGCTCTACCTGCCGTCGTGGCACCGGCCGGGCGACGGTCCGCTGCCAGTGCTGCTCAGCCCCTACGCGGGCCACGGCATGCAGGTCGTCCTGAAGGTGCGTACCTGGTGGGTCGCGGTCGCCCAATGGTTCGCCGAGCAGGGCTTCGCGGTCCTGGTGACCGACGGGCGGGGCACGCCAGGGCGCGGCGAGGCCTGGGAGAAGGCGGTGCACGGCGACCGCCTCACCGTGGTGCTGGAGGACCAGATCGACGCGTTGCGCGCGGCGGCCGCGCTCCACCCGGACCTGGACCTGACGCGGGTGGCGATGCGCGGGTGGTCGTTCAGCGGCTATCTGGCGGCGGCCGCCGTGCTGCGTCATCCGGAGGTCTTCCACGCCGCGGTCGCGGGTGCGCCGCCGGCCGACCGGCGGCTCTACGACACCCATTGGGAGGAACGGTTCCTGGGCCACCCGGATGTGTTCGCGCGGGACTACACCCGCAATTCCCTCCTGGACGAGGCCGGGGCCCTGACCCGGCCGCTCATGCTGGTGCACGGTCTTGCCGATGACAATGTGGCCGTGGCTCACACGCTGCGGTTCTCCGCAGCGCTGCTGGCCGCCGGCCGGCCGCACACGGTGCTGCCGCTGTCGGGGGCCGGCCATCTGGTCAGCCGGGAGGAGACGGCGAGCAACCTGTTGCTGCTGGAGCGGGATTTCCTGAGGAAGTCCCTGGGGCTTTGAACACGGGGTGCCGGCTGTGCGTATCCCTGGACGAAGCCTCGGAGCCAAGTACACCGTGGAAGGGAAAGCCAGCATGAGCACATCGCAGGACCACGAGAGCCGTCCCGGACGCCGGACCGTCGTCACGGCGGCCGGCGCCGTCTCCGTGGCTGCCGTACTCACCGCGTGCGGCGGCTCGAAGGAGGCGGCCGGTTCCGGTGTCGTCGAACAGTCCGGTGAGAGCGGGGCCGACGGGGGTGGCGCCGTCCTCGCGAGGACCACCGACATCCCGGAGGGCGGCGGCAAGATCTTCAAGGAGCAGGCGGTCGTGGTGACGCAGCCGACGGCCGGTGAGTTCAAGGCGTTCTCGTCGAAGTGCACCCACTTGGGCTGCGCGGTGTCGAGCGTGGCGGACGGCACCATCAACTGCCCCTGCCACGGCAGCAAGTTCGACGTGGCGACGGGCGGTGTGAAGGCCGGACCCGCCACCGAACCGCTGCCGGCCACCCCGATCCAGGTCCAGGACGGCTCGATCAGCCTCGTGTCCTAGGACGGCCGCCCAGCCAGCAGCCGAGCACGTCGTCCGTGGTGGCGACGGTGGCGACCAGGGCGAGGGTGTTGCGGATCATCGCGGGGGTGTAGTCGGCGGGCACCCCCGCGATGGCGTCGGACGGCACCACCGCCGTGTAGCCGAGGTTCACGGCGTCGAACACCGCGTTGGGGACGGCCACGTTGGCCGACACCCCGGTGACGACGAGCGTGCGGCAGCCGAGGTTGCGCAGCAGCGCGTCCACGTCCGTGCCCGCGATGGGTGAGAGCCCGTGGAGTCTGCGGACGACGAGGTCCTCGTCCGCCACCTCGATGGGTTCGGCGATCCGTACCGCCGTGGTTCCGGAGTGCTGCTGCACGGGCAGCCGGCCGGCGGCGCGGAAGAGCCGGGCGTTGTGATTGGCACCGCGGCCGTCGGGGCGGCGTTCGGCCACGGCGTGCAGTACCTGGACACCGGTCTCGTGAGCGGCGGCGACCAGCCGGGCCACGTTGTGCAGGGCCCCCGAGGACCTGGCCTCCTTGGCGAGTTCGGGCAGCGCGCTGCCCGGCCCCACCACACCCTGCTGGCACTCCACCGTCAGCAGGACGGTGGAGGCCGGATCGATCTGCTCGGCGAGCTGTTCCCTGGACGGCACGGCTGCCCCTCTCGGCGACGGAACGGGCGCGCGAGGCTAACCCCCATTGCGCGATGAGGGAAGAGACTCCATGATTCCTGACACATAGTCAGCTATCAGGAGGGGGCTTCCCATGGCCGTCATTCAGCGTCGGGGCCGCCGGATCATGATGACGGACGAGGAACGCGACACCTACCTCGCCGAACAGCGCACCTGCCGGGTGGCGACCGTCGGCCCGGACGGCCGCCCGCACGTGGGGGCGCTCTGGTTCTGCTGGGACGGCGCCTCGCTGTGGCTCTACTCGATCACCCGGAGCCTGCGCTGGTCGCAGCTCGGCCACGACCCGAAGATCGCCGTGGTCATCGACGACGGGGTGGAGTACGGGGAGCTGCGCGGCATCGAGCTGTCCGGCGAAGCGGTGTTCGTCGGCGAGGCACCGCGTACCGGCGAACCCTGCCCGGACCTCGCCGTGCCCGAGCGGTTGTTCGCGGCGAAGTACTTCGGCATGGAGGTGATGCCGCACGACGGTCGGCACGCGTGGCTGCGGCTCACTCCGCAGGCCGTCACGTCCTGGGACTTCGGCAAACTCACCGGCCTGCCCGGCGCCTGACGGCCCGCGGGGGCCCAGGGCCTGTATGGGGTTGTCCCGCGGCGACACGGGGCTGGGCACGCACGCTCGCAGCGTTGCCGGAGCGCCCTGGTCAGCCGGCGTCCAGCGGCTCGTCCAGCTCCCGGCCCGCCGCCCGCAGCGCCGCGACCGCCGCCTTGATCGACGGCCGTCGGTCCGCGTCCGCCCGCCACACGGCGTGGACGTGACGCCGCATCCTCTGCCGTACGGGCACCAGGCGCACCCCGTCCGGAACCGGTCCACGACCCAGCCTGGGCGCCACACACACCCCCATACCAGCGGCGATCAGGGCGAGTTGGGTGTGATGCTCGCCCGCGAGGTGGGTGATGCGCGGCTCGATGCCCTTGGAGCGGAGGGTGAACATCAGCCACTCGTAGCAGAACTCGCCCTCGGGCCAGGACACCCAGTCGTCGTCGGCGAAGTCCTCCAGATCCACCTCGCCCCGGTCCGCGAGCGGATGCCCGGCGGGCATCGCGACGTCCGGGACGTCGTCGAGCAGATGTGCCGTGGCCAGACCGCCCGGCACCGGCAGCCGTTTGTTGCTCCAGTCCAGCACCACCGCGAGGTCGATGTCGCCCCTGAACACCGCGCGGATTCCGGCCTCGGGCTCCAGCTCACTGGTACGCAACCGGAGTTCGGGGTGATCCGCGCGCAGGGCGAGCAGGGCGGACGGGAAGAGACCGCGCGCCGCGGTGGGGAACGCGCCCAGTCGGATCTCGCCCACCACCTCGCCCCGCTGCGCCTCGATGTCGGACTGGGCCAGCTCGACCTGGGAGAGAATCCGGGCCGCGTGGTCGGCCAGCAACTGCCCCGCGTCGGTGAGCCGGACCCCGCGGCCGTTCTTGGCGAGTAGTTGCTGCCCCACCTCACGCTCCAGCTTGGCCATCTGCTGCGAGACGGCAGACGTCGTGACGTGCAGCCCCTCGGCGGCTCCACTGACCGAGCCGAGCCGGGCAAGGGCATCCAGGGTGCGCAGGCGCTCCAGATTCAACATGTAAGCAATGCTACGCCGACTGCCACACAAACTCTCACTTGTGCTACGAGATCGAATTCGTCATCGTGGAGCCCATGAGCGCACCGCCCGCACCGATCCCCTCCCCCGCCGGCCCGGCCCGCCCTCGGGCTCTGGACTGGCGGCTGCGCTTCGCGGCGCTCTCGCTCATCTGGGGATTCAGCTTCCTCCTGATCAAGGTCGGCACCCACGGGTACGCGCCGTTCCAGGTCACCCTCGGTCGGCTGCTGTCGGGCACGGCGGTGCTGGCCGTGGCCATGGCGGTGAAGCGGGAGCGGCTGCCGCGCACCGCCCGCACCTGGGGCCATCTGGCCGTCGCCGCCTTCTTCCTCAACGCGCTGCCGTTCTCGCTCTTCGCGTACGCCGAACTGACCATCCCCTCGACGCTGGCCGGCATCTGCAACGCGACCTCACCGCTGTGGGGCATGGTGCTGTCACTCGTCGCGCTCTCGGAGGACCGGCCGACCCGGCGCCGGGTCGCCGGCCTCGGGCTCGGCTTCGTCGGGGTGCTGACCGTACTGGGCGCCTGGCAGGGCTTCTCCGGACTGGACCTCACCGGCACGGCGATGGCACTGCTGGCCTCCCTCAGCTATCCGGTCGGCTGGATCTATGTCCGCCGGACGCTGGCGGGCAGCGGCTCTTCGACCCTCGCGCTCACGGGCAGTCAGCTCTTCCTGGGCACCGTACAACTCGCCCTGGTGACGCCGCTGTTCACCTCGGCACCGGCGGGAATCCCGCTGCTGCCCACCCTGTCCGTGGTCGCCCTGGGGGCCCTCGGCACAGGACTCGCGGTACTCCTCCAGTACGGACTGGTCACCGAGGTCGGCCCGACGACCGCGCAGATGGTCACCTATTTCATCCCGGTGATCGCCACCGCCGCCGGAGTCACCGTGCTCGGCGAACAGCTGAGCTGGAACACCCCGGTCGGCGCCCTCGTGGTCCTGGCGGGGGCCGCCCCGACCCAGAGCAGGCCGCGGGCCGCCGGGGCGGCCGTCCCGCTGCCCGAACCCGCCCCTGTCCGGCGGCGGCTCAGCCGTAGCTCAGGGGCTTGACGGGCCCGGCCGCCGCCGCCACCGCATCTGCCAGCGGCCCGATGTCCGCGTCGCCGAGCGGTGACACGGTGATCCGGATCCCCTGCGGCGCGGATATCCGGAAGCGGGCTCCGGGCGCCACCGCCCAGCCCGCGTGCAGCAACCGCGCCACGGCCCCGGTCTCGTCGCTCACGGGGACCCACACGTTCATACCGCTGCGGCCGTGCACCTCGACCCCCCTCGCCTCCAGCGCCCGTACCAGGGCGTCGCGGCGACGCCCGTAGGACCGGGCCACCGCCTGCGAGTCCACGGCGCCCGCGGTCCACAGGTGCACCATCGCCCGTTGCAGCAGTCTGCTGACCCAGCCGGGCCCCAACTGCTGCCGCCCCGAGACCCGGTCGGCCGTCACCGCGTCGCCCGTCAGTACGGCGACCCGCAGATCCGGCCCGTACGCCTTGGCCACCGACCGCACGAACGCCCAGCGATCCGTGGCGCCCGCCAGGGGATGCAGCGGGAGGTCGACGATGGCGTGTCCGTGGTCGTCCTCGATCAGCAGCACGCCCCGGTGGCCGGCGAGAACCGCCCGCAGTTCGGCCGCTCGCGCGGCGCCGATCGCGGCCCCGGTCGGATTCTGTGCCCGGCCGGTGACGACGACCGCTCGGGCGCCGCCCCTCAGCGCGGCTTCGAGGGCGTCCGGCAGCGGCCCGTCGTCGTCGAGCGCGACGGGGACGGGCCGCATCCCCAGCGCCGGTACGAGATCCAGCAGGCTTCCCCAGCCCGGGTCCTCGACGGCGACCGCGTCACCGGGTCTGAGGTGGGCGTTCAGCACCCGTTCGATCGCGTCGAGCGATCCCGAGGTGGCGATCACCGGCCCGGCCGGAACACCGTCGGCGTCGAACCCGCTTCGCGCGAGCGCGGCGAACTCCGGGTCCACGGGCGGCTCCGCGTACATCCCGGGCGCCCGCGCGTACGCCTCCGTGACCGCGGCGAACGCCTCACCCAGGGCGGGCAGCAGCGCCGGGTCCGGGTTCCCCTTCCCCAGGTCCCGCACGCCGGGCGGCGCCTCGATCCGCAGCGACCCGCGTGCGGTGCTCGCGGGGCGCGGCCGGATCCGACTGCCCCTGCGCCCGGCCGTCTCGATCACCCCGCGCTCGCGCAGGGTGCGGTAGGCGGCCGCCACCGTATTGGGATTCACTTCCAGTAGAGCCGCCAACTCCCGCATGGGTGGCAGCACTTGGCCGGGGGCCAGCTCTCCGGAGCCGACCGCCTGCTCCACGCTGGCGGCAATTTCCGATGCACGCCGCCCGGTGATCCGATACTCTCCTAGCACAAACAAGATTATGCACTAGTGCAATGGAGAACGCAATGCCGGACACCCAACCGCCGCGGATCGCGGGCCCGGACGCCGCAGCCGCTTACGAACCGACCGGGCGGACGGTCCCGACCCGCTCCCGCGAACGGGCCGGGTACGACCGCGAACAGATCCACTCGATACTCGACGAGGCCTACGTCTGCCATCTCGGCTTCGTGCGCGACGGTGCCCCCGTCGTCCTGCCGACGCTCTTCGGCCGGGTCGGCGAGCGGCTCTACGTACACGGCTCCACCGGCTCCCGCCCGCTGCGGACGGCGGGCGGCAGCCCCGACGGCCTCGCCGTGTGCCTGACGGTGACGCATGTGGACGGGCTGGTCCTGGCCCGTTCCGCCTTCCACCACTCGCTCAACTACCGCTCCGTGGTGGTCCACGGCGTCGCCCACGCGGTGACCGACCCCGAGGAGCGCCGCACCGCGCTCGACGCGATCGTGGAGCAGGTGGTTCCGGGGCGCTCACAGGACTCACGGCCGGCCGACGAGAAGGAACTCGCGGCCACCGCCGTGCTCCGGCTGGATCTGCGGGAGGTCTCCGCCAAGGTCCGCACCGGCGGCCCGAACGACGACCCCGAGGACCTCGGACTGCCCCACTGGGCAGGCGTCGTCCCGCTCACCCACGGCTTCGCCGCCCCCGTCCCCGCGGCCGACCTCGATCCCGCCATCGCGGTTCCGGACTATCTGAAGTCGCTCTGAGCCACCCCGGGGTGGCGGGCCCTCGGCGAAGAAGAGGGAGCGGCCCGCCACCTTCCGGTCAGGCGTGGGCGGCCGCCTCGCGCCGGGCGTTCGCGGCGCCGCGGGTCTCGGCCACCGCCAGCCCGGCCACCGCGGTGAGCAGCAGCAGGGTCCCGGCGACGGTGGCCGCGGTGAGCTCCTCACGGAGCACCACGACGGCGATCACCGCCGCGCTCACCGGTTCGAGGAGCATGATCACCGACACGGTGGCGGCGCGCACCACCGCGGCCCCCGCGAAGTAGAGCGCGTAGGCGAGTGCGGTCGGGATCGCGGCCACGTACACGAGCAGGGTCACCACCTGTGCAGTGTGCGCGGTCTGCGGCACGATGCCCTCACCGGCGGCCATCGGCAGCAGCAGGACCGCCGCGACGGCGAACGCCCAGGCGCTGGTGGCGAGCGCGTCCGCGCCTCCCCCGTCACGGCCGAGCCAACGGGTCAGCAGGGTCATCGCCGCGTAGCCGGCCGCGGAGAGCAGCGCCAGCGCGATCCCGGCGGGCCGCACCGTCCCCGCGTCGCCGCCGAGCACCAGCACGACGAGCCCGGTCAGCGCGCCCAAGACCGCGGCGATCCCGCCGCCGCCCAGCCGCTCGCCCATGGTCAGCCGGGCGCCGACGGCGATGAGGACGGGGCCCGCTCCGAGGGTGACGACGGTCCCGACGGCGAGGCCGGTGGCCTGGACCGCGGCGAAGTACGCGGTCTGGAAGACGGCGAGCCCCACGCCGGTGCCGGCGATGCGCAGCAGTCGGCGGCGACGGGTTTCGGCAGCGGCCGCCGCCCGCGCGGGCCGCAGTGCCAGCGCGGCGAGCAGGAGGACGAGGCCGCCCGCGCAGCGCCAGAACGACAGCGCGAGGGGGCCGAGATCACTGGCCTCGAAGATCAGTGAGGCGGCGGCACCGGCCGTGCCCCAGGCGACTCCGGCGATGATCAGATAGCAGAGGCTCCGCCCGGTGGACAGGCCGGAAGCATGATTCGACGACACGTGTACTTCTCCAAGGAAGACGGTGGGTGGTCGCTCGGCTCCGCACGCGGGCAGCGACGAACCGCTCGGGGACTGCCCGAGCCCGGTCTTCGTCGGATGGGGCCGCCCGCGCTAGGCGGCGGGAGGCGGAAGTACAGTCAAATTCATGATCGTGACCCTACGGGGCGGCGCGGCCGGCGGACAACTCCCCCTCGGTCCCGGCCGGCTCGCCGCCCGGTCCTGAGGCGATGGGCCCGGAGGGCGCCTTCGGCGTCGAGGATTGCGCGATGAAGGCGCCGAACAGCACCAGCGAACCGCCGATGAGCTGGGGGGCGGCCAGATGCTCGCCGAGGAGCACCCAGGCGAGCACGGTCGCGATGACCGCTTCCAGGCAGGCGACGACACCGGCGACGGCCGGGGACAGCAGCCGTACCGAGATCACGCCGGTGACGTACGCGATCACGGTGGCGAGCAGCACGATCCAGACGAGCAGCAGCCAGGCGGGCACATCCGTGCCGTTCATGGTGGTGCCGCCGCCGAGCAGGGACCAGTCCATGCCCCACGGGCGGGCCACCACGGTGAGCACGGCGGCACCGATCAGCAGCCCGTAGGCGATGACCCCGACCGGGTGCGGAGGTTCGGCGCCCGCCGCCGGCTCGCCGCTGCCCTGGGCGGAGAGGACGAAGTAGCCGACCTGGCAGCACGCGGCGCCGAGTGCGAGCAGCAGCCCGACGAGGTCGAAGCTCAGCCCGGACCACACCTCGACCACACACGCCAGACCGCCCACGGCCAGGACCACACCGACGGCGGCCGCCCGGGTCACCGGGCGGCGCTGTACGAAGCGCACCCAGCCCAGGACGAGCGCCGGTGCGAGGTACTCGACCAGCAGCGCGACACCGACCGGGATGCGGGAGATCGCCGCGAAGTAGCAGGCCTGGACGCCCGCGACGGCGAGCAGGCCGAATCCCAGCAGCAGCACGGGCCGGCTGCGCACCAGAGCGCGGTGGCGCCAGGCCACGGGCAGCATGACGAGCGCGGCGCCCGCCACCCGGAGCCACACCACGTGGAGCGGATCGAGACCCGCTTCGATCAGCGGCTTGGCCGCCACTCCGGAACCGCCGAATGCGAGGGCCGAGGCGAGGGCGAGTCCCAGGCCGGCGCTTCTCCCCTGAGACGCGTGCATCGGCACATCATGACAGCTGCCGTCAGGAGCGTCACCCCGGTGACACCTGACCCGGGTAACACTCCGATGTCACTGTCACCCCTGACAGCCACGGCCCGGTGGCGCACGGCCCCGGCCGGTTCCGGCCATCGGCCGGACCCTGCGGTCACCCCTGGTCGGAGGCCTCGACGATCCGGCCCGCGAGCAGCGCCGCGTCGACACCCGCCCGCTCCAGCACCTCGACGGCCCGGCACCGGCGGTCCGCGGCCAGCGCGGCGAGCAGATCGAGCCCGCCGGCCCGGTCCCGGCCCCGGAGCCGTGCGCGCCGGTGGGCCTCCTCCATCGCGGAGGCGGCGGCGGGCGACCAGCCCTCCACTCCCGTGTCCGGTGCGCCCGGCACGACCGGAATCGGGCCGGAGTCCTCGATCGCGCCCTGCCAGCGGAGGCCGTAGCCGATACTGCGCTGGACCAGGTATCCGAGCACCCTGGCCAGCTGCGGTCCACCATCGAAGGCGGTGCGCACCTCGGCGTCCGACTCGATCAGGGAGTGCAGCAGATGAGCCGTGTCGATCTGCTGGTCGCCGTCGCGCAGGGCGCGCCTGCGCGCACCCGTCACCACGGCGGTCAGCTCCACGGTGAGCTCGGCGCCGGTGTCGGCACGGTGGTTCGGTGCGGGTTGCTGAGGAATCCGCGGTGTCCGGTTCTGCACCCTTCTACCTCATCAGTCCCGGCGGGCCGGAACGTCCCCGGAGAGACCCATTGACGCATCCCACCCGAGTTGGGCACAGAAGCGCGACTCCTCCTCCTTACGGATGAGATCACGCCGTTCTGGGATCCGATTCCGGGAATCGGCGCGCGCCGCCTTGCCATGCGCTCCCGGAGCAACCGGAAGCCTCCCCGTACACGTCCCACAGCCCGGAGCACTGTTGCGGCGGCGGGAGGAGTGCCGGAGGTGAGCTGGCTGGTCGCCCTGCCCGCACTCGACGGGCGCGATTACGTCTACCGGGTCCACGCGCCGCGGGACGCGCTGCCCGCGGACCTCTTCTGGGCGGCGTTCCACTGCCACGACGACGGGCCGCACCCGCGCGCCTCCGACCGCTTCGACTCGGCACGGATCTGGCGGACCGGAACGGAACCAGCAGATCTGACAGTTCATCAGTATTGAATGTTCGGCCCACTGCGGCTACGTTCCGCGACACCGTAACCCGTCGAGAAGGGGTGGTCGCATGGCCGAAGTCAGTGCAGAGGCGCGCATCGAGGCACCGGCCGAGAAGGTCTGGGCCCAGCTGACCGACTTCAGCACGTACGGGGAGTGGAACGCCACCCACACCAGTTTCCCCAAGGGCGGACCGGCCTCTCTGGAGCTCGCGGGCACCTATGAGGAGAACATGAAGCTCATGGGGTTCCCGGCCGAGGTGACCTGGACGGTCGCCGAGCTGGAGGACGGCCGCCTGCTGACGACCACCGGGAAGGGCCCGATGGGTGTCAACCTGAAGATGCGCTACGCGCTGACGCCGGACGGGGACGCCACGACGGTCCGCATCGACGGCGAGTTCACGGGGGCGGCGGTCTCCCTGATGGCCGGCAAGCTCAAGGATTCGGCCACCGCCGCCCTCATCGAGTCACTGCGCAAACTGGACGGACTGATCATCGCCTGACGCCCGGCGGACCGGCCGCCCGCGCACCGGCACCGAAAAGGCCCCGCGGGACATCCGCGGGGCCCTTCGGCGCACAGCTCCTCAGTCTTCGCACCGGCCGGCTCAGTGCTCGTCGGCGAGAATCAGGTAGAGCTTCTTGCGCGTGTCGTTGATGACGGCGAGCGCCTTCTCGCGCTGGTCGGCCGACCCGGTCTTCCAGACCTGGCCGAACGCCTCCATCAGGCCGAAGCCGGCCTGCCGGATCTCGTTGACACCCTCCCAGTCGACGCCGCGGCCGGCCTCCTCCCAGGGCGCCTCCGGGCCCGACTCCGCCTCGGTGCGGCCGGTGTCGGTCAGCGTGAACAGCTTCTTGCCGCCCTCGCTGGCGCTGACGATCAGGCCCTCGTCCTCCAGGAGCTGAAGGGTCGGGTACACCGAGCCGGGGCTGGGCCGCCAGGCCCCGCCGCTGCGCTCGCCGATCTCCTGGATCATCTCGTAGCCGTGCATCGGCCGGCCCTTCAGCAGGGCCAGGATCGAGGCACGCACGTCACCGCGGCGCGCCCTTCCCCGGCCGCCGCCCCGGCCGCGTCCGCCCCCGAAGGGGCCACCGCCGAAGGGTCCGCCGCCGAACGGCGGACCGAACTGGCCGAAGGCCGCCCGGCGCCCCTCGAAGTCACCCCGTCCGCGCTCTCCCGGCCCGTAGGGGCCGTGTCCGTGCCCGTGTCCATGCTCATGTCCGTGTGAACGCATCGCTGCACTCCTTCTATCGTTGATCTGTCGCGATGCGTCAACGATATATCGGAACCGGTCGCTTGACAAACCCCTTGCCGGAAATGTTCAGTCCGCCGATCCGGAATTGGCCTTGGCCTGCGGCTTTGCCGCGCACCTACGGTCGGGGGCATGAGGATTCGAATCGTCGACGCGTTCACCGACCGCCCCTTCACCGGCAATCCCGCGGGCGTCCTGCTGCTCGGCCCGGACGGCTTCCCCGACGACAGCCGGCTCCAGCAGATCGCGGCGGAGCTGAACCTGTCGGAGACCGCGTTCGCGCACCCGCTGCCGCCGGGCGGCGCCGCCGACTGGGCCCTGCGCTGGTTCACCCCGGCCACCGAGGTCGACATGTGCGGCCACGCCACGCTCGCCACCGCCCACGTCCTGCACACCACCGGAGCCGCGAGCGGCACGGTGCGCTTCGCCGCGCGGTGCGGGGTACTCACCTCGACCGCGCACCCGGACGGCTCGCTCACGCTCGACTTCCCCACCGCACCGCTGACCCCAGAGGCCACGCCGGCGGGACTGGCCGCCGCGCTGGGCGCGGAGCCCGTGTCCGTGCACGACACGGGCCCTTTCACCGGCGATCTGCTCGTGGAACTGGCCGACGAGGCGGCCGTACGAGCACTGACCCCTGATCTCGCGGCGCTGACCGCCCACTCGCGGCGCGGCGTCATCGCCACCGCCGCGGCCACCGGTGCCGGCTACGACTTCGTCTCCCGCGGCTTCTTCCCCGCCGTGGGCATCGACGAGGACCCCGTGACGGGCAGCGCCCACACCGCCCTGGCACCGTTCTGGTCGGCCCGGCTCGGCCGCGACGACCTGACCGGCCTCCAGGCGTCCGCCCGGTCCGGGCTGGTCCGCACCTCACTGCGCGGCGACCGGACGCTGCTGACCGGCGACGCGGTGACGGTCCTGGACGGGGAACTGCTCGTCACCCTGTGACGGGGCGGGAGGAAACGCGGGGACGGGGCGGGAGGAAAGGCCGGGACGGGGCGGGAGGAAAGGCCGGGAGGGGGTGGCAGGAAACGCCGGGAGGGGGTGGCAGGAAACGCCGGGAGGGGGTGTGCGGATCACCCCGCACACCCCCTCCCGGAACCCGCCCGCCTCTCACGGGGTGGGCAGCCAGCCCACCTTCCCGGCGAGCAGCGCGTAGCCGACGAACGCCCCGATGTCGAGCAGGGCGTGCGCCGCGACCAGTGGCCCCACCCGCTGCCAGCGGCGGTACAGCAGCACGAAGACGACCCCCATCACCATGTTCCCGATGAATCCGCCGATCCCCTGGTACAGGTGGTACGAACCGCGCAGCACCGAACTGGCCACCAGGGCAGCCATGGGCGTCCATCCCAACTGCCCCAGCCGGCGCAGCAGATATCCGACGACGATCACTTCCTCCAGCACGGAGTTCTGGATCGCCGAAAGGATCAGGACCGGGAACTTCCACCACACGTCCGGCAGCGACTCGGGGACGACCGTGAGATTGAACCCGGCGGCCCTGACCACCAGGTAGAAGGCCAGCCCGGCGCTGCCGATGCCCGCCGCCACCAGCGTGCCGCGCCCGAGGTCCGACCCCGGCCTGGTCCGGTCGAAACCGATCGCCCGCAGGCCCGCGCCCTCTCTGATCAGCAGATGGGCCACAAGCGCGACGGGCACCAGTGCGGTCGTGATGCCGAAGAGCTGCCAGGCGAGATCCAGCCAGGGACGCCCCGGCGCGTACGAGCTGTTCAGCGTCGCCGCCTGGTCCTTCAAACCCCCTGGTTTCGTCAGTGATCCGACAAAACTGATCAGGGCAGACACCCCGCTGGCCCCCAGTGAGAGAGCCAGCACCAACACCGTCTCGGACCGCAAGATCCGTCGTGACACGGCCTCCTGAGGATAAGAATCAGCCACGCGCCCCGCCTCCACCTGTACACCTGCCCTGAGTTGTGCATTCACGTCCCATGCCACTCCCCGCCCCGCTAGGGTCTCGAATACAGGTACGAAGATCATGCGCGACAGGCCGGGGGACGAGCACCATTGCCGATGGTGTGGTCCCCCTTTTCCTTGTTCATCCTCAAGGAGGGGCACCACCGACATGGGACGTCACAGCTTGCCCGACGACTACACGACGGACGGAAGCGGGGACCGTCCGTCGAACCGGCGTCGAACCGTAGCCATCGCCACCACGCTCGTTCTCGCCGTTGCGGCGGGAACCGCGGTAGCGGCCCAGGGCGGCTTGTTGTCGTTCTCGAAGTCCTGCGACGACTCCGCGGTGCACCTGTCCATGGTGGCCTCCCCCGATATCGCTCCGGCCGTGCGTGCCGTCGCCGACAAGGCGCGCAAGGACGATCTCAGATCCGACGGCCACTGCCTCGACGTGGAGGTGGTGGCCCGTGACTCGTACAAGGTCGCCGACGCGCTCGCCGCCGGCACGGACACGCCGGAGTACCAGATGTGGCTGCCGGACTCCGATCTCTGGCTGAGCCGCGCCAAGGGGACGGGCGACGCCGTGCCGCTCACGCCGGGCGACTCCGTGGCCTCCTCCCCCGTGGCCCTGGCCACGGTGCCCTCCGCCGCGAAGACCCTCGGCTGGCCGAAGAAGAAATACACCTGGGCCGAGTTGATGGCCTCGGCGATGGAGGCCGACAAGGTACGGCTGGGCTCCGCCGACCCGGCGCGCAGCGCCACCGGCCTGCTGGCGCTCACCAGCATCGGCGCGTCCTCCGACAAGCAGGGCGGGGACAGCGACACCAGGGTCGCGAGCACCGCAAAACTCCTCGCCCAGCGGATGTCCGACGGCGACACCCAGGTGCTCGGGACCCTGGCCGGGGACGGCTCGGGCACCGAGGAGGGCAACCCCGCCCGCAACCAGGCGGTGCTGCTCTCCGAGCAGGCCGCGTTCGCCCACAACGCCGAGGCGACCGGGGACGGGAAGCTGGACCTCTTCTACCCCACGGACGGCACCCCGCTGCTCGACTACCCGTTCACGCTGGTCAACGAGAACAAGCTGAGCACCGACGAGAGCCGGGCGGCGCTGCGGTTCATGACCCTGCTGACCGAGGAGAGCGCGCAGCGCACGCTGGAGGAGCACGGCTTCCGGACCGCCGACGGTACGGCGGGCGAGCAGCTGGTCGCGTCGGCGGGCGGCAAGTCGCCCCAGCCGTACGCCACCTCACCGGCCACCGCACCGTCCGACGACACGCTTCAGGAAACGCTCGGGATGTGGACGATCACCGTGCAGAGCGCGCGGCTCACCACGGTCGTCGACGCCTCGGGCTCGATGGCCACGATCGTGCCGGGCCGCGGCCAGTCCCGGATGGACGTCACCAAGGCTTCCCTGATCGAGGCCCTCAACCAGTTCACGCCGAACGACGAGATCGGACTCTGGGAGTTCGCCACCGGGCTCGACGGCGAAAAGGACTACCGGCGGCTGGTGCCGACCAGCCGGCTCGGGAAGCAGGAGAAGGGCGGCGGCACCCACCGGCAGAAGCTCGCCGCCGCGTTCTCGGCCCTCCAGCCCGTGCCGGACGGTGCGACCGGCCTGTACGACACCGCGCTGGCCGCCTACAAGGAGGCGCAGCGCACCTATGTGAAGGGCAAGTTCAACGCCGTGGTGATCCTCACCGACGGCTCGAACCAGGACGACCGTTCCATCTCGCGCAGCGCCCTGATCGCGGAACTGAGACGGATCGCCGACCCGGAGCGCCCGGTTCCGCTGCTCGCGATCGCGGTCGGCCCCGACGCCGACCGCGAAGAGGTGAACGAGATAGCCAAGGTGACCGGTGGCGGCGGTTACCAGGTCAACGACCCGGCCGAGATCCAGGCGGTGATCCTTCAGGCCGTCATGACCGCCGGGCAGAGCGGCCTCGCCGCCGAGGAGTAGGGCCCGCGCGGTGGGCAGGGGCCGTGCCGCACGGCCCTGCCCGCCCGCTCATGTTCCCGGGACGCCCACCGGCCAGTTGTGCACGGGTTCGCCGTCCTGCATCAGTTCGCCGTAGCGGCGGGTCATGGCGGCGAGCGCGGCTTCCCGGTCCAGTCCGGCGTCCCGCGCCCGGTGATAGGTGTCCGTCTGCCAGGACGCCCCGTTCGTCCGCCGCTTGCAGCGCTCCTCGATGATCCCGAGGTAGCGGTCGCGGTCCGCGGGCTCGATGTTCCACGCGTCGAGCCCGGCGGCCGCCAGCGGCAGCAGTTCGTCGCGTACGAGTTTGACGACCGGGACCCGGGTCAGCCCGCCGGAGCGGCCGGGCCGGGGCCAGAGCAGCTCGGCGTCGATGCCGCGGCGGCAGGCGGTGTCGAAGTTCTCGGCCGCGGCGGCGAACGGCATTCTGGTCCACACCGGACGGGACTCCTCGGCGAGGGCCCGCACGAGCCCGTAGTAGAGCGCGGCGTTGGCGATCACATCGGCGACGGTCGGCCCCGCGGGCAGCACCCGGTTCTCCACCCGGAGGTGGGGGACGCCGTCCGAGAGCCCGTACACCGGCCGGTTCCAGCGGTAGACCGTGCCGTTGTGCAGGACGAGTTCCTGGAGCCGGGGCACCCCGCCCCCGTCGAGGACCCGCAGCGGGTCCTCCTCGTCGCAGATGGGCAGGAGCGGGGGAAAGTAGCGCACGTTCTCCTCGAAGAGTTCGTACGCCGAACCGATCCACCGCTCACCGAACCAGGTCCTGGGACGCACCCCCTGGTTCTGCAGTTCGGGCGGCCTGGTGTCCGTGGCCTGCTGGAAGAGCGGCGGACGCGACTCCCGCCACAGCTCCCGGCCGAACAGGAAGGGCGAATTGGCTCCCAGGGCCACCTGGACCGCGGCAACGGCCTGCGCGGCGTTCCACACGTCCGCGAACCGTTCCGGGGTCACCTGCAGATGCAGCTGGACCGAGGTGCAGGCCGCCTCAGGTGCGATCGACCCGGAGGTGCAGACCAAGCGCTCCACACCTTCGATATCAAGGGAGAAATCCTCGCCGCGCGCCGCCACCATTTGGTCGTTCAGCAGTGCGTAGCGGTCCACGTCGGAGAGGTTCGCGCGGACCATGTCCCCGCTGCCGAGCGTGGGCAGTATTCCGATCATCACGATCCCGGCATCGACCTCGCCGGCCTTCCGGTCGGCATATCCGAGGCCGGTCCGCAGCTCTTCGGCCAACTGGTCGAGAACGCGCCCGGCCAGTTGGTGGGGAACAATGTTCACTTCCAGATTGAACATGCCGAGTTCTGTCTGGAAATCCCGGCTCGCGATGCGCTCCAGCACCTGTCCATTCAACATCCTCGGCATGCCGTCGGAACCCGCCAGATTCAGCTCGATCTCCATGCCCATGAGGTCGCGCGGACGGTCGAATCTCCGCTCCGCCAGGAGCCTCCCCAGTCCCTCCAGGCACTGGTGGAGCTTCCGCCGGTACCTCTGCCGATCGGACAGGTCAAAGGCGCCCGCAACGACCTTCTCCCCCATCGAAGTGTCCCTCCTCGAGTGGGCAGCCCGCGGCCCAGGCCGCTCGCGTCACGATCGATAATGCCCAGACGGGGTGATCCATAACGCCCCGCGGAGGGTGCGCACCCGCTAATCTGATGACCGCAGCCCGTGGCACATTCACTCGGCATGACGCGGTGCACAGTTTCCGCCGTTCGGCCCTCGCGGAATGCACCGGCGTGTTTCGGCCTACCGCGTCACAGGAAAAACACGAGGCGGCGGCTGCGCCGCTCGCACCGAATCAGCATAATCTCCGCATAATAAAGTCCGGATACCGTCTTGTCGGCAATAGTCGTGGCGGCTAGTGGAATCACCGCGTGAACACGTGTCGTATAAACTCCGCGGACGAGGCAGAGAGTTGACGCACCGGCTCAGTCACCGGCCTCCTCTGGCCCCGCATGCCGACAGCGCCGTCTGCACCCACCCACGCTCCACCGTGTCTCCGAAGTGAGAGGCGACCCACTATGCCGCTGCATGTTCCTCCGGCTCCCGCGCCCGCGCTGAGAAGCGTACTCGCGGCGCTCGGCTCACCCACCGCGGTCCGCGAGGCCCGCACCCCCGCCCTGCGGTCCGTCCAGGGGCCGCTGAGCCCCGATCACCCGCTCCCCGTCCACGTGCTGGACCGCAGCGGAGCGGGCGGCCTCACACCCACCACCCGGCTCGCCGCCTGGCGCTTCCAGATCCGCGGCGCGGAGCGGGCGGTCGCCGCGGCGGACACCATGCTCACCCCCGACGGCTGGACCTTCTCGCACTTCTTCGAGGGCCCCTACATCGCCTCGACCGAACTCGCCCTGCGCCAGGCGGAGGCCGCGAGCACGCACTACCAGCCGAGGCTGCTGTCCATTCCTGAGCTCTACATGCTGGCACTGTGGCTGCACGAGGACACCGAGGCCGACGCGTCCGGCGGATCCCCCGCCCCGGCCGATCTGCTCGTACCGCTGGCTCCCGCCCCACCGGGCATCGCGGCGCACCGTCCGCACCGGGTCGCCGATCTGCTTCCCGTGATCACCACCCGCATCACACCCGGCCCCGGCCCCCTGCTCGGCTCCCCCGCCTGAGCCCCGGCCGCCCCCCACTTCGCTGTGCCCCGCCGCCGATTCCGGTGGCGGGGCACCGCACTGCGGGGGCGCATCCGCTCCCCGTCCGGACTAGCCCCATCCGGCCACCCCGAACCACCCGAATTGACAGGGCAGTTGCGTTGAACCGTCCGGCTGGGTGATGCGTCATGAGAGGAGAAGAAGCGCTGCCGTGAAATCCCTGCGGATTGGCGCCCGTGGGGCAACACTGGGACCGACCGATCGATACGGGGGGCGGCCATGAACACCGCTTCAAGCCGCAGGACACTCAACTCAACGCAGCGAAAGAACCCAGCCATGTGTCAGCACCAGCCACCCTGCCCCACAGCCGACTCAGCCGACCGGGAAGCCGCCCGCCTGGTGGCGCACCATCCCGAACAGGGCTGGAGCCTGCTGTGCAACGGCGTCCTGCTCTTCGAGGACACCGGTGAGCTGCTCCCGGACGGGCAGATCATCGCGCCGCACCGGCCGCTGGGAACGGGCCGGGTGATGAAGGCCGCCTGACCGCGGCAGGTACGGACAGGGGCCGGCCCGGAGAGATCTCCGAACCGGCCCCGACGCAGTTCCGACTCACCCGACAGCGTACGTGCCGTCGGTCCCGTCAGTTGTCGTACTCGTCCAGCGGCGGGCAGGAGCAGACGAGGTTGCGGTCACCGAACGCACCGTCGATCCGGCGCACCGGCGGCCAGTACTTGTCGGCGGCGGTGACTCCGGCCGGGAAGACCGCCACCTCACGGCTGTAGCCGTGCGCCCAGTCGCCGCCCAGCGCGGCCGCCGTGTGCGGGGCGTTGCCCAGCGGGTTGTCGTCCGCGCCCCACTCGCCGGAGGCCACCTTCTCGATCTCGCCGCGAATGGCGATCATCGTGTCGCAGAAGCGGTCCAGCTCCGCGAGGTCCTCGCTCTCGGTCGGTTCGATCATCAGCGTGCCCGCGACCGGGAACGACATGGTCGGCGAGTGGAATCCGTAGTCGATGAGCCGCTTGGCCACGTCGTCGATACTGACTCCGGTCGCCTTGGAGATCGGCCGCAGGTCCACAATGCACTCGTGCGCGACCAGTCCGGCCGGGCCGTTGTACAGGATCGGGTAGTGCGGTTCCAGCCGCTTGGCGACGTAGTTGGCCGCGAGCACGGCGACCTGCGTCGCGCGCTTCAGGCCCTCCCCGCCCATCAGGCGTACGTACGCCCAGGAGATCGGCAGGATGCCGGCCGAGCCCCACGGAGCGGCCGAGATCGGGCCGACCCCGGTCTCCGGACCGGCGGCGGGCTGCAACGGGTGGTTGGGCAGGTACGGCGCCAGGTGGGCGCGCACACCGACCGGGCCGACGCCGGGGCCGCCGCCGCCGTGCGGGATGCAGAAGGTCTTGTGCAGGTTCAGGTGCGAGACGTCGCCGCCGAAGTGGCCCGGCTTGGCGAGACCGACCAGCGCGTTGAGGTTGGCGCCGTCGACGTACACCTGGCCGCCCGCGTCGTGCACCTCGGCGCAGATGTCCGCGACGTGCTCCTCGAAGACACCGTGCGTCGACGGGTAGGTGATCATGAGCACGGCGAGCTCGTCGCGGTGCTGCTCGATCTTGGCGCGGAGGTCCTGGATGTCGACCTCACCGTCGTCGGCGGTCTTCACCACGACGACCCTCATACCGGCCATCACGGCACTGGCCGCGTTGGTGCCGTGTGCGGAGGACGGGATCAGACAGACGGTCCGGCCCTCGTCGCCGTTGGCACGGTGGTACGCCCGGACGGCCAGCAGTCCGGCGAACTCGCCCTGCGAGCCGGCGTTCGGCTGGATGGAGACCGCGTCGTACCCGGTGACCTCGGCGAGACGCTCCTCCAGCTCACGGATGAGCGTCAGGAAGCCCTGGGCCTGCTCGGCCGGCGCGAAGGGGTGCAGCGCGCCGAACTCGGGCCAGGTGATCGACTCCATCTCGGCCGTCGCGTTCAGCTTCATCGTGCAGGAGCCGAGCGGGATCATGCCGCGGTCCAGCGCGTAGTCGCGGTCGGCGAGCCTGCGCAGGTAGCGCAGCATCGCGGTCTCGGAACGGTGCTGGTGGAAGACCGGGTGGGTGAGCACGGAGTCGGTCCGCAGCAGCTGCTCGGGCAGCGCCTCCGCGGCCGTGGCGTCCAGTGCGTCGATGTCACCGGTGGCACCGAAGGCCGCCCAGACGGACGCGATCTCCGTGCGGGTGGTGGTCTCGTCGCAGGCGAGCGAGACGAGGTCGGCGTCGACGAGCCGCAGGTTCACGCCGCGCTCGCGGGCGTCGGCGACGACCTCGGCGGCCCTGCCGGGCACCCGGACGGTGAGCGTGTCGAAGTGCGAGCCGGTCACGACGTCGGCACCGGCGGCGCGCAGGCCCTCGGCGAGGATCGCGGCGTAGCGGTGGGTGCGCCGGGCGATCGTCCGCAGCCCCTCCGGGCCGTGGTAGACGGCGTACATACCGGCCATCACCGCGAGCAGCACCTGAGCGGTGCAGATGTTGCTGGTGGCCTTCTCGCGGCGGATGTGCTGCTCGCGGGTCTGGAGGGCCAGCCGGTAGGCCTTGTTGCCGTCCGCGTCCACGGAGACGCCGACGAGGCGGCCGGGGAGGCTGCGCGCGAACTTCTCGCGCACGGCCATGAAGCCGGCGTGCGGTCCGCCGAAGCCCATCGGCACACCGAAGCGCTGTGTGGTGCCGACCGCGATGTCCGCGCCCAGCTCACCGGGCGAGGTGAGCAGGGTGAGCGCCAGCAGATCGGCGGCCACGGTGACGATCGCGCCGAGCCCGTGGGCCTGCTCGATGACGGGCCTGAGGTCGCGTACGGCTCCGGAGGCGCCCGGGTACTGCAGCAGCACGCCGAAGACGCCGCCCTCGGCGATCCCGGCCGGGATGCCGTCGGTGAGGTCGGCGACGACGACCTCGACACCGGTCGGCTCTGCACGGGTCCGGATCACGGCGACGGTCTGCGGGAGTGCGTCCTCGTCGACCAGGAAGACGCCCTTCTTGACCTTGCCGACGCGCCGCGCCAGCGCCATCGCCTCGGCGGCGGCGGTCCCCTCGTCGAGCAGCGAGGCGCCGGAGGTGGGCAGCCCGGTCAGGTCGGCGACCATCGTCTGGAAGTTCAGGAGGGCTTCGAGGCGGCCCTGGGAGATCTCCGGCTGGTACGGCGTGTAGGCCGTGTACCAGGCGGGGTTCTCCATCACGTTGCGCAGGATCACCGGCGGGGTGAACGTGCCGTAGTAACCGAGCCCGATCATCGGGGCCAGGACCTGGTTGCGGTCGGCGAGCGTACGCAGTTCGGCCAGCACCTCGGCCTCGGTACGGGCCGCCGGCAGCTGAAGCGCCTCGGCGCTGCGGATGACGTCGGGCACCGCGGCGGCGGTCAGCTCGTCGAGCGAGCCGTAACCGACCTGGGCGAGCATCTTGGCCTGCGCCGCGGCGTCGGGACCGATATGACGCTGCTCGAACGGAATTCCCTGTTCCAGCTGGGAGAGCGAAGTGCGACGGGGGGTCATGGTGGAGGCCTCCTGGTCTGTCACGACCTGCGAGGGGCACCACGGCGCGGGGTGCCCGAACGGCCTCCCCCTCTGTCATCTCAACCTGAGAGCTTCACCGGTGCCCACTGCACGCACCGGCTTTCACCGTCGGTGAGGGAGAGATCCACCTCGGCACACGGCCGTGCGGAACCCGCCCTGCTTTCCAGAGTGACCTCGTCCGTGCGGTACGGGGGCCTGAGAGATTCCGGGGAGGATTTGCTCCTTCGGCGCCTCCGGATTCGTTCCGGAGGACTCTCCCGCACGGGGTAAGCAGCCGCTCTCAGCCTACCAGCGGGGTCCCCGGCGCAATTCTCGAGTGGCCAACCCCGTGGATCTGCACTTCTGTGGTTCCTGTGGAGTAGCCGCGACCAGTGGGAGGGACCGTGCAGACCGACATCGATCCGCGCAGCCTGATCGGCCGCAAGGCGTTCGACCGCGAGGGCACCAAGATCGGAACCGTGGACGAGGTGTACCTCGACGACGCGACCGGTGTGCCGGAGTGGGCGGCCGTACGCACCGGACTGTTCAGCCGCGACGCCTTCGTCCCGCTGGAACCCAGCGAATTCGTCGAGGACACACTGCGTGTCCCCTTCGACCGCGCACTGATCAAGGACGCACCCGACTTCGGCGTCGGCCGGCATCTCTCGCCGGAACAGGAACTCCAGCTCTACCGGCACTACGGTCTGGACTCCCTGCCCGAGGAGACCGGCCCGGACCGGGACTTCGGCAGGCTGGCCGGCCAGGAAGAGTAGTCGGCCGGGTCCCGCACGAGCGGCAGCGGATCGGCCGGCTGGAGTTCCGGATCGTCGATACGGAACGTACGCACCCGGCCGGGCGCCGATTCCGGCTCCTCGAAGCGCACTGTCACCCGGCCGACGCCGCTGCCCTGCACCCAGCCGTGGCCGTGGACGTCGTGCCGTACGTCGTGTCCGGCCGGCCAGCGGCGGGCGGCGAGCTGCTCGGCGCTCTCCTGCTCCGGCTCATCGGGCTCCGGCCGCCGGCCGCCCGTACCGGCATCCACTGCGCCCCCCGCGCTGTCGGCGGGGCCGACGGCGGCGAGCGCGGCGGCGGTGCGCTCGCCGGCCGCCTGCGCGAACAGGTCCTCCTGGGTGTAGTCGGCGAGCCCGGTGACGCCCACTCCGAGCAGCCGCACTCCCCCGGTGGTGTCCACGGCCTCCAGGAGCCGCGCTGCGGCCTCCCTGACCACCGTGGGGTCGTCGGTGGGGCCACGCAGCGTCTCGGACCGGGTCAGGGTCGAGAAGTCGTACCGCCGCACCTTCAGCACCACGGTCCGGCCCGAGCGCTCCGCCGCCCGCAGCCGCTGGACGCACCGGTCCGCGAGCCGCTCCACCTCGCTCCTCACCCGGACCCGGTCGTGCAGGTCCGTGTCGAAGGTGTCCTCGACCGAGACCGATTTCGCGTCGCGCTCGGCGACGACCGGCCGGTCGTCCTGGCCGGACGCCATCCGGTGCAGCGAGACGCCGTGCGCCTTGCCCAGCAGCCGTACGAGCTCCGCCTCGCCCGCCTCGGCCAGGTCGCTCACCGTGGTCATCCCGGCGCGCCGCAGATGGTCCGCGGTGGCCGGCCCGACCCCGGGCAGCGTGCGGACCGGCATGGGCGCGAGCAGATCCCGCTCGGTGCCCGGCGCTATGAGCAGGATCCCGTCGGGCTTCGCCTCCTCCGAGGCGATCTTGGCCAGCATCTTGGAGCCCGCGAGGCCCACGGAGCCGCTGAGCCCGGTGACCGCCTCGATCGCCTCCCGCAACTGCTCACCGATCGCCAGCGCGGAAGCCGTGTCGTCCGCGGTGCCGCCGGCCTCCAGGTCGACGAAGGCCTCGTCCAGGCTCAATGGCTCCACCAGCGGCGACAGCCGGCCCAGCAGCTCCATGACCTGATCGCTCACGGTCCGGTACAGCGCGAAGCGCGGCACCAGATAGGCCGCGTTCGGCGCGAGCCGCCTGGCCTGCGCCATCGGCATGGCCGAGTGGACTCCGAAACGCCGTGCCTCGTACGAGGCGGTGGCGACGACCCCGCGGGGCCCCAGCCCGCCCACCACCACGGGTTTGCCACGCAGACTCGGCTTCGCCGCCTGCTCCGCAGAGGCGTAGAAGGCATCCATGTCCAGATGCAGGATGGTCGGCGCGGCTCTCACATCAGTCGATGCTGCCCTACGGCACTGACAATCGCCGGGCGGCAACCGCCCGCGGGCCCGGGAATTCCCGGGCCCGGCCGGGCTCGCACCGGCTCAGCCGGCCCGGTTGCGCCGTCGGGCGAGCTCGTCGGCGGGATTGTTCCCGATCAGCGTCTCGCCGGTGTCCACCCGCTCCCCGTGCAGCTGTGACAGCGCGGCGTCGACGTCCCGCCAGACCACTCCCACGGCGATACCGAAGACGCCCTGGCCCCCTTGGAGCAGCTCCACGACCTCGGCGGGCGAGGAGCACTCGTAGACGGTCGCGCCGTCGCTCATCAGCGTCATGCGTTCGAGGTCCTGGAAACCGCGGGCCCGTAGGTGCTGGACCGTGGTGCGGATGTTCTGGAGGGCCACCCCGGTGTCGAGGAAGCGCTTCACGATCTTCAGCAGGACGACGTCCCGGAAGCTGTAGAGCCGCTGTGTGCCCGATCCGTATGCGGGACGGACGCTCGGTTCGACGAGGCCCGTGCGAGCCCAGTAGTCGAGCTGGCGGTAGGTGATCCCCGCCGCCGCGCATGCCGTCGGCCCGCGATAGCCGATGTCCTTGGCCGATGCCACGCCGTCCCCCGCCACCGCAGCCGGCGCTGCCGGTTGCCTGATGGTCTGGTCGGCTGTACTCCCCTGCTGCGGATACGGCCCATCCACTGCCGCCCCGTCGCCGCTGCTGCTCACGCCGACCTCCGTCCTTGACCTGCCCACTCGAAGGTAGGCAGTCACCCGGGGTGCGTCAACGATCGCCACACTCGGCACGCCGAGTGATAATCACCCTGAGGGTGGTTTCCCGTGACTCGCGACCGGGAAAGGCTTGTCGGATGCGCTGGCGGCGCCCCCTCGGGACGTCACTGGCTGTTCGTGCCGAAGTCCTCCGGCGAGATCTGATCGAGGAACTCCCGGAACTTCTCCACCTCGTCCTCCTGCTCGTCGGGAATCGCGATTCCCGCGTCGTCGAGCACCCCGTCACTGCCGTAGATCGGCGTGCCGGTGCGCAGGGCGAGCGCTATGGCGTCGGACGGCCGCGCGCTCACCTCGACTCCGCTCGCGAAGACCAGCTCCGCGTAGAAGACCCCTTCTCGCAGGTCCGTGATCCGGACCTGGGTGAGCTCCTGGCCCACGGCCTCGAGCACATCCTTGAAGAGGTCATGGGTCAGCGGCCTGGCCGGAGCCATGCCCTGCTGAGCGAAGGCGATCGCGGTCGCCTCACCAGGACCGATCCAAATAGGGAGGTACCGGTCGCCTCCCACTTCACGCAGGAGCACGATCGGTTGGTTGGAGGGCATTTCCACCCGGACACCCACAACGTCGAGCTCGTTCACACAGCAACCCTAGGACGTGCTCGGCAGGTTTGGGTAGTCGGGGCCCACGAGGATCAATGGAGCCTGATCTGGAGCGCGGTCTGTACGAGGGCCGAGTGCAGCCGTACAGAGAGCTCCGCGAGCTCCTTCGCAGTGGCCTCGGCATGGGCTCTGGTCTGCGGATTCCGGTGCCGGCGCAGTGGTGCGACGACCTGTTCGATGAGTCCGGCCTCCCGGTCGGCGGCCGCCCGCATGGCGCGCAGATGCCGCGGTTCCAGACCGAATCGGCCCAGATCCGCCACAAGCCTGGCGACGGTGACCATCTCGGCGTCGTATCCGCCGTCGGCCGTCGGAACGACCAGACCGTAGGACTCCCACGCGTCGAGGTCGCTCTCGGTGACCTCTGCGGCAGCGAGAAGCTCGGCCCGGCCGATGCGGGCGGCCGTGGCCCGGCCCGTCCCACCGGTCCAGCTGCCGTCGGTGAGGTCCCGCTCGCCGTCCGGGGCCGGCAGGGCCACCCGCTCGCCCCGGGCGACGGCGTCCAGGTGCTCGCGGATGACCTTCAGCGGAAGATAGTGGTCCCGCTGCATCCGCAGCACCTGGGCGAGCCGCTCGACGTCGCCGGGCCGGAACTTGCGGTAGCCGGAGGGCGTCCGCTGCGGTTCGACCAGTCCCTCCGCCTCCAGGAAGCGGATCTTGGAGATGGTGACTTCGGGAAACTCGTCCCGCAGTTGCAGGAGCACCGTGCCGATGCTCATCGGACGGTCGTCGGCGGTGGCGGTGCCGTTTCCGGCACCGCCCGTCGGTGTTCTCAGCATGGACCTTCCCTGACGGGGTCAGATGGCCCGCTGGCTCGCGTAGAAGACCAGCCGGTACTTGCCGATCTGCACTTCGTCGCCGTTGGACAGCGCGACGGAGTCGATGCGCTCACGATTGACGTACGTGCCGTTGAGGCTGCCCACGTCCCCGACCGTGAAGCTGCCGTCGGGACTCCGGCGGAACTCCACGTGACGGCGCGAGACCGTCACGTCGTCGAGGAAGATATCGCTCTGCGGGTGGCGGCCGGCCGTGGTCAGCTCGCTGTCCAGCAGGAACCGGCTGCCCGAATTCGGACCACGCCGCACCACCAGGAGCGCCGAGCCGAGCGGCAGGGCGTCCACAGCGGCCTGCGCCTCGGGCGAGAGCGACGGCGCGGACGACTGACCGGTCGCCTCCGCCTCGTAGGCCTCAAGACCCGAGATGGAGATGGTCGACGTCGTCTCCGAGGCACGCTCGGGAATTCCGCCCCTCAGCGGCGCGCCGCAGTTGGAGCAGAAACGACTGGCTTCGGCATTGCGGTGGCCGCACCTCGTACAGACCGGCATGGACGAGCCCTCCTGCCTCGGGGTGAACCCTCCACCCGTACTTGAGGTTGAAGGTTCTCCGAAACCTATGCGGCCGGGACCGGCAGGGTCAACAGACGACGCGCCCGAATTGTCACCCCCCGAACCTGCCACCTCATCGCGGAAGAGCGGGCGCTCTGAGCCCTGCTCGTCGGCTTGACCATGGCGCGGCGCGCGATGGCGGGCAGCCTCGTCGCGTGCACTCTTGCCGAACAACTTCCCAAACAACTTCACGGGCGATTCCCCTTGACCGAAACAGACCCGCCCGTGGGGCAGGACGAACCCTGAATGAACACACCTGCCGACCCGGACATCCTCACAACGTCCGTATCCACTCGACAGTTTCCACCACGCGCCCCGATTACGATGCGGCGACCCCCCGCAACCTTCTGCCCGTGTCCCCCGACGCCCACGCGTCCCGGGTTCACTGGGCGGACGACCGAGCGTAGTCAGGCCGCTCCGCCGGTCGCAAGGCGTCCACGACAATGTCGTCAGCCTGCGACACATGTACGGTGGCCTGCTCCTTCTCCAGCGTCTGCACCACGCCGCCCGGGATGTTCAGCGCCGGCTCCAGATCCTGCGGCTTGCCGATGACCTTGAACACGTACGGAGCCGAAATCTTCCGCCCGTCGACCTTGATGGCGCCACCGTCACCGGAGAAGTATGTATTGGCCACCACCCGCACGCCGTTGACCTCGATCGCCTCGGCGCCGGCCGCCCGGAGCTCCTGAAGCGCGTCGAGGAGCTTGTCGGCCTCCACCGCGCCGCCCGGGTCGTTGATCGTGAGGGTGATCCCGGGTCCGTGCGCGGCCACGGTGCCCGCGAGGATGCCGAGTTGGCGTTCCTTCTCGACTGTCTGCTTGCGTGCTTCCTCCGCCTGGTCGGAACTGTTCTCCAGCTCCGTGCGCTGGTCCTCAAGGCGCTGCTTCTCGTCCTCCAGGCGCTGTGAACGGTCGTCCACCTCGTCGAGGATGCGGACCAGGTCCTCCTGGCGCGCGCCGCGCAGGGCGCTGTTGTCGCTGTTGGACCGCACCTGGATGGCAAGCCCCAGACCGAGGACGAACAGCAGCACCGCGACAATGAGTTGGGCGCGGGTGACCCGTGGCGGCCACAGCCCGGCGATCAGCCGCTGGCGTCCGGTGAGCTCCTTGGGAGCGTCCACGGGCTGCTCCCCGGGGTGTTCCCGGTCGCCGGTGAATTCTTCGTCGTTGCTCATCGGCCTCAGGCCCGGAAGACGTGCCGGCGGATGGCGGCGGCGTTCGAGAAGATCCGGATGCCGAGGACGACCACCACACCGGTGGAGAGCTGGGCACCGACGCCCAGCTTGTCCCCCAGGAAGACGATCAGGGCGGCCACGACCACGTTCGAGAGGAACGAGACCACGAAGACCTTGTCGACGAAGATGCCGTCGAGCATGGCCCGCAGGCCGCCGAAGACGGCATCGAGGGCGGCCACGACGGCGATCGGCAGATAGGGCTCGACCACCGCCGGCACTTCGGGCCGGACCAACAGTCCGACCACGACTCCCACGACGAGGCCCAGTACGGCGATCACGATGTGCCCTTCCCTGTTTCTGCCGCACCACTGCCGGTGTCTGCGGCCTTATAAGGCTCTGCTGTCCGTACGATCAGGCTCGGGGCGGCCGGGAGATTCACCTTCTCCTGGACGGAGATGCTGGTCCTGATGTCGAAGGTGTCCTTCAGCGCTTGCAGATACTGTCCGTCGGCACTGCTGCGGAAGGCAGCGCTGAGCTTCTTCCCGTCCCCCACCGCGAGCACCGAGTACGGCGGCACGAGCGGTTTGTTGTCGACCAGTATGGCGTCGCCCGCGGCGCGGATCGCCGACAGGGCGGTCAGACGCTGCCCGTTGATGGCGATCGCTTCCGCACCGGACTGCCAGAGGCCGTTGACGACCCGTTGCAGGTCCCGGTCCCTGACCCGTCCGGTGTCGGAGAAGCCGCTGGTCTCACGCGGTCCGCCGCCGCCCTGGTCGGTGTTCTTCGCGTCGTCGACGACCAGCTTCACGCCGGGCCCGTACACGGGCGTCGCGCCGGAGAGCAGAGCCACCAGCTCCGTCTGGTCCCCACCGTGCTTCTCCAGAGCCTTGCGCTGACGCCTGCCGACATCGTCGCGGACCTTCTCGACCTGTGCCTCAAGCGTGTCGGTCGCGGCGGTCTCCGAGTCGATCCGGTCGATCAGTTCCTCGCGTTCCTTGGCGAGGACCGGTGCCGCCACCC
The DNA here is from genome assembly GCF_044744085.1 of Streptomyces sp. NPDC087428. Lineage (NCBI taxonomy): Bacteria > Bacillati > Actinomycetota > Actinomycetes > Kitasatosporales > Streptomycetaceae > Streptomyces > Streptomyces sp. NPDC087428. The sequence continues at coordinate 93,444 of NZ_JBIUXR010000025.1, forward strand.
GTGCCTGCGCGGCGCCCAGAGTGACAACGAGCGCGGCCAGCACCAGGCACGCCGCGAAGCCCAGCTTCGCCTTGAGGGTGCGGGGCATACCGGCCCGGCCGTCGGCCTCGCGACGAGCCGATGCCTCGGCGTACCCGTCGTCCAGGCTGTGGTCCATCACATTGGTCAGCAGCGACATGGACGCGTCGGGGCGCGCGGGCGGCGAGGCCGTACTCCGATCGGGGGGCTGCTGCGACATGCCGCACATCGTCGCACGTCGAAGCAGCTACCGCCGAATGGCCCCACCGATGCGCCGGGAGCCGCCGGCCGGTGCGGTCCGGCCCACCGCGGGAACCCCGGACCGTCCGGCCACCGCGGCGGCGACTCTCCGCCGCCGCGGTGGCCGGGCGCCTCAGTTGCCCGCGCTGTCGACGATCGCCGCCCACTCGTCCAGGAGGGCCTGTGCCGAGGCGTCGTCCGGCCCTTCCGCCCACAGATGGGTGACCGCTTCCGCCCGGTCCGGCAGCACCATCACCCAGCGTCCGTCCGCCTCGACGACCCGCACACCGTCCGTCGTATCGACATCGCGGTCTCCGGCGGCCTCGACGACCCGGCGCATCACCAGCCCCTTGACGGCCCACGGGGTGGCCAGATCACGGCGCAGGACATGGGCACGCGGAATGCGCGCATCGATCTGGCTGAGTGTGAGCTGCGTCCTCGCCACCAGCCCGATCAGCCGTACGAACGCGGCCGAGCCGTCGAAGACGCTGCTGAATTCCGGAACGATGAAGCCGCCGCGCCCGTCTCCACCGAAGATGGTTCCTTCCTCGCGTCCGACCCGGGTCAGGTCGTCGGGCGATGTCGTCGTCCACTCGACCTGGGTGCCGTGGTACGCGGCCACCTGCTCGGCGACGCGGGTGGTGGTCACCGGCAGCGCCACCCGCCCGCTGCGCCGCTCGGCGGCGACGAGGTCGAGCATGACCAGCAGGGCCCGGTCGTCCTCAATGATCCGCCCCCGCTCGTCGACCAGGGAGAGCCGTTCACCGACCGGGTCGAACCGGACGCCGAAGGCCGCCCTCGCCGAGGAGACGATCTCGCCGAGTCGCACCAGTCCGGACCGCCGGGTCTCGGCGGACTCGGTCGGACGTGATTCGTCCAGGCCGGGGTTGATGGTCAGCGCGTCCACACCGAGCCGTCCCAGCAGGCTGGGCAGAACAAGTCCCGCGCTGCCGTTGGAGGCGTCGACGACGACCTTCAGCCCGGCGTCGGCGATTCCGGCGGTGTCCACGTTCCGCAGCAGCGATCCGGTGTACGAGTCGAACACACTGGACGGGAAATGCAGGTCCCCGATCTCCCCGGGGAAGGCCCGACGGTATTCCTGCCGGGCGTAGACGCGGTCCAGCTTCCGCTGCTGCGCCTGGGAGAGGTCCGCACCGCTGGCGTCGAAGAACATGATGTCGACGGAGTCGGGGACACCCGGCGACGTCCTGATCATGATGCCGCCGGCACTGCCGCGTGCGGTCTGCTGGCGCGCGACGGGCAGCGGTACGTTCTCGAGGTCGCGGACATCGATGGCGCTGGCCTGGAGCGCGGAGATCACCGCACGTTTCAGCGCTCGGGCACCACGGGAGTGGTCACGTGCGGTGGTGACCGTTGCGCCCTTCTTCAGGGTCGTGGCGTACGCACCGGCCAGCCTGACGGCCAGTTCCGGCGTGATCTCGACGTTCAGGATCCCGGAGACACCGCGCGCCCCGAAGAGGTGGGCCTGTCCGCGCGACTCCCAGATCACCGAGGTGTTGACGAAGGCGCCGGCCTCAATGGTCTTGAAGGGGTAGACGCGGACGTTGCCCTGAATGATCGATTCTTCGCCGACGAGGCATTCATCGCCGATGACGGCGCCGTCCTCGATGCGTGCGGCACGCATGATGTCGGTGTTCTTGCCGATCACGCAGCCACGCAGATTGCTGTGATCGCCGATGTACACGTTGTCGTGCACCACGGCCTTGTGCAGGAACGCCCCGCTCTTCACGACGACGTTCGACCCGATGACCGTGTGTTCCCGGATCTCGACGCCGGCCTCGACCTTGGCGTAGTCGCCGATGTACAGGGGCCCCCGGAGTACCGCGTCGGGATGTACCTCGGCGCCTTCGGCCACCCATACACCGGGCGAGATCTCGAAGCCGTCGATCTCCACGTCGACCTTGCGCTCGAGGACGTCGGCCTGGGCCTTGACGTAGCTCTCGTGCGTCCCCACGTCCTCCCAGTAGCCCTCGGCGACATAGCCGTAGATGGGCTTGCCTTCCTTCATGAGCTGTGGGAAGACGTCTCCGGACCAGTCCACGGAGACATCGGCCTCGACGTAGTTGAAGACCTCGGGCTCCATCACGTAGATGCCCGTGTTGACGGTGTCCGAGAAGACCTGCCCCCAGGTGGGCTTCTCCAGGAACCGCTCGACCTGGCCCGCTTCGTCCACGATCGTGATCCCGAATTCCAGGGGGTTCGGGACCCGGGTGAGACAGACCGTGACCAGGCCGCCCTTTTCCTTGTGGAAGGCGATGAGGTCGGTGAGGTCGAAGTCGGTGAGCGCGTCGCCGGAAATGACAAGGAAGGTGTCGTCCTTCAGTGCCTCTTCGGCGTTCTTCACGCTGCCCGCGGTGCCGAGCGGTTTCTCCTCGTTGGCATAAGTGAGCTCCATCCCGAGCTCTTCGCCGTCTCCGAAGTAGTTCTTCACCAGAGACGCGAGAAACTGGACGGTCACCACCGTCTCATTGAGCCCGTGCCTCTTCAGCAGCCGAAGCACATGCTCCATGATCGGCCGATTGGCTACGGGCAGGAGCGGCTTGGGCATGCTTGAGGTCATGGGGCGAAGGCGAGTGCCTTCACCACCTGCCATCACGACGGCCTTCATGTCGGAAACGTCCTCCTCGAAGAGACGACGGTCTAGCCGACTTCGCCCGTCAGGGCAGCATCTGTGTCATCAGCCGCGGGCCGGCCACGCTGCGCGGCACCGCATCAACAGGCTCAATCGGCTACTGCATCCGCCTTGACAAGCCGGCGGACCTGAACCACGTAGAGGATCCCTGCCCACCAGTAGAGCGTTGTACCCCATACTGCGAACGCCCAGCCGAAAACAGTGGCCAGTGATGCCAGCCAACCACCTCCGTCGCTGAGCAGCAACAAGGGAAACGCGTACATCAGATTGAACGTGGCCGCCTTGCCCAGGAAGTTCACCTGGGGCGGTGGATAGCCGTGACGGCGCAGGATTCCCACCATCACGAGAAGCATGAGCTCGCGAGCGAGAAGAGCTGCGGTGAGCCAGAGCGGGAGGATCTCCCGCCAGGTCAGTCCGACAAGGGTCGAAAGGATGTAAAGACGGTCGGCGGCCGGGTCGAGCAGCCGTCCGAGGCTGCTGATCTGGTTCCAACGACGCGCGAGCTTTCCATCAAGGTAGTCGCTGACGCCGCTGAACATCAGCACCAGCAGCGCCCAGCCGTCGCTCTTGGGCCCGCCGAACTCAGGACGGAGAATCAGCCACAGGAAGACAGGCACGCCGACGAGGCGAGCCATGCTGAGGATGTTGGGGATGGTGAGTACCCGGTTCGTCTGAACGCGGGTCTCCTGGACCTCCACCCGGGGGCCTCCTGTGAAGAACGTGCCAATGATGCCCCCTGACCCTACCCTCAGGGGTGGCCGGCGGGTACACAGGGGTACCGAGAAAGCCCCGGAACGCAGAAAAGCCCCGTGCCACAAGGGCACGGGGCTTAACTATAAAAGGAGTTCGGCGGCGTCCTACTCTCCCACAGGGTCCCCCCTGCAGT